>NZ_JBPVIS010000003.1:0-615586 GCF_051660965.1 Vibrio glycogenivorans | reverse complement strand
TCGAACCTCGAACCTCGAACCTCGAACCTCGAACCTCGAACCTCGAACCTCGAACCTCGAACCTCGAACCTCGAACCTCGAACCTCGAACCTCGAACCTCGAACCTCGAACCTCGAACCCCGAACCTCGAACCCCGAACCTCGAATTCTCGCCTCTCGCCTCTCGCTAAAGTATGATGGGGTTATTGCCCCAGTTATCTTGAACTTAGCATGAAATTTATTCATACCTCTGATTGGCACCTTGGTCGCCAGTTTCATAATTTGTCGCTGCTTGATGATCAGAAAGCGGTGTTAGATGATTTTATTGCCTACCTGCGTGACAACCCCGTCGATGCGGTGATCGTGGCTGGTGATATCTATGATCGCTCGGTGCCGCCCACTGCGGCGATTGAACTCATGAATCAAACCGTCGATACCATCTGTCGTGAACTTGGAATCGCGATGATTGTTATTCCGGGTAACCATGATGGGGCGCAGCGCTTGGGTTTTGCAGCGCAGCAGATGAAATCGGCGGGGCTGCATATTATCAGTGATTTCGATTCGATGCTGACGCCGATTATTTTGCGTAGTGAGCAAGCCGGAGAGGTAGCGTTTTATGGCATGCCATTTAACGACCCAGAGCAGGTGCGCCATTACTATCAGCAGCCGGTGGCGAGTCATGATGAGGCGCATGCGCTGTTGTGTGACAACATCCTCACTGCGGCAGGAGAGCATAAGAACAAGGTGCTGATCAGTCACTGCTTTGTTGATGGTGCGATGGAGTCTGATTCTGAGCGTCCACTCTCCATTGGTGGGTCTGATAGGGTCAACAGCCAGCACTTTATTCCGTTCAATTACGTCGCCTTGGGGCACCTACATCAAGCACAAAAGCGCGCTGTTGAGTATATTCGCTACAGTGGTTCATTGATGAAATACAGCTTTTCTGAGCAGCACCATAACAAGGGTATGACGCTGGTCGAGTTTGACAGCAACGGCTTCAAAAGCGCCACGCCGATAGAGTTTCGTGCGCCGCACCAAATGCGCATTATTGAGGGGTATCTCGACGAGATCATCGCAGCGGGAGAAACCGATCCAGATGCACATGACTACTTGCTGGTTAGGCTGCTTGATCAACACGCGATCCTTGACCCGATGGATAAGTTGCGGACTGTCTATCCCAATGTATTGCACCTCGAGAAACCGGGTATGTTGATTGGTGTTGACCAAGATGTAGGGCGTGCACGTTTGGCGCGTGGCGAGCTGGATATGTTTAAGGATTTTTTTGCCGAGGTACAGAACCAGCCATTAAGTGACGAGCAAGATGCGGCGATTGCGACGGTCATTGAGACACTCACCAAGCAAAAGGACAGTTAAGCGATGAAGCCAATTAAACTACTATTTCAGGCTTTTGGCCCTTTTGCAGCGCGCCAAGAAGTTAATTTCGATGAACTTGGTCAAGCGCCGCTGTTTTTGATCAATGGCCCGACTGGCGCGGGTAAAAGTACCCTGCTCGATGCGATCTGTTTTGCCCTGTACGGTGAGACTACAGGCAGTGAGCGTACGGGCGATCAGATGCGTTGTGACCAAGCTCAGCCAAGCCAATTGACCCAAGTTGAGTTCACGTTTGCGTTAGGGGGTAAGCAATACCGTATTGAGCGCAGCCCGGAGCAACAAGTTCCGAAGCAGCGCGGTGAAGGTACAACTAAGAAAACCCACAGCGCGGCACTTTATCAAATCATTGATGGCGAAGAGCAGCTGTTGGTCAATCGACCTAACCCGGTTGCTAAACACGTTATCGAACTCATGGGACTGGATGTAAAACAGTTTCGCCAAGTTATGGTGATCCCGCAGGGGCGTTTTCGTGAGCTGTTGACAGCAAACTCTAAAGAGCGTGAACAGATATTTGGCCAACTTTTCTCGACGCATATTTACCGCGATATTGAGCGGATTTTGTTTGAGCAAGCGGCGGATATCCGCAAGCAAAAAGAGCAGTTTGATAATCAAATCAAAGGGGTGTTGGAGCTGGCTGAGGTGGAGTCAGAGCAAGACTTAACGGCGGCGATATCGGCTCAAGTGCCCTTAGTTGAGCAGGCGAGCTCAGCACTGAGCGCGGCGAAAAAGGCGCAAGAAGTGGCGCAAGCTGCCCTGCAACAAGGACAAGAAATCAGCGCCAAGTTTGCCAGTGAGGCCAAACTTAAGCTTGAGCATGAGCAGCTTGAGCAGCAAAGTGACTCGATGAACACGCGCCGCAGCCAGTTACACCAAGCTCGTCAGGCGATTGGCCTGGTGCCGGCTTTTCAGGCGCTGTCCCAAGCCCAAGTTGCGTATCGTAAAGCGGTGGAGGCTCATCAACAGGCTAATGTTCAGCTTACGCTGGCCAAAGCAGAGCATGAGCAGCAAGGTCAAGGGTTACAGGTTGCTAAGACGCAGGCGGAGTCGCTTACACAGCTTGAGCAGCGTCGTTTTCAACTTGAGGCGCGTGTTGACCAGCTCAGTCAGTTTGATCATCAGCAGCAGGCATTGCGCACTGCCGAACAAGGTGTGGCTGAACACGAACGAACACTGGCACAGCAGCTGGCTCAGTTGCAGCAGCAAGAGCAGCAGCTAAAGGCACTGACCGAACAACTGGATCAGGCCAAGCAATCAGCGTTGACCTTGCCACTGCTTGAGCAGCAAGCCCAAGCGATCAGTAAACAGCTCAACACACTTACTGAGGTCGCGACCACGCAGACGGCTCTAGAGCAGTGCCAAGCTAATCTGACCGCCGCCAATGCTGAGCTTGCACGTCGTCAACAAGCGTTTAATCAGCACAAGCAGTTTGCTGACCAGCAGGAGTATCAATGGCATAGCACCCAAGCTGCGCAATTGGCTCAGTTGTTAGAGAATGGGGTCGCTTGTCCGGTGTGTGGGAGTGATAGCCACCCCAAACCCGCATTAGCGGCAGGTAGCTTGGTGACGAAAGCACAGGTTGATGCCGCACGCGCTCAGCAGCAGCAGAGCTTAGTTTGGGTCGAGGAGCAGCAGCGAGCGTGTCAGGCCCAGCAGATCGCCTTGAGCAAGGTTGAGAAAGCACTCGAGGGCTGGCGGCGTCACCTAGACTCACAGCTGAGTCAGGAGGCTCAAACCTTACAGCAGCAAACACAAGAGCTCGACAAGCAAATTCAACACCACAAGCAGTGGAACGTTGAGCAAGCAACCAAAGCATTAAGCCTCTGCCAGCAGCAGATCACTCAGCAACAAGCGCGTTTACAAAGCCAGGAGCAGGCGTACAAGGTGGCCGTGCAAGACAAAACCATGCTCGAAGGGCAGATAGCCAGTCTGCGTCGTACGCTGGGGGATGAAAATCTCGACCTTGTGACGACAAAGCAAGCCCAGCAGAGCCTAGTCCATCAGATTAGTCAGCTAAAAATGAATCTAGAGCGGGCACAAACTGAGTTCAATCGCAGTGTGCAAGCTATGACGGCCGCCACCACCCTAGAGGCCAGCACGCTTGAACAGAGCAGGGAGTGTCAAAAGCAAGAGTTTGAGCGACAAGAGCAATGGCAACGAGCACTTAACCAGAGTGAATTTGATAGTGATCAGGCCTTCCAACAGGCGGTATTAAGCGAGGAGCAGGTTGGGCAAATCCAGGCAGAGCTGACAGCATTTGATCAGTCGCTGGCCAAAAATGCTGGCGCACTACAGCAGTTGAGCGTTGAGCTCAGTGAGCTGCAACAGCCCGATCTCCAGCGCTTGGCGACAGAGTTAGAGTCGCTGCGCCAAAGCTATCAGCAAGCGCTCACTGAGCATACTCAAGTGCAAGCCGTTGCAACGAACCTAAACAAAGTCAAGCTACGCTTGGCTGAGCTTTACCAGCAAAACGACAAGCTGGACAAAGCGTATCAGGTTTATGGCACGCTGAGCGATGTCGCCAATGGCAAGACCGGTTCAAAAGTGAGTTTGCATCGCTTTGTGCTGGGCGTTCTACTCGATGACGTGCTTATTCAGGCAACTCAGCGCTTGCGAGTGATGAGTAAAGGGCGCTATGAGTTACTGCGCAAAGAGCAGCGTGCCAAGGGCAACGTTGGCTCCGGCTTGGATCTGTTGGTCGAGGATGCCTATAGCGGCAAAACGCGTGATGTTGCGACCCTTTCTGGCGGTGAGTCGTTTATGGCGGCGCTGTCTCTCGCGCTTGGTTTGTCCGATGTGGTGCAGTCATACAGTGGCGGTATCCGCCTTGATACCCTGTTTATCGATGAGGGCTTTGGCAGCCTAGATCCTGAGTCGTTGGACTTGGCCATCCAAACCTTGATGGAGCTGCAACAAAGCGGTCGAACCATCGGGATTATTTCGCACGTTACAGAGCTGAAAGAGCAGATGAACCTGCGAATTGATGTGACTCCTTCGCGAGCAGGCAGCCAGTTGTCCGTGGTTCGCTAGCGCTAGGCCCGCTCGAAGCATCTCAGAGCGGGCTAACACTCTCTGCCGTTCATGCGCTCATTCACAAAGCGCGACAGCTTAAGCTCTGGCCAGTACATGGTGAAGTAGCGCAAGATCACCCAAACCACCATTACGGTTGCGATGGTGAGCTCGAGAAAGCCAAACTTATGCAGCCAGTGCCAATGGGGATGGAAGTGCTCAAAGAAATCGGTCAATCGATACATGGCTACCGCACTGATCACCGAAGGGAAGGTTACTGCCGCAATAGATGGCTGAAATCTCAATCTCATCAATCGGATATAGCAGATATAGATCAGCAAAGTCATGGTGACCGCGATGCCCGCCAGCGCCCCGGTCAGAATTGGGTCTGGGTCGTCAAAATTGACTAGGTAGGCGGCCAGTGTCAGGTTGATTGGCGCGGCCATGATCGCCAGCGTCGGACGAGCGCGTTTTGGGAGCATGCCCTCAAACACCAAGCGATACAGCACCAATGGCAACATAAAGAAGTAGATCGTTATACAGATCTCGACCAAGGTAACTGAGAAAACGTTATAGCCAAATTGGGTGCCGGCGAGCGAGCTGCTGATCATGCCCACCGGATACAAGAACCAACTCGGGACTATGTTCGACATCTTGAAATTGCGCAGTTGCAGCGAAAAAAACACCAACATATTGGTTAAATGCAAGGTGATTGCAAGCATCCACAGAGGATAGGCAATCCATGGCGAGATCAGCGCAAGGTAATCACACAAAATCAACAGCGCCATACTCATCGGTGCCATCAGGCTCCCGCTAAGCGGGTGACGAATGTCATTGAAGTAGAGACGCGGATGCAGTAGGTACTTGATCAGCACCGGGCCGAGCAAGAAAGCACCAAACGCGGCCAAAAATGGCTGGGCAGGACCACCAACGCTAGGTAAATACAGCGCCCACGCTTGCCCTAGCCCAATCACGCCAAGGGCGAGGGAGGCTTGTGAGGTGGGAACGTTCTGAAATTGGGTGAGTCTTCTCCAGTTCAAGGGGCTATCTCTAACGATGATTTACGGGCTAATTCAATGGGATATGTACTTTAAACGGCAACATGGCTTTAGTGCTTAACCAAGTTACGCAAATTTAGTGGGGCATATTCTAGCAAACAATGCATTTTGAGTGCAGTTGTGAAAGGGAAATGATAAGACAAGAAAAACCCAAACTAAGTTTGCATTTTAGGTAAGTTGAGCCATATTTAAAAGGTAAGGCATGACAGTTCAACTCGCAGGGAGGACAAAACGGCCTTACCTACAATTTGGATGGATTCATACTTCATTTCTGCATCCTCGTATATCACTGTTTCTATTCTTATTTGGAACGGTCCGCAAGCTCACGTAATGAGTCACGAGGGATAAGGCGCACCTAGATCGTGCGCCTTTTGTCTTTCTGTAGCTAGCCCAATCAGGCTTTTCATTCTTGCTCAAGCTAAAATCTCACCACCTCGATGACTTCACAGCTTTGAGGTAATTGCCTTTTGTCTCGATTAACCAGCCTATCTTGAAATAAAGGTTAATCGATCTGTGACTCAGCAGCTGAAGGGGCAATCCCTTACACTCTTCCTATATCCAAGTAATATTAATGCAGGCTCTCAGGTCGACATTTTTGTGGTCACATGGAGTGAGTTTAGGTTGCCGATAGTTATTGGTTGCCAATAGAGGGAAGAGAAGGGAGCAGTAAGATGAAGGATGTCCAGTTTTTATACACCAGTGAACAGATCAAGCGCGGCGAGCAAAAAATCGCGGAGCATTATCATTTCCCTCTTTATGACTTGATGCTCAAGGCAGGCCAAGCCGTGTTTGAATATGGCCAAGCGAATTTTCCGAACGCCGAGCACTGGCTGGTGGTTTGTGGTAAGGGCAACAATGGCGGAGATGGCTATGTGGTTGCCGATTTAGCCCGCTCTGCCGGTTTTGCCGTTACCTTGCTCGAGCTGGAGTCATGCACTGACAATCAAGGTGATGCGGCCAAGGCTCGCAAACATTATATCTCGCGTTGGGGCGCACCCCAGTTAGCGACGGATGAACTTGGGTTAGACGTTCAAGCCGATGTGGTGATCGATGCACTGCTGGGCACAGGGCTAAGTGGTGAAGTGAGGTCGGATTATGCTGCAATTATTCATCAAATTAATGCCATGACAGCCCCCGTGGTGGCGGTGGACTTACCCTCAGGGCTAAACGCTGATACCGGCCAGGCGATGGGCACGGCAGTCAGGGCCAGCGCAACGGTGAGCTTTATTGGTGTTAAACGCGGCTTGGTCACTGGGGAAGCGCGCCATCATTGCGGTAAATTGCACTTTGCGCCACTTGATATCGCCACTCACACGCTACACCAGTTCGAGCCTAGTAACATTGAGGTGATCAGCGATAAGTACCTCTCGAGTTTTACCATAAAACGACGAGCGACTGCGCATAAAGGCAGTCATGGCCGTCTGCTTGTCGTGGGTGGGGCAGCGGGCATGCTTGGCGCGGTGCGGCTTGCGAGTGGGGCTGCACTGCGAGTAGGGGCTGGATTGGTCAGAGCCTGTGTTGATGAGCAATCTCTGCCAGCCTTGCAAGCGGGACAACCTGAGTTAATGGCTAGTCGTTGGGGGCAGTGTGCACAACAGCAATTAGCCTGGGCCGACGCGCTTGTCTTAGGACCCGGCTTGGGTCAGGGCGTCAAGGCAGACAGCGTGTGCAAAAGCGTGTTCGAGCATCAGTTTATGGCTAACTGTGCAGGCATGGTGGTCGATGCCGATGGGCTCAATTATTTAGCTAACCACCCTCGCACCCATCACCATTGGGTTTTGACTCCTCACCCCGGCGAGGCCGCAAGGCTGTTGAATTGCTCGATTCAAGAGGTTGAGCGTGACCGATATGCGGCAGTGGCAGCGTTATGGCAGCGCTATCGAGGCATCATAGTGCTCAAAGGAGCGGGGACTTTAATCTTTGATGGTCACACGACTTGGGTATGTACGCAAGGCAATCCAGGCATGGCAACCGGTGGGATGGGTGATGTATTAGCAGGGCTAATTGGGGCATTTATTGCTCAAGGATACAGCTTGATTGAGGCCACTCTGCTTGGAGTCTATATTCACAGCTCGAGTGCCGATGTGTGTGCTGAGCAATCTGGTGAAATTGGCTTATTGGCATCAGATTTGATCCCGGAGCTGCGTAAGATGATCAATCATCTCGCGGATTTACACTAGGAATTAAACTAATTTGTGAGGTCAAACGGTTTAGAAAAAGTGAAATAGGCCTCTTATGGGCAACCAATTTATCGCGAAAAGGGTTTTAAATGTCGTTTGAGTAGACAAAATAAGCGGTTAATGATGGCGGGTGACTCGGTATAGTTATAGAGGTGTTATGTTAAGTGATTGATAACATAGAACAAAATTCACTTGGGTGGCCGTAGATATGCAACTTTCTGTGATGGTATCACAAAAAAAATGCAATTATCAGACTTGCCGGAAATAAATCACAGCCTATAATGCTGAAAACCGGAGCGTCTGCCAACGCTCCGGTTTTTTTGTGTCCGAAGAAAAGTAAGCTCGTCTGCCAACGATTTTACTACGCACTCTGAGTGACACATCGATAGATGAATCAAGGAAATACACAATGCGTATCGAACAAGAACTTAAGCTCGGTTTTAAAGACGTCCTATTCCGCCCAAAGCGTTCAACGCTCAAAAGCCGCTCTCAAGTAAATTTAACCCGCGAGTTTACCTTCAAGCATAGCGGTCGTCAATGGTCAGGTGTGCCCGTGATCGCAGCAAACATGGACTCGGTGGGCAGCTTTGAAATGGCAACCGCACTGGCCGAGCACGACGTAATGACTGCGATGCACAAACACTACACGGTTGAGCAGTGGGCTGAGTTTGTCAAAGGCGCCAGCAAAGAGACCCTGAACAAGGTGTTTGTCTCGACAGGGACTTCAGATCGTGATTTTGAAAAAACTAAAGACATCATGGCGCTAAGCGATGATCTCGAGTTTATCTGTATCGATATCGCCAATGGTTACTCAGAGCATTTGGTTGAGTACGTAGAAAAAGTGCGTGCACACTTCCCAACTAAGACCATCTCAGCAGGTAATGTGGTGACCGGTGATATGTGTGAAGAGCTGATTCTAGCGGGTGCGGATATCGTTAAAGTTGGCATCGGCCCTGGCTCGGTATGTACTACGCGCGTTAAAACAGGCGTTGGCTACCCACAGCTTTCAGCAATCATCGAGTGTGCGGACGCCGCTCACGGCCTCGGTGGCATGATTATCGGCGATGGCGGCTGTGCTTGCGCGGGTGATGTAGCGAAAGCCTTCGGTGGCGGCGCTGACTTCGTTATGCTTGGCGGTATGCTAGCAGGTCACGAGGAGTCTGGCGGTGAAGTCATCGAGAAAGATGGCAAGCAGCTGATGAAATTCTACGGCATGTCATCTCAGTCGGCGATGGATAAGCACTCTGGTGGCGTAGCGCAGTACCGCGCGGCAGAGGGTAAAACCGTTCTCCTCCCATTCCGTGGCTCAGTACACAACACGATTTCTGATATTCTCGGTGGCGTGCGTTCTACCTGTACTTATGTAGGTGCTGCGAAACTCAAAGAGTTGACCAAGCGCACGACTTTTATCCGCGTACAAGAGCAAGAGAACAACGTCTTTGGCAAAGAATAACCTTTAGCCAGTTATTCCCAAGTAACGAAACATCAAGAGCCGCTTTAGCGGCTCTTTTTTTGCCTAAAATTCACCATACCCAAGTGATTGCAAGATATTAACCCTCTTCGGGTGAGCTTGCTTGGCTTGTGCTGCCTGTACCTTGAAGTCACTTAGGGATGAGTAGCAACAGATAAATAGGTTTTGCTTTTTTCCTGTCAGTACTTGTGTAAAAAGGTTTCGGTATAAGATTAGGACGATTGATTGATGTCGCTAATCAGCGGGTAAGCTCCTAGTCAGTCCCACCGGATCACGCAACGAGGTCGAAGATTATCTATTTCGATAGAACTATTAATATTCAAACATGAAATGTTCATAGTTAAAATAACAGGCAATTATGTGATTTTGACTATAAAATACAACGACTTGATTTTTTAAGCTGTGATATGATGAAGGCCGAAAAATAGATACACTTTTGTTTAACTTAGAGTATTTAGCTGGTCTAAATACGGAGCGCTGGTTATTTAAATGGAATTAGCCATCTTTTGGGAAAGGTTACTCTCTTTTCCGGTCATGTTCTTTTCCGTCCCATTCTGCATTCTTTTTCTCGTCATGTTGATAGACATGATTTTTGATTTTTTAGGGAGTGCTATTGGCGAGTTAGACTTCTTAGATTTTGATCCAAATACTGGAGGGAGCTTTTTGCTGCCGAAGGTATTAACAAAAGTGCCATTAGCCGTCGCTCTCACAGTGACTTTCTTTATTGGTACGATAATCAGTTTCTACGCTAGTCATTTTTTAATCGATTTACCAACGGTATTTCAGTATTCGCTTGGTAGCTTACTGATACTCGTCACTCTTTATCTGTCGCTTCTACTGGCTGATATCGCTTTGCGCCCATTGGCTCCGCTATTTTGCAACAAGAACTCTTTTGCCCAAGTAGAGTTTGTTGGCTTAAGCGCCAGAGTAATGAGTGCAAATTTAGATAAAGATCGTGGAGAAATAGTCGTTTTACATCAAGGCAACGAGTTTTTATTGGACGCGTATTGCCAAAGTGAAAATCCTCTCGCCTACGGCGATGAGGTTGTTATTTTGTCTTTAGATACCACATCCCAACGTTATGAAGTGGTGAAGGTATAATTTTTTCAGAGGATTAATAGGTGAATAATCTATATGCTTACGCATCTCCTGCAGTCATTTTTATTGCTGCTGGCGTTGCTCTATTTCTACTGGTGCTGATTTTCATTACATCACGCTACAAAAAAGTGCGCCGCGAAGGTGAAGCACTTATCGTCAACGGTGTTAACGAAACTCGTGCATCACTAACAGGTACTTTTGTTTGGCCTGTGGTTAACCGCAGTGAGTACATGGACATTACGCGCAAAAAGATTTCTGTCATCCGTAGTGGTAGCAAAGACCGAGAGGGTGAGGAATATGAAGGACTGCACTGTAGTGACAACATTCGTGCTGACTTGAAGGTCGACTTCTACATTGGTGTTAATCATCAAGAGCAAGACATTGTTCGCGTAGCCAAGCTATTTACCGCAGATGGCGCCTCAGATATCAGAGGTCTAGAAGAGCACTTTTTACCAAAATTCTCTGAAGCTCTAAAATCTGCGGTTAAGCAATTTGAGTTCGAGCAGCTGTTGACTAATCGCCGTGATTTCCGTGATGCAGTGGTTCAAGTTATCGGTAGCGAAATGGACGGATTTAAGATCTACGATGTTGTAATCGACAAGATAGATCAAACGTCATTAGAGGCTCACAACCCAGATAATATCTTGGATGTAGAGGGTATTCGCAAGATCTCAAAAATCACGTCAGTGAAAAACACTGAAACCAATGCGATTCGTCAAGATGAGCAAACGGTAACGAAAAAGAAAAATGTTGAAGCCGAAGCTAACCGCTTGCAATTGGAAAAACAAGCCAAAGAAGCAGAAGCACGCACTCGTCGTGAAGTTGAAATCATCGAAGCGCAAGAACTCGCGCTTGCTGAAGAAAAGCGTCAAGAATATCAGCGTCAAGAGCAACTAGCGAAGCTGGAAACAGAAGAAGAAGTGGCGAAGAAGCGTGAAAGCGTTGAGATGGAAGTGGAGCTCACTCGCACTGCTAACCAACGTCAAATTGCGATTCAACAAGAAGAGTTAGCGCGTGCTGTTGAAACTGAAAAAGTTCGCACTGCTGCCGAAGTCGCTCAACGCGAGATGGAAAAAGAGACCTCAGTTGAAGAAGCAATGAAATCCGTTGCGGAAACTCGCTCACAGCGTGTTGAAATCGAGCGTAAGATTGCTCGTGAAGAGGAAGAGACTGAAAACCTACGTGTTCACGAAAAAGTCTCTCGTGAAAAACGCGTAATCATCGTTGAAGCTGAGGCAATGGCTGAAGCGAAGCAACTTGAAATGATTGTGACCGCTAAAGCAGAGAAAGAAGCGGCGAAGGAAGAAGCTGAGCGTACGCTGATCGCCAAAGATGCCGAGCTAACAGCGAAGACTCGCGAAGCAGAAAACATGTTAGCTATCAGTGGCCGTGAAGCTGAAGCTAACCGTCTACTGGTGGTTAAAGAAGCCGAAGCACAGCAAGAAGCTAAAGTTAAACTGGCTGAAGCTGAGTTTGAAGCGAGCAAAGCAGAAGCTGAAGCGTCCTTTATTCAACAAGAGCGCGAGGCCGCTGCGAAAGAGCGCATGGCGCAAGCTGAACGCGAATTTATCAGCGCGACAGGTCTGGCTGAAGTTAGCGTAGAGCGCGAGCGTGCAATCGCCATTCGTGAAAAGGGTGAAGCGGAAGCACATACCCTACAGACAGCGGGTGAAGCCGAAGCGCAAGCACTACGTGCTAAAGGCCTGGCAGAAGCTGAATCACAATCTGCTCGCTTTGAAGCTGCACAGCAGTACGACGAGAAGACTCGCGAGCACGACAAGTGGGTTATGGAGCTACAACAAGCGAAAGAGCTTGAGTTGGCTCGCTACGAGATGCAGCGTGATATTTCTTCTGCAAGTGCACAAGCTCTGGCTGACTCGCTATCGAAAGCAGATATCAAACTGTTTGGTGGTGAAGGTATGGAACAACTTCGTCGCACTGTTATGGATGCTGCCAATCTTGACACCAAGTTCAACGAGTCTGAAGTACTAGGTCCACTAGTTAACGAATATCAAGAAGGTTCACGTAGCCTGCCGCAAGACATCAAAGACATTCTAGAAAACACTGATATTAAGTCTTCTGATCTCACTAATGTCGCTTTGGCAAACCTGCTTAACTCTAAGGGTGATGCAGTCACAGACTTCCTCAAGAAGCTCACTAAAGCCGACTAATCCTTCACAGGAATCACTGCCCTTCCAAAATACCCGCTTCGTTATCGAAGCGGGCTTACAGGTATAAGTATGTCAGAAAATAACACACAAGAAGCCAACAATGTGGGTGGCGCTTATGACGTGCTTAAAGCTCGGCTCCTTCAACAAGGAGCTGATCTCAAAGCAATCACCACTGAGTTAAACTCCGCGCGACAAGGTGTCTTTGGTGAGCAGAGTTTAGAGCTTATTGGTAAAGCCAATGTGCAAACTCAAGCCAAATGTATCCCGGTTGATATGGCTCAAGTTAATCAGCAACTGCTGTTTGGTTATCAAGTCACCGTCGGTCTCAAAGCCGTGCCATCGCTAAGTGATGTGTTTGGGCTTTATCAACTTCATCATAATGATGGACTATTTCGCATTGAGCCGTTGCCGCTAGAAGACAGCTTCCTTAGCGACGAGAAATTCAACCACGAACTTAAAGAGCTATTTACCTACTATAACGACGCTAAATTGACCCAAATTGCGCGTCAGGAGAATACGCTTTATATTGCTTTCCAAATTGGCATGCGCTCAGAAGACCGAAAAGTATTTCGTTTTCAGATCACGGCCGACAGCGTGACTTACCTTGATGCAAACGGTCACAACTCTTTGCACTCAGCGGTGCAGAATGATATTACCTGGATCGAAACCACACGCTCAGATCACGTGTTAGGCAGTTGCCCACATGTCTCCATTCAAGATCAAATCTTTGTAGAGTGTGTCGATGGTGATCTGACTATTAAAGTTGAAGATAACACCGAAGAAGGTAAAGGGATCTACTCTGAGCCTGTTGAGGACCTCCACCAAAGCGTGGCAGATGCGAAAATCTCATATGCTTTCATGGGCACTTTAATTGCTCTCAAAGTGCTGCCAAACCGTGAAAAAAATTACCGCTATTATCTTTATAACCCGCTTAATCAGCAGGTTAATCGAGTTGACGCATTAGAGGTATCGGCAAAATCTCTGCCAGAAGAACATGGTGTTTTGTACTCTCACGGCTACGTTCTGGTTAATGGTGAGAGCAAGCAGTTCGATATGCCGTGGGAGTCACTGAGCTTTTTCCAGCAGATCAACTCACCAAATGGGGAAGACATTCTGTATGTGTTCTTCAATGCGATTGATGGCTACTATGTTGTTTACACCTATAACCTGATTGAAAAACGCTTTGCCGCGCCGTTAGAGACTCACGGTATGAGCCTCTACCCTAACGGGCAAATGCTGGTCTTTCAGCTTGAAGATAACGCGACTGCGTCAACCATTCACCCATTGAGAATCTGGGATACGCCATTTTTTACCACGGAGTATTACTCTCAGCTCAGCGGACAGGGCGATCGCACCGATCCTCTGTTTAACCTTGGCAACGCCGAATTGGTTCGTGCACTGTCTTCGGTTCTGTCTATTTGTCACCTCGCGCAAACGGATGAGGTGACCCAAGCTGCGTATGAAACCTTGGTATCTCAAGCGCAATCGACGTTAGATCACTATCACTGGCTCTCGCATGACTATGCGCTCGGGGTTGGCAGTGCTATTGAGGCCTTGCTCGGCACCGCAGACAGCATTATTGATGAATTTGCTAAAGTGATGCAGTTGCAGCAGCATGCCAAAGAAGCGCTCGATAGTGAAGTCGAAGCGGTCAATACTCTGGTCGGTAAAGTCAAGCTTGCTTCCCGTCAAGACGCGAAATTGTTGCTAACACTGCTCAACGACTTACGTCACCAAACTGGCCGGACAATGGTGCTCAAGCAGCAGCATTACATGTGCGTAGAATCCGTTGATGAGTTGCTTAGCCAACTCGACAGTCAACGTAACGACCTGAATAAAAACCTTCTGACTCTGTTACAAAAAGAACAGGCTTATGAGCCATTCAAAACAGAGATCTCGACGATTGAAACTGAGCTTGCTGCAACCGACCGCACGGCCGAAATTCATAAGCTGCAGGAGCGGGTGGAACAACTGCGCGCAGAGATGGCGTTGGTTTCTGAAGAAGTCACTTCGATAGAGACGCAAGACCCGACACAGTCTACTCGGATCCTCGATCTGACTACCGAAGTCACGACAATGCTGAATACAGTGTCAGCGAAGTTGCGACTCAAGCACGACAGCCAACAAAAGAAAGAAGTCACTTCTGAGTTTAGCGCACAATTTAAGCTTTTAACTCAATCAGTTAGCAGCGCAATGGAGCAAGCCAATACACCAGATGAGTGTGATGCTCAACTAGCAAAACTGATTGGACAACTCGAAAAGCTCGAGTCGCGCTTTGCCGACTTTGACGATTTCCTTGCTGAAATCTACGCAAAACGTGAAGAAATCCAGTCAACGTTAGATAACCACAAGCAGCAGTTGCTGGCGAATCAGCAGCGTCGTGTGCAAAACCTCTATCAAGCGGCAACGGTAACCCTCAATAGCGTGCAAAAGCGCGTATCACGTTTTGAAGACTCGGCAGAACTGAACAGTTACTTCTCGACTGATGCTATGGTGCTTAAACTGCATCAGTTAGCTGAAGACATCCGCAACAGTGGTGACAGTGTCAAAGCTGACAGCCTTGCGGCACGCCTAAAAGCACTACAAGATGAGTCGTTGCGCGCTCTACGTGATAATCAGGATATCTTTGAGCAGGGTGGTAAGGTCCTGCGCTTAGGTAAACACAGATTTAGCGTCAATCAACAACCTCTCGACCTATCTCTGGTAGAGCAACAAGACAGCCTCAATCTGCATATTTCTGGCACTGATTTCTATCAGAGCATCGATGATCCGGTATTTCTTGAACTGCAAGAGAGTGCAAAACTCGATGTGGCGTCGGAATCTCCTGACATTTATCGTGGTGAGTACTTAGCAAGTTTGTTGTTTGATCCGCAAAATACCGAGGACAACGTTACTCTCGATACCCTAATTCAAGAGAACAAAGACGGGCAACTGCTTAATCGAGTCCAACAAGTTGCGGGCCCACGTTTCCGCGAAGGGTATGTCAAAGGGATACATGATAGTGATGCTGTAAGAATCCTTGATGCCTTGCTACCGAAATATCAACAAGCGGGTCTGCTTCGCTATAATCAGTCTGCTCGCGCCTGTGCCATGCTGTGGTTGCTATCGCTTGATAAGGCTTCTCGTAGCGAGTGGCAGGGTAAAGCCACTAACGCACTGCTGCTTCGCCAGCACCTTAAGTCCACAACGGCGTTTGATAACTTAAGTGAGAGCCTGAGTGAGACCATTACACTGCTGCCGAATACCAACGCAGCAGAAACGTGCGACTACCTGATCCATCTTCTAGCGCAAGCTGATATGCCTCTTTTGGTCAGTCAAGATGGCGTTCGTACCAGTGAAGACTACCTTCAGTTCCGTCGTAGCCTTGGTTGGCAACCCGATAACACTCAGCCTCTTATGGGCATTTTTAATGATCATATTCAATGGTTAGAGGCCTACACAGCGCAAAACCAAGAGGGCACTGAGTTTATCGTCGAAGCTGCTGCGATTGCCGTATGGCGCGAGCACAGCGAACAGTCTCTGAGTTCAGTCGACTTTTCACTCACTTGCACGGTTGATGGGCTATTGGGCGAGCATTCACGTATCGTTGACGGTGAATTACACTTGGTGCTGGATGACTTTTTAAGTCGTGCCAATCACCATCGCACTATCGTGCAACCTCGCTTTGAAGCATACCAACAAACACGCGGTACGCTATTGGATGAAGCGCGTAATCAGTTCCGTCTTAGTGAGTTTCAAGCTCGCCCACTAACCTCATTCGTGCGAAATAAATTGATCAGCGAAAGCTATTTGCCTCTGATTGGTGACAACTTTGCCAAGCAGATGGGCGCAATGGGTGACAGCAAGCGAACGGACTTGATGGGTATGCTTCTGCTTATCTCTCCTCCGGGTTACGGTAAAACCACCCTAATCGAATACATAGCCCGTAAACTTGGCCTAGTGTTTATGAAAATCAACGGTCCGTCTATTGGCCATGAGGTGACTTCTCTTGACCCAGCAGATGCCCCAGACCAAAACGCGGCGCGAGAAGTTGAGAAAATCAACCTTGCTTTCGAAATGGGTAACAACGTACTGCTTTACCTAGATGATATTCAGCACACGAGCCCAGAGTTCTTGCAGCGATTTATCTCACTGTGTGACGGAACCCGACGCGTAGAGGGCACATGGAATGGCAAACCAAAAACTTACGACATGCGTGGTAAGAAGTTTGCCGTGGTTATGGCGGGCAACCCTTATACCGAATCGGGCGAAGTGTTCCGTATTCCGGATATGCTGGCGAACCGTGCCGATATCTACAACTTAGGTGACATGCTCTCTGATCAGAAGCAAGCCTTTGAACTGAGCTTCATTGAAAACTCGTTGACCTCGAACCCTGTTCTTGCACCACTGGCAACACGGGATCTTGAAGATCTCTACCGCTTTGTCTCAATGGCGCAGGGTGAAAGTATTGCTTTAAGTGAGATGTCTCATGCTTACTCGGCGACCGAGGCCAATGAAATTGTTGCGACACTGCAAAAGCTAATGATGGTTCAGCAAACAGTGCTTAGCGTCAATCAGCAGTACATTGCTTCGGCAGCGACTGCTGATGCCTATCGAGTCGAGCCTCCTTTCAAGTTGCAAGGTTCGTATCGAAACATGAATAAGCTATCTGAGAAGATATCGTCGGTGATGACAGACAGTGAGTTGCAGCAGTTAGTCAAAGACCACTATCAAGGTGAGGCTCAAACCCTGACCGCTGGTACCGAAGAGAACTTACTCAAGCTTGCAGAGCTGCGTGGTGATATGTCCGCTAGCGAGCTCGAGCGTTGGGAGACGATAAAGACGGGTTACCAACGTAAACAAGTGCTCGGTGATGAGACCGACAGAGCTGGACAAGTCGTGCAGCAGTTAGTCGCTCTGAACCAGCATATTGCCAGCTTAGGACAAGACGCATAAAAAATAAGAAGTGAGAACGTTTTGTTTTCACTTCTTTTTTTAAACGCGTTATTTTGAATCTACTTGATCAAATTGCCATTTTAACAGGAGGAAGTATCAATGACTGAACTGGTAAAACATGATACTAACAAAACACAAATCTCTGCCGAAGTATTGGCCATTGCCGATAAATTTGATCCTATGGACAGCATTTCAACCATCACCTTTGGCTCTGATGCACTAGAAGGGTTAACCGAATTCACCGATTCTGTTCTTGAACAGATAAAACTTAAAGACACAGGCGCCGCCGGAGACATATTGCAAAGCATGGTCAATGATATGTCTAGCACAGACTTTGATAGAGTTGCGAATCCCAGCTTTTTATCTCGTCTCCCCCTCATTGGTGAGTTATTTGATTCATTTAAACAATTTGCCGAGGGTTTTGAGAGTGTGTGTGCACATCTTGAGAAACTAGCAAAACAACTCGAAAATCAAACCGTGAAACTGGCTCATGATGTACGCCGTCTTGATGGCTTATACGATGAAAACCTTCTGCTACTAAAAGCACTGGACAACTACATCGCTGCAGGCGAATTTAAGCTCAACCAAATGCAGCAAACCCTAGTTGTCGAGCTTACTGACAAGGCTCAAGCGAGTGGCGATCCACTTGATGCACAAGCCCTTCGTGACGTCCAACAAGCACTGGCTAGACTGGAAAAGCGGGTTCATAACCTACAATTGACGCGATTATCAACCATCCAAACGGCACCGCAAATTCGCCTTTCTCAAGAGGGCAATAAAATGTTGATGGAGGATATTCAAGACATTATCCACAATACGCTGCCACTGTGGAAACGCCAATTTATGATTGCCATTTCTAACCACGAGAAAGAAGCCGCGCTTAAGGTCACTAAAGCAGTTAAAGACTATACCAACCAGCAGTATGTCAAAAATGCGGAGCAACTTAAGGACCTGGAAGAGAAGATTGCCGAAAACTTCCAGCGAGGTGTGCTTGATTTAGATGCTTTGGAAACCGTGAATCAACTGACCATAACCACCTTAGAAAACACCCTTTCAAGGGTAAAGGAAGGCCGAGAGCAGCGTGAAAAAGCTCAAGCTGTTATCGAAAAAGCTGAGCAAGAGCTCAAGGACGCATTGAGCAAAACCTTATAACTTTTGCCAAGCAAGATAAGTGGTGGCTAGAGGTCACTTGGATTCCGGATCATTAACATAAAAAACACCCTCAATCGTAACTGCTTGAGGGTGTTTTTACTTAACTACGGGCTCATCGAGCAGAGCGACTATTTAGTTAACTGCTAGTGTTCAGAAATTGCGTAATCTCAATGGTGAAGCGAAAATATTGTGTTCTATATCAATAGATCAGCGTTCGGCTGAGTATGGGTCCTCAGCTAAAACGTATGCTCTTAAGTCCGCCTTTTGTGGATGGTCATTTAGCCATGACCTAATCTCTTTAATCTTGGTGTACGTTTCTTCCCCAAACTTATTTTGGTAAATATCGGCAAAGTTCTGCTTAGCGCCCGTTTCTCTAATCTGGTCTTGCCAATGTTGAGTCACGAGTAAATTTAGAGAACCCGCTAGTCCTTCAGCCTTTAGAAGCTCCCACTCCCCGCGATCTAGCCAGATACCACCGACTGCAGCACTGTAATCAACGCGATGATCATTGGATGCAGAGACGCGGAATTTGCGCATAATGACGCCGGATGCAGGACACATTAAGGCTTTTTTGGTGTCAGAAGCATCTTCCCCAAATGAAATATCTTCGGCAAAATGATAATCACCGTTGCGCTCTTTCCACGCAACAAAGTCTTCGATGAGAATCCAGTTCCCCCCACAACTATTGCAGGTGTGAGCTCTGAATTGACCTTCGATGAAACTAGGAATCAATAGGCCATTTTTACAACTAGTACAGTTCATAATTCTCTCTTGTATTTGAAACTTCATTTAAGGCTGCATAGCGCCTTAAGTCATTGGCAATTTGTCATTGATTTACTTATTTTGCCTCATAGTGCTCAACGACCATTATGAGAGATTATTAAGTATCAATTCAAATAACATCTTAAGTTAAAGTTGCTGTTTAAAGGTGGGTCAGTTGTTGGCTTTATGGAATTAATGATAATTACATTGCTAACAAAGGAAATTATTGGAACTGGTCTGGCTATTATGCAAATTTAAAATGGTGGGTATTTTAGTTTGGGTGGTGGTCAAATTTTAGTCGGTTAAATTGCGCTATTCTGGGTTCTTTTTGAGCAATAGGTCAGCAAGTACATGAACACTAACCACCGAATAAGTCTAGGTATAGCCCTTATTGGCTGCCTAGCCTACCACCCAACTGGCGCGGCTATGCCGGATACGATTAGCCAGTGTTTGGATAACCTCTCACTTCAGACAGACACACAAAACTGGAACGGCCTGAGAACCGGTATCACTCGCTGTAATAATGAGATTCAAAAGGCACTGGATAATGATCAGCTGAATGAGCAGGATTTCACTCAAGCTCATCACTCATTAAGCCAAGCGCTGACGATAAATAACCAACATGGTCGCGTGCTCCCACCGATTTTGCTATTCAATGACCCGGTTAAGATAGATAAGGCCAATCGTAACTATCTCAATACCTTGCGCAGGCACCTTAATACGTTAAATAAAAACGTGGCGAGTGGTGCCAAGGAAGCGAATATCAACAAGGCCGCGCAAGCGGTGGACAAAGAGTTGCTTAAAATGGAGCAAAGGGCGTCGGGCTTTGACTTAACTCTCTATCGGCAAGCGAAACTGCGTTTATTGGAAAGTGGTCAGGCTGGTGCGATTGCCTCTCAGCAGCAAGAGATCGATCAGTGTATAGACGACCTTAGTAAGCAGTCGCCGGTTCAAGGTTATAATCGCGCCTTCAATGTCGAGAGTAAAAAGTGTCTTCGATTGGTTCAACAATCGATAGATAATAACGCTGAACTTGATCATCAGAGCAATATTACGGCGCTGCAGCAGACAGTTGCGGACTTCAACCAACAAGTGGCGATTCCCGTTTCTACCCCTGAGATCTTTGTTGATAATGTCAAACTTGGTAGCGAGCAGCTCAAGCTAGTTCAACAACTGCGCACTCAGCTTCGCTCATTGCAAGAAGCGGTGCCCTACCCAGCGACAGGGAGCTACTATGAAAATCCTAATACCCGTAACTGGGAGCGCTACGCCAACAATGCCAAAAGCTCGATGGATGAGATAGCCGGAGCAATACCGGCGCTCGATTTGGCTGCCTATCAAGCCAGTCATGACATGTCCACTAAACAAATTCAAAGCGTAATTGATCTTAGCGAAGTCGTTAAAGAGCTAGAAAGAATTCAAGCGGGTATTGCTCAGGTTATTTATCAGTTTAAGTACACTCCATCATTTGTCAGGCGTTGGGAGCAGGCTGGGTCTTGGCTTGATCATCAGGATCGTTTGCATGCCATTGCAACCCAGTATGAGCAAGATGAGATGATCATGGCAATGGTCATTGAGATCTCAAATTTGTATGAGCAAGCCGAAGGGCAGCTTGAGCAAGCCATCACTCAGTCATTTCCGTTGTTTGAGGAAGCCGCTACGTCTTATGAAGACCCAAATGGACGCTACTTCTCTCTCAGGCCGACTAACGATATCAATGATGCGCTAGAGCGTTTGGTACTTGAGATTGATACCTGGCAGCCATATCTTCCTGAATCCAAGATGATTCCGGCTTACCAACAAAAGCTTGGGGATATACAGGCCGTTGCGAGTCAGGCAATCAGTGATGGTGAGCAGCAGCAAAGATTGAGGATCGAGCAGGAGACGGCTCAGGCCACTCTGCCCAAGGTCATTGCACAGCAAAACAACCAATGGCAAGCTTCGATACAAGCCTCCATCGAACGTCAGATAGAGAATGGGCGGATCAATGTCTATCAGAGCGTGCTTTGGGCGCCGCACCAGTCGAATAATCTATGGGAGCAGACTAATCACTCGTTGACAGGCCAACCCCTATATCAGAGTACCATGTATAAAGCGGTGTTGGTGGACGTTAACCAAGAATGTCACGTGGTCAATGTTGAAGCTCGGCGAGCTCATGAGGGTGGGGGGAACTACGCCTTGCCTTATATGGAAACACTGTATCGAAGCTACCCTATAGACTGTGCGAAGTTTTAGGTCTGGTTTATGCTCGGCGTGAGCAGAATTAGATAAATATAAGCAAAAGCCAGAGTTGCATAACTCTGGCTTTTACTCGTTTATACTGTCTTAGCGCTGAATCAAATTACGACTCTTGAGCATCCGATGCCCTTCACGCTTGATACACTCAACCAACGGGTGATCATCCATCTCTGCACGCCAGATAAACGAAATCGCGCGATCCATCTTGAGCTCAGGCACGTTAAGGGCAGCAAGTTCACCGCGTTCAATGGATGGAGCGACATCAAGATAAGGCAGACAAGTCAGGTATTTGCCGTTTTGTACCATAGTGCGGATAACCGGTACGTGGGAGTATTCTCTCCACACATCCAAGTCAGGGATCAATGGTACCATTGCACTTTCAAAGATCTCACGTGTACCCGCGCCACCCTCACGTAGTACCCACTGAGCATGCTCAAGTTGCGCCAGGCTGACGCGTTGATTTTTGGCATAAGGGTGGTGAGAGGCACTGACGATCACTAGGTGATCGCGACACCACTCTTCTTGGTGGGTGCGGTTATCATCACAGCGACCTTCGATGATCCCTAGGTCATACTTATAGTTAAGTACCCCTTCAATCACCCCTTGGCTACTTTTTACCTCAAGCCCGGTACGAATTTCCGGAAAGTCACTATCAATTGTACTGATAAGCTCCGGCACCAAGTGCTCTGCCGGTGTTTGGCTAGCGCCAATACTAATACTGCCGCTGAGTAGGTGTTGATCGTAGAAGCCCAGTTCAATTTGCTCGGCATCTTGTAATAGACGTTTCGCTCGCGGACGCAACCAGTTTCCCCAGTGGCTCAGGCGCATGTCCTTACCTTGGCGAATAAACAGATCGCGACCCAGCAGTTTTTCTAACTGGCTGAGTGACATACTGGCAGCCGATTGGGTTACGGCAAGTTTATCAGCCGCTTGGCTGACACTACCGAGCTCTGCCACCGCATCAAATACCGCTAATTGCTTTAACGAATAACGCACTATTACTCCTATTACCTAGATTAAAAATGAGTGCTCAGCCTAACCTTTTCTTCGCGATGCAGCGTTGTATGTCGCGTAGGTTGAGGCGAGTAAATTTAACAATTGAATCTTGTCGATTAAGCGCGCTGAGTATATCACGAATTGGGTGTAAATTATTCACCGTCTCAAGCCAAAACTACCCCAAGTATCCAGAGTGGTAGCCAAAAGACTCAACTCGATTTGAGTATTGGGTACCAATCGGCCATTAGACACCTTGTTACATTTCGGCAGATTAAGCTTGCCCAAATGCAAATAAAAAGAGCGATTTTTTACGTTATAAGAGAAACTGATAAGCCCTAAAGCCCCGCCAATAAAGGGATTGCTGATTTTGCCTTGAAAGATTTTGCCTGCGGTTTGTTGGCTATGAAACGCCCAAATCAGCACTATTGATAGATAGGGAATCGAACCAAACTTTGATTTACGACAAAAGTAACTATCAGAAAAATTGAATTAGAGATTAAATTAAATCAATTTTACTAATATAATGCCCCTCGGTAACCTACTCATCGGCAGCGCAAAGAGCCTGCTTTTTAGTTAGTTCGAAACGAATTACGACAGCGGTGTTGGCTTTATATTAGGAGATTGTTATGAGTGCTTTGCTTACCGTTAGAGATATTGTCAATTCTCAAGCCCCTACTTTTAGTGTGGATACTTCTTTGTCATCAGCAATTGATACGTTGATTGAACACCAAACCAATGGTGCCCCTGTACTGGATGCAGAGGGTCAGTTGGTGGGTTTCTTATCAGCGCACGATGTGATGGTAGAGATGTGGTGTCAGGACTACTTGCCTGACTACACAGTAAAAGTCGGTCATCTGATGAAAACAGATGTGGTGACAATGAACCTTGAAGACCGTCTTACTGACGCTCTTGAAGAGTTGGCACTGGATAAGGAGCAACTGTATCCAACTAGCGGCATGGGCTATGCAACTCAAATGACCACGCTTTCACTTGAAGAGCGTGCGAAGTCTATCAAGGTCAACAAGCCGCAGATCCTGCCAGTGCTCGACCAAGGTCAGTACGTGGGGGTTGTTTCTCGTCAAGAAGTGTTGAAAGCCCTTCGCTCACTGTTCAATGACTCACCGAGTCAAACAACAGAAGCAACGGCGCCTGCAAACGTGGCGTAGTTACCCGTCGAACTTAATAATTCGCTCACGGCTTTGCCTTCGCTAGCAGTCAGGACTTTGTGCACTAAATATGCACTTAGGCCAGGGCAGCTGTGAGCCATAAAAATATAGCTTTTTATTTGGAGTTGTAATGGAACAAGTTTCCCATCTATATGCTTTCAACCACTTTTTTATCGCGTTGGTAGCATTGACAATTATGGTACTGGTTGCTCGTACTATCGTTGCAGGCACTAAGTATTCATCACTATTGGTTATCGTAGTTGCAGGTCTTGGCCTGGGTGCGTTGCTAGTGAAAACGGGCATGGCACAGCCGGGTCTGGGTGAATTCCCAGTTATCGTTATTGCCGGTCAAACCACGGTTATTGCACTGATCGCCTCTTTCTTCGTTGGTGGTCAAGAAATCAAGCGTCTGTTGGCAAAAGAGAACGTTGAAGATAATGACACCAGTTTCTTCCAGCCTTCGACCAAAGAAGTATTCATGGGTACGACCAGTACTCAGCTAACGTACATCGTGCGTGGTTTCTTCCTTTTGATCGGTATTCACGCGGCTGACGTGTTGCTTTCAGGTCGCACTGACAGCGCAATCCTTGGCGATTCTTACCTACTATTTGCTTACATCTGTTTGTCTGTTGGCTTTATCTTTATCGATAGCCGCGCTAAATCATCAAACAAAGCACTTTACATCCGTAAGGGTGTGGTAGAAATCCTAGCGATCATCGTGGTACTGAACCTATCTCTGGTTATCTCTAAGGCAATCGCACCTATCATTGGTCTACCACAGATCTTCTTCGCGATGATCCTATCTTCTGGCCTAGGTATGCTACTTCCTAAGTGGAAACTGGGTCCAACAATGAACTCGCTACTGTTCGCTGGTATCCCTCTAGTTCTTTCTGGTGGTT
Organism: Vibrio glycogenivorans; assembly: GCF_051660965.1. Lineage (NCBI taxonomy): Bacteria > Pseudomonadati > Pseudomonadota > Gammaproteobacteria > Vibrionales > Vibrionaceae > Vibrio > Vibrio glycogenivorans. The sequence continues at coordinate 591,084 of NZ_JBPVIS010000003.1, read as the reverse complement.
TCCTAGTGGGTGGTTCTCACATGCTTGAAGCGTTTGGCATCCCAGGTCTACAAAGCGTTATCGTTTACGGTTTCGCAGGTCAGGTATTCTGGATGTTCGGTGGTCTAGCACTACTTATCTTCATCGGTAAAGCAAACTTCCTGCGCAACCTAGCGCCAGGTATGGCAGGTGGTCTTTCTCACTCAGGTCTGACGGGTGCGTGTACTGCAGGTGACTTTGGTTCTCAAGCGGCTTCTCGTGCGCCGATTATGATCAACATCCCATTCGCAGGCCACATCTTCGTATTTACTATCCTTGCAGCAAGTGCAGAAGCGGGCTACCTAATGGTTGGCTACACGCTACCTCTAATTGCAGCAGGTGCAGCATTTGTGTTCTTCTCACTGAAGAAACTACGTAATGCAAACGGCTGTGAGCAAACTGAAGTTAAAGGTCTAATGCAGTTCTCGCTAGGCTGGCAGATCATGGCGGTATTCGGTAGCTTTACTATCCTATCGCTAGCAGGTATGTCACTTGAGCACGCATCTATGTCTGCTTCTTCTGGTCTATCTCACTTCGGTCTATACGCAGCAGTACAAGAAGGCATGTTCGGTGCAACAGCAGCAAGCCTAATCACCTTTACCTTCGCAATGACATTCCTAGTACACCCACTTGTATTCGGTATGTTTGGTAAAGCGGCTGAGAACGGCGGTGTAATGGCAGAGAAAGGCGTCGCTATCCTAGCAAGTCTAGGTGCAATGGGCGTACTTTACTCGCTAATGACTATCTAATTGAGTCTCTCAATCAGATAAATTAAGCAACCGCTTAAATGCAAACAGCAGCCGCTTTGTCGGCTGCTGTTTTCGTTTTAGTTTGGGAAAAAACCTGCACCTTATTGAGCAATAAACTGCTTTTGAAACTGGGTGGGCGTCTGCTTGGTAAGGTTTTTAAAGTACTTTACAAAGTTACTCGCGTCCTCAAAGCCGAACTCATAGGCTAACTGCTGTGAGCTGCAATTGCTCAACACCAGTTCGCGCTTCATCTCCATCACGGTAAACGCATCAATCATCTGCTTAGCGGTCAGTCCTGTCGCAAGCTTGCACACCTGATTCAGGGTTTTATAAGTAGTGTTAATTTTACCCGCATACCAGTTGGCATCGCGAGTGGCACGATAGTGCGCTTGCATTAGCTCGATAAATCGCGCCAGTTTGTTGCTGTGTTCGCTCGATAAGGTGTGGGGTTGGTCATGCTCACGATGTCGGTTGACCATCAGCGCCAGTGCCGAAAATAGGTACATGGCCATCAAAGTATCTGGCTTATCTTCAGCCAGCTCTTGGCTAAGATGATCAACATAGCTATCGACTCTGCGCCGGTAAGTCGCGGAGAGTTGCACGAGCGGGCAATGCGAGTGGCTAAGATGGGTTGGGGCATAGTGGGGCAGGCGCATATTGGCATGGACTTGATCGAGAAAGGCCTGGGTAAACAGGATAATCTTACCTTTTGCATCTGAGGAGAAGTCAAAGCTGTGCACCTGTTCGCGCTGGATGAAGATCATCGAGCCGGGCTGGTAGCTGTAGGTCTCGAAATCTACCATGTGCTGGCCGATTCCCTCTTCTATATAGATAAAAGCAAAAAAACCGACGCGATGAGGGCGAGTCGGATCGGGGGTGAGGTTTTTGCGCATCGCGAGGGATTGCAACTCAACAATATCTAAGTGAGTATAATTGTCCTGTTTTAAGCGAAAGCTAACGTGGGGGATGTCCATCTCTGTCCATAAGGCCAAAACCTGCATGTAATACTGATAACTACATGCAAAATTAGAACAGATTTCACCGACACGCAAAAAGGCCGCCGGACGGGCAGCCTTGTTGACTGTATAAGGAGTAACTAATAGCGTGGCTTATTCAAAGCCAAACTTGCCGTTAGTATTTTTCCACTCAGACTCTGCCGGGATAGGCTCGATGGTGTCCCAGTGCTCGACAATCATGTCATTCTCTAGGCGGAACAAATCATAAAATGCGACGTGCTGCCCCATAAACTGCCCCTCACTAATAGATAGGACAAAGTTGCCTTCACCTAGCACCTTATGGTTGGTGGTGTATACCATCGGCTGACCGGCCTTAGCCAACTCTTCAAGAGCAACCCCCAAACCGCTTAAACCGTCGGCGACCATAGGGTTGTGTTGCAGGTATTCGCTGTCTTCATTACCAATGTAGGTATTGATTTTTGACATGTCGCCGTCCATCAATATGTCTTTGACAAAGTTGGTGACTATCTCTTTGTTAGACTCGGTTTTATCTAGGTCAGTGGCCTCGGTGGGACCATCAAGCTGGGTGCGGCCGCTTGGGTTTTTCGGCGCAACTTCCTGCAAGTTATCCCAGTGTTCGACGATTAAGCCGTCTTCAAAGCGGAATACGTCAAAGCCAACCTTAGGGCCAAAAAAGTTATAGTCGGTGTGTAAAAAGACATAATCGCCATCTTGGAATGCGCGCTTGACTTGGGCTTTGGCACTGCCTTCGGGCAGCATTTGCATCACCTCACCAAAGCCTGCCAGACCGTCAGCAACACCAAGGTTGTGCTGGACATAGTTCTCCGGGTTGATATACCCAATCGCACTTTGATCGCCGGTTTCAATACTAGAGATAACGGCTATGGCTTTGTCTTTGTTGGTCATATCGTCGGCTTCCATCGTTGAGGCATGAGCTGAAACATGGGCTCCTGTCGCCAAGAGAGCGGCAGAGAAAAGGGTGGTTTTCGCGAACGTTGCTATTGTCTTCATGGGGATCACCTTTTACTTAACTCGCCATCAATAGTAGGAGGGTACTGTTACCCCTGCCGTGTTGATTTGGGCCAAATTATGGTGAATATCGAACGTTCACGGCTCAACCTTAGACTTATTCTTTAGCCGGCTTGAGTGAGTTAGCTTTGCTTCAGGCGTGAAATTATGTGTAAAACGATGAAGAGTTTTCGCCCTAGTGCGTTGAATCTTGCTCACATTAAGGGCTTAAAAAGCCAATTAACGAGAAAAAATTGTCAATTAGCCTTGAAAAGCCAATAAAAGCCCCCAATTTCTCCTGTTGATTGACGCTTGTGTAGTGGCCAACGGTCAAAATTGGTCGAAAACGGAGCAGTCAACTTTAAAAAGCTAATAATGAGGGATCGATACAAGGGTTCGGCTCGACAGGCTAAGCTCAGGTGGTTAGAATGCTTCGTCTAAAATTTTACCCTGAGACTAATCGGAGATACCTTTAAAGGCAGGCTGCCCTGGGCACGGCTGCTGAAGATATCACTCATTAGTCCGGTATGCGGCTGAGTAAGCCGGGTATCGATACTCAATTTGAATAAGCGCTTTTTGCGCGCTAAACAAGGATGAAGCCTCGCAGACATTGTGGATGCGTGGCTCATACGCTCAGAAAATTCTGAGCCATTTTTGAGGTTTATAAAAAATGCAAGTTACTGTTGAAACGCTAGAGGGCCTACAGCGCCGTCTTAACATTACTGTTCCTGCTTCTAACATTGAAGATGCAGTGACAGCTGAACTACGCAACATCGCTAAAAACCGTCGTTTCGATGGTTTCCGTAAAGGCAAAGTGCCTCTTAAGATGGTTGCACAGATGTACGGTAAAGCAGTACGTCAAGACGTTCTAGGCGAAGTAATGCAGCGTCACTTTATCGAAGCAATCGTTAAAGACAAGATCAACCCAGCAGGCGCTCCAACTTTCGAACCAGTTGAAAACGTTGAAGGTCAAGACCTAGTATTCAACGCAACGTTCGAAGTTTACCCAGAAATCGAACTGTCTGGCCTAGAGACTATCGCAGTTGAGAAGCCACTAGCAGAAGTTAAAGACGCAGACGTTGAAGAGATGATTGAAACTCTTCGCAAGCAGCAAGCAACTTGGACTGAAGTTGAAGGTGCTGCTGAAGAAGGTTCTCGCGCTACTATCGATTTCGTTGGTTCAATCGACGGTGAAGAGTTCGAAGGCGGTAAAGCTGAGAACTTCCCACTAGAAATGGGCGCTGGCCGCATGATCCCTGGTTTTGAAGACGGTATCGTTGGCAAGACTGCAGGCATGGAATTCGAAATCGACGTAACCTTCCCAGAAGATTACCACGCTGAAAACCTAAAAGGTAAAGCGGCTAAGTTTGCTATCAAAGTAAACAAAGTTGAAGCTCGTGAACTTCCAGAAATCAACGACGAGTTCGTTGCTAAGTTCGGTGTAAACGAAGGCGGTGTTGACGCACTTAAAGCTGAAGTTCGCAAGAACATGGAGCGTGAGCTTAAGCAAGCAGTTAAGAACCGCATCAAAGAGCAAGCGATCGACGGTCTAGTTGCAGCGAACGAAATCGACGTTCCAGCAGCACTTATCGATCAAGAAATTGCAGGTCTACGTCAGCAAGCTGCACAACGCTTCGGTGGTAACCCAGAAGCCGCTGAGCAACTTCCACGTGAACTGTTCGAAGAGCAAGCTAAGCGTCGCGTATCTGTAGGTCTTCTACTAGGCGAAGTGATCAAGTCTGAAGAGCTAAAAGCTGACGATGAGAAAGTGAAAGCGCTTATCGAAGAGATGGCGACAGCATACGAAGATCCATCAGAAGTTATTGCTTACTACGAGCAAAACCAACAAATGATGGACAACATGCGCAACGTTGCTCTAGAAGAGCAAGCTATCGACGCAATCATTGCAAAAGCACAAGTAACTGAGAAAGAAGTTGCCTTTGGCGAGCTAATGAATCAGCAACCTGCTGCTTAATAGGCAGAAACGACGCTAACAGGTTGACTAACCGTTAACTCATCTGCTAACAATGGTCCGTGTGATAGGTTATCATTCGGGCCATTTATTTTAGGGATATAAGACTATGAGCTACCAAGAAAAAAATGCAATGTCGCCAATTCTTAACGCGCTAGTACCTATGGTAGTAGAGCAAACGTCTCGCGGTGAACGTTCATACGATATCTACTCTCGTCTACTCAAAGAGCGTATAATTTTCTTAACTGGTCAAGTAGAAGACCAAATGGCGAATCTCGTTGTTGCCCAGCTACTTTTCCTCGAGTCTGAAAATCCAGATAAGGATATTTTCCTATATATCAACTCACCGGGTGGTAGTGTGACGGCGGGTATGTCGATTTATGACACCATGCAGTTCATCAAGCCAAATGTGAGTACCGTATGTATGGGTCAGGCGTGCTCCATGGGTGCCTTCCTGCTAGCGGGTGGTGCGCCTGGCAAACGTCATGTACTACCTAACTCTCGCGTGATGATTCATCAGCCACTAGGTGGTTTCCAAGGTCAGGCATCGGATATCCAGATCCATGCGCAAGAAATCCTTACCATTAAGCAGAAGCTGAATAAGTTGCTTGCTGAGCATACAGGTCAGCCACTGGAAGTTATCGAGCGCGATACTGATCGTGATAACTTCATGTCTAGTGATCAAGCGGTTGAGTATGGCCTAGTAGACTCTGTATTGAACCATCGCGGTGAATAAAGGTTTACGGCGAATATAGGTTAACGGCGAGTGGACGGATGTCTATCACTCCAGTTGCGACAAGCAATATTGAGTGATATGTAGTAAACTCGTAACGAAAGAAATAAAGGCTAAGAGGTTAGCGAATGACAGATAAAAGCAAAGATTCAGGTAACAGTAAGTTACTGTACTGCTCTTTCTGTGGCAAAAGCCAGCACGAAGTTCGCAAGCTAATCGCAGGCCCTTCGGTTTATATTTGTGATGAATGTGTCGATCTGTGTAACGATATTATTCGTGAAGAGATCAAAGATATTCTTCCTAAGCAAGAGTCTGAGGCGTTGCCGACGCCGAAAGCCATCCGTGATCACCTCGATGATTACGTGATCGGTCAAGACTACGCGAAAAAAGTGTTGGCGGTAGCGGTATACAACCACTACAAGCGTCTGCGCAATGGTGACACCACCAAAGAGGGTGTTGAGCTTGGTAAGAGTAACATCTTGCTGATCGGTCCAACAGGTAGCGGTAAGACGCTATTGGCTGAGACGCTGGCGCGTTTCTTGGACGTTCCATTTACCATGGCAGATGCAACCACACTGACCGAAGCGGGCTACGTTGGCGAAGATGTAGAAAATATCATTCAAAAGCTGCTACAGAAATGTGATTACGATGTTTCTAAAGCAGAGCGCGGCATCGTTTATATTGATGAAATTGATAAGATTTCACGCAAAGCAGAAAACCCATCGATCACTCGAGATGTTTCAGGTGAAGGCGTACAGCAGGCACTATTGAAATTGATCGAGGGCACAGTCGCTTCTGTACCACCACAAGGTGGTCGTAAGCACCCTCAGCAAGAGTTCTTACAGGTTGATACCTCAAAGATCCTCTTCATCTGTGGTGGTGCGTTTGCCGGTCTCGATAAGGTGATTGAGCAGCGTGTCGCAACGGGTACAGGTATCGGCTTTGGCGCGGAGGTACGCTCTAAAGACGAATCTAAGACGCTGAGTGACTTGTTTAGCCAGGTTGAACCAGAAGATTTGGTGAAATATGGCTTGATCCCAGAGTTCATCGGCCGTCTACCAGTGACGACGACGCTGACAGAGCTTGATGAAGACGCACTGATCCAGATCCTATGTGAACCGAAGAATGCACTGACCAAACAGTACGCGGCACTCTTTGAGCTGGAGAATGCTGAACTTGAATTCCGTGAAGATGCCCTACGCGCGATTGCGAAGAAGGCAATGGAGCGTAAGACAGGTGCACGTGGTTTGCGTTCAATCCTAGAGGGTGTGCTTCTAGAGACCATGTACGAGCTGCCATCAGCGACAGACGTGAGCAAAGTGGTTATCGATGAGTCGGTGATCAATGGTGAGTCTGAGCCATTGTTGATTTACAGCAACAATGACAGCCAAGCCGCTGGCGCAGAGTAATCCTCGGCGCAGTGATTGCATATAAAAAGGAAGCAGATCTTGCTTCCTTTTTTTTATTCCGTCATTGAAACCAACCAATTAGCCCCCATATATTCCAAATAAAGTATAAGCGGAAGAGAGAACTCTATGAACTTGGAACGTTCCGAGCGTATTGAAATCCCAGTATTACCTCTACGTGATGTGGTGGTTTACCCACATATGGTCATTCCTCTGTTTGTTGGACGTGAGAAGTCAATCCAGTGCCTGGAAGCGGCGATGGACAACAACAAACAGATCTTGCTTGTGGCGCAAAAACAAGCAGACAAAGACGAGCCGGGTATCGAAGACCTATTTGATGTCGGCACGGTTGCAACTATTTTGCAACTGTTAAAGCTCCCTGATGGTACGGTGAAGGTACTGGTTGAAGGTCAGCAGCGTGCCAAGATTGAGCAGTACAAAGACAACGATTTCTTCCTGGCTGATGCCCAGTTCTTAACCACGCCAGAGCTTGACGAGCGAGAGCAAGAGGTTATCGTACGCAGCGCGATCAGTCAGTTTGAAGGCTTTATTAAGCTGAACAAGAAGATCCCACCAGAGGTACTGACGTCTCTGAGCGGTATCGACGAAGCTGCACGCCTGGCTGATACTATTGCCGCTCATATGCCGTTGAAGCTTGATGATAAGCAGCAAGTACTAGAGTTGTTGGACGTGACTGAGCGTCTTGAGTTCTTGATGAGCCAGATGGAGTCGGAAATCGATATCCTTCAGGTTGAGAAGCGCATTCGCGGTCGTGTTAAGAAACAGATGGAAAAATCACAGCGCGAGTACTATCTGAATGAGCAAATGAAGGCGATTCAGAAAGAGCTTGGCGAGAGTGAGGACGGCGTTGACGAATTCGAGGCTCTTAAGCAGAAGATTGAAGAATCGAAGATGCCACAAGAAGCCAAAGACAAGACAGAGCAAGAGCTACAAAAGCTTAAGATGATGTCGCCAATGTCCGCCGAGGCTACTGTGGTTCGCAGTTACATTGACTGGATGGTTGGTGTGCCTTGGGCTAAGCGCTCAAAAGTGAAGAAAAATCTTGCTAAAGCAGAAGAAGTACTCAATGAGGACCACTACGGTCTAGAGCGCGTGAAAGAACGTATTCTAGAGTACCTCGCGGTGCAAAACCGCATCAATAAGCTGAAAGGCCCAATTCTGTGTTTGGTTGGTCCTCCTGGTGTGGGTAAAACCTCACTAGGTCGCTCAATTGCGTCGGCAACGGGTCGTAAGTACGTGCGTATGGCGCTTGGTGGCGTGCGTGACGAGGCGGAAATCCGTGGCCACCGTCGTACCTACATCGGCTCTATGCCTGGCAAACTTATTCAGAAGATGTCGAAAGTCGGGGTGAAAAACCCATTATTCTTGCTCGATGAGATCGACAAAATGTCCTCTGATATGCGTGGCGACCCGTCATCGGCATTGCTTGAAGTTCTTGACCCTGAGCAGAACAATGCGTTCAACGATCACTACCTAGAGGTTGATTACGACCTGTCGGATGTGATGTTTGTCGCTACCTCAAACTCAATGAACATTCCAGGGCCTTTGCTGGACCGTATGGAAGTGATCCGTCTGTCAGGTTACACCGAAGATGAGAAGCTCAACATCGCTAAGCGTCACTTAGTCGAGAAGCAGATGCAGCGTAATGGCCTCAAGTCTGGTGAGGTAGTGATTGAAGATTCTGCTATTGTCGGCATCATTCGCTACTACACGCGTGAAGCGGGTGTGCGTAACCTTGAGCGAGAAATTTCAAAAATCTGTCGTAAAGCAGTGAAAAATATCTTGCTAGACACACAACTGAAATCTGTCACGGTTAGTATGGACAACCTCAAGGAGTACTTGGGTGTTCAACGCCATGATTACGGTAAGGCTGATGATAGCAATCGCATTGGTCAAGTGACAGGGCTTGCTTGGACAGAAGTCGGCGGCGACTTATTGACTATTGAGACAGAAGCGATGCCTGGTAAGGGTAAGCTGACTCAAACTGGCTCACTAGGTGATGTGATGCAAGAGTCGATTCAAGCTGCCATGACGGTTGTACGTAGCCGTGCTGAGAAACTCGGCATTAACAGCGACTTCTACGAGAAGAAAGACATTCACGTGCACGTGCCTGAGGGCGCAACGCCGAAAGATGGCCCAAGTGCGGGTATCGCTATGTGTACGGCATTGGTGTCCAGCCTAACGGGTAACCCTGTCAAAGCTGAGGTTGCGATGACCGGCGAAATTACCCTGCGTGGTGAAGTTTTGCCAATTGGTGGTTTGAAAGAAAAACTGCTTGCTGCACACCGCGGTGGCATCACTACCGTGCTGATTCCGAAAGACAACGAACGTGATCTCGAAGAGATTCCTGACAATGTTATCGCCGACCTCAAGGTGATTCCAGTGCAGTGGATTGATGAAGTATTGAACGTTGCTTTGGAAAATGCGCCAAGTGGTGTTGAAATTGTCACTACAAAATAGTGATATACAGCAAAAATAAGTAAAAGATTGCGCTGATACGTCTAAAAAGGCTTGTCAGCGTTTTTTTTGAGCGCTAACGTTACAAACTATGGCTGAGCCTTTATGTAGCAAGGGCTCGGCTGATGATTAACAAAAATAAATTGGAATGAAACTACCTCAATCTTCGTCAGGTAGACTTTAAGGGGAATAATGTGAATAAGACACAACTAGTAGACAAAATTGCAGAAAACGCGGATATCTCAAAAGCATCAGCTGGCCGTGCGCTAGACGCTTTTATTGAAGCGGTAGGCGACACTCTACAGTCTGGTGACCAAGTGGCACTTGTTGGCTTTGGTACGTTCAGTGTTCGCACTCGTGCCGCGCGTACAGGTCGTAACCCTAAGACTGGTGAAGAGATCCAAATCGCTGAAGCGAACGTTCCTGCGTTTAAAGCGGGTAAAGCGCTAAAAGATGCGTGTAACTAATTGCATCTTTTCTAATCTCGGTTAGCAGTGATTGCTAAGTGAAACAAAGATTTACACTTAGAACCATTTATAAGTGAACGATTTTAAAAAATGCGCATCATACTGATGCGCTTTTCTTTTTCTGTTATCATCGCGCACAAGAATATTTATTAGAAGTGAAACTTCGGAGCTTTATACATGATGGAGCGTATACGCGAAGGCGTTAACAGCCTAGCGGTCAAGATCATCCTCGGGATCATTATCCTTTCCTTTGTCTTTGCTGGTGTCGTCGGCAACCTAGGTGGCTCAGGTAACTCTGCAGCCTCTGTCGGTGATGTTGACATTAGCCGTGGTGAGTTCGAGCAGGCTTACCAAAATGAGCGTAATCGTATGCAAGCTCAGCTCGGCGAGTACTTCTCGGCGATGCTTGGTGATCCCGCTTACGTCGCTTCATTCCGTCAGTCGGTTCTCGATCGTATGGTTAACGATGTTTTGATTGAGCAGCATGCTAAGAAGCTTGGCCTGCGTATCAGCGACGATCAAGTCCGTCAGCTGATGCTCGATATGCCTCAGTTCCAGACTAATGGTCAATTCGATCAAGACATTTATCAAGCTACGTTGCGCCGCGCGGGCTATAGCCCAGATGCGTTTGCAGAGTATTTACGCCGTGATCTAGTACGCGACCAGCTTTTGGCTGCAATCCAAGGCAGTGAGTTTTCTTTAAACAGCGAAGTTGAGCTGCAAGCTACTCTGCTGGGTCAGACTCGTGATATCCGTAAAGTGGTTCTTTCGCTTGAAGAATTTGCAGGTAACGTTGAGCTAAGCGATGAAGAGGTTGCGGAATACTACCAGCAAAACGCACAGCGTTTCACCCGCCCTGAGCAGCTTAAAGTGTCTTACCTTGAGCTATCGGCGATGGCCTTGCGTGATGCAGGCGCGGTTTCTGAGCAAGACGTTGAAGAGTATTACCAGCAAAACATCGAGCGTTACTCGTCGGAAGAGCAGCGTGAAATTAGCCATATCTTGGTTAGCGAGCGTGATGCTGCTGAAGAGGTATTGGCGTCACTGACTGCAGGTGCGGACTTTGCGCAGTTGGCAGAAGAGAAGTCAGAGGACTTTGGCAGCGCAGATCAAGGCGGCTCTTTGGGCTGGATTGAGCGTGGTGTGATGGACCCAGCGTTTGAAGATGCAGCGTTTGCTCTTGCTGAGCAGGGTGAGACCACTGAGATCGTTGAATCTGCTTTTGGTTTCCATATCATCAAGCTAACCGGTATCGAGGCATCGACAGCGAAGCCACTTGAAGAAGTTGCTCAAGACATCGAGCAAGAGCTGCTTGATCAAGCTGCGGTTGACGAGTTTTACGCTAAGCAGAACGATCTAGAGCGTGTCGCTTTTGAGTTCCCTGACTCACTGGATGACGCAGCAGAAGCGATCGGCGGCGAAGTTGTGACGACTGATTTCATTTCACAACTTGATGCACCAGAAGTGCTAATGGCTCCAGCTGTGATGCAAGCGCTTCTGAGCGCGGATGTGAAAGAAGACGGTCTAAACTCTGAAGTGATCGAAGTGGCACCTGAGCACGTTATTGTGGTGCGCGTCGAGGAGATGCGTGAAGAGATGGTACTGCCACTTGAAGAGGTTGAGGAAGACGTTGTTGCTCAACTATCACAAGTTAAAGGTGAGCAAGCGGCTTCTGAAGTAGCACAAACGTTACTTGAGGCTCTGCGCTCTGGTGATGAAGCGGTACTTGAGGCTCAAGGCGTTGAGTTTGGTGAGATCGAGACGATTGATCGCCGTTCACCACTTGCTGAAACCGTATTCGCTATGGTCAAGCCGGTTGAAGGTGAGCGAACCTTTACTCGCGCAACCGAGATGAATGGTGATATTGCCATTGTTGAGCTTAACGATATCAATACTGAAATCGACCCTGAGTTCAATGATCAGATTGGCTTCCAGCTTGAGCAAACCAATGCTCAGCAGGACATGCAAGGCCTGATCGAAATTCTGCGTCAAGAAATCAGCGTGGATTACTACATCAACTAAGCTAGGCCGAATAAGGTCAATACTGTGAGTTTCGCAGTAAGCTGAATGTAATCGTATGTAATTAGAGGACGAACTACTTGGTGGTTCGTTCTTTTTTTATGTGCGTCGCTTAGCCAATCACTGTGTTGTGTATTTTGCTCAAGGTGCGACTCAATCATCTAGGAGCAACATCATGAAAAAACTCATCACCACTATTATCCTATCTCTAAGCGTTTGCCTAGGACTCCTCTCTTCGGTGTCGGCTGCACCCAAAGCGGACCAATATGAGGGCATACCGATCAGCGTTAACATCAATACCGCCCCAGCAGAGGAGTTAGCCACGCTGCTGATAGGGGTTGGTGAGCAGAAGGCGCAGGCGATCGTCGATTACCGTGAGCAACATGGCAAGTTTGAGACGGTTGAACAGCTGTCCCAAGTAAAAGGAATTGGCCCGTCTCTATTGAGTAAAAACGCAGACAGAATCAAGCTGTAGTCTAAGCTATCTAAATGATCTCAAGAGGTATCTTGAGCTCAATTAGGTCCTTCCCCATATCTAGTTAGGTATGGGGAAAATCTTTCCCCTGGAATGTAAAAACTCGCTATTTGCATGAGCATCTGCCCAGATTTTTGTATATAATCAGCGCCGCATTTGGGTTAAGCCGGATCAGAGTCACAGAGTTTACGTCAGTTTGCTGTTTTTTAGCGCATTCTTCTCTGATCATGGCACAAGCAAAAATAAATGGAGTAGACCATGTCTTCACAAACACCCATCGTCACAGTTGACGGGCCGAGCGGCGCAGGAAAGGGCACATTGTGCATGCTGATTGCCAATCAATTGGGTTATAAGCTGCTAGATTCCGGGGCGATCTATCGTGTGCTTGCACTCGCTGCAATCCACCACGGCGTTGACCTAACGTCAGAAGATGCTTTGGTACCACTTGCGACGCACCTTGACGTGCAATTCATTGCCGAGGGGGACTTAGTGAAAGTGATTCTCGAAGGTGAGAATGTCTCCAATGAATTGCGTAAAGAAGAAACGGGAATGGCTGCATCAAAAGTTGCTGCCTTGCCACGTGTTCGCGAGGCGTTGCTACGCCGCCAGCGTGCTTTTGCCCAAGCGCCAGGCCTAGTCGCTGATGGCCGTGATATGGGCACCGTCGTGTTTCCCGAAGCGCAGGCAAAAATCTTCCTCGATGCCAGTGCCGAAGAGCGGGCACATCGCCGTATGAAACAGTTGCAACTCAAGGGCGTAGATGTTAGATTTGACGACCTTTTGAGCGAAATCCAGGAGCGAGACGATAGAGATCGTAATCGTCCTGTGGCGCCGCTGCGTCCTGCGAAGGACGCGTTAGTGCTGGATTCCACCTCGATGTCAATTGAGCAAGTGGTTGAAAAAGCACTGGAACATATAGAATCTAAACTGGCTTAGCCCTTAAGGCTGGGCTTGTATGGAGCGTTGGTTGCAAGGATGATAACCGGCGAAGTTAATAACCCCACGCGGTAGGATGCCCGTGGAAGTTTAAATTAATTGAAGATTGAATAATGACTGAATCTTTTGCTCAACTCTTTGAAGAGTTTCTAAATGAGACTGAATTCCAACAAGGTACTATCGTTAAAGGTACTGTAGTCGCTATCGAGAACGGTTTCGTTCTTGTTGACGCTGGTCTTAAGTCTGAGTCTGCTATCCCTGCTGAACAGTTCAAGAACGCTGCTGGCGAACTTGAAGTTGAAGTTGGTTCTGAAGTAGACGTAGCGCTTGACGCTGTTGAAGACGGTTTCGGTGAGACTCAGCTTTCTCGTGAGAAAGCTAAGCGTCACGAAGCTTGGATCGTTCTTGAGAAAGCTTACGAAGAAGCTGAAACTGTTGTTGGTATCATCAACGGTAAAGTTAAAGGCGGTTTCACTGTTGAACTAAACGGTATCCGTGCATTCCTTCCTGGCTCTCTAGTAGACGTTCGTCCAATCCGCGACACTGCTCACCTAGAAAACAAAGAGCTAGAGTTCAAAGTTATCAAACTTGACCAGAAGCGTAACAACGTAGTTGTTTCTCGCCGTGCAGTTATCGAGTCTGAGAACAGCGTTGAGCGTGACGAACTTCTAGAAACTCTACAAGAAGGTTCTGAAGTTAAAGGTATCGTTAAGAACCTAACTGACTACGGTGCGTTCGTAGATCTAGGTGGTGTTGACGGTCTTCTACACATCACTGACATGGCTTGGAAGCGCGTTAAGCACCCTTCTGAGATCGTTAACGTTGGTGACGAGATCCAAGTTAAAGTTCTTAAGTTCGACCGTGAGCGTACTCGCGTATCACTAGGTCTTAAGCAGCTAGGCGAAGATCCATGGGTAGCAATCGCTAAGCGTTACCCAGAAGGTCACAAGCTAACTGGTCGCGTTACTAACCTAACTGACTACGGCTGCTTCGTTGAAATCGAAGAAGGCGTTGAAGGTCTAGTACACGTTTCTGAAATGGATTGGACTAACAAGAACATCCACCCATCTAAAGTTGTTAATGTAGGCGACGAAGTTGAGGTTATGGTTCTTGAGATTGACGAAGAACGTCGTCGTATCTCTCTAGGTCTGAAACAGTGTAAAGCTAACCCATGGCAGTCATTCGCTGAAGCTCAAGCTAAAGGCGACAAAGTTACTGGTAAGATCAAGTCTATCACTGACTTCGGTATCTTCATCGGTCTAGAAGGCGGCATCGACGGTCTAGTTCACCTATCTGACATTTCTTGGAATGTTGCTGGCGAAGAAGCTGTACGCGAGTACAAGAAAGGCGACGAAATCTCTGCAGTAGTTCTAGCAGTAGACGCAGAGCGTGAGCGTATTTCTCTAGGCGTTAAGCAAATGGAAAACGACCCATTCAATGCTTACGTTGCTGACAACAAGAAAGGTGCTCTAGTTAACGCTACTGTAACTGCAGTAGACGCTAAAGGTGCAACTGTTGAGATCATCGAAGGCGTTGAAGGTTACATCCGCGCTTCTGAAGTATCTCGCGACCGCGTAGAAGACGCTTCTCTAATCCTAAGCGCTGGTGATGTTGTTGAAGCGAAGTTCACAGGTGTAGACCGTAAGAACCGCGTAATCAACCTATCTATCAAAGCTAAAGATGAAGCTGAAGAGCAAGAAGCAATGGCTTCACTGAACAAAGCAGACGATGGTTCGTTCGGTAACGCTATGGCAGACGCATTCAAAGCAGCTAAAGGCGAGTAATTCTCCCCTTAATGGTTGTTAAAAAGGAGCCCTCGGGCTCCTTTTTTGTTTTCTACTCCTCATTGAACTCATCGAACCTTCTCTTTTCTTCCTCCGTCGCCTCTCGCAGTGCAACGGTTCCGCCTGTCGTTTCTCTTCAGCAGGAAGTCAAAAACACCGTTAGTTGTCAAAGATTTAGTTAGTTTGTTGTCAATTAAGCCGGATTTATTAGCCAAGGTGCTAAATTTCAACTAAATTTGACTTAGTGCTCATAGGCCTACGGCGATGAGCGGAACCGAAAAGAGAACTTCATGCCGATCAACATGGCTGCTTTGCATTGGGTTGCTATTATTTACTCGTAGAGTGACGCAAGTATTTGTTGAATCTAATAATGTTGTC
Source organism: Vibrio glycogenivorans (assembly GCF_051660965.1). Classification (NCBI taxonomy): domain Bacteria; kingdom Pseudomonadati; phylum Pseudomonadota; class Gammaproteobacteria; order Vibrionales; family Vibrionaceae; genus Vibrio; species Vibrio glycogenivorans. The sequence goes on along the minus strand of NZ_JBPVIS010000003.1, from coordinate 575,684 downwards.
TATAATCTCTGCTAAAAGAACAAGACGAGGACAAACATGACTAAGTCTGAATTAATCGAGCGAATCTGTACTGAACAACCGCATCTGTCCGCCAAGGAAGTGGAGGATGCCGTTAAAGATATTTTGGAACAGATGGCGAATACACTCGAGGGCGGTGACCGCATCGAGATTCGTGGCTTCGGCAGTTTTTCCCTGCACTACAGGGAGCCACGAGTAGGGCGCAACCCAAAAACAGGCGAAAAGGTAGAACTGGAAGGCAAGCATGTGCCCCACTTCAAACCAGGCAAGGAGCTGCGTGAGCGGGTGAACGGCGCGCACTAGTAAGCAAGAATAGAAAAAAGCGGTATACCTTAGGTGTACCGCTTTTTTATTGGTTAATTGTGCAGAGGCATGGTTTATCAGTGGTTTTTGCTGCATAATCGCTATACCGCAGCCGCCTCAAGCTTTGCTGTCAATGAGCGATGGTCGTAGGTACAGCCAAACATAATGGAGAACGTGGATGATGAAAATAATTAAGGTACTAGCAGTAATAGTCCTTTTTCTTACTGCACTTGCGTTGGGGTCCCAGAATCAGGCCATTGTCACGTTTAACTATCTACTGGCACAAGGCGACTTTCACCTCTCGACTCTGCTCGGTGGCGTTTTCGTCGTCGGTTTTATCCTCGCTTGGATATTGTTTGGTACCTTACATCTGCGTGCGAAGCTACAGATCACTAAGCTAAAAAGACAGCTGAAAAAGTACGAAGCCGCCAAGCCCGCTACCACACCGACAACAACGGCTGCGTCAGAATAAGTTAGATTGCCGACCGAATGTTAGAGTTATTGTTTTTATTACTTCCCATTGCCGCCGCTTACGGTTGGTATATGGGAAGTCGAAGTGCCAACCAAGAGCGCCAAAAGCAGTCAAACCAGTTATCCAGACAGTACGTTACTGGTCTTAACCTGTTGCTCTCTGATCAATCAGATAAAGCCGTTGACCACTTTATTGAACTCTTGCAGGTCGATGACGATACCATCGATACTCACCTTGCTCTGGGTAACCTTTTCCGCTCTCGCGGTGAGGTCGATCGGGCGATAAAAATACACCAAAATCTCATTTCCCGCCAAGGCCTGACGATTGATCAAAAAAATATTGCTCTGCAGCAGTTGGCGAAGGACTATATGGTCTCCGGCTTCCTCGACCGAGCCGAACGTATTTTTGAGCAGCTCATCGATGAGCCTGAGCACCGCACCGCAGCATTAACCCAATTGATGGTGATTTATCAGCAAACCAGAGAATGGAATAAGGCGATTGAGTGTGGAACCACGCTGATCAAACTGGGTAAGCAACGAATGAATGGCGCTGTTGCTCATTTTTGGTGTGAACTCGCCCAAGAGCAATTAGCAGAGAGTAATCCAGCCAAAGCAATCTCGTTATTGGAGAAAGCCCTCAAAACTGATACTAAGTGTGTTCGCGCGAGTATCGTACTTGGCAAGCTCTATCTAGAGCGTGAAGACTACCAGAGCGCTGTAGGGTACTTTGAGCGCGTCTTGCAACAAGACCGAGATTTTGTCGCTGAGGTACTACCGCTGATTGCCGATTGCTACCATCACTTATCTGAAGAAGAGCAACTGGTCGCTTTTTTACGCGAGTGTATTAGCAATAAGGCTGGCGTATCAGCCGAGCTTATGTTGGCGCAGCTTGTGGCTACCCACGATGGGGTTGGCGCTGCGCAAGAGATATTAACCCGCCAGTTGGTTAAAAACCCAACCATGAAGGGCTTTCACCGCTTAATTGACTATCATATTCAAGAGGCGGAAGAAGGGCGCGGTAAAGATAGCCTGACGACCCTACAAAGACTGGTTGGTGAACAGTTGAAAGCGAAACCCCACTATCGTTGTCGTAAGTGTGGTTTTGCTACTCATTCGGTTTATTGGCACTGCCCATCCTGTAAAGGGTGGGGCTGCATTAAACCGATCCGCGGGCTTGATGGCGAGTAAGCCTCAGGTTCGATTGTTATAAAAGTTAGGAGATGAAATGAACGACCCAAAAGTTATCGTTGCACTTGATTATGATAACCAAGCTGATGCGCTGGCATTTGTAGATAGAATTGACCCAGCAAGCTGCAGACTGAAAGTGGGTAAGGAAATGTTCACTCTTTTTGGTCCAGAGTATGTGAAAGCGCTACACCAACGCGGCTTCTCGGTTTTCCTTGACCTGAAGTTCCACGATATCCCAAACACGTGTTCTAAGGCCGTTCGTGCGGCTGCGGAGATGGGTGTATGGATGGTGAATGTCCACGCCAGTGGTGGTGAGCGCATGATGACGGCATCACGCGAAATTCTTGAGCCATATGGTAAGGATCGCCCACTATTGATTGGTGTGACTGTGCTAACGAGCATGGAGCAAACTGATCTAGCTGGTATTGGTCTTGATATCGCGCCGCAAGAGCAGGTGATTCGCTTGGCTCAGCTGACCAAAAACTCGGGTCTTGACGGGGTTGTCTGCTCTGCACAGGAAGCCAACATGCTGAAGACACAGCTTGGTCAAGAGTTTAAGCTTGTGACCCCAGGTATTCGTCCTGCCGGCGCAGATGTAGGCGATCAGAAGCGTATCATGACTCCTGTTGATGCTATTTCTGCGGGCTCAGATTACCTTGTGATTGGCCGTCCAATTACTCAGGCTGCTGACCCTGCCAAGGTGCTAGCTGAGATCAATCACTCTCTGGCTTAAGCCCGATTTAGTCATCCGTAACCCAAAACCCTATTTATATTGCTCGGTCTACATAAATAGGGTTTTTTGTATCATATCAAAGCGCGGTTACTCATAATTGACCAACCCTTTAGAATAGTGATGTCACTTGGGTATAGTTGGATAGGCTATTTTAATTAACTAGCGTTTGGCTATTTGAAATAATAATGTACTCATAGTGGCGAAAATTAACTGGTTTCACAAAGTTATTAACTATTTGGTGGTTTGATATTATTTTCTTAGCTTGGTCTGATTATTTTCTGTTTTGGTAGTTAATTCTGTTGAATGGGAATAGTGTGGCTAATTGTTTTAATTTTCCATGGTTTTATTTATCATTTACTTAGCATAGAAGTCACTATCTCATAGTAACATAGAGTAACCTCTGGCTACTTAAGATGGTTACTTATAAAAATGAATTTAGTAAGTGTAGTATGAATAAAATAATATCATTATTAGTTTTAACCTTCCTGTCAGGTTGTGCTTCGGGAAAAATTGGACCTGAGCCTTCTGACCTTCGTATGGCTCTTGTCTATGGCAAACTGTCATTTGACTACGTGGATGATGATAAGCAAACCGAGTTGACAAAAGGCTATCCAATTAGCATTGAACTAAGGTTTAAAAATGTTAAAACAGGTAAGATAGAGGTCGTCACTTCCAGCAACAGTCATGGTTACTTTAGTACCTTTAAGATTGAACCTGGTCAGTATCAATTTGCGTTGGCCAAAATTGTCATTGCACTGGGTGAAGGTGAAGGGACCTATACGATACGCGGTCATGACCATGAGGTATTCGATATTCAAAAAGGGGTAGCAAACAATTTAGGTCAGGTGCGTATTATAGGTAATTTGGATACGTTAAGATTTGTTATTTCCATGTTTGAAAATACAAATGATGTTGAGTCATACTTCCTTGAGAAAAATCCGAATAGTGATTGGCTAAAGCGTAAGAGAAATGATGATCACAAGTTGGTTAAGACAGAACGACTTATCTAGTTACTGTAAATATATTCCCAAGCAACCTCAATATGCAGTTTGAGCGCGAGTAGCTTAATTTGCGACCGAGTCGCTCGTTCCAATATTTAATCACTATTTATTGATAACGACCAACGAGGATTGCGGGTCAAGCACACTCGGCGGATAGTTTTAACGTGGTAAAGGTTATTAACTTGGTAAACAGGCAGGCTCGGGTATGGCACTATTTACCACCTTGTTAGTAAAGCTATCCGCCTAGCTTAATATAGAGCTTAGAAAACCGAACGTGGCTCGTAGAATTTATCCGCATTGTGCTTATCAACTAGCTCAGCGGCCAGGATAACGCGTGATGGTGAGGTATGGTATAGAGTTCCTAGATTCTCTTCTTTTAACCCTGTCACCGCAAGACCAATACCTGAAGCAATCATATTGGCAGGATAAGTCACCGTAGCGCGTACTACAGGGTCTTCATCAATAATCATCTTGATAATATCTTTAGATCCCGCGCCACCAAGTACAGTTTTGATCTCTGTGCGTCCAGATTCTTTAATCGCCTGCATGACGCCTTTGAGCATATCGTCGTCTTGACACCAAACTGCGTCAATATGAGGATGGCGCTGGAGCATGTTTTCCATCACCGCCAAGGCTTTTTGAGTCGACCAGTCAGCAGGCTGGCTATCAAGGATCTCAATGTTCTTGTAGTTGGCTATGATCTCGTTAAAGGCATCAACACGCTGCTTATTAATTGGGATCGACATACCCTCAATCACCACGACCTTACCTTTTTTGTTCATCTCCTCAGCCAGCCATTTGCCGCTGACTGAACCTAACCCTGCGTTGTCACCGGCGATAAACACATCTTGGGCAGGCTTGGCCAGCTCACGGTCAACCACTACGGTGTAGATACCACTCTCGTAAGCTTCTTCAATCACCGTTTGCAGTGTCGCTGGGTTATGCGGCAGTACGACCAGAGCATCAATACCACGGATCATTAGATCCTCAATATCACCCACTTGTTTAGAGCCTGAGCTTGCCGCGACCACAAAGAATTCTACATCATAGTCAGAGTCTTTAAAGTCTTTGGTCGCTTGCTCTGCCCACCATAGCACGCCGCCGGTCCACCCATGGTCAGCAGAGGGAACAGAAACCCCTATTTTATGGGTTTTTGCTAAGGCTTGCGTGGTGCACAACAGCAAAGCAAACAGGATAGCGAAGCCAAACTGCGTAAACTTTTTAACTAGTAACATCATTTAGTTCTCCTATTTTACGGTGTTTGATTTACTCTGAGCGTTTAAATTGCATCAGTACTGCGACCAGAATGACCAAACCTTTTACCGTTCCTTGTAGATATGGGCTAACGCCCATGAGGTTAAGCATGTTGTTGATTATGCCTAGAATGATTGCCCCTACGACTGTGCCCCATATCGAGCCTTTGCCACCGGACATCGCTGTGCCACCAATCACGACTGCAGCAATGACGTCCAACTCATAGAACAGCCCGGCATCCCCTGGACTGATCGAGTTCAGTCTTGAGGAGAGCATCACAGCGGAGACCCCGACCGTAAAGCCCAGTAGGACAAAGGTCAGAAAGACAATTTTTTGCACATTGATCGCCGAATACGTGGCGACCTTTGGGTTGGAACCCACCGCGCAGACATGTCGGCCAAACGCTGTATGTTTGAGCAGCACATGACCGATGACCGCAAGGATTAAGAATACCCACACAGGGATGGGTAGCTCGAGAAAATAACCGGTACCAATCTTGGGATAGTAAGGGTTGTTTGAGACCACTTCACCCGCATCACTGATGTAGAGTGTGAGAGAGCGGTAGATGGACATGGTAGCCAGCGTCGCAACAAAGGCCGTGATCTTACCAACTGTGGTGAGCAAGCCATTAATCACGCCAAACAGCGCGCCAAGTATCATCGCCGCCACAATGGCCAGTGACACGGCCATCCATCCAACGCCGAGGTAGTTAAGCAGCATAATGATCAGCGCGCCAACCAGCGCCAGTGCCGAGCCAACCGACAGATCGATGCCGCCAGCGATGATCACAAACGTCATGCCGATCGCAATGATCCCGGTGTAGGAGACTTGACGCAATATGTTGGTCAGGTTGCGGGTCATTAAGAAGTGTTCGCTAGCCATGGCGGAGATCGCGACAAGGATGACGAGCGCAATCAAGGGGGCAAAAGTCGCCCAGTTTACTGCACGTAATTTGTCAAACACGGTTGCTGATTGACCGTTATCCTGCTTGTGCACAGGTATCGTTTCGCTCATGATAAGACTCCTTGTGGCTGATTGGGCTTGGCTGCATCCTTTAATCCGGCAGCGAGTAACATAATTTGCTGCTCGGTAATATCCTCCCCCTGAAGCTCGCCTTGCTGCTGCCCCTCGCGCATGACAATGATGCGATTTGAGAGCCCTATTAGCTCTTCCATTTCAGAGGAGATAACGATGACAGCCAATCCTTGTTTGGTCAGGGAGTGAATGAAGTGGTAGATATCTTTTTTGGTGTTGACGTCAACGCCACGGGTTGGCTCATCAAGGATCAAGATCCTCGGCTGGGTATCCATCCATTTCGATAGGTAGACTTTTTGTTGGTTGCCTCCACTGAGGTATTGCAGCTCGGTGTGTGCGGTTTCGGTCTTAATGTCGAACTGGTCGATATAACGCTCGGCTTGTTGCTTGGTTTTACTATGATTAATCAATAGGTTTTGGTATTTATCGAGTGAACAAAGGGTGATGTTTTCAAACAGATTAAAGTTGAGAATCAACCCACTGCCCTGACGGTCTTCGCTCAGATAGGCGAGGCCCTCAGATACGGCTTTTTTGACGTTGCTTGGTCGATAAGGACGGCCAAAAATTTGGATGTCTGCTGATTTTATTTTTCTTAGGCCCATCAGCGCCTCAGCGATCTCAGTACGTCCACTGCCAACTAAGCCGCCAAGACCAAGCACTTCTCCGCAGCGAACCTCGAGGTTGATGTTAGAGACCAGTTTAGTCAGGGATAACCCCCGCACTTGCAGTGCTAATTCACCAAGTGATTGGTTTTTATCCGGAAATATCTGGTTAAGCTCGCGACCAACCATCTTGGTCGCCATGTCATGTTCGCTGATGTTAGCCACTTCATCGATGGAGACGAGCTCGCCATCACGTAGGATGATCAGGCGATCACACAACTGTTTCACTTCTTTGAGTTTGTGCGAGATAAACAGGATCGTCACACCTTGGCGTTTGAGCTTATTGATCAGATCAAACAGGATGGTGACCTCATGATGGGTCAGCACTGTCGTGGGCTCATCCATGATCAATACCCGCGCATCATGGACTAAGGCCTTAGCGATCTCCACCATCTGTTTTTCAGCCACCGTCAGGTCTTCGATTAAAGCGTCGGGAGAGAGTGGGGTGTCCAGTTGCTCGAGTAATTGCTGGGTACGACTGCGCATCTCGCGCTTATTGAGGAGTTTTCGCCCCAACGTGCCCTTTGAGCGGATTTCCTGACCCAAGAAAATGTTTTCAAACACATTCAAGGTCGGGACCAGATTAAACTCTTGCGGGATCATGGCTATCCCGAGCTTCTTCGCATCAGAAGGTGTGCGGATATCAACGGGTATACCATCCATCTCAACGGTGCCACGGGTGGCGTGATAGATCCCATCGATGATTTTTAACAGCGTCGATTTACCTGCACCGTTTTCTCCAAGTATGCCAAGCACCTCTCCTGCACGAATATCTAGGCAGATATTGTGCAGGACAGTGACCTTAGAGAATGATTTGCAGATATTATTCAGACGCAGTAAGGGAGTCACTGAGTCTGTGTTCATCTACATCTCCTTAAGAGATATCCAATCACCATTGAGCTCAGAGGACTGAATGACGGCAGAGATAAACTTCATGCCGTCAAGGCCAGTGTTGATATCTGGGATCAAGCTTTGCTCAAGGATATCGGCTGGCTGCTCTCCGTTGCGCTTCTTGTCTAGGCAGTTTGCCGCTTCGGTATACAGGTTAGCGAAGCCTTCTAGATATCCCTCAGGGTGTCCACCCGGCGTTCTCGCCAAATGCGCTCCAGTATCAAGATACCCGTTACCCGCGCGGGTTAAACGCTGAGTCGGCTGACCAAATGGACTGAATGCCAGCACATTCGGGTTCTCTTGTGCCCATTCAAGTCCTCCCTTGTCGCCATAAACGCGAATACGTAAGCCGTTTTCGTTCCCTGGCGCTACTTGGCTACTCCACAGCATTCCCTTGACGCCTTGATCAAAGCGCAGCATGACATGCACGTTGTCATCAAGCTGACGCCCGCCGACGAAGGATGTCAGCTCTGCGCTGACTTGATCGAGCTCTAATCCAGTGACAAAGCAAGCTAAGTTGTAGGCGTGGGTTCCGATATCGCCGAGGCAGCCAGCTGGACCTGAGCGAGTGGGGTCTGTGCGCCATTGCGCCTGCTTGTTATCGCCGTGTTCAGCATCGGTGGTGAGCCAGTCTTGAGGGTACTCAACCTGAACGACTCTCAGCGTGCCAAGATCGCCCTGCTGCACCATTTGTCGTGCTTGTCGAACCAGTGGGTAGGCGGTGTAGTTATGGGTGAGGAAGAAAAAGGCCTGTGATTGTTCAGCGATCTGTTTAAGCGCTTTGGCATCCTCGAGAGTTGAGGTTAAGGGTTTGTCGCAGATCACCGAGATCCCAGCCTCAAGAAAGGCCTTGGTGACAGGAAAGTGCATATGATTCGGGGTGACAATCGCCACCACATCGATACCGTCCTCACGCTGGGCTTCCACCTTGGCCATTTCAGCATAATCAGTGTAGATGCGCTCCGATTCAAGCCCAAGTGCCTTGCCAGAGCGAAGTGCTTTGTCATGGGTTGAACTTAATGCACCAGCCACCAACTGATAATGACCATCAATGCGGGCGGCAATGCGGTGTACCGCACCGATAAAGGCGCCTTCTCCACCGCCGACCATACCAAGTTTGAGTTGTTTCATGTCAGCTCTCCTTACTTCAGACCAAGAATGCGCTTGTTAGCGTCAACATCTGTCGCTGCATCAGCAAAGTCATCAAAGGCTTTATCGGTCACTTGGATGATGTGTTGGTTGACAAAGTCGACGCCCTCAGCTGCCCCTGCCTCGGGATGCTTGAGGCAACATTCCCACTCTACGACCGCCCAGCCATCGAAGTCGTATTGCGACAGCTTGGAGAAAATGGCACTGAAATCGACTTGGCCATCACCTAGTGAGCGAAAACGCCCCGCGCGCTCAGTCCAGCCTTGATAACCACTGTAAACGCCTTGCTGTGCGCTTGGGTTGAACTCGGCATCCTTGACATGGAACATCTTGATTCTGTCGCGATATCTGTCGATAAAGGCCAGATAATCAAGTTGTTGAAGAACAAAGTGGCTTGGGTCGTAAAGAATATTGGCGCGAGGGTGGTTATCAACCGCGTCGAGGAACATTTCAAACGTCACGCCATCATGCAGGTCTTCACCTGGATGGATTTCATAACAAACATCGACACCGGCTTGATCGAACGCATCAAGGATAGGCTTCCAGCGGTTAGCCAGTTCGGCAAAACCGGTCTCAATTAACCCTTGTGGACGCTGGGGCCATGGGTAAATGAATGGCCATAACAGCGCGCCAGAGAAGGTCACGTGTGCGGTAAGACCCAAGTTTTTTGACGCCTTGGCAGCGAGCATCATTTGCTCGACAGCCCATTCTTGACGCGCAGCTGGGTTGTTATGGACATGCTCAGGGGCGAAGCCATCGAACATCTCATCATAAGCAGGGTGAACAGCAACAAGTTGGCCTTGTAAGTGGGTACTCAATTCAGTCAATTCAACATTGTGCGAAGCTAAGACGGCAAGGAGAGAGTCGCAGTAGTCTTGATCATGGGCTGCTTTTTCAAGGTCGAACAGCCGACCATCCCAGCTGGGAATCTGTACCCCTTTGTAACCTAATTGACTTGCCCATGCGACGATAGTGTCGAGGGAATTAAACGGCGCCTCATCAGAAGCAAATTGCGCGAGAAATAGTGCTGGTCCTTTGATTGTTTTCATTACTCACCTCGTTTATTAAGACCACAAAATGTAATCGTGTACATAAATCAGGGAATAAAATGCACTAGGATTGATTGGCTATCGTTTAGTACATTCTTTGAGCAAAAACATGTTTTAATGGTTAATATATCGACAAAAAAGACCGTTTTATACGCAATTAGTGGTGTAATGTGATCGGTGTGTTTAATTAGTAAACAATTATCGTAGATAATTTGAACGGCTCGATGTTGCTTGGTAACCTGTGAAAATTGTAAACGATTTCATTTTGCAAGGTGGAAAGATGGTCACAATTAAGCAGGTCGCCAAACTGGCCGGGGTTTCGACAGCCACGGTATCGCGCACTCTGATTCACCCTGAGCAAGTGCGCGCCAAAACCCGACAAAAAGTTGAGCTGGCGATCCGGGAAACCAACTATACGCCAAATGCCACCGCGCGTAATTTACGCCGCAGTGAATCGCGTGCGATAATTGTTATCGTGCCTGATATCGAAAACATGTTTTTTGCTGAGATTGTCCGCGGCATCCAGTTGGTGGCACAAAAATATGGCTACAAGGTGCTCTTGGGCGATACCGTACATATAGTCGACCAAGCTAAGGAGTATCTAGAGCTTGTCAGCTCGTGCCAAGCCGATGGGGTGATTTCACTGACCGCAGAGCTGCCCGCGGAGTATCAAAACGAGCCAGATATCCCAATGGTCATGGCCTGTGAGTATTTCCCTGACTCGGCGATTCCGACAGTACGAATTGATAACTACGGCTCAGCGAAAAAAGCGGTCGACTACTTGATTGATCTCGGGCACCAGCACATCGGCTGCATTACAGGCCCGATGGAGAATCCCATCTGTATTGCGAGAAAGGCCGGCTTTCTCGCCAGCCTAGAGCAGGCTGGTATCGGTGTTGAGGATCAAGCGATAGAGTCGGGGGACTTTAGCTTTGACTCGGGTTATATCGCTTTTCGCCGCTTACACAAGCAGTACGCCATGACCGCCTTATTCTGCTTCAATGACATGATGACGCTCGGCGCGATGCGAGCGGCGCAAGAAATGGGCATAAAAATCCCTGAGCAGATGTCAGTGGTCGGGTTTGATGACTTGCTGTTCAGTCAGTATTGCAGCCCAACCATTACCACGATCAAACAGCCTCAGAAGCTGATTGGGGAGACCGCAATGAAGGTCTTGATCAAGTTGATCAAGACCGGTAATGCCGCTAAAGAGACCGTTATTCCTACTCAACTATTGGTAAGGGACAGTTCAACGGTCTGTTCATTGAAGAGGCGAGAGGCGGGATCGCTCTGCCCCTAGAGTCGAGTGGCGCCCGGCTAGAGGCGCTCGGCTAGAGGCGCTCGGCTAGAGGTGCTCGGCAAGGATAGCCGGGGCACCTGAGTGAAAGCGGAACTCGTTGTCGTCACTGGTGATGAGCTTGGCTTCGATGTGGGCAAAAAAGTCCACCCGATCTGAAATATCATCATCTGCGATCGTCTGTGCTAAGTCTAAATAGTCTTGATAGTGGCGAGCTTCTGAGCGAAGTAGAGAGATATAGAATTTCTGTATTGGCTCGTCTAGGAAAGGGGCAAGCTGGGCGAAACGCTCACATGAGCGGGCCTCAATAAAGGCACCGATAATCAGTTTATCAATCAGCGCTGCTGGCTCGAAAGTGCGGATATGTTTGATCATGCCCTTAGCATAACGACTCGCCGTGATAGGGCGATAAGCCATCCCTTGCGCTTCGATGATTTCCAGCACTTGGTAAAAGTGGTGCAGCTCTTCTCTGATCAACAGTACCAACTTATCAATCATGTCTTGACCATAAGCACAGCCATCTTTGGCTTGAATTGATTTAGACAGCGCGCTCTTGCCCTTGAGGCTCTCAAGGCTGCCTTGGCCTTTATAGGCGAACAGCTCGAAGGGTTCGACTAGCTCAGAGAGTTGCGCTTTGCCCTCATCGGTGACTACGTAGCGCTTGAGTAAGAAAATGGCACTCTGCGCCGCCTTTAGCTCACAAAGTAAGTGATCGCGCAAAATGATCGATAAGTTTTCTGGCTTTTGTGCCTCATCAATCCATGATGAGGGGGTTGGGCACTTAAGAAAGCGATGAATAGGTTCCAATAGTTGCTGATACATGCGTTGTTTTTTTGGTTATGTTGAGCGTTGATCTCCAGTTTAGCACGATTGAATTTGACTGAGCATCAAGAGAAAAGGCCAAGATTTTTATAACCTTGGCCTTCGTATTCATATGCACAGAAAAACAAACGGAATAAATTGTCTTATATCAGAGTTACCACTTTTTCTTCTCACCAAATAATGCATCAATATCTTGGCTACGCTCGCTGTCCTCAAACCTTCTTTGCATCAGTGAGTGGCGATTTTGTCGACGCTGCTCAATATCATCATACATGTGCTGAAGCTTTTCTCGTGCTCGGATAGAGTAGCTATCACTCTTGGTGCTCAACACATCAATGCCTTTTTTTAGCAGCTGGATTGCTGTGCCGGGCTGATCTCGATTCACCGCATCCTTGGAGCGTTTGATAACATTCTCGATGTTGATCTTAAGCTGAATGGTCTCAAGGCGCGCACTCTCGTTGATATACTCTGGCGTCGCTAGGCGGCCTTTGTTGTGTTCACTGCTTACGGTACTGCGCAAGCGTTTGACCAGTTTAAGCATCGCAATGGCCTGCTTATCGCTGGTGGGGACTCTGAATGAGGCACCATCTTGACTGTCGCTTTGTTCGCTGAGCTGGTTGATTTGCGCGGTGACCTGCTCGATGCGCTGCTTGTGGTGTTTATTCTTTGGGTCTAGGTCGCGCATGCTTTGTAAACTATCAAGAATACGATTATTTAAGCACATCAGGAGCTGGTTACTAAAAGGGAGCTGGTGAGCATTACCAATCAGCTCCTCGGTACCATCGATAATCGCCACATAGCGGGCAAGCTCTTGTTTTTTGGTTGCCTCTACTTTGATTTTGTACTGCAGCATGATGTTATAGCCGAGTATCAGGATCAGCAGCACGCCAATCAAGGCAATAATCAAGATGAAATTCATATACAACTAATCCGTCGGTTATGGCTTTGCTTAGCATACCGCAATTAAAATGGCATCGGTATCTAAATTCGTGGCAATAATCACGCTAATTAGATGAATTTTTTAACCTTTGCTCAATAATTTTGCAAAAACTCGCCCAGCCCACACTTTGTACATTGGCCGGGTGTAGAACACGGCATTGCAGTCGCGATTGAATGTTGATATAACCAACGATTATATCGCAAGGTAGCCAAACGGAATTTTTGGCTAAGAAGTACCGGAGAATTAAAGGATTAACCATGAAGCTGCAACAACTAAAATACATCGTTGAAGTTGTTAACCATAACCTTAACGTCTCAGCAACGGCGGAAAGTCTCTACACCTCACAGCCAGGGATCAGTAAGCAAGTGAGGCTGCTGGAAGATGAGCTAGGGATCCAGATTTTTGAGCGAAGTGGCAAGCATCTAACCAAAGTCACCTCGGCAGGTGAGGAGATCGTTAGCATCTCACAAGAGATCTTAGGTCGGGTTGAGAGTATCAAAGCGGTCGCGGGAGAGCATACCCACCCAGAGCGCGGTGCACTGAATATTTCGACCACGCATACTCAGGCGCGTTATGCACTGCCGGAGGTGATTAAAGGCTTCACGACTCGTTATCCTAACGTTTCGCTCAACATGCACCAAGGAACGCCAAGCCAGATGTCAGAGGCAATTGCTAAGGGTACGGCCAACTTTGCTATTGCGACTGAGGCGCTGCACCTTTATCAAGACGCCATTATGTTGCCGTGCTATTACTGGAACCGCTCCATTGTGGTACCGAAAGATCACCCATTGGCAAAGAGCGAGTCAATCTCGATTCATGATCTGGCTAATTATCCGCTCGTGACTTACGTGTTTGGTTTCACTGGGCGCTCAGAGCTAGACACGGCGTTTGATAAAGAAGGCTTAACACCGAAAGTGGTGTTCACCGCCACCGACGCCGATGTGATCAAAACCTATGTGCGTATGGGCATCGGCGTGGGTGTGATAGCCAGTATGGCGGTGGATGAGAAGCTTGATTCGGACCTAGTGGCCATCGATGCCAGCCATCTGTTTGGTGCCAGTACCACCAGTATTGGCTTTCGCCGCGGCACTTTCTTGCGCTCATACATGTTCGACTTTATGGAGCGCTTTGCCCCTCACCTAACGAGACCGGTTGTGGAACAAGCGATTTCCCTCAAATCCAACGCTGAAATCGAAGAGATGTTTAAGGGGATCAAACTGCCAGTAAGATAGCTTGAATTCTGCGCTCTTCCTTCTAAAATGGCCCATCCGCTAAGGAGGAAGAGATGCATCAACAATTTGCCGATATCGATCACTGGCTCATCGAGCACCAAGCGTTTTGGAGACTAGAACCGTTTAAGGCGGTCTGTTCAACACAGGGTGCGTTGGATGATTTGCCTGCGGAGTTGGTTGATTGGCTCGCCTCGCTCACTCCTGAGCAAATTGTGAATTTCAAATCTAACCCACATCAGCTCAGCGATGCCCTAGCAGCCTTTGTGCCCGCGATTGGCTTTTGGGCAGAGGCGGAGCTGCCCGAGCTATTTACTGAGCAAACGACACAGATTAATCCCCGTTTGTTGAGTGGTATCCCTGGACGTAAAGTCGATCAGATCACTGCCATGAGCAGCGTATGCTTGATACAAGAGGGGGCTCACCCTTGGCTTGAGTGGTGCTCGGGTAAAGGCTATCTAGGGCGAGTATTGGCAAGTTCATCTCAGCAGCCAGTGACCAGTCTGGAGTACCAAGCCCAGTTGTGTCTCGATGGTCAGCAGTTTGCCGATCAAAAGCAGTTGGACATGCACTTTGTCCAAGGGGACGCCTTTAGCCAACAAGCCAAAGCGCTATGTCAATCTCACCAACATGGTGTGGCACTGCATGCTTGTGGTGATTTGCACACCACACTGCTTACCCATGCCGCCGAGGTTTGCATGGCGGCGCTGACGGTTGCGCCTTGTTGCTATCACTTAACTCGTGATGAGCACTATCAGCCACTGTCATCATTGGGTAAGTCGAGTCACCTACAACTAACCAAATCTGAGCTGCGTATTCCGCTTCAAGAAACCGTCACCGGTGGCGAGCGTGTTCATCGCCATCGTCAAACTGAAATGAGCTATAGACTGGGTTTTCATCAATTAGTCAGTGAGCTGCGCGGCGACTCAACCTACCTGCCAGTACCGAGTATTAAGAAATCGCAGCTGAGCGAAGGCTTTGAAGCATTTTGCCAGTGGGCAGCGGAGAAAAAATCACTGACTTTGCCCGTGGGGTTGGATTTTTCTCACTATCAGTTGCAAGGAGAGCAATCATTTTGGCGTATGGAAGGGCTGAGTCTACTCCCTCAACTATTCCGCCGCCCGCTAGAGTTGTGGCTAGTGCTAGACAAGGCACTGTTCCTCATCGAACACGGCTATCAAGTCGAAGTCGGCACTTTTTGTGAAAAGGCGACAACGCCACGAAATTTGATTATTCAAGCACGGCGCAGCGCGTAGCGCTGCAGTAGCGAGAACAACAGTAGCGAGGTGCGGGGACGGGCAAAGCCCTTCGAGGAGCGAGGAGTTCAACGCACGTGATATGCTCCTCGAACCCCGGAACGAAGTGAAATTCGCTCCTCGAATCTAAATAAAGTAGCGAGGTGCGGGGACGGGCGTAGCCCTTCGAGGAGCGAGTAGTTCAACGAACGTGATAAGCTCCTCGAACCTCGGAACGAAGTGTAACCCGTTCCTCGAACCTTAAAATATGCCGTTAACTCCTCGCTCCTCGGAACGAAGTGAAACTCGCTCCCCGCCCCTGATTTTTAGTTGGTATTGCTCGATAACCTTAACGATATCATCGGCTTTTTTGAACGTGCGGATCTCTCTGAATAGGGCATCGGCTTCAGGATATTGCTGGCGCAGGTAAGAGAACCATTGCTTAACACGGTTGGAGTAGTATAAGCCCTTATCGCCTTTCATCTCGTAGTGCGAGTAGACGATCAGGAGATCAACGACCTCATACCACGGCATTGGCGTAGCATTGTGTTTAACCACATTACCTAGGTTAGGTACGTTGAATGCGCCGCGGCATACCATCAGCGAGTCCACGCCCGTGGTCTCGATGCAGCGCTGGCCATCGGCGTAATTCCAGATTTCACCGTTGGCAATCAATGGCATCTGAGTGCGCTGACGGATTTTATCGATGTACTCCCAGCGGATCTCACTGGCCTTGTAGCCGCCCTCTTTGGTGCGAGCATGGATGGTCAGTTCATCTGCGCCGGCCTGCTCAATCGCATCGACGACTTCAAAACAGTCCTCAGGATTACTCCAGCCAAGGCGGATCTTCGCCGTCACTGGGATATGGCTTGGCACGGCTTCACGACATGCTTTAAGCACCTCGTAGATGGTGTTGGGCTCTTTAAGCAGCGCCGCACCGCCGCCGTGTTTATTGACTAGACGGGCAGGGCAGCCAAAGTTGATGTCGATTCCCTTGGCGCCAAGCTCAGCTGCTTTAAACGCATTCTCCGCCATCCAGTTGGCGTGCTGACCCAGCAGTTGTAGGTGCACGGGGACGCCAGACTTGGTTTGTGAACCTTGTTTTAGCTCAGGGCAGAGGCGATAGAACACATGATCAGGCAGCAGTAAGTCGCTGACACGGACGAACTCTGTGACACAAAGATCGTAGTCGTTGATGTTGGTAAGAATCTCTCGCATCAGATGATCGAGAACACCCTCCATAGGGCCTAACACGACACGCATTGTAAATAGTCTCTCCGGTCACAAAAATGGAGCGAGATTGTAGAGTGAATTATGTGCAAAGTCACGACTCTTTGTCGCTGAATAGCCCCATTAACGGTATACTCGCAGCAATCCTCATTATAGAGAAATCGAACACTATGACTTACTCGCTTATTAACACTAGCGATTTCCCGACCCAAGAGTCGTCTTGGTTTGTTGAAGGCGCGGTATTGGCTGCCAACTTTGCTGTTAAGCCGCTCGATCCGACGAGCTGGTTGGGCGATATTTTTTCCCCACAGCTTGTAGAGAGCAAGGCAGTACTTGAGCAACAGATCAATGCCCAGTATGCAGCGCTCAAGACGCAGAGCTTCTCACTGCTAACGCTGCTCAAGGAAACGCAGGCAGAGGAAAGTGCTCTGGCGGACTTTGCCGAGGGCTTTATGACGCTGTGGCCAGTGATTGAGCAGCAGTGGCAAGAGAAGCAGCCATCTGATGGGACTCTGCGCATGCTACAAGCCTATTTGACTACAATGATGTTGGCGATTGACCAAGAGGGAACCCACCAGCAGATGCGTGAGGCCGGGTTTGAGGATTTGCCGCAACTTGATAATTTTATCGATCAGCTTGATATTATGATCAATGAAATTGCGATGGCGGCAGATGCAGAAATGATTGGCGACAAAGCACAAAGCTATAATCCGTATAAAGATGTGGGTCGTAATTCCGACTGTCCTTGTGGCAGCGGCAAGAAATTTAAGCAGTGCTGCGGTCGTTAAGCAGCCGTGTATTTTGGAGTAATGGAATGAAAAAACTGATCGCGTTATTGTTAGTCAGCTCTTCAGTATGGGCCGGTGCGCAAGAGGAATTGAGTGAACGCCTGTCCCTCAGTGATGGCTTCAGCGCCGATTTTACTCAGGTGGTGACCAGCCCAGAAGGGGATGTGGTTATGGAAGGCGAAGGCACGGTGGAGATTGCCCGCCCAAGCCTGTTTCGTTGGACAACAACCTTCCCAGATGAAAATGTCTTGGTCTCTGATGGTCAGTCAATCTACTACTACAGCCCATTTATTGAGCAAGTGAGTATCTTCTGGCAAGAGCAAGCGACAGCGCAAACTCCGTTTATCTTGCTCACCCGCGATCAAGAGAGCGACTGGGAGAACTACGATGTGACCCAGAAGCAAGACGTGTTTACCTTGGTGCCTACCTCAGATGAGCTCAACCAAGGTACGTTTGAAATCATTATCAATGCTCAAGGCGAGGTCTCTGGCTTTAAGGTGATTGAGCAAGATGGCCAGCGTGGTGATTACGTGTTTAGTAATCTAAGCCAAGCCACCCCAGATCGCTCGCGCTTCTCATTTGAGATCCCAGAAGGCGTTGAAGTGGATGATCAAAGGAACTAACGGGCGTGAGTAACTACAGCTTAGACTTTAGCTCGCAAGAAGATTTTCGCCCCTTGGCTGCGCGTATGCGCCCAGCCACCATTGAGCAGTACATTGGTCAAACGCATATCCTTGGCGAGGGTAAGCCGCTACGTAAAGCCCTGCAAGCAGGTCATATCCACTCGATGATCTTGTGGGGGCCACCTGGGACCGGTAAAACCACCCTAGCAGAAGTGGCAGCTAACTACGCTAATGCTGAGGTTGAGCGCGTCTCTGCCGTGACCTCGGGCGTCAAAGACATTCGCGCGGCGATTGACCGCGCGCGTGAAAACAAGCTTGCCGGTCATCGCACCATCTTGTTTGTTGATGAGGTGCATCGCTTCAACAAATCGCAGCAGGATGCCTTTTTGCCGCATATCGAAGATGGGACTGTGACCTTTATTGGCGCGACGACTGAAAACCCTTCGTTTGAACTCAACAACGCACTGCTCTCGCGAGCGCGAGTGTATAAGCTGACCTCTCTGTCCAAGCAAGAGGTGCTCAATGCGCTCAATCAGGCGGTGTCCGATCCTGAGCGTGGCCTTGGTAAGACCGCGGCGCAGTTTCACGATGATGTACTAGAGCGACTGGCTGAGCACGTCAATGGTGATGCGCGCATGTCGCTTAACTACCTTGAGCTGCTCTATGACATGGCGGAGGACAACGCGGAGGGCGTCAAGCAGATCACCCTGCCTTTGCTTGCCGAAGTCGCAGGTGAAAAGGTCGCGCGCTTTGATAACAAGGGCGATATTTGGTACGACCTCATCTCTGCCGTGCACAAGTCAATCCGTGGCTCCAACCCCGATGCGGCGTTGTATTGGTCTGCGCGGATGATTGCTGCGGGCTGCGATCCTTTGTATATCGCCCGTCGCTTACTAGCCATCGCCTCTGAGGATATCGGTAACGCCGACCCAAGGGCGATGCAAGTGGCGATGGACGCGTGGGACTGCTTTACTCGCATTGGCCCCGCTGAGGGCGAGCGCGCAATAGCCCAAGCCGTGGTGTATCTGGCGTGTGCGCCAAAAAGTAACGCGGTGTACACAGCGTGGAAGCAGGCGCTCGATGATGCGCGCAACCTGCCTGAGTATGAGGTGCCTCATCACCTGCGCAATGCGCCAACCAATCTAATGAAGGATATGGGTTACGGGGCCGAGTATCGTTATGCGCATGATGAGCCTGGTGCTTATGCGGCGGGTGAGCGTTACCTGCCACCAGAAATGAGCCAAACTCGCTACTATTTTCCAACCAATCGCGGTTTAGAAACCAAGATTGGGGAAAAACTCGATTATCTCGCAGGATTAGACGCAAAAAGCCCAATAAAGCGCTATGAAAAGTAGCGGCTTTTGGGTATCTTTTACCACACTATATTTTGACAAACGCGTGAATGGCTTTGCGCGTTTTTTTATCAATAAAAAGCATAGGATTAACAATGCTGGATTCTAAATTACTTCGTACAGAGCTGGATGAAACAGCTGCTAAACTGGCGCGCCGAGGCTTTAGCCTTGACGTTGAGACCATTCGTCAACTTGAAGAGCAACGTAAGTCGATTCAAGTAGAAGTAGAAAATTTACAATCCACTCGTAACTCCATCTCTAAGCAGATCGGCCAAAAAATGGCGGCTGGCGATAAAGAGGGTGCTGAAGAGATCAAGAAGCAGATTGGTACGCTAGGTAGCGATCTGGAAGCGAAGAAAGCTGAACTGGCTGAGATTCAAGTCAAGCTGGAAGAGATCACCTTGTCGGTACCGAACCTACCCGATGACGAAGTGCCAGACGGTAAAGATGAAGACGACAACGTAGAGATCTCTCGTTGGGGTGAGCCAAAGACTTACGACTTTGAAGTTAAAGATCACGTTGACCTTGGTGAAATGGGCGGCGGTCTAGACTTCGCAAGTGCAACCAAGATCACGGGTGCGCGCTTTATCGTGATGAAGGGTCAATTTGCTCGCCTTCACCGTGCAATTGCTCAGTTTATGCTTGACCTGCACACTGAAGAGCACGGCTACACCGAGATGTACGTACCTTACCTAGTTAATGCTGACAGCCTATACGGCACGGGTCAGCTGCCTAAGTTTGGTAAAGACCTGTTCCACACTGAGCCTCTTGAAGAGAAGGCCAGTGACGAAGAGCCACGTCGTCTATCTTTGATCCCAACGGCAGAAGTGCCAGTGACTAACATGGTGCGCGATACCATCTCTGATGAGGCGGACTTGCCACTGAAGATGACGGCACACACGCCATGTTTCCGCTCTGAAGCAGGCTCTTACGGCCGTGACACACGTGGTCTTATCCGTATGCACCAATTCGACAAAGTTGAGCTAGTACAGATCACTAAGCCTGAAGATTCAATGGCAGCACTAGAAGAGCTGACAGGTCACGCAGAGAAAGTTCTGCAACTGCTTGAG
The DNA here is from genome assembly GCF_051660965.1 of Vibrio glycogenivorans. NCBI lineage: Bacteria > Pseudomonadati > Pseudomonadota > Gammaproteobacteria > Vibrionales > Vibrionaceae > Vibrio > Vibrio glycogenivorans. The sequence goes on along the minus strand of NZ_JBPVIS010000003.1, from coordinate 555,344 downwards.
CTTCCTTACCGTAAAGTGATCCTATGTACTGGTGACATGGGCTTCGGCGCACGCAAGACGTACGACCTTGAAGTTTGGGTACCGGCGCAAGAGACGTACCGTGAGATCTCATCATGCTCAAACATGTGGGACTTCCAAGCACGCCGCATGCAAGCGCGCTTCCGTCGCAAAGGTGAGAAGAAGCCAGAGCTAGTACACACGCTAAACGGCTCTGGTCTAGCGGTTGGCCGTACTATGGTTGCAATCCTAGAGAACAACCAAGAAGCCGATGGCCGCATCGCCATCCCAACAGCCCTGCAGAAATACATGGGCGGCGCGACTCACATCGGTTAAGACTTAAAAAAGAGCCTAAAGGGCTCTTTTTTTTAGGTTCGAGGTGCGGGTTATGCTTCGCTCCGGGTATCGAGGATTGTGTCACTTGTGTTGAGTTCCTCGAACCTTTGTTCTGGGTTCGAGGAGTGTATCGCTAGTGTTGGACTCCTCGCACCCCGAAGGGCAACGCCCGTCCTCGCGCCTCGCTACTGTGTTTTCAGGTTCGAGGTGCGGGTTACGCTTCGCTCCGGGTATCGAGGAGTGTATCGCTAGTGTTGGACCCCTCGCTCCCCGAAGGGCAACGCCCGTCCTCGCACCTCGCTACTTTTTCTTCTCGCGTTTGATGAGCTCGAATTCGAATTCATCAGGGTAAAGGACAATCCCTTCACCGTTTTCATCTGGGAATACGACCAGTGAAAGCTCGTCTTCTTCTAGGCCGCGGGTCCAGCGACTCTTCCATTTTGCGAGTGAGATAGGCTCAGCTTTAAAGCCCTCCCATTCATCCGTTGCCCACTGTAGGGCATGTTCTTCTGATGGCCATACTGGCACACACTCTTCTTCTTCGGTATTGAGCAGTACGCTGCCATGTTCATCAATCAGTAGCCAGATCTTGAGCTCATTGGTTACCGCTTTGAAAAACAGATTCATGCGCTCAGATGGATCTTTTGGTACTTGGGGAGAATTTGCAGTTGTCATAGCAACCCTTATTGCGTCATTGATATGTTGCTGATTATAGACGAGAGCAAAGGGCGAAGGCTATGGCTTATGGTGTTAAGTGTTTCTTTCTCAAGCTGTGATTATCGTGCTTCAACGGCCAAGCTTACCATTGGAACCCTAGACAAACTCCAGCGCAAAGCGCACACTGCGCTTAGAAAAATGAGGAGTAAGATCATGGATTTATTTAAGGGTGCAGAGAAGTTATTGAGCATGGATGAGGCGACTTGGCTGCGCCATGCCAGCCCATGGAGTGTGTGGTCACGATTCTTCACTTGTGTGCCTCTACTTACGCTGGCGGTGTGGAGCCGAGCGTGGATTGGTTGGTATGCCTTGCTGCCAACAGTGCTGGCCCTAGTATGGATTTGGCTTAACCCGCGAGCGTTCAAAGCCCCGCATTCAACCGACAATTGGGCATCTAAGGGAACTTTTGGCGAGCGTATTTTTCTTGCTCATCGCCACGATGCGCTGCCACCACATCACCTCAAGGCAGCGAATGTGATTACTGGAATCTCGATTATTGCTTCTGTGGTGTGGCTTGGGGGATTAGTCAGCCTAAACCTGAGTGCGACTTTATCTGGGATGTTCGCGGTGGTTTTGTCTAAGGCGTGGTTTGTTGATCGCATGGTATGGGTGTATCACGACATGCAAGATCACAGGCCTGAATATCGCCAATGGTTGCGTTAGATTGTCGAGCCAGCCAGCGTTGTTCGCTGGGGATGACTTGACGGACACGACCCTCAATCTAACCTTGCAGTATTAAGAGATTTACTCAACCCGACCAAGGTTTAACATGGTAATACGTGCTGATGATTATCCCACATTTCTAATCTAGGAAGCCTCTTGGTGCGCTAGCTCTCACCGCAGGGTGATTTACTTGGCTATGCTAATAGTATCGCATGCTGCCTGAGGTGCTTGCGATACCGTCACTAATGGAGGGTATAAAGATGAGGCAATCTAATCCAGTCGGCTGGTTTGAGATCTATGTCGACGAGATGGACAGAGCGAAAGCGTTCTATGAAGCAGTGCTCGACGTAACACTTGAGAAGCTTGAAAGCCCTGCCAAGATGGACATTGAAATGTGGTGTTTCCCAAGTGAAATGGAACGCTATGGCGCTGCGGGGGCGCTGGCTCACATGAGTGGAGTAAAGGCAGGTGGCAATAGCACCTTGGTCTACTTCTCCTGCGATGACTGCGCCATAGAAGAGTCCAGAGTAGCGACGAGCGGTGGGCAAGTACAAGTGCCAAAGATGTCCATCGGTGATTATGGATTTATCAGCATCGTAAGTGATACCGAAGGCAACACAATAGGGCTTCATTCAATGAAGTGATATCGCGTGTTGCTTCCCTCTTATTCATGCGAGAACACAAGGAGGAGAGATTGAAAACGATTCAAGCCAAGGTCGGTGATATTGATTCGGTCGCATTCCTGTTCGACCTTTATCGGCAGTTTTATCACCAAAGTGCCAACTTATCCGCCGCTCGAGGTTTTATCTTTGAGCGGCTTACCGCTGACGATTCAGTGATCTTCTTAGCATTGGATGACAATGACGTCGCTGTCGGATTTTGTCAGCTATACCCGTCATTTTCATCGGTCGCTATGCAGCCACTCTTTTACCTCAATGATCTGTACGTTGTAGAGGAAAAGCGCGGTCAGGGTGTCGCCAGAAAACTATTGCAGCATGCCGAGTCTTACGCACGTGAGTGTCAGGCCACGACGCTCAAGTTGGCAACTGCGGTTGAAAATCACAGTGCGAAATGCCTCTACTTATCAGTTGGGTATAAAGAGATCACTGACTTTGAACATTATCGACTTGATCTTACAGGTGAATAGTTCCATTCGTGCGTTGATAGTGACTGATAGGGAAGGAGTGAGTGATGGCGATAAAGCTTCGTCCGGCCAAAGAGTCTGATGTGGATTTTTTGATTGGTCTGCGCAATCAGACCATGACTGGCTATTTACAAGATGTGGGCATGCCGACCAGCAAAGAGGCCTTTGAGGAGCGCGTGCGCCATGCGTTTGAACATGCGCAGATCGTCGAAGACGATGGGCTGCCGATAGGCCTGTTCAAGGTTGAGTTTACCCCAGAAAATAATCACTGGTTTTTGGTACAGATCCAGATTGATCCTAGGTATCAAGGGCGCAATATTGGTCGCTATTTGATTGAAAACCTGATTGAGACAGCGCAAGTGACCAAGGCAACAGTCGGGCTAGGAGTGATCAAGACCAACCCAGCACAGCGACTATACACTCGTCTTGGGTTCAAAGTGGTAGGGGAATCGCAACAAGAGTACTTGATGCAATTGGTCACCTGATTCTCTCTCGAGGTGTGGTATGAAGTCGATTTGGCTGATGTGTTTGTTGAGTCTGGTGAGTTTTGAAACTCTTGCCGACAGAGAGGTGACGGTTTGCGGCTGGTTCCAAGAGCGTTTTTCGTTTCAGGTGTGGAGTGCAGCCGCGCCGAGTGCCAACCCAGACAATGTGGCTGGCCAACCTCTTATTGAGCCAGTTGAATTTCACACCTTGGATGACAGAGTCCTGCGTGGCTATCGTTATAATGCCCATCACGAGGATGGGACGATGCGAGAGCCCAAGGGTTTTGTATGGATGGCGCTAGGTAATGCCATGATTGCCGACCAAACCATTCTCGCTCTCAAGCCTTTTGCCCAACGTGGTTATGATGTTTATATCTATGACTATCGTGGCTATGGTCAATCTGAGGGCAAACGCCGGATCAATGCGTTTGTTGAGGATAGCCTAGAGCTACTTGAATACCTCAATGCAGATTACTCGCGTGCTCTGCTGTATGGGGTATCCATGGGCGGTATCGTGGTGGCGAACGCGATTGGCCGCGGTGGGCAGTTTGATCGTGCAGTGATCGACTCCAGTCCCAGTCGGATCTCGATGTATGGTTGTCCGATCAAGTTCGATCCGATCGAGAACCTTCCTGCTAACGCGCACAACTTAATGGTGATCACAGGACAGCGTGATGACGTGACACCTGAGCAAATGACCGCAGAGTTTCGTCAGGTTGCCAAGGCACGCGGTGCGCTAGTCTATGATGGCGAAAATTATGACCACCCATTTATGGATCGTAACTCCGATATCCGACATGAGCGTCTTGAGCGAGTGTTGGACTTTCTTGACCTAGGGCGGGTTTCATCTTCGGATTAACCTTGTTTATCTCGGTGTGACGTCACCTGAGGCCATTTTGTCTGGAGGCAAAGTGAAAGTTTTGCTGCGGACTCGGGTCTATATACCCAAGTACTCTATTAACTCATAGTCGATCTAGATTAATTAACTCACAGGGAGTGGTCATGATGAAAGTAATTAAACGAATATTGGCAGCGTGTATTCTCGCTATCGGGCTCACCCAGCCAGCACTGGCACTCGAACCGGTCTACAGTGATTTTTTTGGAAAGGCGATTAAAGGCTATGATCCAGTTGCCTACTTTACTCAGTCCATGCCGATTGAAGGTACACGTCAATTCCGCTATCAATGGAACGGCGCCGACTGGTACTTCTCTTCGGCACAAAATCGTCAGAAGTTTATCGACGATCCACAAAAATACGCCCCCCAATATGGCGGCTACTGCGCATGGGCTGTGAGCAAAGGTTACACTGCGAAAATTGACCCGAATGCGTGGTCAGTGGTCGATGGCAAGTTATACCTCAACTACAGCAAATCTGTGCAGCGAGACTGGCAGCAGGATATTCCGGGCAATATTGCGAAAGGGGATCGCAATTGGCCGAGATTACTCAGAGAATAAAAGGTACGAGGTTCGGGGACGGGCTTTGCCCTACGAGGGCGAGGTTATGAGAGGCGAGAAGTGGGATATCACACTCGTGCGTTGAACTAATCGTTCCCCGGAACGAAGTGAAACCCGCTCCTCGCTACTGAATATTATACGTCGTAAGTCGTAGACGCCGTATCACCACCCGTACCAGTCCAGTTGGTGTGGAAGAACTCACCACGTGGACGGTCTAGACGCTCGTAAGTGTGAGCACCGAAGTAGTCACGCTGCGCTTGAAGCAGGTTTGCTGGTAGGCGAGCAGTCGTGTAACCGTCTAGGAATGACAGTGCAGAGATAGTACAAGGCATTGGGATGCCCACCTCTAGTGACTTCGCTGACACCTTACGCCATGCGGCAAGACAACCAGTTAGGATGTTCTTGAAGTAGTCGTCTGAGCCTAGGAACGCTAGCTCTGAGTTCTTCTCAAACGCATCGCGGATGTTGCCAAGGAATGCTGAGCGAATGATACAGCCGCCGCGCCACATCAGGGCAACGTTACCGTAGTTCAGATCCCAGCCATTCTCGTTTGACGCTTCACGCATTAGCATAAAGCCTTGTGCATAAGAGATGATCTTTGAAGCTAGTAGTGCTTGACGCAGTGCATCAACCCACTCTTGCTTGTCACCTTCGACTGGCGTGATGGTCTTGCCAAATAGCTTCTCTGCTTCCACGCGTTGCTCTTTCAGTGCCGATAGGCAGCGAGAGAATACTGATTCAGAGATAAGTGTTAGTGGGATGCCTAGATCAAGGGCGTTGATACCAGTCCATTTACCAGTGCCTTTTTGGCCCGCAGTATCCAGGATTTTCTCAACCAGCGCTTCACCGTTTTCATCTTTGTAGCCAAGGATGTCGGCCGTGATCTCCACTAGGTAGCTGTCTAGCTCAGTCTTGTTCCAATCAGCAAATACCGCCTGCATCTCGTCGTTCGACATGCCAAGGCCGTCTTTCATGAATTGGTACGCTTCGGTGATCAGCTGCATGTCACCGTATTCGATACCGTTGTGCACCATCTTAACGAAGTGACCCGCACCGTCGTTACCAACCCAGTCACAGCAAGGCTCGCCTGCGTCAGTTTTGGCTGAAATCGCTTGGAAGATAGGCTTTACTGCTGGCCATGCTTCTTCAGAGCCGCCTGGCATGATAGATGGACCAAAGCGCGCACCTTCTTCGCCACCAGATACGCCAGCACCGATAAAGTGGATGCCTTTTTCACGCAGCGCTGCCACGCGGCGGTTGGTGTCAGGGTAGTTGGTGTTACCGCCATCGATAATGATGTCGCCTTTATCAAGCAGTGGAACCAGTGCTTCGATAAATTTATCTACCACTTCGCCTGCGCGAACCATCAGCATCACTTTACGCGGGGCTTCTAGTTTTTCTACTAGCTCTTCAAGAGAGTAAGCACCGATGATGTTAGTGCCCTTAGCAGCGCCTTCTAGGAACTCGTCTACCTTCGCAGCCGTACGGTTGTGAGCCACAACGGTAAAGCCGTTGTCGTTCATGTTTAGGATAAGGTTTTGACCCATTACAGCTAGGCCAATTACACCGATATCACCTTTCATTCGTTGTCTCCAATTGTCGTTTTTTGGACGAGCAACCGCGTTACGCGATTTTCGCCGCTGCGTCTGAATCTAAGTACCACTCTGTTACGCCAGTCGTAGACTGGATCTTGGCTGCCGGGTAAGGCAACTCGCTCGCAGGAGTCGTATGAATTTCGTCTACAATGTCCACTTTGCCCGCGCCGAGCACCAGATAGCTGATGCGTTTAGCCGCTTCAAGTACCTTAGCAGTTTTCGATACGCGAATCTGACCTGACTCAGGGTGCGACGCCAATACCGCTAGGTTTTGATCTGCGTAGTCTGTTTGACCTGGGAAAAGTGAGGCCGTGTGACCATCTGCGCCCACACCAAGCAGGATCCAGTCAAACACTGGGGTGCCGTTTTGTGTTGGGATCACGTCGCTCATTTCATTGGCAAAGCGCAGTGCTTCTTGCTCTGGCTGATTTTCACCGCGAATACGGTGGATGTTCTCAGCTGGAATGTTGACTTGGCTAAACAGCAGCGCGTTGGCTTCACCATAGTTGCTTTCTGCATCATCCGGTGCCACGCAGCGCTCATCACCCCACCAGAAGTGCAGGTTTTGCCAGGCAATGCTGGTGGCATAGGTATCTGTCGCAAGCAGCTTGAACAGCATCTTAGGGGTGCTACCACCCGACAGAGAAATGTGTACAGGGCGACCAAGCTCGCTAAACGCCTTCATATCGTTGGCGAGGCTTTCTACTACTTGGTCAGCGGTTTGAAAGATCTTATGGTTGATCATAGTTCGCAGTAGTCCGTGTCAGTTAGGTTTTTACATGGGAATCGCCAAGCGCGCTCATCACGATAGAGGAGCACATCGGCTTCTTTGGGGCCCCATGTGCCACAAGCGTATCCAAATAGCGCTTGTGGGTCTTGTTTGAAATCAAGGAGCGGTTGTACGTACTTCCAGCACGCCTCAACCGCATCGCTACGAGCAAACAGCGTGGCATCACCGTTCAAGGCGTCCAGCAGCAGTCGCTCGTAAGCGGTAAGCATATGAGTTTCTTGCAGCGAGGTATAGTGGAAGTTCATCTTCACTTCCTTGGCCTTAAAGCCAGCCCCTGGCTCTTTGAGACCAAAGCTCATCTGGATACCCTCATCCGGCTGGATACGAATGATGAGTTTGTTCTCCGGTGCGTTTTGACCAAACACTGGATGCGGAGTGTTCTTAAAGTGGATCACCACCTCAGTCACGCGGGTTGGTAGGCGTTTGCCTGTGCGCACATAAAAAGGCACGCCATTCCAGCGCCAGTTGTTGATGTAAGCTTTTAGGCCGACATACGTCTCGGTGCGCGAGTCTTCGGCAACGCCCGGCTCTTCACGGTAGCCAAGCAAGTGCTCTCCGCGCACGTCAGAGGCGGTGTATTGACCCAAGACAAGGTTGTTGCGCAGGTCGTACTCATCCAGCGGCTTAAGACACTGGAGAACTTTAACCACTTCATCACGCATCGCATCGGCGTTGATCTGCGCAGGTGGCTCCATACCCACCATCGCCAGAACTTGCAGCAGGTGGTTTTGGAACATATCACGCATTGCACCGGAGCCGTCGTAGTAGCCTCCACGGCCCTCTACGCCGAGGAACTCAGCACCGGTGATCTCGACATACTCGATGTAGTTGCGATTCCAAAGCGGCTCAAACATGGCGTTAGAGAAGCGGAACACCAACAGGTTTTGTACTGTCTCTTTACCAAGATAGTGGTCGATACGGTAGATTTGGTGCTCTTCAAAGTGCTCGTGAATGTCTTTATCCAGCTGACGAGCCGATGCCAGGTCGTAGCCAAACGGCTTTTCAACGATCAGGCGTTTCCAGCCGTCGTCTTCGCTGTTAAGGCCATGCGCGGCCAGGTTAGCTGGGATCACGCTGTATAGGCTAGGCGGCGTTGCGAGGTAGTAGAGAGTATTCGCCGTTTCAAACTGATACTGACCACGGAGGTCGGCAAGGCGGTGCTTAAGCTTGGCATAATCGGAAGCGTCAGAGGTGTTGATCGCTTGGTAGTGCAGGTGGTTGATGAAGGCATCCAGCGCTTCTGGCTCGGTTTGCTCCATCTCAAGCAAAGACTTCTTCAACTTTTCACGGTAAGACTCATCGCTGTACTCAGTACGGCTGACACCTAGGATGGCAAAGGATTCGGGAAGCTGCTTGTCTGCGTACAAATGGTAAAGCGCAGGGATTAGTTTACGGTAGGTGAGATCACCAGAAGCACCAAAAATCACGATGCAGCTGTTTTCAGGTATTACCATCATCTTTCCTTTCATCAGGGGAGGTGAAGAACACTTTTATAATCAATCTTCGTCAGTTTAGGTGAATGGCGATAATCTGCGCAGTTTCTACTCAGTTTACCGTCATCCATTGAGTTATCTACTAAACCTATCAAGGCAGCGTAGAAGGTGACATTCGATATTAGCTATTGATTCAATAGGTTTTTTCTATAATGTCGACACTGACGTGCTACTAAATGAGGTGCTATTGTCTACGACAAATTGATATACATCAACCTTTTAGAGCCATTTTAAGTTCAATTGTATGATGATTAAGCCAAACGTTTGCGTCATGCTCACGCGTTAGGTCGGGCGGACACTCAGCTTGGTAAGCACGCGATGATCATTAATCTGTCGTTTAGCTGGTGTACACTTAGCTAAACGAGACCAAAATCCTGATTTGAGGAAAAGAAATTGCAGCTAGTTGTTGATACTCACACCCATACCTATGCCAGTGGGCATGCCTACAGTACCTTGAATGAAAATGCGGCTTGCGCCAAAGCCAGTGGGTTAAAGCTGTTGTGTACCACCGACCACGCAGAGTCGATGCCAGGCGCGCCTCACTATTGGTTTTTTTCTAATCAGAGAATCTTGCCTCGCTTAATTGATGGCGTCGGCATTGTCCGTGGTGTGGAAGCCAACTTGCTCAACACAGAAGGGGAAATTGACTTGCACCCAACCGTCGACCGCAACCTCGACTGGGTTATTGCTAGTTTTCACGAGCCGGTTTTCCGTCCTGCCAACGCCAGCACTCATACTGAGGCACTGCTTAATGCGATCCGCTCTGGCCGCATCGACGCGCTTGGGCATCTAGGTAACCCAAATTTTGATTTTGACTTTGAATCGGTGATCCACTGCGCAGCTGAGCATCAGGTGGCGATTGAGATCAACAACACCACTTTGCTGGGTAACAGCCGTGTTGGCAGTATCGAGCGCTGTTTTGAGATTGCTAATGTGGCCAAGCGCGCCGGAGCGCCAATCACCACAGGTAGTGATGCTCATTACTGCACTGCGGTGGGTAATCTTGACCTAGTCAAAGATCTCCTCGAGCAGGTTGGTATTCCAGCAGAGCAGGTGATCACTGCAAGCGTTAAGCAGTTCACGGGATTTTTAGAGCAGCGAGGTCGAGCGCCCATCGAGGAGTTTGCTGGATTATAGTTTCGATTCAGCTTGTGCTGTCGGCCATTTCTCTGCAAGAGATTTAATGTTACTAATGTGAGTTAGCGTATTAGTTGTAGAGAAATGGAGAAACTCATCATGCTAAGAGCACTGATGCTCACCTTGCTATTTGTCAGTGGACATGCAGCGGCAGATTTTGATCTAAAAGCCAACATGCAAGAGATGCGCTTGTCGTTCAAGCAGGCAGCGGAGGCAAGCAGTGTCGAGACAATGCGAGCCTCTGTCAATCAATTGAATGAGCTAATCAAAGCGTCCCAGCGAGCTGATTACCCTGAGGAGAAACAGCAGCATTATCTTGAGGGTTTTGCACGCTTAACGGCTGTGATTGAAGAGGTGAATGCACACCTCGACGCTGATGATCTTGACCAAGCACAGCACAGCTTACGTCAGGTTGATGCGCTGCGGATTGAGTATCACGAAAAACGCAATCCGTCGATTTGGCGTCGCCTATTTGGTTAGGTCGAGGTGCTGGTCGATGTAATCGATAAATACGCGCAGCCGAGCCGGCATATACTGGGTTTGCGCGTATTGCATCGCAATCGCGCCGTAGTAGTTACTCTTGATATGCCAATCCTCTAGCACCTGCACCACTTCACCCTCTTCGAGCGCTTGCTTAATAACAAAGTCATGAAATAGGCCAATCCCTAGTCCTTGCTTGACGCCGTTAAGGCGCATCTGCGAGTGATTGACCGCATAACGGCCGCTGACCTCAACGGCATGTTGCTGTTTGCCTTGAATAAATGTCCAAACATTGTCGTTGTTGGTTTCGGCTAAGTAGAGACACTCATGCCCCGCCAGTTGCTCGGGGTGGGTTGGTATGCCTTTGTCAGTGAGGTAGTCAGGGCTAGCGCACAATACCAACTCAGTCTTACTTAACTCCTTAAGCACTAAGGCCTCATCCGGGCGGTCGGTGAGCTTGAACGCCACATCAATACCATGCTTGAACAGATCAATCTCGCCATCCATAGCTCTTAGATGCAGATTGATGCCTGGGTATTGTTCGAGAAAAGGCTTGATAAAGGGTTGTAACACCGAGTTAAGGAACGCTTCAGGTGCCGCTATGGTGATGGTACCGACAGGTTCTGCGTGATCGATGGTCGAGATCTCAACCGCTTGCTGAGCGGCATTGAGCATTAATGAGGCCTGCTCATAGACACGGCGACCCGACTCGGTGACGATCAGCTTGCGTGTAGTGCGCTGGATCAGCTTGACGTTGAGAGCCTTCTCTAATCGAGTCATCAGCTTGCTTAGCGCTGAAGGGGAGACATCGAGTTTTTTTGCGGCCGCAGTAAAGCTGCCCTCGTTGACGACGAGAATGTAGGAGGCCAGGTCAGGAAGCAGTGCAATCAGCTTGGGGTTTACCATAGAAAAAGGCGCCAGCAACAATCAATGCGGTGATACTAACACACTTTTTCCCCGAGCAAGCTGCGCAGTATGCGCTAAGTTTAAGACTCATTTAACTGTTAATCTGAGGCTTATGCCGTGAAATCTGCAACAAGGAATGTGCTGATAGGGTTACTTCTAAGTGGTTCGAGCCTGAGCGCATGGGCCAAATCGGCGGAGATTATTGCTATAGGGCGCCTAGAGGCAGGACGAAAGCAGTGCAGTGCGACGCTGCTCAGTAGCCATCAAATCGTCACAGCTGCGCACTGCTTGTTTAACAGCAAGACGCGCAAGCTTTACCATCCCTCCTATGTTAACTTTTATGCCGGTTATCAAGATGGCAGTTATCGCTTGTCATCCATGGCACGGAGTTATGTGATTGGTGTAAAGAGCTTCCCCTCAGGCAAGTTCGATGAGAAGTTTCTCTACAATGATTGGGCGGTGGTGACACTGAGCACGCCGATTGGTTGCAATATCGAGCCGCTCGAGATTGACCACAAGCCAGCAACAACTCAAACTATGTCGACCTTCGGTTATGGCAGCAATACTCCGCATCAGCAAGTGGCCAGTCATGGTTGTGAATATGCTCTGCCACCGAGAGAAAATACTGCACTAAGACTAAAAAACTGTCACGTCGAGTCTGGCTATTCCGGCGCCCCTCTGCTTCGCCGCGAGCGTGGGCAGTGGCACCTAGTAGGCCTAATCTCTGCTCAGGCCAAAGATTCACAGCAGCGCCTGCGGCAAATGGCGGTGCCGTCCCGCGCTTTTGCCAAACACATCAAACCAAGGGCTTGTCGCCAGCTTTAAAGTTCTGAATTAAAAAGAAGAATTATTTCGTGACGGGATTGTGAGACTTTTATGAGAATTTGATGAGCGAATCGCTAGATTTGATTTCCATGCTTAGGGTGTTCGACAAACATAGGGATGGAATCAAGATGCTAAAACTCAATCAACTAGGATTACTTGTCTCAACCGCCGCTGTGGCGATGAGCTCATCAATAGCCCACGCGGCAGAGATGGAAATTACCATTACTAATGCCACCAAAGGTATTTACTTCACACCACTGCTTGTTGCCGCGCACAACGACGATCTGTTTATGTTCCGCACCGGTGAGGTGGCCTCAAGTGGCTTGGAGCTGATGGCAGAAGAGGGCGATATCTCTGAGCTCTCAGGCGTGATTGGCAATGCCGGTGGTGTGGTGGTTGAAAACCCAGCCGGTGGCATTTTAAACCCAGGCATCAGCACCACATTTGATCTTGATAGTGGTGAGTTAGGTTACTTGTCACTCGGTGCTATGCTACTTCCGACTAATGATGGCTTTGTTGGCCTAGACAGCTGGGCGATCCCTTCAACGCCAGGTACTTATCACGCAGCGCTATACGGCTATGATGCTGGTACCGAGGCCAATGATGAGATCGCAGGCAACATGCCTAACCCACCTTTTATCACCTTTGGCACTAATGGCTCGGGCCTTGAGACTGAAGTGACCAATGATAAGGTGCATATCCATCCTGGTAATTTAGGGGATAGCGACCCAACTGGCGGGATCAGCGATCTGGATAACAGCGCCCATCGTTGGCTCAACCCTGTTGCCACTATCACTATCATCGTGAAGTAAGGAGGCTGATATGAAACATCGTATCTTACTCATCGCGGGGTCTATTGTGGCGTTAGCCGGTTGTCCTGATGACGACGATGACAACAATACAGCTGCGGTATTCGACACTACCAGTCGCTTTAGCGTTAGCGTGTCTAACCTGACTGTTGATCAGCCAATGTCGCCACTAGCAATCATGACTCACAACGGTGAATTTACTCTGTTTGAGGTGGGTAGCAGTGCGTCGGTTGAACTTGAACATTTGGCTGAGGCTGGGAGTAATGCCGAGCTGATGGCTTTGATGGATAGCGACAGCAATATTGACCATGCCATTTCTGGCAACGGCTTGCTTTTACCGGGTAACTCGGATTCGGTTGAGCTGACCATTGATGGTGATTTTAACTACCTTTCGGTCGCGACCATGTTGGTTAACACCAACGATGCCTTTGTCGGTGAAACGGGTATCTCGGTGGCGGATCTCGAGGTCGGAGAGAGCTATCAGATGAACATGAATGTTTGGGATGCGGGCACTGAGGCCAACGATGAGTTAGCCGAGACGATTCCGGGACCGGCTGGTGGCGGTGAGGGATTTAATGCCGAGCGCAATGACGATGATCGCGTGACGTTTCACTCTGGCGTGATCTCACAAGATGATGGTCTAGCAACCTCAGCGCTCAATGCTCAGCATCGCTTCTTAAACCCAGGTGCAAGGCTAACGATTACCCGCTTGGAATAAACATTACCCGCTTGAAAAAATAAATGAAAGAAACTTCTTCTCACCTCGGTCATGTCAGTGTGGATGAGTGCAAGGTGAGGAGGAGCCATGTTAGTGCAAGCAAACAATCAGGTGGCATCGATACTATTGGTTGAGGACGATGACGACCTCGCTGAGCTAGTACAAATGCACATCAAGTTTCAGGGGCACCAGACCACGCGTGTGTCGAGCTGCGCACAAGCATTCGAGCAATATGCTGCAGGCAATTTCGATATGATCGTATTAGACCGTGGTCTCCCCGATGGCGATGGGCTGGACGTTTGCCAGCGTTTGCGCCAAGAGAATAACTGGACACCAGTTTTGGTTCTCACCGCAAGAGGCAGTGAAATGGAAAAGGTCGAAGGGCTGGAAGCCGGCGTAGATGACTACATCACTAAGCCTTTTAGCGTGCTTGAATTTCAGGCCAGAGTTAGAAACATTTTGCGCCGCTCATGCGAAAACCTTTCGGCGACGAATTCTGGTAAGAATGAGCCTGGTGAGACCGCGCAGGATATTATGCATTTTGGTGATCTAACCATCACCCCCGAGTTACACCGAGTAGCTCTCAATGACAGGGAAGTCAACCTTACCGCGACCGAGTTCACCTTGCTGCAGTTTCTCGCCGCTCGCCCAGGACGGGTATTCAGTAAGGATGAGCTGCTTGAACATGTATGGCACACCGACCACGCGGGCTATCACCATACCGTGTGCAGCACGATTAATCGCCTGCGCACTAAGTTATCGCGCTCACCGGACGAGACGCAGTTTATTCATACGGTTTGGGGAGTGGGGTATAAGTTTCAGCCGCAGGGATAACGACAATGAATTCGATGAGCTTTAAGTCTCGACTGGTGATCTTCACCAGCATCTGGTTTTGCCTTGCGACAGTGGCGATTGCCGCCACTTACAATTGGCAGCGCGAGATCACCGAACAAGTAACCAAGCAGAGCCTGCATAAAGACCTTGCCAGCCATATGCGCGATGACAACCCCTTGATGATCGGCACTGATTACAACCCCAAGGCACTCAAATCCATCTTCCACACCTTGATGTTGATCGGCCCGGACTTTGAGATCTATTTTCTCGACAGTCAGGGCAAGATCACCACCCATGCCGCGCCAGAGGGCGCGCAGATGATGGGTGAGATTGACCTCGCTCCAATCAAACGCTTTCTCGCTGGTGATGCCTTCCCAATTCTTGGTGAAGATCCGCGGAACCCTGAGCAAGGCAAGGTGTTTTCCGTTGCCGCTATTGAGGAGTTTGGCTCAGTGGTTGGGTATCTGTATGTGGTGATTGGCAGTACTCGCCACGGGGTGATCGCCGATTCGATTGTCGGCAGCCACTATTCAGCGTTAACCGGACTGGTGCTTATCTCTATTTTGGGCTTTGCCCTCGGTGCATACTGGCTGGTTAAACGCAGCCTTCTCAATCCCATTCATAAGGTCACCGAGCAACTGCAGCAGCAGGCCGAGCAAGACTTTCGCCTCACCGCTGATTTTACCCACCAAGTACCCGAGCTGATCCCGATTGCTGAGTCGTACCAACTCATGGCTAAGCATATTCAGCAGCAGTTTCTCCTGCTCGAATATCAGGCTTCAGCCCGCAAACAGAGCCTATTTCAGCTCAGTCATGACTTAAAAACCCCACTGTCGAGTGTGCTTGGTTATTTAGAAACCTGGAAGATAGGTCAGCCACAGGGAGACCCTCTGATTGATGTCGCCTACCGAAACTGTGAAAAGCTTTCTGCGCAGCTAGAATCCCTGCTCGATACCGCGCGCAAAGACTCCGTCCTGCCGAGCTATGAATATCAGTTAGTGGCGATCAAGCCCTTACTGGAGGAGTGCAAAGAGATGATGCGCAGCCAGTTTTTACGCCGCAGTGTCGAGTTAGAGCTAAAAATAGATAACGGCATCGAAACCATAGGCGATCGCCATTTGCTCGAGCGCTTAGTCTTAAACCTACTTGATAACGCCCTACGTCACAGCCCAGCCCATACCAAAGTAGCGTGTCAGGTCACCCTAGAGCAACAAACCGGCAAGATCCACTTCTCCTTCCGCAACCAAGTCGACACCGACGCCCCAAGTGGCTCCCTAGGCATCGGCACCCGCATCGTCAAATCCATCCTAATGCTCCACTACAGCGTGCTAGAAACCCACCAAACAGATGACCAGTATGAGCAGCGTTTTTGCCTCAACGCCCCGGGCTGAAACCAGTATCACTGCGTTCCGAGGAGCGGGTTTCACTTCGTTCCGGGGTTCGAGGAGTATGTCACGTGGCGTAAATTCAGCGTTTCTCGGCGGGCTCAGCATGTCGTTCGCCTATTCTTTTGAAGATGGTAAAGGCCTTTCACTTCGTTTCTAGAGATGCAAGGAATATTTCACGCGTGCTAAGCTACTCGCTCCTCGAAGGGCTCCGCCCGTCCCCGCACCTCGAACCTGTATTTTGATTCGTGCCTGAGATTCATGAATGCTTTTCCATGCAGGGGGATAATCCTCATCGGTCCCTTGAATTACACTAGACTTAATTGATAACAAACAGCCTGTGATCCTTGTCACATAAAGGCTCAAGTCACATTGCTCAAGGGTTTATCTGCGAGCTAATCGGGAAGGAACAATTAATGTCTTCTGCATTTTACCAACAAATTCAACAGCAGATCGAAGGTGTAAAAGCCGAAGGTCTGTACAAGTCTGAGCGCGTGATCACCTCACAGCAGCAAGCTGAAGTGAAGATCTCAACCGGCCAAGAAGTACTGAACTTCTGTGCGAACAACTACCTAGGTCTAGCTAACCACCCTGCGCTTATTGAAGCGGGTAAAGCAGGTATGGATGAGCACGGCTTTGGTATGGCGTCAGTGCGCTTTATCTGTGGTACGCAAGATATTCATAAAGACCTCGAGCAGAAGCTATCAAGCTTCCTGGGTAAAGAAGATACTATCCTTTACACATCATGTTTTGATGCTAACGCAGGTCTGTTCGAGACTATTCTTGGCAAAGAAGATGCGATCATCTCTGATGCGCTGAACCACGCGTCAATCATCGACGGTGTCCGTCTGTGTAAGGCGATGCGTTTCCGCTACGCGAACAACGATATGGCTGAGCTAGAGCAGCAACTGATTGCAGCTAAAGAAGCAGGCGCACGCCACATCCTGATCGTGACGGACGGCGTATTCTCAATGGACGGTGTGGTAGCAAACCTACCAGCTATCTGTGACCTTGCAGACAAGTACGGCGCGTTGACCATGGTAGATGACTCGCATGCGGTTGGCTTTATGGGCAAAACCGGCGCGGGCACGCATGAGTTCCACGACGTTGTAGATCGCATCGACATCATTACTGGTACGCTAGGCAAAGCCATGGGCGGCGCTTCAGGCGGCTACACCTCAGGTAAGAAAGAAGTGATCGACTGGCTACGTCAGCGCTCACGTCCTTACCTATTCTCAAACTCAGTGGCACCAGCGATTGTTAACGCTTCACTGCGTGTGCTTGAGCTACTTGAAGAGAGCGGTGACCTGCGCGATCGCCTATGGGCGAACTCGGCACACTTCCGCACTCGCATGGAAGGTGCAGGCTTTACCATGGGCGGTGCTGATCACGCGATCATCCCAATCATGCTAGGTGATGCAAAAGTAGCGGCAGAGTTTGCTGAGCGCGCGTTAGAGAAAGGCATCTACGTAGTAGGCTTCTCATTCCCAGTGGTACCGAAAGGCCAAGCACGTATCCGTACTCAAATGTCAGCAGCTCACTCTCCAGAGCAGCTAGACCGTGCCATCGACGCGTTTATCGAAGTCGGTAAAGAGATGGGCATCATCTAAGTTGCCCGGCAGTTTGGGTTAGTTGCACTTTAGAGACACACCCAACTACCTTGAATACGGTAAAGAGTTTTTATTGCTGTCAGTCGCATCTTTTGACTGGCAGCAACACTAGGTAAAAGTTATGAAAATCAAAGCACTATCTAAGCTAAAGCCTGAGCAAGGCATCTGGATGACTGAGGTGGATAAGCCACAAATCGGTCACAACGATCTGCTTATCAAAATCAAGAAGACCGCAATTTGTGGTACTGACGTTCACATCTACAACTGGGACGAGTGGTCACAAAACACCATTCCTGTGCCTATGGTTGTCGGTCACGAATATGTGGGTGAAGTGGTTGAAGTCGGTCAAGAGGTACGTGGCTTTGCAGTAGGCGATCGCGTGTCTGGCGAGGGTCACATCACTTGTGGTCACTGCCGTAACTGTCGCGGTGGTCGTACTCATCTATGTCGTAACACCATCGGTGTGGGCGTAAACCGTGAAGGTGCGTTTGCCGAATACCTAGTGATCCCAGCATTTAATGCGTTCAAGATCCCTGAAGGCATCTCAGACGATCTAGCATCAATCTTTGACCCGTTTGGCAACGCAGTTCACACGGCATTGTCTTTTGACCTTGTCGGTGAAGACGTGCTGATCACAGGCGCTGGCCCTATCGGTATCATGGCTGCGGCAGTGGCTAAGCACGTGGGTGCACGTCACGTGGTGATCACGGATGTGAATGAATACCGCCTAGACTTGGCACGTCAAATGGGTGTGACTCGCGCGGTTAACGTAGCGAAAGAAGACCTGAAAGATGTGATGAACGAGCTAGGCATGACAGAAGGCTTCGATGTGGGTCTTGAGATGTCAGGCGTTCAAGCAGCGTTCAGCACCATGCTAGAAACCATGAACCACGGTGGTCGTATCGCACTGCTAGGTATTCCACCATCAGACATGGGCATCGACTGGAACCAGGTGATCTTCAAAGGCCTGGTGATCAAGGGTATCTACGGTCGTGAGATGTTCGAAACTTGGTACAAGATGGCATCACTGATCCAATCAGGTCTCGATCTATCGCCAATCATCACTCACCACTACAAGATTGATGACTTCCAAGCAGGCTTTGATGTGATGCGTAGCGGTCAGTCAGGTAAAGTGATTCTTGATTGGGAATAGTGCAGTCAGGAAGAACTGGCTAGCGTAAATCTATCTTTAGAAAAGTCCCAAGTTGAACTTGGGACTTTTTTTTGTCTAGTGACAAACGATACTTAAGTGCTCATGCACATCAGGATCGTTAATTGATATCAACTCTTTTGGTTGAAAAGCACCGTTTTCTGCAGCCATAGCAGTAAACTGAAGCACGGAGTTGGCAGCAAGATAATCGTGTACTTGCCATTGTTCAATCGCAGTCGCGGTGTGGCAGCCTAAGTCATCGCGCCAATCTAGTCGGTGCGCCATTTCTTGCTGAACTCGCCAATACTCCATTGGTTCTGCTGATGAATTGGTTTGGTAATACCCATCGTACGACTGAATAGTCTGTTGGCAATCAGGGTAAAGCAACCAGAGTTCATCATCGTAACGAGTGAAGGTTTGGCTGACAAAGTCTTGTTGATAATCGACATACTCAACCTCAATCGTTGTATCAAATCTTAGATCGCCATTAACGTCATAGCTTTGCTGTGAGGTTAAGATCTTGCCGCAGTATTTACTCTTCTCATCAAGTACATACTCTATCAAGTTACCTGAATCGAAATAGATAACGTTACTTCGCATTGATATTAAAAAAACCACCGTGTGTGACGGTGGTTTTGTTTTGCAAGCATTGCCGAAAGGGGGCTTTGTCTACTTTATCGAGAACGATGTTCTCAATGACCAGTGATTAGAAGCGGTAACCAAATGTTACGGATGCTTGGTCAAAATTTTCGTAAAAGCTTGGAATGTCGACGCGAAGATCGGTATAGAAATGATCGCCAATGTCAGCACGTAGACCTAGGCCAACAAAAATCGTGTTCTCAGTGATGTTGCCTTTAACATCATCCACTTTGAGGTCTTCATCCAAGAATGCTAGACCAATTGCAGCATATGGCTTAATGGAGTAGCCCTCTGAGACAAACTTGTAACCAATGTCGGTATCAATTTTGAATGTGCTACCATCAAGTGATGCATACCTATCACTCTCTTTATGTTTAGCGTAAGATACATTCACACCAAAGATCTGGTTAATGTCATAACCATACTCAAGCTTAATACCCGTTCCCCACTCAACATTTATATCGCCTAAATCTAGCTCTGTTTTAGAGTAACCCAAACCAACACGGTGGCCACTAAAGTCGTTGGCAAATGCACCAGCTGAAAGAACGACACTGCTAATCAAGGCCGGAAGTAAAAATTTCATCTAATAAATTCCAATTTATGTAAATAGAGGCCCTTTTTTCTTCCGTGGGGCGTTAAGTCCCTAATTTTCAATGCGGGATTGTATGAGGCACGCACTTTAAGTGCTAATTGTAAAGTGCAATAGCCCTAATAAGCATTTCTTATCAGGTGAGTCGGAAGGTAGATGGTTAGCGTCGCGCTAGGAACTGCTCAACACGAGCGGTTTGATCCTGCATGAGTTGAGTGATTTCCTCTAACAACCAATGGATTAGCGGGCTATCAAGGTTTTTGGTATGAAAATGCGCGTAGATAGGATAAATGAATGGATTCTCATCTTGCTCAATTTGCGCGATATCCAATGAGGTAAACGCTGGGTACCTGTAAAGCGGGAAAAGGTTGGAGTGGGGTAAGATCATGTCGGTTTGTTCAACCACATTGAGTATGGTTAGCGCATCCTCGGCGCGCATTCCAGTTTTGATGTTGATATCGTACTCGGCAAGGACATTTGCGGCATAGTTGAAGTTGTCATTCCAGCCAGCACTGACCACAGAAGCAAACTCATAGGCTTCTAGATCTTTCATATCGATGGGGCGACCGGCCAATGGATGCTCCTTTCTGACAATCGCTTGGGCCCTTATGTCAATCAGCTTTTGGTGATAGATATCTTTTGGCAGTCGTAGGTTGTAATGGATGCCAAGGATCACTTCACCCGTACGAATTTTGTCTTCAGTACTCTGGTTCCACAGGATTAACTCAATATTGGCATTTTTGGCCTTACTCTTGAGCTGCGCAAACAGTGAGCCTGCGAGTGAGCTAACAATAAGAGACGATAGGGCAATACGCAGGGTTTGATCAACTTGCTCCGGCTCGAACTTTTGCAGCGTATTGAGGGATTTTGCTAAGCCATCTAAGTGGGGGGCCACCTTGGTTGCCAATTCGTTGGCAAAGTAAGTCGGCTCAAGTCCTGAAGGCACTTTAACAAACAGCGGGTCATCGAAGTGATTTCTGAGCTTTTTCAACGCTTGGCTAAGTGCTGGCTGAGAGATGTGCAAACGACCAGAGGCTTTTCTCATATTGAGCTCCTGATGCAGGACAAGAAAGGTTCGCAGCAGGTTTAAGTCGAGTGTGAGGTACAAATCTTTAGCCATAGATAGGAAAAATCCAAGACAAGTCATATGGTTTAACTATAGCGTTTTTTGCTGGTGATGGGTACTTAAAGCCCCAAGCAACAAAGACTTGGGGCTTTTGTATGCCGTTACCCTTGCACAAGTTCGACAGTGTAATTGTGCAGTTTAACGTCCGATTGAGAGCCTAGTTTTACTTGCCATGTTTCATTGACCAACAGGTTGATGGCTTGCCCTTCAAACACGGAGTGAGGAAAAGTCTCTGCTTGCAGGCGAACTCGCAACTCAACTTGGAAGTCATCACCATTAGGTTTGACTTCAATCTGCTCCACGATGTGCTGGCAGTTTGGCTTGAAAGTCTCTCGTGCTTGACCGTACCAATCACGAAAGCCCTCTAAACCATTGAAGGTGCCCTCTGGCATATTCATTACAAAGCCCTCTGCTAGATGCGGCTCATAATAAGCAGTTTCCTGCGGCAAACTATCAAGTTGTTTAAACCAGTTGGCAACAAACTTTTCAATAAGCTTTGCTGGTGATTCAGTCAGCTCAGTGATCAAATCAGCAACGCGGTGAGCGTGTTGCTTGGCGCGACCTTGTACTTCCTCAAGCTCGTTGTAGACACCGGGAATGTAGACCATGCGGTGTGTATAAACAGGTTTGTTAAAGCGCATACCTGCCAGATAGGCGGTTTGCTGTATTGGTAAAATTAGCTGCTCAATGGTGAAGTGGTTATAACCGAGCGGATCATAAGACTCCTCTGGCCCACCAATGGTGAAAGAGGTGATTAGCTCTTTGTCTTTCAGTTTGTCGCCTTTTGAGCCATAAGCAAAGTTATAGCTAAGCACATCATCGAGCCACTTCTTCATCAATGCCGGCACCGAGTACCAGTAAAATGGGAACTGCAGCACGATCACATCGGCTTTTAGTAGTGCGGCTTGCTCAGCCTCTACGTCGATTTGGTAGTCAGGGTAGAGCGTGTCTAGACGGCGTATCTCGATGTTATCTACTTTGTTTTGTAGCTCTTTTAGGATCACAGTATTGGTGTGAGAAGAAGCAAGATCTGGGTGACCTGAAATAACAACAACTTGGCTCATGGTATATCTCCTAACTGAGTAATTTGGGGGCTGTCTAAGCGATGAAGAGAGTATATGTCGCCAAATTGATAATGATTAGATGCTGTATATCTAATATATTATTAGTCACTAGCTAATAATTGAGGTTCACAGTGAACGGCAGCACATTTAATCAGTTGCGGATTTTTCAGGCGATCACGGTTGAGGGCAGTATCACCGGGGCAGCACGAAAGCTGCAGATGGCTTCACCCTCGGTGAGTAATGCACTTAAGGCGTTAGAAGACCAAGTCGGCTTGCCTCTATTTACGCGCACCACTCGCCGGATTGAGTTGACGGAAGCGGGGCAGCTTTTACATCAACGCACCTTTGGCATTATGAACGAATTGGCACTTTCGTTTGAGAGCATCAGTGATTTGAGCGAAGTGCCGTCAGGCAAGGTACGTTTGACCACGCCAAGGTTTGTCTATGAGTATTTATTGCGCCCAATTTACGCCGAATTCTGTCAACGTTATCCCAATATCGAGCTCGAGATCTCTATCTCAGATGCCAAGGTCGATATCTTAAATCAGGGTTTTGACTTGGGTATCCGCTTTGGCGATCGGGTTGAAGAGGGGATGGTGGCGCGTCAACTGACCGCACCAATGTCTGAGGCTCTGTTTGCATCGCCGGATTATGTTAAGCGATATGGGCTGCCTCAGACACCACAAGATCTCAAGCAACATAAGTTGATTCAATATCGATTTGTCGCCTCTAATCAAGTAGCGCCACTCAAGCTGGCCCAGGGAGAGAAAGAGTGGTTGGTGGAAATGCCCAGTGCCATGATTGTCAACGATACCAATCTGATGGTCGATGCTGCACTTAAAGGCGTAGGAATAGGGCGGGTAGTTGAGCCAATGGTTGCAGCGCTATTTGCCAATGACCAACTGATCCCAGTGATGCGCGAGTATTGGTATCCCTATGCTGGGCTGTATGTGTATTTCCATCAAAACACGCAAAAAGCTAAGCGGGTTCGTGTGTTGATTGATTTTCTTATTGAAAAGTCGCAGGGGAAACAGTGAGTCAGTTACCAGAAATGGCTTAAAAGGTTGATATTACGGGGTTGGTTTTCTTCACTTTTTATCATGGGCTGAATTTTAAGGGCACGAGTTAATGATCTTGTGCCAGTAAACTATGGTGCAACTATTTCAATCTAAAACTTAGGTGAACAAATGGAAGTGATTGGAAATCAAGTCCTCATCGGGTCGTTTTTTACCTTTACCCTGGGGATCGTGGTTCTGTTTCTCGGGCGTCGTCTGACCAAAGCGATTGGGCCACTGGCGCATTTTAATATCCCTGAGCCAGTGAGTGGCGGCTTACTGATCTCAGTGCTGATTGCAGTTGTGTTTTTTGCTTCTGGCTATGAGATTGAGTTTAATCTCGTCAGTCGAGATCTGTTGCTGGTGTACTTTTTTACCACGATTGGTATCAATGCCAGTTTGCAGGACTTGGCAAAAGGGGGCAAGCCCCTGCTGATCTTGCTCGCCATTACCATAGGCTACATGTTCGTACAGAATTTCGTTGGTATTGGTGTGGCTGGGTTGTTTGAGCTCCCCTCTCAGGTTGGGCTGCTTGGTGGTAGTGTGTCATTGATTGGCGGTCATGGTACGGCCATCGCTTGGGCACCCAGGATCAGTGAAGACTTTGGTATTGGTAACGCGATGGAAATCGGTATAGCGTGTGCCACGTTCGGTTTGATCTTAGCCAGTTTGATGGGGGGACCAATTGCGCAGTTCTTGATCAAGCGTTATCAATTAAGCCCATCTAGCATTGAGCCATTAGATGTTGGTATTGAGGAAGGTGAGGGGCAAGGCACGATTACCGCGCATGATTTCTTAGATGCGATTCTTGCTATCCACATTTGTATCATCTTTGGTGTGTTATTGAACGAAGCGATTGAGAACCTAGGTTTGCAGCTACCGCTGTTTGTTACCTGTCTGTTTGCCGGGATCATCGCCACCAATCTCGTCCCGAAATCTATCCCGCGTATCACGGGCACTCAATGGCCATCGCGCAGGCCAGCGATTGCCCTGATCTCAGAGATTTCACTCGGCACCTTCTTGGCAATGTCACTGATGAGTATGCAATTATGGACGCTGATCGATCTCGCCGGTCCAATATTCGCCATACTGGCGATGCAGTTTGCCGTCGCGGTTTTTATTACCTTATTTGTTGTCTTCCCGGCAATGGGAAGAAATTATGACGCGGCGGTGGTGTGCGCCGGTTTTGGTGGGATCTCGCTCGGCTCAACTCCGACTGCCATGGCAAATATGTCTGCAGTCGCCGCGCGCTATGGTAACTCACACTTGGCCTTTGTAGTGGTGCCCTTGGTGTGTGCGTTCTTCATCGATCTGGCCAACGCGCTGATTATTCCATGGCTGTTGGCGTTTTAGTTTGGATGTTCCAAGATGATGCAAAAAGCACCGCTTTTGTGCGGTGCTTGGGTGTTTTTTCCTCTCCTCAGCAGCGATTCTCGTTGTCGAAATTCGCAGATGATTTCTAGTTATCAGCGACAGTGATCACGTTTTGTAGCCCAGTTTTAATTTATCTGTGTCAAGGGATGGCTTTTTAGTGCCACTTGTTGCTTAATGCTGGGCGTGAGCGAATTTCGTTCGCTTTGAGTGCAACTTGTACTCACACGGTGACCTAATTGGGCACAAGGTAGGATTCGAGCTTGTTTAGTAACTGTTTGTTTATTGGCATTTTAATTGCAGCTGCCGAGAGAAAGGATTGATTAGGAGTTGATATGTTCACAAAACGTTTTTTTAAAACCAAGAATGAAGTAGAGGTAACGTTTCAGTGGCCGAAGGGTGATTCGGACGTTAAAACTGTCGCAATTAGTGGAGACTTTAATGACTGGCAGGCGACCCCGCTGAAATTGAATCGCCAAAAAGTCTTTACCACCAAAATCCGCTTGCCAAAAGATGCACAATTCCAATTCCGTTACGTACTCGATGATTCAGTTTGGGAAAACGATCATCAGGCAGATGCTTATGTGCCAAATGGCCAAGGCAGTGACAACAGTGTCATCAGTACATACCAAGAGGTAGAGGCGTAATTGCCGCAGATGATCGGGGGGGGTCAAAGTCCCTTCATCATGATAAAATCGACGAAACAAGGGGCACATGATGTGCCCCTTGTTTCATTTTCAGCCCAAAACAGTAACTGCAACTGAAACTTATTGGCTAAGGCGTTGTTAAGACGATTTGGCTTTCTACTTACTGATGACAGACCTACTTTAGGCTTGGACGCGACGCAAAAAAGAAGGCTCGCGATTTTTATGATTCGCGTGCAGTGTACTGCCAAGTGAGAGTAAAGATGTGATAAACATGATTGCTACGATGGGCCATAAACTGTTTGTGCTTAGCACGGCAGCAAGGGCGCTTAAGCTCGCACCGATAAGAAACTGACTTGCACCCAAAGCGGCAGAGGCAACGCCTGCCCCCTGACCGAAATGCTTTAGGAAGCTAGCATTAGAGTTGGCCATGATCCCGCCATTAGCAGAGATACTGATAACAAAGCCAGCGACAGTTAGCCATAGAAAATCAGGGGCAAACAGCTGAGAGAGAACTAATACACTGGTCCCGAAAACCTGTAAGCTTATAAATCGCGGTAATAAATAGGCTGGTGCATGACGATTAAGCAAAAATGAGTTGAGTCGGTTAATGATGCCCAGGCCCAAGATATTGAAAAAGAATAAGCTCGAGAAGAGCTCTGCACTGATCTCAAAATGTACCATGTAGACAAATGCACCATTGGCAATAAATGTGATCAACACTGCGAAACTAAAGCCTTGTGATAGAAGGTAGCCTATGGCTTTACTATTGGTAAAAACATCCCGGTAGCCGATTGCTTTTGCTTTATTTACCCGTGAGTTTGAGTTTGGCAGTACTTTAGCTGCTCCAAGAGCGACAATGAGTGCTAACACGCCTGAGATGATAAAGATCCAGTGCCAGCTGATGAGGTTCATTATTAGTGTGCCAACTGAAGGTGCGACTGATGGGGCGATCATGCTGATTAGTGCAATTAAAGCTAATAGTTTCGCCGCCTCTTTACCCTCAGCATTATCCCGAATGGTTGCGGGCACTCCAACCACAGCGATACCACCACCTATTGATTGGATAATACGCCACGCCCAAAAGGCATATATGTGTTTACTGAATGCAAGCATCATGCTGCAGCCAGAAAAAATGACGAGTCCGATTACCATGATTTTCATTCGACCAAAGCGGTCGGATAGTGGTCCCCCAATCAACTGGCCCATCGCAAGACCGAAGACATATATACTGACCGTTATAGAGATCATTGCGGTGTTAACCTCAAGTGCGCCGGCAATCGTAGGAATTGCAGGGAGGTAACTGTCTATCGCAAATGGTGTCATCGCAAACACTGACGCGAGCAGTACAATCAGTCGCTTAGAAATTGTGGGTTGCATAGATTCCTCTAGATTGTTGTTATGATTATTTATCTTTCCAGAAAGATACTAAGTGGATTTTAGCTTGCTAGCAAGATATATTTACAGCCGTATCCTACTTAGCGGAGCTCGAGTTGTATGTCTCAGCAAGATAACTTGCAAACCCTTTTGTCTCAGGGCCTAGCGAATTGGCCCGAGGCGTTTGCGAACATCACTCCATCTATCCTGTGTATTCATCGAATACATGATCATCTCGAGTCCGACCTCGAACCAATTATTCGTGGTTATGACTTGCAGAAAGCCGATTTTGGTGTGTTGGCTACCCTACGCAGAAGTGGCGAGCCATTTTGCTTATCACCGACTAACCTCTATCGTTCTATGTTGTTTAGCTCTGGCGGTCTGACTAAAGTGCTCGCTCGTCTGACAAAAGCAGGATTGATCACACGCATTGAAAATCCAGAGGATGGTCGAAGCAAGTTAGTGCAGCTGACTAGCCATGGAAAATCGACAATTGAAGTGGTGATTGAAAAGGTACATGGACATGAAAATCGCAAGTTAACGGTGTTGGACGAGCAAGAGCAGCGTCAGCTCGAAGGATTGCTGAAAAAGTTGCTGGGACAGTGGGAGCCAACTTAGTTTGGCTCATTGGATTAGTGTTTGGGCTTGCTTACGGGGGCTCATGGTTTGAGTTCGAATGTGGTAGAGTTTTACTTTTCCCTCACGTTGAAAAGCGATAACTATGGTCCAACTCGATACACCCGCACTGATTGTTGATCTTGATAAGCTAGAATCCAATCTAGAACAGATGCAACGCCGCATAGATAAACTGGGCGTAGTACTGCGGCCACATACTAAGGCACATAAAATACCCGCTATTGCTCAGATGCAGATAGACTATGGCGCTCAGGGGATCTGTACCTCGAAGCTTGGTGAAGCAGAGGTGATGGTAGCAGGTGGTATACGCGATGTGCTTATCACTACGCCAATCGCAGGTGAGATCAAGATTGCGCGCTTGATCCAACTGATCCAACAAAACCCAAGTGCGATTGTTCGTCAGGTGATAGACCATGCCGATCACGTCAAGGCAATTGGACAGCAAGCTGCAGCGGTTGGGCTTGAGGTGGGATTGCTAGTCGAGGTAGAGAGTGGTCAACAGCGCTGCGGCGTATTACCGGGCGACGCTTTACTTGAGCTTATTGAGCTGATCCTAGAGACCCCAGGGGTGCGCTATGACGGTATCCAAGCGTACAGCGGCCACCTGCAGTTATTAAAAGGTTATCAAGAGCGCCATCAAGCCGCACGTGATGCCGTTACTGAGGTGTTTGACTATATTGAACAGCAGCTGACGCCCAGAGGGCTACGCCCTAGTATCATCTCTGGCGGGGGGACTGGTACATTTGAGGCACATGGTGAGCAGCAATATACCGAGATCCAAGCCGGCTCTTATCTTTTTATGGACGCTAGTTATACCGCTATCGGCGATGAAGCTAATGAAAAGGTAAATAACCAGTTTCTTTCGGCGCTCTCTGTTTTAAGTACAGTAATTAGTCACCCAGCGGAGAATCGTGCCGTGATTGATGCCGGTATGAAGTCACTATCGATAGATTTAGGAATGCCAAAAGTTATCAAAGATTCGTCAATCATCTACCAATGCGGTGGTGATGAGCATGGCATTCTTCACCTTAGCGAAGCGTCACGTAAGCTCGCGATTGGTGATCGAGTTGCCTTGATGCCAAGTCATTGTGATACCACGTTGAATAATTTTGATGTGCTGTATGGTGTGCGAGATGGGCAGCTGGTTGAGCAGTGGGCGATAGCTGGGCGAGGTCGCTCAGACTAGAAATGAAAACGGCAATCTGCGTTTAAGCCGGAGCGCAGATTGCCATAGTGTTTAAGCACTGAAGTTAACTCTGGCGGTCAACTTGGCTGGTGAAATGGAGAAAACCTCTAAGATCTGCTGCCAGTCTAAGTTGATACTCGCTGTCGGCAAGCTACCGGTCTTTTTGGCATATGCCGCAAGCAGCGCAGTAAGCAGGCCATTGCGTGGAGTCTGCTCGAAGTCTTTAGTACATAACTGAGACAGCGTTGAGAGGATTGCTTCCTCAATATCGCCATTGAATTTGTATAGTAAGGCGTCATATACCCAGTCTATCTTTTTTAGTAAAGTTGGCCGAGACGTGTTGATGATCCCACTAAGTTCGCTATCTGTCAGCTTTAAGCTGTAGCGGATTATATTCTTATCCATGAAATTATTATTGTTTTTTGCATATATGTGAAAACGTTATCATATCAAAACTCTAAGTTACATCCTTGTATTACTGTATTATTTTTATGCTGGCTCACATTTATTGCACTAACATGGAGCATTTCTTGGGTTTATCTCACATTTCTATGGCTTTTCTATTTCTATGTGTGCACATTATGGTCGTTTTGCACCTATTGTGCGGTGAAAATCCTGTGAAAACCTTCAACACTTTTCATGCTTTATTGTCATATCTATGAATCAATTTGACTCAAATTTAGCTTTATGTGTTGTATGTGAAATAATTGAATGGCACGAGAGTGATGGCGAAGAATAGAGAGGGTAACGGCCAATGAGTGTTGAGATGGTTTGGAAGCAGTATAGGCAAAGTTTGAGAGGGTTCTTAAGCAAAAAAATCGCTAATCAGGAGGATGTGGATGATTTGCTGCAAGAGATTTTGCTCAAGACCCATCTTAACTTCCCATCGCTGCAAGACAGTAAAAAGCTTAAGTCTTGGTTATTCCAAATTGCCAACCACACCATTATCGACTTTTACCGTAAACGTGCTCGTGAGAAAGACATGAGCGTCGGAGAGTTATGGCATGAAACACCCACTGAATCTGAGATAAACGAACTGGCCGCGTGTATTGAGCCTTTTATTGACCAATTGGATCAGGACCAAGCACAGTTACTCAAGGCAGTCGAGATCCAGGGTATCTCACAAAAAGTCTATGCTGAACAACATGGTATTAAGTACTCCACCCTAAAGTCGCGAGTACAAAAAAGCCGCCAAAACCTACTCGCCATCTTCAATCAATGCTGTGAATTCTCCCTTGATCACCAAGGCAACATCATCGACTACCAACGAAAACCAGGGGCGAGTTGCGGGGACGGGCGTTGCCCTTCGGGGAGCGAGTAATGCGCGAGATCGCTTTGACTTTATCGAACAACAGTTTGGCAACGTAGTAGACGTAAAGTAATCTCAATATTTAATGCTTTCCTAATGACTCAAAGCGAACGATGTTCTCCTCGCTCCCCGTAGCGAAGCGTCCCCGAACCTCGCTCCTTGAGCCTGTAAGGCGAGTGAAAAAAGCCAGCCCCAAAAGGACTGGCAAAGATTGCCTTTTACGGCACCTTGGAGAGTTGCTCTCTAACGCTGGAACGTATTGATCAACTGGTAATCCGGACCGGCCGTTTCAGCAGTAACAAGTTTCAGGCTGGTCACATCTGCGCCCACGCCTTGATAGGATTTGAAGCCCGCCTGTTTTTGGTTCTTAGGTAGGACAGCAGTGAATTCACCCAACTGCTTCGCTTCAGTTACTGTACCAACGTAAGTTTCGTTGTTATAAGTCGCATCAACCAGTGGGTGTTCCTCGGTTGCGCGCACGCTGACAAACTCAGGGTTTCGCGAGTTATCGATTACGTTCGAGTCAAACTTGATGTTGGCGCCAGTAAAGGTGTTTTCGACC
Source organism: Vibrio glycogenivorans (assembly GCF_051660965.1). Taxonomy (NCBI): domain Bacteria; kingdom Pseudomonadati; phylum Pseudomonadota; class Gammaproteobacteria; order Vibrionales; family Vibrionaceae; genus Vibrio; species Vibrio glycogenivorans. The sequence continues at coordinate 525,257 of NZ_JBPVIS010000003.1, read as the reverse complement.
ACATCGTTGTTAAACAGGCTGACACGGTGAGTTTGGTTGCCGTAGACAAAGCCCCACTCAGTATCTACCAGCGTGTTGTTTTTCACGGTGATGTTCTTTGGTGTCCACTGCTTGTTGAGCTCTTTGCCTTTAACTTCTTGGTCTAGGATCTCGTTGTTGACCACGTCGATGATACCGGTGTTGATCACCACGCCACCGCGTAAGTCAGCATTACCTTCAATTAAGCCATCACGGCCGCGCGTACCCGAGATGTAGTTGTTGTTGATCACATGATCTTCATCGTAGACACGAATACCACCGGTTAGGCGCTTCTCATTACCCAGGATAACGTTGCTATCTACTACGTTAGCCTTACCGTGACGCAGCGAGATCAGTGAGGCACTCTCAAAAATGGTGTTGCCACCAATCACGTTTTCGCCAGATTTGATTGAGATAAGCTCGCGCTCACCATCCATGTTGATCATAAGGTTATCGACGAACTGCGACTTTGAAGGCCATTGAGAAGACTTAGAATCACCGATACGGATCGCTTCCCAGCTGTTGCCGTTATAACGAATCGCTTCTTTGATCGCGAGCTCATCAAATTGGTTTTGCTGCTGATCAAGGAAGATGTTGTGGGCAATATAGTGGTTATCTGGCGTCTCGTCTTTTTGTACCCCAATCAAGGTGCCGCGCTTTTGCTTACCTTCAAATTGGTTGTTTACCACTTTGCCATCTTTACCCCATAGTGATACCCATAGGTATTTCGGGTACTCAGAGCGACGCTCGTCAGGCTCGTAGGCGTAGTCGTGGTTGAAGTAGTAGAAGGTTGAGTTTTGCAGTGTGTTGCGATTGCCCATCATGCGGATACCGCCAAAGCGCTCTGCAGGACCACCCTCGGTAAATACCAGACCATCCAGAGTAATGTCATCACCATTGAGCACGAACTGCACCAGACCGGTCAGCCAGGTCACACCCGGCTGCTCTGCCTCGATAGTGATGTTGTTTGCATTAATGGTCACGACGCCTAGGTGGGCAAATTTACCGGCTGGAATCGTGATGGTTGTGCCATCTTGTGCGTTTTCGATTTGTGTTTTTAGCGCAGCAACGGCAGCTTCAGCGTGAGTGTCGAGCTTGTTGCCATCAACGGTGCTCAAGCGGTCAGTAGCAAGCAGCTGGTCGCGAGTGATCTCAGATACAGCGATGTGTGAAGCGATTGATGGGCTAGTCGTGTCAGCAAAAACTTGAGCGCTAAGGCCAAGGGTGGCAACCGACGCGGTAATCAATCCAGCAAGCAGGGTCTTTTTCATAATATGTTCTCTCTTTAAATTGGAACAATTGATTTTTTGGGGTTAAAAAAGGCGGCCTAATCGCGGCCGCCTTGAGAGTATTGAGTGTGATTAGTTTTGCTCTGCAGTTTGTGTCGCTGCGTCTTCGACAGAGTCGTCAACGGCTTTCACAAGTAGGAGACCGACGCCCATAACAATCGCACCACACAGTACGAAGATGAAGCGGCCCCACAGTGGGTTAGGCAGTAGGAACATTGCCATAACACCCACACCTGCTACTGCGATAAGTGAGCCAAGCATGCGACGCTGTTTGTTGTCCAGTTTCTTCTGTTCAGTTGACTCAGCAACCAGTGGTGTTGCCAGGTTCTCGAAGAACTTATCAACGTTCTTCTGACGCTCTTCAGAAAGAGGCTTGTAGAACAGAGTGGTTAGGCAGAAGAAGCCAGCAGTGAACACTAGGTGAGCAATTAGACCAAGTGCCACTTTCACATCAGACCATTCACGGCCAGTTAGAGGCTCTAGGCCGAACCAAGCTTCAACCATTTCTGCGGTAATAACGAAACCAACCACGTAAGAAACGATACCACCCATCACTAGCGTACCCCAACCAGCCCAGTCTGGCGTCTTCTTAATAAAGAAGCCACAGAATGCAGGGATAGTCATTGGGAAGCCGATTAGGGCGCCCACGTACATCATAGTGTCGAATAGGCTCAGGCCTTTCAGTGAGTTGATGAACAGTGCAACCAAGATGATAGAGATACCGAAGAAGGTTGAAGTGATCTTAGAGACCACCACTAGCTCTTTCTCTGTTGCAGTGTGCTTACGTACCACTGGTTCGTAGAAGTTCTTAACAAAGATACCTGAGTTACGGTTTAGACCAGAGTCCATCGAAGACATGGTTGCTGCAAACATTGCTGCAATCAGTAGACCGACCATACCTGCTGGCATGTACTCTTGTACGAAGTATAGGTAGGCAAAGTCACCTGCTTTTGAGCCCGCATCTGGGTATTGTAGTGCTAGATCAACACCTTGACCTGCGATGAACCATGAAGGCATGAACCAGATCAGTGGACCCATGGTCATTAGGATACAAGCCAGTAGAGCGGCTTTCTTCGCGTTCTTAGAGTCTTTCGCCGCTAGGTAACGGTATGAGTTAAGCATGTTGTTGGTGATGCTGAACTGCTTGAAGAAGATAAAGAATGCCCAGATACCAAAGATGCTTAGGTAGTTAAGGTCGTTACCTGATACGAAGTTTGCGCCTTCGTCAGTTGGGAAGTTAGCAATGATTTCGCCAACGCCGCCACCTTGAATGATCGCAACAACCGCACAAGTCACAGTAACCGCCATGATGATAACCATCTGCATAAAGTCAGATGCGATTACCGCCCATGAACCACCCGTTACAGACATAACCAGTACAACCAAACCGGTTAGGATGATGGTCATGGTCATGTCGAAGCCGAAGATGCCTGATGCAATGATCGCTAGACCATTTAGCCAGATACCCGCGTTGATTACGCTGTTTGGCATGCCTGACCAAGTAAATACTTGCTCGTTGGTGTTACCAAAACGCATGCGGATCGCTTCAATTACCGTAACAACGCGAAGCTGACGGAACTTTGGAGCGAAGTATAGATAGTTCATCAGGTAACCAAACGCGTTTGCTAGGAAGATCATCGCAACCGCGAAACCGTCCGTATACGCTTTACCTGCTGCACCGGTAAATGTCCAAGCTGAGAACTGCGTCATAAACGCGGTTGCACCAACCATCCACCACAGCATGCTACCGCCCCCACGGAAGTAGTCACTGGTAGTGCTTGTAAATGTTCGGAACATCCAACCTATTGCAATTAGAAATAGGAAGTAGATGCCAACAATGAGAGTATTGAGATCCATCTGTTAAACCTTCTGTTATTAGTAATGGCTTGATACTAATACTAACTTTGGCCAGATAAATTTGTACTACAATATTTCAAGAGCGTGACAAAATCCTCACTTGTGATGAGTTAATTAGTCATACAAGTGATCTAGATCTTACTTCCCGTGCCATTTAGCCAAATAGAGCTCAACCCTTTATGGAATAAAGGATATGACGAAGATCAAACAAATCAGAATGTTGGATTAGGTATGATTAATAACCGCTTGGGGAAAATCTGCACTACAAGTGTGTCGGTATAAAATAGTACAAGTGTGATGTTGGTATTATTTGCACTCGAGGTGCAAAATAGGCGTGCTAGAAAGTAAAGAATAATAAACTAAAAATCTTAGCTTCTTACACACGTTTGAATGTTGGCTGTTAGATATATTCAGAACAAGCTTGTAGATGCAAAGTAATGAAAAACGTGAGTTACGATAGTCACGGAGGTTTGGCAAAAATGAGACCTCATCACAAGCACCTATCACACCTAGCCGGCCACACCTAGCCGGCCACACCTAGTCGGCCACACCTAGTCGGCCACATCTAGTCGGCCACATCTAGTCGGCCACACCCAGCCGGTCGCCACTCGTAGCAAAGCGATCTCGCCTCTCGCCTCTTTCCCGAGGGAAAAAAAAAGCGCTCACACGGCCTGTATCGTGTGAGCGCAGCAGGTATGGGTAGCTAGATTTTGGGGGAAAAATCAGCCAAATTTATTATTGTTATCGAAACCTTAATAAGGGCTTCAATCAGAACACGGTAAACGCACTTACTCCGACAGAGTGACTTGTACCGCTGTTAGTTCATCGTTAACCCGCTGACTTTTGCAGCAACAGCATCGGTTGGGTACCAACACTTAAGTTATTAATCCGAGGAAATTAGCCATGCTCGAATCTAGACAAACCCATGCTCTGATCGAACTTAGTGGAGACTGTGTGGTTTGATCTAACCAACAGTTGATACTCTCTCCACTATGAACATGCTTAATTAAGTTGCCTTTTGCGTTGCAACTCAACACCGCCTGTTCATTCACGACCAAACATTCTAGGTCGGTTATGATGTTCTCATCACTCCACGATAACCCTGTGAAGTAACCTGAATAAAAGAGGCAAGGGAACGACAGCACCACTCACCCCGTAACAGTTGTTATACATAATAAAGTATGACAAATAAAAGTGAAGTAAAAATTGCATTTTTTTTTGAATTAATCAAAAAAATGTTTGAAGTAGGTCATTTGATTAATGTTAATTATCCTTTATAAACAATGGTTTGACGTGATTTGGGTAGGCTTGTCATTTCTGTAAACTTTTTTTGATGCAACGATTTGATGTCAGAAGTGAGGGGGAAAAATGTACGAATATTAGATTTTGTACGACTAATAGTAAGCTCTGCAACAAATGTTGTGCTAGAGTTCACATGGTTATAGGTTCACGCGCTTCCACCTTCGGTTGACTGCTAAGACACCGGTGTTATAGCCGAGCAACAACAACTTGATCCTACGCGGTTACCTAACCTCGAGGGCTGATATTTTTCGTTGATAGATTTAACGGCTGCTTAGTATGAGTAGGCAGGTTTGTCATTATATATTGCTTAACAGCCGATGAACTTATCAAATTAATTTTATAATTTTCAACTATATTTAAATTTGGTGGTTAATTGGCAGGGCTTTAAAAACTAAGCGATTAAATGTAATTGTATAAATTTGTTCACTTTTGTGTGAAACATCATCCATATCCTGACAGAATTTCGAGCAACTTCACGGTAATCATTTCTGACTAATTTATCATCTTGTATGACATTTTAAGCTGCATAGACGTTCTCTTGCCCGAAAATGATATAGGGTGGAAATGAGTTGTGCAGAAGGAACAATTAAAGATGGAGTACCATTGGAAGATGGACATACTTAAGTTAGGTTTTAAAGCCAAACTGATCACGGCAGTACTGATTACTACCGCCACGTCGCTGATCGCAACCAGTTATCTCTCTTATTCCCAGCTAAATCAGCAGGTCAATCAGCGTATCCTTGAAGATCTCAACCATTCGATTGGCTCCGAAGTGGATGCGCTTGAGAGTGTTGCACAACGGACAATTCAAACAGTAACGGCCCTAGCGGTAGAGTACCAAGCCAATGAAGTGGAGGGGACGATTGCTCATGAAAGGCTAATGCATCTGGCTGTGGAGTTAGGTGGTATTGATAAAGTGCTGGTTGGTTTTGATGATGGCACCTCTTTTACCTCACGTGAGTCGGACTCCTTCCCTGCTGGCGTCGGGATCCCGAGCCTTTACAATCCGACCGAGCGTCCCTGGTACATTCAAGCGAAACGGACCTCTGGACTGTCTTTAAGCGACGTGTTCTTTACCAAGCATGACCAAATACCAATGATTGGTGTCGCTTACAACATAGGTAACGGTGTGCTACTTGGCGATCTACGCTTTGATGACATGCATGAACAATTGTTGGGGTTGGAAGCCAGCAGCAATGCTAAGGCATTTATCATTGATGAAAACGGCTTGGTGGTTGCATCGACGTTGCCTTCTCTCGCCACACAGAGCAATATTAGTCAGTTCCCTTATCAGGCCAATGTGCGACAAGCTATCGCGAACCCAAATCACTTTCAGCATCTGAGAGTAGAGGGCGTCAACTCACTGATGCTGCTCTCTCCATTGAGTCTGGGCGAGCAGAAAACTTGGCAACTTGGGGTGGTTGTTGATGAATCTGTGGCATTAGCAGAGCTCAACCGCGCCAATCAGCAATCTTTACTGACCATTGTGATTGGCATCTTAGCAACTTGTGTTGCGGTACTCGTCATTCTGCACAAGCTCTATGAGCCAATAGTTAACCTTAATCGCCTGATCAAGGGCTTGTCACAAGGTAATGGTGATTTAACCCAGCGCCTTGAGACAAAAGGACAGGGAGAGCTGACGGAAATTGCCGCTGGCGTGAACTCCTTTATCTCTGGTCTGCAATCGATGTTGACCGAGGTGCGCTCCTCAACCGACAGTTTGAACCACAAAACCCAATCGATTGAGCAAATCTGTCAGGCGACCCATGACAAATTGGGCACGCATGTGGGCGAGACCACCCAGATTGTGACCGCAATTGATGAGTTATCGCAAACGGCAAAAGTGGTCGAAAATCATTCTGGCGCGGCGGCTGAAGCGGCGAACAATGCCACTCAATTGAGCGATCAAACTAAAGAGATCAACTCTTTGACTCAGCAACATGTGGCTGAGTTGGATAAACGCATCACCAGCACGGTGACAGACATTAATGAAATGGCCGAAGAGACACATAGTATTCAGTCTATTGTTAGCGTGATCGGCAGTATAGCAGAGCAAACCAATCTGCTGGCGCTAAATGCCTCGATTGAAGCCGCACGTGCGGGTGAGCATGGTCGTGGGTTTGCCGTTGTAGCTGATGAGGTGCGTGCACTCGCCAATCGCACTCAAGTTAGCACTCAAGAGATAGAGACGGCATTGACTAAGCTACTGGATAAATCGGGCGGCTTAGTAAGCTCAATCGAGGGCACCAAACACCATTGTGAAGACACTAAGCAAGAGGTGAACAAAGCGGTCAAGATGCTTGAGACACTAGATGAGCAAATTGAGGTGATTTGTGGCTACAATAGCGAGATCTCAAACTCAACCAGCGAGCAAACCACAGTGATCGAAGCGATCAACGTGAATATTCACAAGATCAATGACCTAGTGACGGATCTCAATGCCATGAGTCGCGATCAGGTTGAAGAGTCTGAGGCGATCCTGCGCGAAAACAACGGGGTCAGTCGTTTGGTAGGTCAATTTAAATTATAGATTCGAGAAGCGAGAGGCGAGGCGGCCTCTTGCACTTGTTCCGTGTAGAAGGGGCGAGGCTCGGGGACGGGCGGAGCCCTTCGAGGTGCGAGGGGCTTTGTGCATGTAAGATGAACCTGATGTCCAAGATGTCTCCACAATGGAACGGGTAAATGTGCACAAGAAACGAGTAGCGTGTGACGAACCACTCGCTACTCGAAACGAAGTGTCCCCGCACCTCGAGCCTGTTTTATTTATGTGTGATGGTGAGTCCGGCGAAGCTGACGTCGAAGGTTTTTCCGGCGTGAGCGGGATCAGGGCGAAACTGTGGGTAGATGCCGGCTTTGAAATAGTAGGCAACATCGGTACCTGCCCATTCTTGGGCTAGGGTGACAGTACCGTTGTTGGTGTCAGAGTAGGGGGCACCCCATTGTAAAAAGTGTTGGACCTTATTACTGCCATCTGGATATTGGGTTTCAAGGTTGATGCCTTGCTCATCGACGTGGATAAGGTATTGCCAATCGCTTCCCGCTGGGTAGTAGCCCATATTAACGCTAAATGACCAGTTTTCGCATTCTGGATACTTGGGGGTGCCTGCCTCACAGGATTGGTTGTCATGGTAAAAGTCTTTGTTCAGTATCACTCGCACAGGCTTGTGATCGCCTTCCCATAAGACCTTAACTAACGCCTGCTTGATCTTCCATCCGTGCACTTGTCCGACGATCACTTTGGGGTCTTGTCCCGCTATTGAAGGGTACTTTTCCACTCTGAGTGTTGCTTCTAGTTGATGGCTGTCGGTATTGGTGGCGGTGTCTTGAATAAACCAGCTGGTTGCGGCTGTGCTGGTGCTGCAGCTTGCCAGTTTTTGCGCGTTAAACAACTCACGCAGTTCAGAGCGGATGTAACTAGAATTCGCGGTTGTGGTGCCAAAGCCCATATTGGCGCGAAAATGCATCCGTTCGCTCTGCACATCAAAAAAAGAAATCGAGTGTGGCTGGTGGAAGATGACCGAGTCATTGTCGAGCACATCTTTGCTGGAAGCACAGTGAAAAGGCTCAAGCTCAGCCGCACTGGTTCCGCCACTGCCGTACCAATCGTCTTTGCTGGCAGGGATGGTGATTTTCCATTGAGAGATATCCCAAGAGTAATCGCCAGGGTCGATGGAGGGTGGGGGGGCGGTATTGTCCTCGCTACAGCCGGTCAGCAGCATCCCAAGGCTTAAAGCGAGTGTTGAACGGGTAATTATCGGCATAAAAAAACCTAAAAAAGAAGGATAAGGCCACTTAAGTCACTAAGTTACCTTATCCTTTGGCTGGACTAATCTGAAAAGAAAGGGCCTAAGGCTCTTTCTGACTCTCTTTTATAGAAAGACGTTGTCGTTTAGTGCATCGTTCGCGACTGAGCCTTCTGTGGCAAATATTGCGGTTACACGTTCTTGGCTGCTCCCTGAGCTAAGATCAGCACTGAAATCTGTGGTGTAATTTTCGAATGTGTTATTGAAGATAGTTACATTACACTCTTCAGTAGTGATGATGGCACTTGCTGAGTTACCAAGCTTGATGGCTGCCGTTTCTTTGTCACCGCTGCCAATGGAGAACGTATTGTTCTCTATTACGATATCCATTTTATTTGTGTCTTTATGACAAGGCACATACACCGCGTTGTTCTGTATCGATGCCTGAAGGTTTTCAAAGCTACTGTTATAAAGTTCAAAGTATCCACCCGAGTACACTAGGCTGGCTTTATTTTGTAGATCACCTTCGCCATAACCCGAGCCATCAAACTTCAGGTCGCTTAGCACAACTGGATTATCTTCTTCACCGATTGGCATGATGGTTACCGCGCCCGAGCGCCCTTGGCTAGTCTCTTCGCTATCACACTGACCAATCTTAGACACTGCGAAACTTAGCTGCTTGATTTCGGCGCCAGGAGCACTGACATTAATACATGCATCGCCGGTGATAGTGGCAACATTCTCACCATCCAATGTTATAGCTTTTTTAAGCTCGATAATTCCTGAGGAATAGTTGCCATCTTTCTCTAGATAAAGAATATCGCCATCATTGGCTTCATTAATGCGATCATTGAGTTCCGCGACGGTTTCACCAGCAACTTCCTCTTCGATGATATCCTTGTTACCGCCAGAGTTGCAGCCAGTTAGCAGGGCAGCAGAGGCTGCTGCAGAGATTAAAATAGATAGTGTTTTTAGCTTCATGCTCTTCTCTCAGTTGTTATTTTGATCGAGGCTCTTCATGAGCCTCACTATTTTGGGGTTAAACGAATTAGTTGCTGATGCGGTAAGACGCACCGGTATCGTTCATGCCTAATACCGTCAGGTTGCGTGCACCACCGTCAAAGTTGTTTGGCTCTAAAAGACCATTCTCCGCCAACTTAAAGCTTGGCTTGATCTCAGTGATGCCGTCTTTTGGTAACTCGGTGCCAGAGACTGCGCCAGCAAAGATATTGTTGCTAAAGCTTGGATTAACTAGTGGCGCAACCTCGTCATTGGCAATCAAGGCTTTGGTACGGGGTGCGTTAGCGTAAGACAGATTGTCGCTAAAGCTGATGTTGGTACCGGCAAAGATGGTTTCGATGCGACTGTTGTCGAATAGGCTTACGCGGTGCATCTTGTCTGAGAACAGGAAGTTCTGACGGGAATCGATGATTGAGTTGCCCTCAATTTTCACATTAAACGGCGTCGCTTGTTTGCTCAGCTCTTTGCCTTTGACGTCGTTATCAAGCTTCTCACCCATAAGCACATCGGTAATTCCGGTGTTGATCGCGATACCACCACGCACATCACCTGTGCCCATCACACGCTCGATGTAATTGTTGCGGATCACATGGCCCTCGTCGTAGAGCCGAATACCGCCACTGCGATCCTTGTCGTTACCTAGGATAACGTTGTCTTCGACGGTATTATTGACGCCATGACGCAGCGAAATCATCGATGCGCTGTCAATGATGGTGTTGCCACGGACTGTATTGCCGCCGGATTTGATTGATACCAGTTCGGTTTCGCCATCCATTTGCAGGAACAGGTTACCCTCGATGGTTGTCTCGGATGGGAAAACAGAACTTCTGGAGTCACCGACGCGGATCGCCTCCCACGAGTTCGAGTTGTAGCGAATCGCCTCTTCAATCGCGAACTCGTTAAATTGGTTATGCTGCTGGTTGTAGAACAGGTTGCCTTTGATCACGTGGTTGTCCGGGGTTTCATCACCACGGGCTTTTTGTACCCCGATCAGTGTCCCGCGCTTGTGCTTGCCCTCAAAGGTATTATCAATCAACTGGTTGTTTTTACCGTACAGCGCAATCCAAAGGTATCGTGGGTACTCTGAGCGGCGGTCATCGGGTTGATAGTCAAAACCGTGGATGAAGTAGTGGAACGTCGAGTTGACCAGCTTGTTGTTGTCACCACGGAAGATCACACCGCCCATTCGCTCAGCGGGGCCACCCTCAGTAAACACGATGCCATCGAGGGTGATGCCATTGCCTTCAAGGCGCACTTGCACTGAACCAGTTAACCATACGGTACCCGGTTGCTCAGCGCGGATATGGACATCGTTGGCGTTGAGTTCAAAACGCCCCATGTCGGCATACTTACCTGGCGGGATCACTAATTCCTGACCATCTTTGAGTGCCAGCAGGTTTTTCTTAAGGTCCGCGGCATCACCAGCTGGAATGTCCTCGGAGGCAATCACGGGTTTGTCCCAATCGGCAAGATACGTTGCAGTGTCCAAACCACGATCTTGGATCTGTGCAGGGTTGATGTTCTCTGCCTGAGCGAAACCGGTGAAAGCAACAGTGGATATCACGGCTGCTAAGATAGACTTTTTCATTAGATACTCCTCATTTGTCTTATCTTATTTTTATATGATTCGTTAAGTGATTCCGTGATCCTGACCAAAAAACCTTTCTAGCGGAGTTTTATGTGCTTTTAGGTTTTTGCCCTATGAGTGCTTATATTGTCAGTTAATTGGTTAATTTTCAGTTCTTTAGAGTTTTGTTGGTGGGGAGGGTAGCATTAGAATGTACATTGCATTTTCGTGATGGCATTCAAATTGAGCAATGTTCAAACACTCAAGATAAATCGAACATAGCGTGATCTAAGCCACGTCATGCAACCAAGGCGGGTTTGTTAGTGGTTTGATATGCCCCTACTTTCACTTGCTTTGAACCAAGTTGGCGGTTTTAAACTCAATAAATTAAAACGTAGGTTCAAATTTTAACTTGTAATACTAAAGTGATGTAAAAGCTGCGAGGTGTCGGTCACAAATGGCGTGTTACATGAAAGTGATATAGGAAACGATTGCCTCAAATGTAAAGCCAATAAAAACAATAGTATAGAGTGATATAGTGTGGTTTTTATTAGGTTTTTTTAGGGTTGGTTTAGATTTTGAAGTGATGGTGGTCACAGATTTTGGGGAACTCGAGCAGGTAATATATTTGTCATACCTTATTACATCGGAAACAAAACAAAGGTTTGATTATGAACAAACTATCTAAAGTATCTGTTGCAGTGGCAACCCTACTTACTGCTACTGCAGTATCTGCAGCTTCTTTTGACGTACGTCACGAGTATAAGCACGACTCTAAAGAGCATGCGACTCGCGTTAAGCTAGCAGACAGCATCGGTAACTTCCTTGTAGATATCGAAGCGAAGCTTAAAGATAGAAAAGATGGTGATTTCCTACAAAATCTAGAGAACAACGGTTGGGAACTAGGTCTGAACTACCGCCACGTTATCAACGACAACTGGACAATGACTTACGGTATGCCTATCGAAGGTCGCGACAGCGGCGTTACTTACAAGCCACAAGTTCGTGCAACTTACTCGCTAGACAGCGTTGAAGGTCTAAGCCTAAGTGCTCGTTACCGTTACGACATGCGTCAGAACAGCAGCTACAACACTCTAAATGAAAACAATGAAGTGGTTGAAGTAAACCCAGACAACCAACGTCGTCACCGTATCACAGGTAACGTAAACTACGCGTACGACGACCTACGCTTTGGCTTCGAAGCGAACTGGTACAAAGCAGATGGTTACGACATCTTCGATGGCGGCGACACTAACTACGAGCTAAACGCGACAGCACGTAAGATCATGGGCCAATGGGCACCATACGTAGAGTTCGGTGATGTGAACGTAGACAGCCAAACTGACAAGCGTGAGCTACGTAGCCGTGTAGGTCTAACTTACAGCTTCTAAGCAATGGCTTAACAGTAAATCAATGGACTAATCTTGTTTGGTTCATCCTACCAGTCAGCCTAGCTGGCTGGTAGTTTCTTATCTTACCCTGCGAGGAGGGAGATCTGCTGAGACATTTAGTTTGCAGCAGAAAGACAAAGCGCCCCAATCTTAGCTCAACTCTTGTCGTTGAACACCAATAGACTGAAGCGCGAGGTCTAAACGAGTTTACGTAGGCTTAACGGAAACGGTAATCCGCACCTAGGCGCCAAAGGAACTCGTCATTCCATTTACCACCACCCGTTTCGTGCACGTTACGCGTTGCCTGTTTACGCACACCGGCACGCAGACGCCATTCGTTGTCAAAACGTTTTTGGATTTCGAATGTGTTACGGACACGGTTAAAACCACCTTCGCCACGCAGCGTGTAGCGAGGTTGGTTAATATAGGTCACCGTTACATCGCCATCTAGTTTGTAGTGAAATTCGTTAGCAAGCAGCATTTGCATGCGAGACTTACCATTCTCCCATGCTTTTGAACCATCACGAGCATCGTGGTTGATATCAGTAAACTCAGGAACAACAATCCACTGTAGGTTGCCATAGCGAACGCGGTTACGTAGACGCACCTCACCACGGAAGTCGTTATCACGCTCGTCGGCATCGGCAAAGTAATCTGCACGGATACGAACATCGCGTAGTAACCACTCTGGCAAACCCAGCTTACCAACTGTAGTCTCTAGACGAACACGTCGGTCATCTAGCTTTTCATCCATCATATCAGACTCACGATATTTAAGGTCCATTGTAAGGTGGTCATTGATTTTATAACCAATGTAACCTTCAACTCGGAAGCGATCTGGATTATCGTCTTTTTCGATACCGAAGCGAACGTCGCCTACATAAGCATCGAAACCGGCTTCGATGGTGTCATCATAGACTTGACCGAAGTAAAAGTTACCACCGCTGCTCGCGAATGCTGTTGGGGCTGCCACTGCTGCAGCGATAATAAGTGCCATTTTTTTCATTGTGATTCTCACTAATTTTATGTTGTAGGTCGTAGATGGTCACTTGGATGATTTTATTGTCGTGATCAGTGTGGTGCTCAAAGATGCACCGACATCGATTAAGAGCTAATCAATTTTGCAACCATAAATTTTTAGATCTAGTGTTTGATAGCTTGGCGGTTTGCCATCACGATCAAACTTGACTGATAGGTTGTTGCTGGCGTCGTCACTCTCATACAGCAAGTACCTAACATATTGATTAGCCAGTTGTTGCCGAGTAATGACGCAAATCTAGTGCGAAGGGATAAGATGATCTTATTCATTTAAAGTTCCTTGAGCACAAGCTCATTAAATAAATACAATTTATGACTAAGTAATTTCTACCGTAGGATGACGCTATCTCGTTGGAAGCGATAAATTACGTGTTGGTAATTTTCATTCAGTCATGTATTAATGCCAGCAAACCATATTGCTTAAGTTACTATTGACGTTTGATATCCAAATCTTCTTGTCTTAATAACTTGCTGGGATGTGGATATATAATAATACAATAGCAGCTAACACAATCAGTTCGAGTTAGGTTTGTGACCAAGGTAGAGTTGTGCTTGATTAATGTGATCGTTGTAGCATCGGGAGAAGCGGTTAATCTTACTGGTTATTTGAGTACATATTGAGTTAGTTCTGTGGGTTGGTGCGGTGTGTATAGACGGAATGACAATGAGAGTTATCGGGTGTTTTAGAAGATTAATCACATATTAATCAGTAATTTATTGTGGCTATATGTATCATTGAAGACATCATTTCTAAAACACTGCTGGTAAAGATATCAGATTTACTTTCATAGAATATGTTGAATTTTTAGACTGCACTCAAACATGATGTAACCGACTATTTTTGGCGTTGATCCAATCAAAAAATCACGGATACTGACAAAATTTAGCAGACCAGTGTGGTCGTAAAATATTATTATTGTGAGCTGGATCGAGATTGCGCTTAGCCTTCGACGCTTATTTGTTTAGGCATATGATGAAGTGACATCGATTGGCAAAATATATGTTTCACGAAATTTCATATTCAAAGTCAAAAAATGTGATCAGGTAAGTGCCGATTAAAAGTCGTTATTCTATTTGTTTGACCTATCCAGAGGGTATTCGTGTGGATATAGAATGGGTGTTAAGAGTGGTCATTGATATATTAACTCTGAAGTCAACATCTCGAGGCGGCTTAACTATATGCGTATTTAGTCATATTTATTGACTGCGATAGATGGTAAGAGTTGACAGAGTCCTATCGACTTACACATTGGCGCGGCTTGGTGACGCTCTTGGTCATTTTGAGCAAGGTAGGCTGCTACGTATGACTATCTGGCACTAATCAACAAAGTAACTCGATGCCATTAGCACATCGAGTTACATTGTTAGGGGCACAATTACGTGGTCAACGCGTTAGTGACTGAGTTTGTACAAGGTTCCGATGGTGAGTGCATTCTTTGGGTCGATACGCTTACTGATCGCCAGTAGCAACTCGGCGGTAGCAACGGAGTCGAGCAGCGCGTTGTGGGTCTGATATTCGGGTAACTCATAACGCCGACGTGAACCGGAGAGAGTAACGTCAATATCACTGTCTTGATTAATCGCTTTAGCAAGCTGCTTTTCAATCCGCATCGTATCGACCCAAACCAAGGGCAGCTTGTCGGATTGGTACTGCTTGTGCAAGTAGTGATTAAGAAAGCTTTCCTCAACAACACAGCCATGAGCGACGACGATCTTGCCAGCTGCGGCGGCAAAAAAGCGATCAATGGCTTCGTGTAACGAGACGCCTTCAGTCAGCATCTGTGGGGTGATATGGTTGATCACCGCAGTCTCAGGCTTGATCTGAGAGTCGCTGTTGATAAATAGGTGCTGACCAGTTGCTAGCTCGATTTTGTTGTTGGACATCTCAACCCAGCCTATTGAGAGGATAAGATCCTCGCTGCTGTCGAGCCCCGTCGTTTCGAAATCGAGAATAATAAAATCAAGCTCGCTGATGGCTGCACTGATCTCAGGGATATCAACCTCGAGGTTTTGCTTGATGCTGTCAGGTAACTGCTCAGCCTCAATATACTTGGTTCGTTTGCGACGTAGTTGCTCGAGGGGATGAAAGTAACGTAGGACAGACAGCATTAGCGGGCTCCAAAGCGTACTTTTGCCGCTTCTTGCAGATCTGCAATGATGCGGAAGGCATCTTTAAGGTGACCACGTTCAAAACTTCCGAAGCTATCCGGGTTGATATTATTGTCCGCCGCTTGTCCGGTTTTTAGCGCCTCGAGCTGATGATCAAAACGAACCGACAAAATGAATTGGTAGGCGCCAATAATATTCTTGTAAGAGTCTTCGCTGAGCGCGCCGTTTTCAAACGCGTGCTTAAACCGCTCATCAGTGGCGGAGACCTCACACTCAGAGGCAAGGCCATAAATACGAGCGAGATCGATGATCAAGTTGATAGCATAACGCTTGATATTCAATGTCTTTTTGTTCTCTCCCGACTTCTCCAGCACCAATTTGTTAAAGATACCCAGCGGCGGGTTGACGGAGACGGAGTCGTTAACCAACATGGCGAGGAACTCGCGGTTGTCACGAATATTCTGGTGCAACTCATCACGCAAGATGGTTTCAAACTCGCTATTGCCATAGATAGAACGGATCTCAAGAAACACACTGATATTGAGAAGGCGTTCGTACTCAGGGCTAGCAACCCATTTTTTGTAGTAGTTCTTCCAAACGCTGAGCGGTTGACACCATTTCGGCGTCGCCGCCATGTATTTGCCCGGACAGAGTGGGTAGCCACAGGTGTCTAAGCCATTAGAAACCATCATAGCCAAGTGATTGAAATAGATACGGTCATTCTCTGTCGCATCGTCAGCCAAAACGATAGCGCTGTCTTGGTCAGACAGCATGTGCACCTCATTACGTGCGTGCGAACCCGCGACAATCCAAGCAAACTCGCACGGTGGAGGGCCAAGCTTATCAATCGCAATTTGGATCAGGCGACGCACATACGCATCCATGATCATGGTCATGACCTTGCCAATGATCTCTGGCGACACGCGCCCTTCCACCAGGGCTTCAAAGATAGCCTGACGCTCAGAAGAGAACGCGGCGAGTGACGATACGCTTCCTGCGTATTTGATCTTTTCGATCAGGAAGATAGCTTGAACGCGATGGTTTTGTACCAGGTGGCTGGTGGTCAGTAAGCCAACCACTTTATTGTCTTTGACCAGCGGAAGGTTGCGAATGTTATTCTGCATCATCATAGAGGCGGCGTGCATCACCAAGTCGTCCGGTTTTACCGTGACGGGTTTGGGCGTCATCACGTTAACGATTGGGCTATCGACATCGGCGCGTTTGGCAATCACTCGCTTGGTCATATCTCGGTCAGTGATCAAGCCAACCAACTCGTCCCCCTCATACACCACTGCGCAGGGAGATCGCTGCACCAACATCTCGTTGGCCACTTCTTGAATCGATTGGTCAGAGTTGACGATAGCAACTCGCCCGCTCGCTACCTCTTCAACCCGGCGAATAAACAGCCCTTTCTCTTTGTTCGACCAAACCACATCCAGTGCAGATTTGAGTCGAACCTGTGCCTGTGAGGCAAAGTGCTCAGCGCACTCAGGATGAGTTTTGAACAATTTCTGCAGCGCAGAATGAGGAACGATATAAACTAGAGAGTTTTCAATCGCGGTGGCGTGGTACTCCTCGGAGTTGGCACGCTCTTGGGAGAGGAAAGTAAAACCAAACAGATCCTCTGGGCCAAGCCTAGCGCGCAATACCCCGTCCGCCTTGCGCTGCTCCATGGAACCGGTACGAATCACATACAGTGATTTTTTGGTGCCCTCTCCGGCGAGATCAACCGTCTCTCCTTTGGCGAGATAGGTTATTTCAATCTCAGAAGAAAGCTCACGTAAGGCGCGCTTGGGTACTTTATCAAATGGGTCTATCTGGCTGATAAACTCCACAATATTGGGTAGGAGGGAATCGTTCATTACGTGAGCTCATTTTATTTGTAGTATTTATTATTTTATCCGTGCTACCGGGTTTGTACATAGCAAAATTTGCGGCTTATCCCGCAGATTTGGTGATGTCAGAAACAAAAAACGCACGCCATTTGGGCGTGCGTTATGATCTAGGATTTAATCTGCGTCGTTTAGCTAACTTCTGGCAAACGGTGATTATCAGCGATCAAGTGTCGAGAAGAGGCAATTCTCGCCTTATCCGCATTACCGGCCATGATCGCATCGTAGATTTGACGGTGTTCATTGATACAGGTGCTGCCTTCCTCTGACGAGTGAGCAATGAAGTTAATGAACATGGTCGTTAAGATGTTACCAAATGGAAGGTAGAAGTCGTTACCCGTCGCATTGAAGATCAAGCTATGGAACTGGGTGTCCACTTCCATCCATTTCGCTTGGTCAAACTCGTCGGCCTCAGCCACTTCCACCATGCGCTGGAAGGTTTCTGAAAGCTCAATACGCTGCTCAGCCGTGGCGTTTTTTGCAGCTAACGCACACGCTTCCGGCTCAATGGCACGGCGCAGTCCCAAGAATTGGCCGCAGAATTGATCAGTATCCGCTAGGCCGTCCATCCACTCAATCAACTGTGGGTCAAGAAAGTTCCAGTAGGCTCGGTCAATTACGCGAGTACCGACTTTAGGCTTGGACTCAAGCAGACCTTTTGATGTCAATAGTTTAACCGCTTCGCGAAGAGCGGTACGGCTAATGCCAAATTGTTCGCACAGCGCCATTTCCCCTGGGAGAATAGAGCCTTCTGGTAGTTCTCCAGATAGGATGCCACGAGCGATTTCTCGAGCGACCTGAACGTGGAGACTGCGCTTTGAACCAGAGATTGAATTAAATGCGCTTGCCATAACTTTTCTTACTTCTATTTGCTTCGATTTAGTATTATTACTTATGTCTTATGTTATGAAGTATATCACTGGGTAAAGGGTGCACCAATAAATAACCAGTCACAGAGCAAACACAAGTGACAATGTGTGACGTATGGCTTGTATTGTGACTTCGGTTTGATTGATTAACAAGCGATTCAACGTAAAAACGTAGTTGCTCTCAAAAAATATCTTTCTATTTTATGAGAACTTGATGCGACACCATGGAGAATGGGCATTAATGAGGATGATCCGCTTCACACTATTAAGCAAAACTCAGGCCTGAACGTTAGTTAAGTCGTTTTTGAGACATGAAAAACTTGCAACGCAAATATCATATTGTATTATTATTGATGTATGCCTTATGAGTTAGGTTCAACAGTAAGTGCACTTAACTGCATATTTTTTATCGCATCGAATTTAAATGATTGTTATTCTCATTAAGTGACTATTTGTCGATATTCCTTCAATGCGGCTAAGCAAGTATTTATTCCACTGTTCACTGTGCGAACTGTATTTATAGCATTGATATTTATAAATATATTCGTGTGTAGTGGAGATTGGAATTGGTATTATTATTTTTTGGAGCATCAAATGGCAACTTTTTCTCTGGTCGAGAATTCCAGTCGCAAGATACATGTTCAGGTTGCCAGACAAATTTCACGTCAGATCCTGTCCGGTAAATTGAAAGAGGGTGAAAAGCTACCCAATGAAGTCGAGCTTTGTGAGGCGTTTGGCGTTAGCCGCACAGCCTTACGTGAGTCGACCAAACTACTGTCGGCAAAGGGACTAATCGAGTCTCGCCCAAAAGTGGGCACTACGGTAAGACCACGCTCGCAATGGCACTTTTTGGACCCTCAACTGCTGGGCTGGATCCAAGATCTGGAAGATACACAACCGTTTCTTTCTCAGTTCCTTGGCTTGCGTAAAGCGATTGAGCCAGAGGCGTGTGCGCTTGCCGCAACCAATGCCACCGCTGAGCAGCGAAAAAATCTCTCGGTGATTTTTCAAAAGATGTCGATGGCGGCGAGCTGTTTTGATTATGAAGAGTGGACGCTGAACGACCACCTTTTCCACCAGACAATCTTCTCCTCAACTGGTAATCAGTTTTATTTGCCGTTTGGTAATATTTTAGAGACAATTTTCAAGCAGTTCATTGATGAGTCAGCCGAAGGCGGACGATTCTGCTTGGATGAACACCGTGCTATTTATGAGGCGATTATGGCAGGCAAAGCAGACGAGGCGCGCTGTGCCTCAATGACCTTGCTCCATGATGAGAACCAACGATTAGCGAACGTGGTTAACAGCTAGCGGTTAAGTAATTGCTATATGAATTAATGCTTTATTAAGAACTGCTCCTTAGGGAGCAGTTCTTTTTTTCAACGACAAGGTACGCAATGTCCACCACTAAGTCTTACGTTAAGAAAAACCTCTCCTTAGCATGGCCGTTAGCCATGAATGCTCTACTTATGCAATCGATGCTAATGATTGATACCTTGCTTGTCTCGCCGTTAGGTGAGATCTCTCTAGCGGCATTAGGTATTGCTACCACTATTGTTGCGTTTGTGATAGGTATTCAGATGGCTCTGGCCAACGGCACCCAATTGGTGTTAAGCCGTGCAGTCGGGGCAGGGGTAAAGGCGTCGGTTAACCGTGGCTTTTGGGCTGGTATGGGGATTAACTTTCTCGTCGCGGTTTTGTTTTGGGCACTCATTCAGATCTTCGACGAGTCCTTGATTGGTCTTTTGACCGACAATGAGAGTTTGCTTGCAACTACACAAAACTATCTGTCGGTGGCCATCCACATAGTACTGCTCAATGCCATCACTCAAGTGATGATTGCACTATTTAATGCCGTCGGTCGAACCAAAGTTCCATTCAAGGGTTACTTGATTGAAATGCCGCTTAATGCCGGCGTATCTTTTGTGTTAATCCACGGGTTTGGCCAATTCTCCGGTTTTGGTGTCACCGGGGCAGCACTGGGCAGTTTGATTGCCATTGTCGTGCGTTTAGCCTTTTTATGGTGGTGTATGCGTATCGACCCGAACATTCAGGTGTCGACGCGTGAGCTGGATTCTTCGATGAAGCGCAACGTGATTAATCACTTCAAGGAGATATTCCCGGTTGCTGCCAATGTGACGATGCTGGCGGTGGGTGCCACTATCTACCAACTGCTGTATTCTCAGTTAAACATCAATGCGTATGTAGCAATCTCAGTGATGATGCCATGGATAAAAGCGGGCACTCAGTTTATTACAGCGTGGGCGCACTCGTCGGCAATCTCGCTTAGTCAGGCCATTGGCTCACGTGATCTTAAGGATCTTGATAAGAAGCTTAACGTGAGTATCGATATGGCGGTGGGGATCTCCGTGCTCTCCGCAGGCTTGTTCTTGCTGCTGAGCTATTTGATTCCAAGCATATACTCTGAGTTAGACGAGGCAACCTATGTTGCACTGGCCACCATCGCGCCGCTGTATATCTTCCTGCCGCTAGTGCGTGGCTACAACACCGTGCACGGCCATGCTCTGCGTGCATTGGGTAAGACTAAGGAAGTGTTCAAGGTGAACTTTACAGGGCAGTGGTTGGTATCTATCCCACTGTGCGCTGTGATCATCTTGGTTTTTGATGGCTCGATCTTTTGGGCATTTGCTGTCATGCCATTTGAAGAAATCGTAAAGATGCTGCCGTTTCGTCATCTTGCTCGTCAAGCCGTCAAAGAGTTCGACCAAGCCCAGGCTGATAAGCTGCTTTACGACTAAAGAAAGCTGTGAGGCGCGGGTAATAACTGTTGCTTATGATCGATATTAGTAGAACGAAATTTCCCCACTTGTCTGACTGGGATAGACTGCCAGCAACTTAACAAACTGATAGAGACACTCCCATGACACGCTTTACATCAACAATTAAAACCACTGTGGCAGCTTCAATGCTTGTTGTTTTGGCTGGTTGTTCTTCTCCAGCGTTTGACTCTGAGAACGAGAACGCAGGTCGCAACCGCGGCGCAGCTGGTGGTGCTCTTGTGGGCGCGACGGTTGGCGCTTTGGTGGGTGAGCCTGAGTTAGCAGTGAAAGGTGCGATTGCCGGTGGCGTTGCTGGCGGTGTAGCGGGCTCTGCCAAAGATTTGGAAGATGCACGCCAGACTGAGCGAGTACACGTAACTGCCGATGCAGTACGTCACGATAATCGCAGTGATGCTGAGCGCCGCGTTGCGGAATTGGAAGCGCAAATCCGCATCAAAGAACTAGAGCAAAAACTGGCTGAGATGGAGCAGCAGGCCAACCAAGAGCAGCCTGCAGGCTAATTTGGACTCTGGTTACAGCTCCGACAATAGTCTCAAGTTGCAGCCTATGAATAACCCGCCTAAACGGCGGGTTTCCTATTTGAAGACGATGGTATTCTGCACCATTCCAACGCCTTCGATCTCAACAGACACGACATCATTGTTGCTCAGTGCTTGCGTTCGACCTGGCGTTCCCATAAAAATCAAATCGCCAGGCTTGAGCGTAAAGTATCGACTCAGGTAGGCGACCACCTTCTCTGGGCTATGGATCATATTTCGCGTTGACTCTTGCTGTACGACCTTGCCATTCAAGCGAGTGGTTAACATCGCATTCTTGTAGTTTACACCGCGCGTTATGGTCCCTCCAATCGGGGCAAAGCCATCCGCGGCTTTGGCACGCATCCACTGCAAGTCGCTGCCTTGCCAGGTGCGCTCGGTGAGATCATTACCCACAGTGACGCCAAAAATATACTCGCTTGCTTGTTCAATTGAGACGTCCTTTGCTTCTTTGCCAATCACTAATACCAACTCACCCTCAAAATGCACGTTGGTCGCCTCTATGGGCAAGTTTGCAGGCTGTCCAGACAGCACCAAGGAGGAGGGCAGCTTGAGAAACATCGGCGGTGCCCCTTCCGCAGACGAGGCGAGGTGGCTGGCGAAGTTCATGCCGACAGCAAAGACTTTTTCTGGTGTGCTTGGCAAAAGTAACTGCACCGAATCGAGTTTGAGTGGCGGCCCGCTCTGAGAGAAATCACCAAACAGGTCGCCATCGAGTGGATAGACCCGTTGGCCGTCAAGTTGGCCGTACTGGATGGAGTTCTGATACTCAAAACGAATAAACTGCTCCGGCTCTGCTCCCACAGCGACGCTGTTCATTAGCGCAATAGTCCAAGCAAACCAATATCTCATGCTAAGATCCTTCTATCTATTAAGTAATTGGTTGAGTTATGAATATAGAGCATGTTCGGCTATTTGTTCGAATTGCGAGCACCCATAATATCAGTGCCGCCGGACAGGAGCTTGGCTTATCGGCAGCAGTATCCAGTGCCCATATCAACAAGCTAGAGGAATCTTTGGGTGTACGCTTGATCCATCGCACTACACGTAAGGTGTCATTGACAGAAGAGGGCGTTGCGTTTTTGCCTCACGCAGAGGAGGTCATTGCGAGCGTTGATGCCGCGCGAGCCTCGGTGGGGGCGGGTTGTGTTGTGCCAACTGGAACCTTGCGTGTGTCGGCCCCAGCATCATTTGGTCGTATGCACTTGATTGAGGCCTTCAAGGCCTTTATGTGCAAGTACCCTGGTTTGGCGATTGACTTTAGACTCTCCGACTCGATCGTTGATTTAGTGGAGGGTGGGTTTGATATCGCCATTCGCAATGCCGAATTGAAGGATTCTACGCTGGTAGCAAGAAAACTGGCTGAGGACCGACGTATTGTGTGTGCCGCGCCGGGTTACTTGGCGAAGTTTGGTAAACCCACTTCGCCCAGTGATCTACTCAACCATCAATTTGTTCGCCTAACAGGTGTTGAGAGCTTTCACTTCGATACACCGCAGGGAGTACAATTGATTAAACCCATGGGACAGTTCAAGGCGGACAACGGCGAGGCTGTACGTGATGCCTGTACCCATGGACTCGGCTTAACAGTCAGTTCAACATGGTGTGTCTACCAACATCTTCAAGATGGTCGACTCATCCAAGTGCTGGAGGATTTTCCGATGGTTAACAGCTCGGCGATATGGGCGGTTTACCCAAGCTCACGCTTGTTGGCACCGAAGGTACGCGCTTTTATTGACTTTTTCAGTGACTATTTCGGTTATCCAACCTACTGGGATAAGGTGGTAGCCTCTAGCACGGGTTTGTTGTGCAAATAGATCTGGAAATACGAATTGTTATCGTTTATATTGAGCGCAATTGATTTTTGCTCTATAAATAAAGGTAACCCATGTACGTATGCTTGTGTCACGGCATCTCAGACAAAAAAATCAGGAAACTGGCGATCGAGCAGGGTTTGCAAGACATACGCGAGATAAAGAAATGTACTGCATTGGGATCGCAGTGTGGTAAGTGCATTAGGCAAGCTAAGGAGATCTTGAGCGAGACACTAGATTACCAGTATAAAAAAGTCGGTTGATCCGCTGCGGCAGGACCGTGAAAAGTTAGAGTGCGAAAACGATACCGCTCCAAGAAACCTTCAAATTATATCTACTGATCCTCCATCATCAGTGGTCTTTTTTGACAGGACGCTCGTAGGTTCTAATCTTAATAGAGCCGAAGGGAGGGCATGTCATGAAAGGCGATCCAATCATTATTCAACACCTCAATCAAATCTTGGGCAACGAGCTCATCGCGATTAACCAGTATTTTTTGCACGCAAGAATGTACAAAGACTGGGGACTAAAGCACCTAGCCGACAAAGAGTACCATGAGTCCATCGATGAGATGAATCATGCTGATAAACTGATCGAGCGTATTTTGTTCCTTGAGGGGCTACCTAACCTACAAGATCTCGGTAAGTTGATGATTGGTGAAGATACGCGTGAAATGCTTGAGTGTGACCTTAAACTAGAGATGATCGCAATACCTGATCTGCGCAATGCGATTGCGTATGCCGAGGACGTGCGCGACTACGTGTCGAGAGATCTGTTCCAAGAAATACTAGAAGACGAGGAAGAGCACGTTGATTGGCTTGAGACACAGCTGGGCTTGATTGAAATGTCGGGTATCGAGAACTACCTACAAGCTCAATACGTTGACGAAGAATAGTCTACTGGGCGCGTCATAGCGCTGTTATTCTTTACCTGCCGAAAATGAAATTTAATACGCCTTCAATGCCATTTATGGTATTGAAGGTTGCAAAAGACCCTCTACACCCACTCCTCTCCATCACCTAATATATCTCTGTCAGCAGGGAAGCGGCCTTTTTTATCCGATACTGAACGTAAGGTGATTACTATGAAAAAGCTAACTGCATTCCTCATCTCTTCATTGTTGCTCGTACCGACTGCTTTTGCTGCTCAAGTCGACCAAGCTACCCCAGCACAAGGTGAACTCGAAAGCCGCCAACCGACTTATTTTGAGGATGAAATGAGAACAGGTGAGCGTTTCACGTATTTTGAAGACGAGATGAGAACGGGCGAGCGTTTTGCTTATTTTGAGGATGAAATGAGAACGGGTGAGCGCTTTGCTTACTTTGAAGACGAAATGAGAACGGGCGAACGCTTTGATGATTTTGAACAGCAAATGCGTACGAGTGAGCGTTATTCATAAGCAGATCTGTTTAGCTGAAGCATCCCTTCTCACCGAATGAGATAACTAGAGTATAAGACACGAATTTTCAGGGAATTAGCAAAAGTCTATTCCCTGATAGCCTTCCTAAGCGTATGCTAAACACAAACCCATCTCAGTGTTCTATCATGCGTCTACTTGATGATTTTTATATCTTTTGTAAGGTTGTAGAGCTTGGCAGCATGAAAAAAGCCAGCGAACAACTCGAAATTCCGCTGTCTACCGTGAGTCGTCGCATCAGTGGCCTAGAGGCTCATGTTGGAAGCCAGTTGTTTATCCGCTCAAAAACCAGCCTCAAACCCAGTAATGAAGGCACGAGTTACTATCAAAGGTTATCACCTCACTACCATAATCTTGCTGAAGAGATTGATAATATACAGCGCGATGAAAGTGATATTGCAGGTAAGGTCACCATTGATTGCACGCCTCTGGTTTATAACACTTTCCTCGCCCCCACGGTCACTCGCCTGTTAAAACAGTATCCCAAACTTAAAATCAAGTTTATCCCAGCGGTGGACACGTCGGTCTTACATCCTGATGCTGATCTCGGATTTATGGTTGGTGACTTACAAGACAGCAGTTTGGTAGCAAAGAAGCTGTTAGATTTTAGGGTAAAAGCAGTAGTGGCCAAGTCGCTTGCCCAAGAGGTAGGGGTGGTAACTACCTTATCTGAGCTGAAAAAACATAACTTCATTGGTCACCTTCAACATAGCTCGCTCAGCGGATACAACCGAGATACTGATCAAATGGACTCGGTTAACTTATATCCCAAGGTGGTGTTAGTCGATGCCCCTGGTGTGGTTGAGATGACTCGTTCTGGAATCGGGTTTAGTGTGGTGTCTGAGTATTATGCTGAGCCTTATCTCGCAAGTGGTGAGTTTGTTGAATGGTTGCCAAACTATGATCTTGGAAGCTATGGAATGCACTTGGTCTATCGTCACCGTGTTCTTAAGTCGAATGCGCAGAAAGTCGTGATGGTGGCTTTTGAAGAGGCGTTTAAAGCGCTTGAGATTGGTTAATCGTAAGGGAGCGATATCGCTCCCTCAGATACTTGAGGTGACTTAAGTCCCGTCCTCACCAAGCAAATGTTTGGATCACATTGTCCTTTGCCAGTGGGTTTTGTTTGATTGCAGACTCGATTCGCTGCAAGATTGCCGTTTGTGAGTCTGGTAAATAACCTCGTTGCGGCACGATGTTATTCCCATGATCGCCCCAGTAATAGGTATCAATGTTGAGGTGGCGCAATAGATATTGCTCTTCCTCGAGGATCTGCAATTGAGTTGGCAAGGTAAATTCACCACGCTCTAGTTCTTTCTCTAACTCACTGCCTGGTTGGATCGCCAGTGCCATCGGCGCAATCTGCTCAGGTTTGACCTCGTTCAGCAGTTTGGTGGTCTCCTCAATATGCTCTTTAGAGCGCTCGCGCCCACCCAAACCAAAAATAAATGACAACAGCACTGGGATCTCGGCAGCTTTAGCGCGCGACATTCCCTCAATCACGTGTTCTTGGGTCATGCGTTTTTTGATTTTGTCTAGCACCACGGGGTCACCAGACTCTAACCCAGCATAAACCAGGCTCAACCCTGCTTGCTTAAGTGCCTTTAGCTCTTCAACGGTTTTACGCCGAAAATCGTTCATCCCACCGTAAAGGGCAATATGCTGACACTCGGGAAAGGTTGTGCGGATCTTGCTCAGAACCTTTAATAGGTAATCGGTACGAGCCGCGAGCACGTTACCATCGGTTAAGAATAGGGATTCGACATGAGGATAGACGCGTCTCACTTGTTCGATATCAGCAAACACGTCTTCAAGGTCGCGAATCTGGAATCGCTTGTCATCAAACATAGTGCAGAACGTGCAAGTATTGATACTGCATCCAAGCGTGACCTGGATAAGTACACTATTGGCTTCTGGCCAAGGACGATAGATTTTGCCCTCGTATCTCATGATTAGACTCCTGGGCGACTGCCCGTTGTAGCAATTATTGATTGCCGCCATCCTATCAATCGATGATTGTTTTGATAATTTCGTTATTTAGAGAATGACTTTCTCACTTTCGTTGATAATTGAGCGATAAAAAAGCCAGCAATAGGAATTGCTGGCCTGAGGGCATAAGAGTTATATCGAGAAGAATCAGTTAGTTGAGTAGTGACTCAATGGTGTCTACCACTGCATCGACTTTGCTCGGGTTGAGTGCATCTGGGTGTGGATTGCTGATTCGGCCGATATCGTTGTCGAAGTAGTCACCGTGTGATTGACTAAACTCATCCGATGTTGCCAAGCGGGTAAGGATTGTCGCACCAATCGCCAAGTCACCGCCATTGACACCATAAGCGTCTTTGACCATTTTACTGCCAAGCATTGAAGCTGGGTTAACCGACATCACTAATGGGCCCTTGCCCTTGAGGGCCAAACCTAGCTTACGAGACCACATGGTGATCGCGAGCTTGCTCTGTGCATAGGCCGCACTGTCACCGAGCGCACTCTCGCCTCGCAGTGCTGGTAGCGAGACCGGAGCTTGTGCGGCAGACGAGAGGTTAATGACACGACTGTCCACCGATAACAATGGCATCAGTGCTTTGGTTAGTGCATAAGGTGCGAGTGTGTTGACAACAAATCGAATATCAAGGCCCTTATCGGTTGTCTTCACCGGGGTACTGTAGACACCAGCATTGTTAATGATCACATCGAGCGAGCTATGTTGTGTCTTTATTTGCTCAGCCAACTGCTGCACTTGCTCTAGGTCTGATAGGTCCGCGCGATAGGTTTCAATACTGCCTTTCTGACCACCCTGCAGCAAAATCTGTTTAGAGGCGTCCAGCTTATCTTGGCTTCGACCATGAATAAGTAGGTTGTGTCCAAGTGAATACAGCATTTGAGCTGCCTCTAAACCAATCCCATCTGTCGCACCAGTCAGTAAAATTGTTTTGCTCATCATTCAGTTCCGCTCCAAGTTCGTATTGCTCCAAAGCTTAGCTTAATATCACCGACATGATAATGCAGGGAATTCCGGACACAGTTTTATTGTTTTATTGATAATTCCCCGGAAGAGCAGAGGCGAGAGGCGAGAGGCGAGAGGCGAGAGGCGAGAGGCGAGAGGCGAGAGGCGAGAGGCGAGAAAAATTTTGCAACCTTGAGTTTTGTTGTCAAGTGTCTTTCCCCTCGAGCGAAGCGTACTCGCAGTGAAACGATCTCGATTCTCGCTTCTTTTTTAGCCATTCCAAGGCTAAAAAAGAGATCTGGATCACTTTAAGGTTGATAGCAATCGGTAAAATACTTCCCAATTGCGTTATTTGTAATACAATAAGACCCATAATGTAGTGCGGTGGTTCGTCGCTGAACTGAGCATTACCTTTCACTCACTCAATAGAGAACATCATTATGTCTAAAAAAATTGCATTTATCTCTGGTGCAACTGGTGGCATCGGCTTCCAGGTTGCGACTCGTCTTGGTAAAGATGGTTATACTGTAATTCTTAACGGTATCGAGAACGAGAAAGGTGCTAAGTGCGTTGCTGAGCTTGTAGAAGCGGGCATCGACGCTGAATACCGTGGCTTTGACGTTACTGACGAGCACGCAGTAACTGAAAACATCAATGCTATCGGTGAGAAATACGGCAAAATCGATGTTATCGTAAACAACGCTGGTGGCCTAGGTGGTCGTAGCTCAATCGAAGAGATGAGCACTGAGTTCTTCCGTAAGGTTATGGCTCTAAATCTAGACAGCGCATTCTTCGTGTCACGTGCTGCTATCCCATTCCTGAAGAAGTCTGACAACGCGTCAATCATCAACTTCACTTCTAACGCAGCTTGGAACGCAGGCGGCCCAGGTGCAGGTATCTACGGTACTTCTAAAGCAGCAGTACACACGCTAACTCGCGCACTAGCGAAAGAACTTGCTCCAGCTAACATCCGTGTTAACGCGGTATCTCCAGGTACTATCGATACTCCGTTCCACGCACAGATCAAAGAAACTAAGCCAGAAGTATTCGCTTCTTGGGCTAACAGCATCATGCTAGGTCGTCTGGGTCAACCAGAAGAAGTTGCATCAGCAATCTCTTTCCTAGTAAGCAAAGATGCGTCATTCATCACTGCTGAAACACTACAAATCGGTGGTGGCCAAGCTCTAGGTATCTAATCCCTACAGCTTGATAAAGCCGATTCTGAAAATTGAAAACCTGCTGATGCTCGCCGTCAGCAGGTTTTTTTTTGATAAACAACAGCTAGTAAAAGAAGGGGCGAGGTGCGAGGACGGGCTTCGCCCTACGGGGTACGAGGAGTCTTTCACGCGCGATATATTCCTCGCTACTCGGAACGAAGTGAAACCCGCCCCTCGAACCTATCTTTATCCGCCTCTGTGTTTATAAGGCTAGAGCATAACGCTCAACCTCAAAGTTATTACGCAACGTATTGCAATATGACTATGTTTGTATAGGGTAAAACCAAAAAGGGAAACCGCGATGAAGATCCTAATGTGTATCTTGATCTGCTTTTCATTCTCTTCATTTGTTGTGCAGGCGGGTGATGGACCTGGTACGCGCTGCCAATTGGAAGATGGAGGAATGATGATCTCTAACCTCGAGTTCTGTCCAAAGAACACGAAGCCGATTAAATAGTTAATCGAGTCAATCAATGCCCCTATAGCGACGTAAAGGGGCATTTTAAGAGCGCTAGAGCGGTGTAAGTCGGCTAGGCTACGTTCAGTGTCCGATGTGATGACAGGTCACGGCGGCGTAAAACCAGTCCAAGGCGAATCAGCATTGCGATGGCGGCTACGGTGAGACCTGTAACGATGCCAATCCAGAAGCCTTGCTCACCCATTGCAGGGCCAGCTAGGTCGGTGATGCCCAAGATAACGCCCATCGGTAGAGCGAGTCCCCAGTAAGAGGCAATAGCGAGCATCATCGGTACTTTAGTATCTTTATAACCACGCAGCGCACCATTGGCGGAGGTTTGCAGCGCATCACTAAACTGATAGATGGCGGTAAACATCAATAGGCTCATTGCGGTTGCACTGACGGCAGGGTCGCTGGTGTAAAGACGAACAATTTGCTCAGGAAACAGCAAGAACATCGCCACAGAGACCAGTGAGAGTAACCCAGCCGTAATAATGCCATATAGACTGCGCTCACGGGCATCGCGTTCTAGTTTGGCTCCGAGTGAGTGGCCGACACGAATCGTGATACCAAAAGATAAGCTCATTGGGATCATATAGGTCATGCTCGAGATATTGAGGGCAATTTGCGCCGCTGCAACGTTTTCTGCACCAATACGACCAATCAGGAGAGCAATAACAGCGAAGATGCTGCCACACACCGCGATGTTGGTACCTATAGGCACACCCAGAGATAGTAGGTGTTTGATTTCTTTCAGACGAGGTGTGATATCTGCAAAGTGTAGAATGTTTTTGTAGTGGTGATGATAACGAATATAACTCCACAGCATCGCTGACATAAGCCAGTAGACAAGGCTAGTCGCCCAGCCACAACCAACCGCACCCATTGCAGGGAAGCCAAGCTTGCCGTAGATAAGTACATAGTTGACCGGAATATTGATCAGCAAACCAATCACCGAAACTAACATCGGTGCTCGAGTATTGTTCATTCCCTCACAAAAGCCATTCAGGGTGTAAAAGAGGGCTATACCAGGGACGCCGATGGCCAATGCAACGACATAGTCGCCGGTGATTGGAATAATTTCGGCCGCGACGCCAATGGCATTAAGGAGTGTTTCACCGAGCAATAAATAAACGATCAGGATAGTGCTGACGAGTGCAGCGACCCACAGCATTTGAATAAATTCGATACGGATACTGTCAAGCTTTTGCGCACCGCGATGAAAAGCAACGACAGGCGTTAGCGCCATAATAATACCGCGCAATAAGAGGGATACAGGTACCCATAGACTTGCGCCAAGTGCAATTGCGGCAAGATCCGCTGCACTGACTTGACCGGCCATTGTCGTATCGACAAAGCCCATCGCTTGAGTCGCGAGTTGGGTAAGAATGATAGGGATTGAGAGGTGCAACAACGCACCCGATTCTTTAAAAAAGCGAGAAACTGAAGAGTTCTGATTTTTCATGGGGACAGTAAAAACACCTGTAGCAATACACGAGTGGATGCAGGATGGCGAGTGTGCATTCTAGGGTGTGCTCTTTGGAGCGGCGGTAATATATACAGCTTTAGTTAGGAATTCAACTGCACTGTGATTTATCTCACGTATCCGCACTCTTTACCCTTGGTCACTGGCCGGTTTCGGTGGCATATCGCGCACATGAATGTCCATTTGCGGGAAGGCGATCTCGACATTATTCTCTCTAAACAGCTTATCAATACCTTTGTTTAAGATATGAATCGTCGATAAGCGGTTGTTGATCGCGCGGATATGCACTCGTAATTCAAAATCTAGACTACTGGCTCCAAAGGCTAGGAAGAGCACGGAAGGAGATGGCTCTTCAATAACCAGAGGGTGTTCGTTTGCGACTTCCAGCAGCAATGACTCTACTTTTTCCACATCAGAACCATACGCGACCCCAATGGGAATCACAATGCGCGTGACGGGATCGGTGAGTGACCAGTTAATCAGCTTTTCGGTGATAAAGGTTTTGTTCGGCACTACGATTTCTTTGTTATCCCAGTCGATGATCGTTGTCGCTCGCGTCTGGATTTTACTCACTGTACCGGAGAGATCGTTGATGGTGACGATATCACCGATACGAATTGGGCGCTCAAACAGCAAGATCAGACCTGAGATGAAGTTTGCAAAGATCTCCTGTAAGCCAAAGCCCAGACCCACACCAAAGGCGGCAACGAGCCACTGCAGTTTTGACCATTGAAACCCCAGTAGTGAGAAAGCAGTTAGCACACCGCCGACAACAATCACATAACGCAGCAAAGTCGTGACGGCATAGCCAGCGCCGGGCGCCAGTTCGAGGCGACGCAGGATCAATAGTTCCAAAATGCCGGGAAGGTTACGCACCCCGACAAACGTGATTAGAGTTGCAATCAACGCATAGATAAAAGATTGCAACGTCACGTCGTTAAACTTCACTCCGCTGGCGGTGGTTTCGGATACCTGCCACAGCACCACATTCTCTAACATACTGGTCATCTCGAGCGCGCTTGACCACAGGGTTAATACCGCAATGATCAGCCCTATCAGTGACAGCCCGCGAAGTAGCGTCATTGATTGCTCGTTAATCTCCTCGCTGTCCATACCTCTTATATCAATTTCTGGTGAAGATAGGCGCAAATCAGAGGCCTCTTCAATCTCTTCGGTTTGCTCGGCTTGTTGTGCGATCAACTCCTCGCGACGAGCAACCAAGCGTTGATAAGTCAGCTGGCGGTGTTCAAGCTTGAGCCAGCGCTCGCCCAGTTGATAAACCAAGACAAAACCCATAACGACGAAGATGGTCAGTTGTTGATAGATCAGCAGCATCCACGCGAGGATGTAATAGCCTAAGATGGCCATCACGCCAATTGCAAGAAAGGAGGTGAAGATCAAGCTGCGGATAACCACGATGGAGAAGTTGCGGTTAAATGGCGCAGGTAGGGTGGACAGAATGCGTTTTTTTCGGAACAAGGCGCTGTAGATCAAGGTCATACCAACCAAGAGTTGTAAAAACAGCACTCGCGATAACTCAGCTTGATTGATGCCTGAGAGCAGTTCGGTCAAGAATACTAAGATAACCAGGATCAGGAATGGCCAACGAATGCGAAAGCTCTCTTTGTTGAGATAAAGGCACACCGATTCTGGCCAGTTAAGGTGGGTCTCGAACAGTCCTTTGGGAAAGCTCAGTGAATAAAGTAGCTCGGTAACAAATAGGCCCACACACACGGTAAAGATAATGGTCTCTAGTTGGTAGGTAGTTTCATTCGGCCAAAGGATCACCACGGAGAGTGCACTCAAGCCAAACCATATTGGCAGCGAGCATGCCTTGGCACAGCCGAGTAACAGCAGATGTAATGAGTTGCGAAAGCGGTCTTTGACTGGGTGACCAAAAATTTTGTGGTACTCGAGGCGTTTTTTGCTCGCAATACCACTGATGTATTTATTGACCCCGAACAGCACAACGGAATAAAGAACAAAAAGAATGGTAAATGGGATCATCTGCGGCTGATTGATCTCAGAGATAAAGGTGCGCATTGGGGCTGGGATCCCAACCCAGGTTACTGGGTCTAAGTGGGTAATATTTTCCCAGATAGGGACATTACTCCGCGTCCATAACTGTTGCTCTTGTAAGAATGAGCGGGCACTTTGTACCTCGATGGTGTACTGATTTTTGGCTAGCTGAAGTTTACTTAGAGCAACGATCAGTTTTTCATAATTGGCTAATAGCTCGATCTGAATTTGATGGGCAAGAGCGGATACTGGGGTGTTTGCCGGTCCCGCCATTCGGTCAGACTGAGCTGCCGATTGAATCGCCGCGTCATCGAGCTGTTGGCCAATTTCATATTTTCTAATGTGCGCTTGAGCAATTTGGTCAGGGATGGTGTCTTGGCTAATGGTTGAGGGTAGGCGTTGAAGCTGAGCTGTAAGGGAAGCTCCAAACGAGGTGCTGCCTTGCAGCCAGCTTAAGTTTTCTTTGATCAGGCGTTGTTCATCAGCCAAATTTCGTCTTTCCGTATCGAGTCTTTGGGTGTCGATCCGACCTTGTTCGATTTGCGCCAATACTTGTTCGAGTTCAGTCGCTTCAAGGTTCATTTGATTAAGTTGACCCTGTATCGGCTCATCGACGTTGTTGCTGCTGCGCTGCATAGAGCGAGCTCGGTTGATAAGCTCCTTGACAGAGGCTTGCTCGACATCGGTTAGCCGTTCTTGCCACTGAATGATCAAAGGTGTGCCGATCTGAATTTTTCGCTCAAGCAGTTGCTGCTCAAGGCGGAAAAGCTCGGTACGCTCGTCTAGGCTTTGCAGCTCAGCCTGCATTAGATCTCGCTGTGATCTGAGTGCTTCAAGGCTAGCGTCTTCGAGCCAGCTGTTGATATCATCACTTTGGGAGGGGGCAGACAGCGAAGTCTGCTCAATTTCGCGTTCAAGCTGAGCCAGTGCTTGAGGTAGAGCGATGCGATCGCCACTGAGTTTGGTCGATTGCTCGGCATTAGTTTGGAAGGCACTGCGCCATTGGTTGAGTGCAGCCTGGAGTGAAGAGATGCTTAGTGAGAGGTCTTCAGTATCATCATTGGGGGAGACTTTGAAGATATCGAGTGTCGGTACTTCAGCAATTGTCTGCTCAAGCTTTTCTTTTATCTCAGGAAATTGACTAATAATACGACGGTATTCTTCTTTCTCACTCTGCTCGGTTTCCAGCACTTGCAGCTGTGACAGCAATGTCTCGTACTGGCTAACCACCACCTCATCAACCGACGACTGATTACGCATCTGATTAAGCTCAGCCTCAAGGGTTTCGACATCGGGAAGCGTGGCATGAGCGGATGCAAACACGCATAAATACACCCCAATACAGAGCATCACCTGACATACCCAAGACTTAAGTCGCTGCAAACTCGCCCCCGATTTTTCAACACAAACCAAGAGTAAGTGTATACACGACTCTACGAGCGCGCTGAAAATCTACCTGAATATGGGGAGAGGGTGCGGGGTGCGGGTACGGGCTTTGCCCTACGAGTAGCGAGGAGTTTTTCGTGTGCTGGGAGTCCTCGCATCTCGGAACTTAAAGACAGGGGCGGGTAGCGGGGACGGGCGTAGCCCTTCGAGTAACGAGGAATTTGCCGCACGCTCGGACTCCTCGCTCCTCGGAACTTAAAGACAGAGGCGGGTAGCGGGTACGGGCGTTGCCCTTCGAGTAGCGAGGAATTTGCCGCACGCACGGACTCCTCGCTCCTCGGAACGAAGTGAAACCCGAACCCCGGAACGAAGTGATACTGGCCCCAGAATACGAGAAAGCCGGGCTCTGAGTGACTCAGTGCCCGGCTTTGATATTTAAGCAGTGTTCGCTAAAAGCGGATTAAAGCGCTGCGAAAGCACCTTCCCAAGTGAAGGTTTCGCCGCCGAACTCAACAGTGTGAGTGCCTGCTTGCTGGTCTTCGCTTAGGTTGCAGATTGCAAAGTCGTAAGTGTTGCCTGTGGTGGTTGCGATACGAACGACTGTTGCTGTCTCGTTGTTGCCTAGAACTTTCACAGACTCAACCAGACCACGTGCATTAACTGATTGCTCGAACTCTTCGTTGAAGTAGCCGTGCGTCTCAAGCACAGAAGCGAATACGTGATCTTTACCAGACTGGCGCATGATCATCGCAGGCTCGCTACGTAGGTTGAAGTCAGGATCGTTCGCGCCAAGGCGAGCAAAGATCACTTCGCTGTCAGCAGCCGTTGCGCTAGTTACTAGTGAGTAGTAGCTGTTGTTGACTAGCCAGCTTACTAGCGAGCTGCCTTCGACTTTACCTGAACCTAGGTTCCATAGGTGCTGGTAGCCGTCTGAATCGCCTACAGGCTTCAGAGTAGACTCAGTGTTGTAGTCAAAGTCAGTGCGGATGATCTGACCTGAGTAGTGTACCGGTAGGTCGTACTGGTTCTCTTGCTCAGACTCGATGCGGTATACGTCGATCACTAGCGGCTTTTCGAACTCTGGCAGTTCAGCAAGTAGGATGCTGCGCTGCATGTCAACGCCTTCGTAGTAACCTGCGATGCGACCGCTCATACCTTGCAGTTTCGCGTTGTCTACATTGAAGAAGTGCTTCTCACCAAACTTAGACTCAGCCAGTGCTGTGTTGAAGTTGTTTTGCGTCTTCTGGTTTACTGTCACTGTGTTGTGCGCAACAGTTTGCTTACAGTAAGACTTATTCTCTGGGATGTAACGACCGCCGAACTTAGGCTCAACGTTTACCCAGCGACCGTAGCCGTAGTCGTGTAGAACTTCGTGGCCGCGGTTGAATACACTTAGGTGTAGACCGTCGTAGTGACCGTGGTCTAGTGCAGAGTGGTACTGGTGGTCAGAGCCGTGTTGGCCGAACCAGATCAGTGCCATAGTGTCGTCATCTTGTGCGTCACGGTGACGAAGGATGCCTAGGCCGCCTTTCTCGCCTTGAGGACCGTCAGTGATGTACAGGCTGCCCCAGTTGAATGGCTTGATTTCATCTGCTGCTTCTACCGCGTTAGATAGAGTTAGACCAGAAGAGTGTACCCACACGTTTTGCTGGTGGTTTGCCATTGCTAGCAGAGTCTCAGCCTGCTCATAGCGGTGGAAACATACTGATGTTGCCATTACCACACCTTCATCGTTGATCGAGATAGTCTTCGATGAGTCGTTACATGCTGGTAGTGAGCCGTCTGGGAATGCTGTCTTAAATACCGCGTAAGAGGTTGTCTTGATCACAGAGTCGTTGAACTCGTAGATGCCGATCTCTGGCTGACGACGCTCAATCGCTTCAGCGAATAGGTAGATTGGACGCAGCGAGAAGCGGTGGTAGTAAGGACCTTCCATGTAGTAGCCGTCTGGCGAGAACAGTTGGTCTAGCTGAGCTAGGAAGCCGCCGCTAACTTTGTCGAGTTTTAGGCCGTAAAGCGCCTTGTCTACCGACTCTTGATCGTTGATTGCGTAGCCACAGATACCCACTGCTGCCACTGCCCATAGGCCGTGGTTGTGAACGATATCGAAGTCATGGCCGTAAGTCACAACGAATAGGTCGATCATCTGCTTGAATAGGTCGTTTTCGATCAGTGTTTTCTGATCTTCAGATAGCGTGTGGAAGACACAAGAGTACGCACAAGAAGCGTAAAGCATCCACATGTTCTCGTTTAGAGTTTGGTGGAAGATTTTGCCCGGTGGGTTAGTGTCTTTGCTTACGTTGCTTTCTAGCGTTGGGTATACTTTTGCGTATGCCGTTAGCATCTCAACGATGTAGTCACGGTACTTCTCTTCTTCCGTGATCAGGAATAGGCGACCAGCAATATCCATGTGGATGTAGTTTTGCTTGTGACGGTTGTGCTCGTAACCGCCGCCCTCACCGTGACCCGGTACTTCGATGCCAACCTCGGCCATGTAAGCATCAGCTTGTTTAATATCGCGTGCAAGTGCTTTACCAAGCAGGCTATCCGTGCCTAGCGCTTTGCGAAGTTCTGCTGCTTCTTCGAAGTTAAGTAAGAGTGGTTGATAGCTCATTTTGTTATTTCTCCTGCTCGATCTGAGTTACTTCAAGAGCGTAGTAACCCGTCCAGCTGTATGTCTTAGAGTTAAATTCTATTGTGTGCTGTGTTGCTTCGGCGGCGTCTAGCTGGTTGCTGATCATCACCACGCACTGTGATTTCGCCGTCTCAATCTCAACGACGGTTGCCACGTCGTTGTGTCCGATAATGGTAATGTTCTTCACTTGGCCGCGCGCGTTAACGGATTGCTCAAACTCTTCATTAAAGTAGCCGTGCGTCTCTAGTACTGAAGCAAACAGTGGCGATGTGCCCTTGCTGCGCAGCATAAAGCCTGATTCGCTGCGAAGGTTGAAAGAAGGGTCATTTGCGCCCGTGCGCGTAAACACGACTTCACCGTTGTCGTTAGAGCTCGTTCCTAACCAAGTGTAGTAGCTATTATTCTGCAGCCAACTTACCAACGCTGTTTGGTTTTGTTCACCCGCTGCCACTTTCCATAGGTGCTGGTACCCCGCATCATCACCTAGGGTGGTTAGCTCGCCAAATGCTTGGTAATCAAAGTTGGTGCGGATCACTTGACCTGCGTATTGGTGTGAGTAATCAAATTGATGCTCACCCTCGCCCTCAAGGCGGAACAGGTCTAGCAGCAGTGGTGCTTCAAGCTCGTCAAGGCTGAGCATAAACACGCTGCGCTGCATGTTAAAACCATCGTAATGGTCGTTGGCAAACGCGCTCATGCCTTTGATTTGCTCGTTATCCACCTTAAAGAAGTGGGGTAAACCGTGAACGCCATCTGCGCGCTCAACGTCAAACTGATTCTGACACTGCTGATCAATCGTGATCAGGTTGTGGGCAATGGTTTGACGTGCGTAGGATTTGTTTTCATCAAGGTAACGGCCGCCAAATTTGGGCTCAACGTTGACCCAGCGGCAGAAGCCGTACTCACGCAGAACTTCTTGGCCGCGGTTGAAGAATGAAATGCCCAGCGTATCGAAGTTGCCGTGACCCATGCCGTGCTGGCCATAGTTCATCACTAGCTGTGATACATCGCCAGTGTTGTCTTGCATACGCACAAAGCCTTGTGCGCCACGATCGCCGTTTGGACCTTCGTTCAACTCTACGCTCGGCCAATAAGGCAGGCCAATTTCACGCTCTGCAGTGGCCGCTTCGTACGCTTGCGAGACTTCAAGGCCGCACGCGTGCATCCACACACTGTTTTGAATCTTTGCCATGCCAAGGATGTTGTCATCCAGGCCATAGTGTTTAGCGTAGATGCTCACCGCGACCTGAACACCCATATCAGTGATGCCCATGCTGCGTGATGCATCGTTGAGTGCTGGGAAGGCGCCGTTCGGGTATGCTGTCGCCAGCAGTGCCTGTACGGTGTTACCAATCACTTTATCTTTATAGTTGTAGATGTCGATTTCTGGCATATGACGGTGAATTACTTCCGCCAAGACGCACAAAGGACGAATTGCGTAGCGGTGGTAGTAAGGACCTTCCATGTAGTAGCCAGAAGGTGCAAATAGGCGCGAGATCTGCTCTAGGAAGCCGCCGGTACCGTTACGGTCTTGACCGTATACTGACATCTCTAGGTATTCCGGTTTACCCACCACAAGACCACAGATACCCACAGCGGCTACAGCCCAGATGCCGTGGTTGTGGATACGGTCAAAGTCGTGACCGTACTTAACGGTAAACATATCCAGCATTGGCTCGAAGACGCCATCGATAACGGCTTGGCGCTCTTGCTCGCTCATGGTTGAAGCCACACAAGAGTACGCTAGGCTGGTAAACATCAGCCAGCAGTGCTCGTTAAGAATTTGGTGGAAGAGACGACCGGTTGGGTTGGTGTTCTTTTGCACGTGGAAATCAAAAGTAAGGTATTTTTCCGCGTAGATAGCCAAAAGGTCACGGACAAATTTTGCGTACTTATCTTCCTGAGTGATCAGAAATAGGCGACCTGCCAAGCTCATGTAGGTGTAATTTTGCTTGTGACGGTTGTGTTCGTAACCGCCCGCTTCACCGTGACCAGGAACATCAAGAGGAAGGCGCATAAAGGCTTCCAGGTCTTTGCGGTGAGATTCGATGGTGCGACCCATCAAGCTTGGTTTGCCCACTTCCTTGCGAAGCAGTTCAATCTCTTCTTGTGATAGAAGAATTGGCTGTGTAGTCATATACTCAAACACCCTAAATCAGTACGGAATAATCGTAAAACCTATATAAAGTAATACAATAAGGTTTAATGTGGTAGTCCAACCCGACAAAATAATGATCGAAATCACGCGTGTAAATTTAAGTTATTGATAAATAAAGGTTGAATATCCTGGCGGAGTGATATGGGACAAAGACTTAACCAGTTTGTGATAGAGTGATTCAAGCGTCTATACTTGATGTAGGTCACATTATTATCGATATATTGTATGACAATTGGAGGAGGTGCGCTATCATCGCATCAGTCAATAAACTACATTGAACCTTATTGGAGATTCACAATGAACGCATTTTTTGTAAACGAAGATCACGCATGGGAAGACCTAGGCGATGGTATCAAGCGTAAGATCGTTGCTTACACTGACGATCTAATGGCTGTACACCTAAACTTCGATAAAGGTGCAATTGGTCATCCTCACACTCACGAAATCCACGATCAAATCGGTTACGTAGTTCGCGGTAGCTTCGAAGCTGAGATCGACGGTGAGAAGAAAGTGCTTAAAGAAGGTGATGCTTACTTCGCACGTAAACTAGCGATGCACGGTGCAGTTGCTCTAGAGCAAGACAGCATTCTACTAGATATCTTCAACCCAGCGCGTGAAGATTTCCTAAAATAAGCCCGAGCGTCCTAGTTTAAGGTAAGCAAATGAACAAATTCAATATTGCAGTTATCGGCGAGTGTATGGTCGAACTGCAAAAGAAAGAAGGCGAGCTAAAGCAAGCTTTCGGTGGTGATACGCTAAACACAGCGCTATACCTATCTCGTTTGACTGAAGGTCACGATGTAAATGTTAGCTACGTATCAGCACTGGGCATCGACCCATTCAGTGTAGAAATGCTGGACATGTGGAAGAGCGAAGGCATCAACACTGACCTTGTGCTTAACATCCAAGACAAAACGCCTGGTATCTACTACATCGAAACGGATGACACTGGTGAGCGCTACTTCCACTACTGGCGCAGCGCTTCTGCGGCGAAATACATTTTCGACCAGCCAGAATCAGACGCACTGATCGAAAAACTATTCGACAACGATGCGCTATACATGAGCGGCATCACGCTAGCTATCCTAACCGAAGCGGGTCGTGAGAAGCTAATGACTTTCCTTGAAGCATACAAAGCGAAAGGCGGCAAAGTTATCTTTGATAACAACTACCGTCCAAAACTTTGGGAAAGCGCACAAGAAGCTCAGTCTTGGTACCTAAAAGTACTTAAGTTTACTGACATCGCTCTACTGACTTTCGATGACGACCAGCTACTATTCGGTGACGTTGAGGTTGAGCAGTGCATCGAGCGTACTTCTTCTCTGGGTGTTAGCGAGATCATCATCAAGCGTGGTGGCGATGCGTGTCTAGTGGTTGAAGGCGACGAGCAGAACTACGTTGCAGCGAATAAGGTCGACAACGTAGTTGATACCACGGCTGCTGGCGATTCATTCAGTGCGGGCTTCCTAGCTAAGCGCTTTACTGGCGGCAACGCTCAAGAAGCTGCGTTCACAGGCCACTGTGTAGCGGGTACCGTAATCCAATACAAAGGCGCGATCATCCCTAAAGATGTGATGCCTGCGCTATAAGCACACAAATTTTTATTGAGAGACAGTTTCAATGACTACACTAAACGACAAGCTAGCTAGCCTGAAAGTTATCCCTGTAATTGCAATCAACAAGGTTGAGCACGCAATTCCACTAGGTCGCGCGCTAGTTGAAAACGGCATGCCATGTGCTGAAATCACTCTACGTACCGAGTGTGCTATCGAAGCAATCCGCGTAATGCGTGAAGAGTTCCCAGAGATGCTAATCGGCTCTGGTACGGTTCTGACTAACGAGCAAGTTGACGCGTCTATCGACGCTGGCGTTGACTTCATCGTAAGCCCAGGCTTCAACCCACGTACTGTTCAATACTGTCTAGACAAAGGCGTTGCTATCGTACCTGGCGTTAACAACCCAAGCCTAGTTGAGCAAGCGATGGAAATGGGTCTACGCACACTTAAGTTCTTCCCAGCAGAGCCATCAGGCGGCGTACCTATGCTTAAAGCACTAACGGCTGTTTACCCAGTAAACTTCATGCCTACTGGTGGTGTAAGCCTTAAGAACGTTGATGACTACCTATCAATCCCATCTGTTCTAGCATGTGGCGGTACTTGGATGGTACCAACCAAGCTAATGGACGAAGGTAAGTGGGACGAGCTAGGTGCTCTAGTACGTGATGCAGTTGCTCACGTAAACTAATTCCTTCCCGTCGGGAAATAAAAAGCGAGCCTATGATGGCTCGCTTTTTTTTTCCCTTTGGGGAAGAGGCGAGAGGCGGGATCGCTTCGCTGCGGGAGGCGGAAGAGCAGATTCGAGGAGCGAGGTCGCTTCGCTGCGAGAGACGAGGGGGGCGATCGTGGGAACGTCGCGGTATTCCTTGTCTTTGTGTGGCTTACGTTTGTCTTGCTTTTCTCTTTAAGAAGAGTTGAGAGGCGAGATCGCTTCGCTGCGAGATACGAGGGGGCGATCGTGAGAATTTCTCGGTCTTTATAGGGTTTTCATGGTTTACGTTAATCCCTCTATAAATCCATTTTTTGCACGGGGATTTCACCGCGAGCGCCGCTCTCCTCGCCCCTCGTAGCGAAGCGATCTCGCTTCTCGAACCTGCTTTTCCGCCTCTCGATTCTCGCTTCTCGCCTCTCCCACGCCCCACTATACTAGACTATGCTTGAAACAAGACAGGACGTGGGACAAACGTTGTTGATAAAAATATAAATCATATAATATGTGCAGTAAAAATGTGCAGGATAGGCCTGCTGTTAAAGCTTGTAAGCTTTTGATTCATATATAGTAAGGATTTTTATATTTTACGCCTCGTAAAAACACATGTTCTAGATCACATAAAAGGCTTATTGTAGTACAAATAGATTTAAGAAATGTGTAATCTACCGCCCAGTAAATGATAACCTTAATTAAGGCTGAAAAAATGACTATTGATACTCTAGTGGTTCTTGCCTACTTCTTCTTCCTAGTAGCCATAGGATGGATGTTCCGTAAGTTCACAACTTCTACCAGCGACTATTTCCGTGGGGGCGGTAAAATGCTTTGGTGGATGGTTGGTGCAACCGCATTTATGACCCAATTTTCAGCATGGACGTTTACGGGTGCCGCAGGACGCGCGTTCAGCGACGGTTTCGTTGTTGTAATCCTATTCCTAGCCAACGCGTTTGGCTACTTCATGAACTACATCTACTTTGCACCGAAGTTCCGTCAACTTCGCGTTGTAACCGCTATCGAAGCAATTCGTCAGCGTTTCGGTAAGACGTCAGAGCAGTTCTTCACTTGGGCTGGCATGCCAGACAGCTTGATCTCAGCAGGTATTTGGCTGAACGGTCTCGCTATCTTCGTAGCCGCAGTATTCAACATCCCAATGGAAGCAACGATTGTTGTAACGGGTCTGGTACTGATGCTAATGGCAGTAACGGGCGGCTCTTGGGCGGTTGTTGCATCTGACTTCATGCAGATGCTGGTTATCATGGCAGTAACAATTACCTGTGCGGTAGCAGCTTACTTCCACGGTGGCGGTCTAGGTAACATCGTTTCTAACTTTGAAGGCGACTTCTTCGTTGGTAACAACCTAAACTACATGAGCATCTTCGTTCTTTGGGTTGTGTTCATCTTCGTTAAGCAGTTCGGTGTTATGAACAACAGCATCAACGCTTACCGTTACCTATGTGCTAAAGACAGTGACAACGCACGTAAAGCGGCAGGTCTTGCTTGTATCCTAATGGTTATCGGTCCACTAATCTGGTTCCTACCTGCATGGTACGTAGCGGCATTCATGCCTGATTTTGCTGATGCATACGGCTCTGTTGGTGGCGACGCAGCTTACCTAGCATTCGTACAGAACGTAATGCCTGCTGGTATGGTTGGTCTACTAATGTCAGCAATGTTCGCGGCGACCATGTCTTCAATGGACTCTGGTCTAAACCGTAACGCTGGTATCTTCGTGATGAACTTCTACAGCCCGATTGTGCGTCCAAACGCGACACAAAAAGAGCTAGTAATTGTAAGTAAGCTAACAACAGTAATGATGGGCTTCATCATCATCGGTATCGGTCTATTCATCAACTCACTACGTCACCTAAGTCTATTCGACATCGTACTGAACGTTGGTGCCCTAATCGGCTTCCCAATGCTAATCCCAGTATTACTAGGTATGTGGATTCGCAAGACTCCAGACTGGGCAGGTTGGATGACGCTAGTTGTTGGTGGTATTGTTTCTTACGTATTCGGTATCGCGCTTCAAGCAGAAGACATCGAGAACTGGTTCAACATGGAGCAAGCACTGACTGGTCGTGAGTGGTCAGACCTGAAAGTAACACTGAGCCTAATGGCGCACGTAGTGTTCACTGGTGGCTTCTTCCTAGCAACGACACTGGTTTACAAAGGTCGTACACCTGAGCGTGAAGCAGAAGTTGAGAAACTATTCGAGAACTGGAACACGCCTGTAGTTGCAGACTCAGAAGAGCAGCAAAACCTAGATACCAAACAACGTGGTATGCTTGGTAAGCTAATCTCAGTAGCAGGCTTCGGTATCCTTGCAATGGCACTGATTCCAAATGACCCAACTGGTCGCCTACTATTCTTGCTATGTGGTTCGATGGTACTAACAGTAGGTATCCTACTAGTTAACGCATCACGCGCTCCACAGAAAGAACTAGCTAACTCTTAATTGCTAGCTCTTATCAAAGATACGTCTTTGTGATGTATAGAAAAGCCGCTGAAAATTTTCAGCGGCTTTTTTGTTTTTCACGTATTGGCCAAAGCACTATTGCCAAAAGACTATTGCTTGGTAATTTGGTACCACTCTGCAAGATCACCAGTGATCTTGTTTCCATCCGCATTCAGTTTGATCAGGCGCCCCTCTGCGACAAAATAGCTATTTGCCGGGCTTGAGTGATCGAGTGTGATGATGGAGCCTGCCTCGTTCCAGCTAAACTCTCCCTCGGTGATAAAGCTATTCTCGCCATGGCCTTGATAGTGCTTGACCAGTCGATAACTGCCATCGAGATTCAAGGTCAAAGAGATATCAATGCCTGGACAATCGGCACACGGCAACTTTCCAACATACGTGCCATCCCAATCTAATGAGTCGCGAGCACTGTGCGCTGGCCAACTGTCGTTGTTATCTGCATTAACAACAGGTGTCGTGTCTTTAACCATGTTGTCACTGCACGCACTAACGGCGAGGCTAGCTAAGATGATTAGGGGGCTGATGCGTTGCATAGTCAACTCCATGAGATTTGATGTGATTAGGTCGAGTAAGGATCGCGGTTAGGCCTGAGGTGATATTCGGACCGGTATTCGCCTGCGCCCGAAAGAGCGATCTTTTGGGGTGAACCGTCCGGCAATTCGATGTCCGCAATGATAGCAAGTACCTTGGTGGGTGATGCTCTGTGCGCCTAATTGGTGCCAGTCACGCTCAAGAACGATATTGCCGCAGTTTGGACAGTAAGTACTGCTGCAGGCTTGGTTGTGTACATTGCCAACATAGACATAGTGAAGGCCATTATCGAGCGCGATTTGCCGCGCTCGAACTAGAGTATCACCTGGCGTGCGCGGCTTATCGAGCATCTTAAAGTCGGGATGAAAAGCACTAAAGTGCAGGGGAACCTCAGGGCCTAGGTTATCCATGATCCAACCAGTCATCTGGTCGATCTCGCTTGGACTATCGTTTTCACCGGGTATAAGCAGGGTGGTAATCTCGAACCATACATCGGTTTCATGCTTGAGGTATTTGAGCGTCTCCAACACCGGAGCGAGCTGCGCTGCGCACAGTTGGCGGTAAAACCTGTCAGTGAACGCCTTGAGGTCAATGTTCGCCGCGTCTATCACTGAATAGAAGGCTTCCCTAGGTTTTTCGCACATATATCCTGCTGAGACAGCGACACTATGAACGCCAAGCTCACG
Organism: Vibrio glycogenivorans; assembly: GCF_051660965.1. NCBI lineage: Bacteria > Pseudomonadati > Pseudomonadota > Gammaproteobacteria > Vibrionales > Vibrionaceae > Vibrio > Vibrio glycogenivorans. Next base: position 480,337 of record NZ_JBPVIS010000003.1, on the reverse strand, counting down.
GCAGGCATGGGCGGTATCGATAGCGTACTCAAGAAAAATGACTGGGTCATTGTAGGTAAAAGCAATACTGTCGCTACCGTACTTACGCGCCGCTTGCGCAATTTGCTGAGGAAGGGCTTGGCTTGCTAGGATATCTTGCTGGCGCGATTTGCTGATGTTCCAGTTTTGGCAAAATTTACAGCCAAGATTGCAGCCGGCGGTGCCAAAGGAAAGCACTGAACTGCCGGGATAAAAGTGGTTGAGTGGTTTTTTTTCGATAGGGTCGATACAAAAGCCACTTGAGCGACCGTAGGTGGCGAGAACAATCTCGCCATCCACTGCCTGGCGAACAAAGCACGCTCCACGCTTGCCCTCTCTAAGGCTGCATAGCCTTGGGCAAACGGTGCACTGCACTCGACCGTCAGCCAATGTCTGCCAGTATTGCGTCGGGTGATTGGTGATAATCTCTGTCATCTCACACCTCGAGTGTTTATCAACTCTATACTTTGAGTATATACAGTCAGCGTGGCAGAGGGGGAGAAATGCGTATTCGAGCTACAGCGGTCGCTGGCCATTTCTATTCTGATGAACAAGATACGCTGAACCAGCACGTGCGTGCACTGCTGAGTGACAGCCAGTATCAAAGCTCAGAGCCTTTAAACAACCAAGTTGAGGGGGTTAGGGGGCTGATCGTGCCTCACGCCGGTTATGTTTACTCGGGTCGAGTAGCTGGTGTCGCATACCGACTACTTAAACCGTTGGCAGAGAGTATCAAGAGAGTCATCTTAGTGGGCCCTAGTCATCGAGCACGATTTGATGGCGTTGCGATCCCGACTTGCGCGCAGTTCGCCACACCACTGGGCCTAGTTGACTTAGACAGCGATGCGCTTGCTCTTTTGGCCCAATCTCCGAATGTTATCCGTTCGAATGATGCCCATGCACAAGAGCACAGCCTAGAGGTACAAATTCCTTTTCTCCAAGAGTGCCTCAAAGAGTTCCGTTTGGTGCCAATGGTGACTTGCATAACTGATTATCAAACGGTTGCCGAACTCATTGCGCCAATTTGGGATGTACAGACACTGCTGGTGATCAGCACGGATTTGAGTCATTTCCATACTTATGAACAGTGTCAGGCATTGGATGCCAGCACTTGTGAAAAAATAGAGCTACTCCAATCAGACATCACCCCTCATGAGGCCTGTGGCTCAATGGCAGTCAACGCAGCTTTGCATCTGATATTACAGAGCAACTACCAACTGAAGCCACTGATGCGGATCAATTCGGGCGACACTAAATTCGGCGATAAAGATAGGGTGGTAGGTTATGCCAGTTACGCAATCTGTCAGTAGACGTTACACCACAAAAGAGTTGAAAATACTGCTAGAGGTTGCTCGTCAAACTATTGATTGCTATATCAAAGGTTCGACACTGAGTAAGTTAAAGGCAAGTGATTATCCAGCGAGTCTTTTACGTAAGGGTGCGTGTTTTGTTTCCTTACATGTTGATGGGGATTTACAGGGATGCATTGGTACAACGCAAGCCCAAGTCCCCTTGATTATGGAAGTACAACGCAAGACTTGGGCAGCGTGTTGTCAAGACCGGCGCTTTACTCCGCTCCAAGCACATCAACTTAAAGGTCTTGAGGTTGAGGTCTCGTTATTGAGTGAACCCGAGCCGCTTGATGTTGCTAGTGAAGCAGAATTACTCAAGTATTTGGCGATACACCGAAGCGGTTTAACGCTGAGTGAAGGTCCGAGGAGGGCACTATTTCTTCCCCAAGTTTGGCAACAACTTCCTGAGCCAACACAATTTCTAAGTCATCTAAAACATAAAGGGGGGTGGCCACAGGATTATTGGAGCGAAACTATTGATTTAGCAACATTTGAGGTTCAATCACTCGCTTGTAACTATTATTCTTCGTCGGTTAACTGAAAATTTATTTGGCGTTTAATAAATTTTAAAGAAGAGGGTTGGGACGAAAAATAAACGGAAGTAGTGGTCATTAAATAGAGTTTGCTGCGCTGCATTGCAATAATTTATGCGGCTGATGGGAGGGTGAGAGTAAAACCACTAATTTACCCTCATTATCCACTCTATTTTCACTAGTCTAAATCACAATCGCCAGCTTCGTCCTCACATTCTCGCAAGCAATTGAGATAGTCGATTTTTGAATCCGTGCACCACGACTTACACTCGTTGCTCTCTTCTCGACACTGCTTTGGATCAATGGAAGAGCGTTGTGTGAATGCTGCTGCATTCGAGGACAATTTAGCAGCAAAGACAAATTCTGACTTTGCAGCTTGATCAGTTGCGAAAGATGGAAATGCAATCAGCGACAGTGAAACAGCAATTGAGTATAAATATACTTTGATATTCAATATCTTATTTTTACGCGTCATAACTAAACCCCTATTAATTGATTGGATTGACTAAATCGTAGTCATCGAGTGAATATTCGTCAAGTGAACAGGGTTTATGGAATTAATAGTCTGTTGGACAAATAAGTAATACGTATTAATAAAGGCTTAGTTTATATAATAGTAATTTACAGTAATGCTAGATTTTAATCGAAATACCAAGTATTTATGATATTTGGAAAGTTACTTGGATTTAGATGATATGGTATTACAAAAAAGTGTGGTGGCAGTTATGCCACCACAAATGTATTAGAGATCCTCTGCATTGATCACAGTGTAAGGAGTATCAAACAAGGCAGGGTAATCAGGGTCAGGGAAGCTCTCGATCAGTTCTAGGTAGTCATTGTATAGCTCAGCAAACTTGGTCGGATTCGCCTGGCGCAAATCACGCTGTTGCGCGACATCATCAGCCAAGTTAAACAGCATCAGCTTTTGTTCATCCATGGGCAGTTCACGATTATTACGCTTCTCTCCGGCAATTTTTAACTGATCATTCCAAGTGATCACCCAATCACCTTTACGATACGCCACATCGTGGACATAACGGAAGAACATCCATTCATGAGGGCGCTTGGTATTTTGTCCATTAAGGTACGGGATAAGGTCTACACCGTCGTACGCGTGTTGAGGACCACCATCATCGAGATGTCGGGTGACGGTTGGAGCAATATCCAGCGACATAACTGGCTTTTCATATTTTAGACCGGCAGGGACTTCATTTGGCCAACGGATAATATACGGCACGCGGATCCCGCCTTCATAGCTATCGCCCTTGAAGCCGCGCAAATTATCAGGATTGCCCGCTAGGTTGGTGGTATTAACGCGGCGCATACGGGTTTGATAGCCGTTGTCCGACAGAAAAATGACAGCAGTGCTGTCAGTGATGTCGTGTTGCTCGAGTTTAGACATGATGGCCCCTACACCGTCATCAACTGCCAGCATCATCGCTGCAAGAATTCGTCGGAAACGCGTTTCAAATTGGCCACCGAAGTGCTCGTCGACTCGATCAAAGTAAGACTGTGGCGCTTCCCATGGCGCATGAGGGGCGTTGTAGGCGAGATATAAGAAAAACGGCTCTTCATGGTGCCGGTCGATAAAGTCAACGGCTTGCTGAGAGAATTGCTCAGTAAGATAGTCGCCATCCCGATACTGAACAATGGCTTCATTGTGATGAATTGGCCACTCGTTTTGACGGCCGGTGTACTCGGTGCGAGCCATGGAGTATTTGTGCCCGCCACCGAGGAAACCATAGAAGTAGTCGAAGTTACGATTCCAAGGTTTATAGGCATCTTTGTACATCCCAAGATGCCACTTACCAATTGCGCCAGTGGTATAGCCCGCAGATTTGAATCTGTCTTGCAGCATCTCATGGTTAAGCGGAAAACCTTTTTGGGAGTGCGCGCCAAAGTTGCCCCAGATACCCAGACGGTCCTGATAGCGACCTGAGATCAAGCCGGTGCGTGAAGGGCCACAAACGGAGGAAGTCATGTAGCCTTGCGAGAAGTGCGTTCCACCACGCGCGAGCTCATCGATATTGGGGCTAAGAATATCGTCTGAACCCATAAAGCCCAGCTCATCGTAGCCAAGATCATCGACCAAAATGATGATGACATTGTGTGGTTGCTCTGTCGCGTGTGCAGATACTCCCCCTAGAAAGGGACAGAGTGCGAGCGCAAGTGTTGAAATTTTTCTCATATGACCTCCAGTAGAAACGTTTCAATTTAGTGCTAGAAACAGTGAAGAGGAAGTACTCCCTTGTGTAATGTGACCTTAAACACTAGTAAGCAATGGTTGTGTGACAGGGGTTGTATAGTTAGTCGAAACTCAGTTGAGTTTCGATACGATCGCTTCGAGTAGACGAGACCTAGAGTGGGGGAGTGAGCAAGTCACTCTTAGAGGTATAGTACATGGGAAACGTTAACCCTATATAATCCAAGTGTATTTGAGAATAGAGTCCCAATATGTGGGATAGTTTTTGGGATAGTTTTTTGATGTGACATACTTCACGGAAGTTAAACGTATTAATGGTAAAAATAATTTCGAATTCGAGGTTATATACAAACGCTTGGTTTTACTTTGATATGCGTTTACAAAATAGGAGCTATGAATAATTTCAATGATAACTCTTAGATTGACTTAATGAGCAGGGTTATTGTTTCTAAGTGCTTTGAGATTTAATTTTAAGTGGTAGCATATAGGTAAGTTTGTGGTTGATTGTTTGTTAATAAATGATGAGTTGAGTATGAGTATTTCCTATAGTGAGTTTAAAGGAATACCTTCCATTGTTTTAGAAAATGACTTTATTCGAACAGAATGGCTGCCTATATATGGAGCGAAGCTCGCTTCATTGAAATTAAAGTCACTGTTTGACTGCGAACTACTGTATCAAGCACCACAATCGCAATTAGAATTACCGGTTTATGGTACTCGGTTTGGAGATTATGATACCAGCGGGTTCGATGAATGTTTCCCATCCATTGATGCCTGTGAGGTTGAGGTGGAGAGGGGCGGAGAAAAGACTCGAGTGTCTGTTCCTTGTCATGGTGAGGTTTGGTCGTTGCCTTGGGATTATTGTATCAATGAGAACAAAGAGCTCGAATTCTCCGTTACCAGCCCTTCGCTCGGTTATCGACTGACTAAAAAAGTGGCGCTGATCGAGCGGGAACTGCGTTTATCCTATCGAGTTGAGCTAATTGAAGATATCGAAAAACTGCCATTTTTATGGACGCCACATGCGCTATTTCGTTATGACGAGCACACACAGATCATCGTGCCACGGCGCTTCAACGAGGTGAAAAGTGTGTGTAGCGTAGGGCGACTTGACCGAGAAGATGTGATTTATAGCTACCCGATTACCCATGACTCAAAAGTGGGTTTATGGGATTGCTCGAAGTTCCTAAAACAGGATGAAGGGACATGCGACAAGTTTTACTTTAAGCAAAAACTCAAGGCCGATGATGTGTTTGGCTTTAAGAATAAAAACTATCAAGTGTTAATGGCAGTTGATAGCCACACTGCTCCTTATTTGGGGGTTTGGAAAAACCAAGGAGCAGATAATAATACGCATAATTTTGCGCTTGAACCTTGTTCAGGGGTTTATGACAGTGCAGAAGATGCGCAGAACAATGGTTCGGTGTCTTATGTTACTAAAAGTGAACCGCGGAATTGGTATATTAGTTATTATTTAAATGACTGTCGGGAAATTTAAATATAAAAGTTCGTAGAAAAACTTAGTGATAGAGTTTTAATTCGTTCAAAATAATAATCGTTTGAAGGACTAAATATGTTTTCTAACATAAAAACAGGTGAGGCTAGGCTAACTAGCGGTTTTTGGGCAAATCGTGTAGAAAACTACATGGATATCATCTTCAACTTAGAAGCGGCACTGCTGAATGAAACCAACGCAGCACGTCTTTTAAACTTTGGTATCGCTGCTGGTGAAGTTGAAGGTGAGTTTTATGAGAACTACTGGTCGGATGGTGACTGCTACAAGTTCCTAGAAGGTTGTTGTAACCAATATGCGACGACAAAAGATGAGCGCATTCTTGAGGTTATTAATAAATACATCCCTTGGATTGAGGCAAGCCAAGAAGAAGATGGCTATGTTGGCACTCAAACACTGCTCACCGATGTTGAGCGCTGGGTGGATATCGAGGTTCACGAGCTCTATAACATGGGCCACCTGCACACACTCGGTTGTGTTCACTTCGAGGCAACCGGTGATGATCGCCTACTGAAAGTGGCGATCAAGAACGCTGACTATCTCTGGGACCTGTTCTCACCAGAGCCTTATGAACTAGCAAACTTTGGCTTTAACCCAAGTCAAATCATGGGCCTAGTTGACCTATATCGCATGACTGAAGACAAGCGTTACCTAGAGCTTGCTGATATTTTCGTTTCGATGCGCGGACGCAAACTGGAAGCGAAAAGTGTGACTCACTCGGGTAAAGACTGTTCACAAAACCGCACGCCACTGAGAGAAGAGACTCAACCTGTTGGTCACGCAGTAACAGGTGCCTACCTGTATGCGGGGGCTACCGATGTATACAGCCACACTGGCGAGCCGGCGCTACTTAATGCGGTAACGCGTATTTGGAACGACCTCATCAAACGCCGTATCTATATCACGGGTGCACTAGGTCCACAATATGTGGGTATTTCTGACCGTGGTGACCGAGTGTTTGAGGCATTTGCTTCAGAGTACAACCTGCCGCAGCGTGTGGCTTACAATGAAACCTGCGCCAATATCGCCGGTGCGATGTGGGCAAAACGTATGCTGAACGTCACGGGTGAGGCTGAGTTTGGCGACTGGTTAGAAACGATTATGTTTAACTCGGGTATCTCAGGCTCAAGCTTGGATATGAAGCGTTACTTCTATTCAAACCCAGCAGCGCACCGTCGTGACAAGCATATTGAGCCGACGTTTGAGCAGTACTCTCACGTGCCAAATGAGCGCTTCTTTACCTTCGATTGCTGGTGTTGTCCACCGCAGCTTCTGCGTACCTTTACGGGCATGCCGAAGTTTATCTACTCGAAGAGCGATCAGGGTGTGGTTATTAATCTGTTTGCTGGCAGTGAGATTGAAACCGAGCTAGCCAATGGTGACCAGGTTAAAGTGGTCATGGAAACCAATTACCCATGGACAGAAACGGTGACCATCAAGGTTCCTAAAGCCCCTGTCGATGGCTTTGAGCTGACGTACCGTATTCCTGCTTGGTGTGACCAAGCCAGTGTTAATGGCGTTGCTGTACCATCAGGTATGCAGACTCAAACGGTCAAAGAGGGTGATGAACTGGCGATTGTGTTACCAATGAAGGTCGAGCTTTACGGCGCGAACCCAATGCTTGAGCAAAGCAATGGTATGGTCGCTGTGAAGCGAGGTCCAGTTGTCTACTGTCTAGAGGGCTCAGACATTGACAGTGAGAAATACACCATCGATGATTTGGTTCTGCCGATTGATGCAACGTTTGAAGAGCAAACCATCACTGATTTGCCTTATGACATGGTTGGCTTAACCACGAACATGGATGTGCGCCCAGTGCAAGACACCCTGTACTTTAAAGTTCAACCGGATCTGAACGAGCAAGTATCTGTTCGCCTTATCCCTTACTTTGCATGGGCTAACCGCGAAGAGCAAGACATGGGCATCTGGTTCCCTCGCGGCTAAGAAATCCTAGCAATTGCGTAGTGACGATTATTCTCTACAGCGGTTATTAATGTCGTTGGCTAGATAGAGTTAATGCCATCCGACGTGGGGGTAATTCGCTGAGAGGGAAGAGGTATAATCGTGTAATTTAACTACGCAATTTTTGAAGCACCATACATTTTGTGTGGTGCTTTTTTTTGTCCTGGGTTCAGTACGCCCTGAACTAAATAATCAACAGGTCAAAATTCCAGGTTTTGTGGTCTTAATAGAGGGGGACGAGTACTTCGATTAAAGAATCTTAATTAGTGCCGTTCTAAGGAGCTTGCGTTGACTTTCCTCCTCATCATTAAAGTAGCCAACGGAATGATTTTGCCAAGAAATCACAAGCTTCTTCTCTAATAGGCTCGCCATGCGCCATTATAATCCTCTCTGGTTGCCAAGATTGGATCCTGATTAGATGCTGGTGAGCAACTGTTTTACTAAACCGAAAACTTAAGCGCCAATCGAGTGGTATCTGCCCGTTTGGCGCGAGTATGCCAACCACTCTTGCTAACCACCGTTGCCAGCGAGTAAAGTTTTCCCCAGAGAAGTTTTCAATAAGATCAGTGACGATCAGCGTTTTTGAGGGTTGATGGAAGAAGACACACTCTTCCATGAGGCGGGAGCCAGAAAACAGGAGCTGAGAGAGACTGTCATTCCAAGCGTATCTTTTAGTGGTATTCAATGAGGCGCTAAATGCAATATCGCTGCGTTTTTTGATAACTTCGTCTGTCCCATAGACAAGTGCATCTGGACAGGCAGCGACCCATTCAGGCAAGAATAAGTGATGCAGATGATTAGGGGCGATCAAGTATTTGACTTGGCCGAGGCGAGTAACTTGCTCAAATAACCGCGTTGATAGTTGGATTGGGCTATGGACCCACAACTCCCCTGATGGCAGCCTAACGACGGTCATTCTCGTTGAGTAAGGCAAGCCGAGGAATTGAACGTCAGGCCCTTCAAATATCCATATATCTTGTGCAAACTTCTCCATGTCGCCCTTCCTTTGGGTAAGCTGAACAATGCAACTTATTAAGGCTTACTGTGACAAGTAATGGCTTGAACTGCAACACAAAATGATGTGATGAGTTCAGCTTAGGCTTCGATTCTAATTGCGCGATCTAGGTGGCTTTAACCTTGCGCACTGAAGATAGGCTTGATGATAAAGAGGCAGGCAGGAATTACTCTCCTGCCTGAGGACTTACTGGGCTTTATAATAGCGGCGTGTTTACCACATTAGGTCATCAGGGACGACAAAGTCTGCGTACGGGTCGTCTTCATCTGGCGTCTCATCGACATTGGTCTTGTGGTCGATGATGGATTCAGCGTCACGCTCAGCGATTTTACTCGCCACCGTGCCCGGGATAACCACATAGTTTTCACCCTCAAGGGCAATCGCTAGAATACCTTTGCTGAGCTGATCTTGAGTTTTGTTGTCGACATAGAGCGATTTTACCAAGGTACCATCGGTAAAGTTGTATTTGATCTCACCGTCGGCTAGTTCAATCTTGTTCATGGCAATCAGCTGTTTAACCTGAGCTTGGATTTCTTTTGATAGGCGGTCGGCATTTTGCTGCTCACTGAGTGCTTTATCTCGCTCTTGCTGCGCGCGCTTGTTCTCTTCAACTGCCGCTTTTACCTCACGTGCTTGTACGCGTGATTTCTTTGAGCCCTTTTTAGCCTTTTTCAGTTTCTTCTCGTTGACCAGACCCGCTTTCAGCATCTGCTCTTGAAGGGATAGTTTTGCCATGATGTTTCCAATAAATGAATTTGGCATTATTTTAGCGAGTCAGTCTGGACAAATAAAGTGATGTGGGTGGTCGCTGAGCTATTGAATGAGGATTTCTAGAGTGAAGTCGTAGGTCCCAGTCTCTTTGCCATAGTGACTTATGAAGTAATGATTTTGGTTTTATCATGCAGATTGTTTTAAAGTCCTAAAGCAATCGACAGGACACTGAAAGTAGTCAGCTGCACCCTGTGACAGTGTAACATGGCTTATTGTATTGAAAATTAAATGGAGTAAAGATGGACCTGCATTTTAGAGTCGCCAAGAGCAGTGATCTACCGGAGTTAGTAGATTTGTTGGCAAACGATATATTGGGTAAGCAAAGAGAAGATAACTCTCGTCCACTTAGTTCAGGTTACTATCAGGCGTTTGAAGCGATTGCCCGAGATGATAATAATCAACTGTTACTTGCCGAGGTAGGCTCCAGTTTGGTGGGGATGGTGCAAATCACCTTTATCCCATACCTTACCCACAAGGGGACCTGGCGAGCCTTGCTTGAAGGAGTGAGGGTGCATGAAGATTACCGAGGCCGTCAAATCGGTGAGCAACTTATCCAACATGCGCTGCAACTAGCTAAGAATAAGGGGTGTGGAATGGTGCAACTGACATCAGATAAAAGCCGACCTAAAGCAATTGCTTTTTATGAAAAGCTCGGATTTATCGCGAGCCATGAGGGGCTCAAACTCGCGCTATAAAGGTTCGAGGTTCGGGGACGGGCGTTGCCCTTCGGGGGGCGGGTAATTTGACACTCACGGTAGATTACTCGCTCCTCGGAACGAAGTGTAACCCGCCCCTCGAAACTAAAAAAAGGCTTGCACATGTGCAAGCCTTTTTAAAATCATAGATTGATTTGATTAGAAACCTAGCGGGATACCAAAAGTGAAGAAGGTAACCAGTAGTGCTGTCCATGCAGTCATAAAGGCAACTGAATATGGCACCATCATAGTGATCACATCACCAAAGCTTAGCTCAGGCTTGTACTTACGCATGAAGGCTAGGATAACGCCAGCGTAAGTCATCATTGGTGTGATGATGTTGGTTGATGAGTCAGCAACGCGGTAAGCAGCGGCTACGATATCAGGTGTCATGTCAGGGTTTACTTGGTACAGCATAGGTACGAAGATAGGACCTAGAAGCATCCACTTAGCCGTTAGGCCACCTACGAATAGGTTGATTACCGCAGTAACAATGATAAAGCCAAAGATCAGTAGGATAGGGAAGTTCTGCAGGCCTAGCATCTCAAGGAAGCTTGCACCTAGGAACGTCACGTAGGTACCCAGACCTGAGTAGCTCATTAGTGCTAGGAAGTTGTGACAGAAGAACGTCAGTACTAGGACATAACCTAGGGTGTTCATCTGTTTAACCATTGAGTTTACAACGTCTTGCACTTTCTTGAACTTGCCTGTCGCAAAGCCGAAGAATGAGCCGACAATCACAAACGTCATCGCAATCAAAATGATGATGTTGTTTAGGTAAGGTGTCACTTCACGACCAGCGTCATTGACGTAAGTCGCTAGTGGACCATTTGCTAGGCCAACGATGGCAGCAATCGCAACGATTAGACCAATACCTGCTGCTTTCAGGCCACGGTTTTCTTGCTCAGATACAGAGAAGTCATCTAGGTTGATCTCTTCAGGAACTTGGTAGTCCATTTTCTCAAGGCGAGGCGCGACAAACTTAGCCGTTACCCATGCACCGATACCTGCAAGCAAGAAGGTTGAAGCAAGGATAAAGTAGTAGTGCATGGTCGCTGGGTTTAGCGCACGGCCGTCTCCAGATTCAAATGGGACACCCTGAGCTTCAGCAAAAATTTGTGCGTTTACACCGATAACAACGTCTACCGGAGTCGCTGGAAGAAGGTTTGCACTGAAGCCTGCCGATACACCAGCAAAGGCTGCTGCCATACCAATCAGAGGGTTTTTACCTAGACCTGCGTATAGGATACCTGCAAGAGGGATCAATACTAGGTAGCCTGCATCGGTCGCAATAGAACTCATGATACCCATGAATACCATCAGGATCGGTAGGTACTTGTGGTTGATGCGTAGACCAACTTTTTTGATCACTGCAGACAGAAGGCCAGAGTTTTCAGCAACGCCAACACCTAGCATAGTGATCAAAATCACACCGAGAACGCCGCCACCAAAGCCAAGCCAGTTGGCAAGAATCGCATTATCAAACAACCAACGGAAGTGCTCTGTGTCTGTCATGCTCTTGATGGTGTATTGAACCATACCGCCATCTGCGCCAAGAGCTTCAAACTCTAGACCACCGATCACTGCTGTCAGCACTAGACAGAACGCAAACAGAGACATAAAGATGATCACGGGATCAGGGATTTTTTTTCCAGCTCTTTCAATAAAGCCAATCACGCCCGAACTGCTAGGCTGTGGTTGTGCTTGAACATCACTCACTTGGTTATTCCTTCATATGAGATTAACAGATTTGCGCAACTTAGCAGGAAATAGTGTACTAGTAAAATAGTACGGGATGATATCTGGTTAGGTTTTGTGCTGCCGCTTATCGATATAACACTCAATTTATGAGGGCTAAACCCGTCTTAGATAGTGATAATGACTGGTCATGTGGCTTTTATTGGTTCATTTCACTTTATTTTAATAATTTTCTGGACGTTATGGTCTTGTGTTTCTTAGTAAGTGAAATGTTATATTGCCAACTGCAGTTGTTAACGTTTGGTGTCCTGCTATTTCAGGTGTTTTCGCGGGGCATAGTACAGACGCATGTTAGATGGTTGCAAAATTGGGAACGTTTTTGATCAATATGGACTTGTAGTGCAAAATATAGGATTACTATCTCAAATGCAGGATAATTACCTAATTATATGATTTGTAGATACTAATTGGTGTGACAGGTAAAACAAGCTGTGGCGCATAAAGGATGATTCACACTGTAAATCTACCCAAACGATGAATTGACATGAATAGGGTGTGATCTGAGTCATGGTCCTTAGGTAATCGATGATCGAAGTGATCAGCTTCGAAATATCGACCGTTCACTTTCCTCATACTTGGAAATTTGACGCTATAGTGAGTTTAGATTTGGGCACTGGATGGTCATTATGAACACGGAAAACCTATTCTCACACATACCAGAGGCAGCAGAAAATGAGCTTTTTGAAGACATAGTAAAAGGTGCACAGGTAAGAATTGAACGAATCGTATCGTTTGGTCAAAGCTCTCCTGCGAGTGGTTGGTATGACCAAGAGCAAAATGAGTGGGTGGTAGTATTGAGGGGGTGTGGTGTGCTCGAGTTTGTCGATGGAAGGATCGTTCACTTGAACGTTGGCGACCACATTAATATTCCAGCACGGCAAAAACACAAAGTGCTAGCGACCTCACTCGAAGAGCCGACCGTTTGGCTTGCGGTCTTTTATTGAGTAGCGCATATTATACCCAAGTAACCTCAGGATACAGTTTCAGTTGGACAGGGAAAGAAATATACATGGCAAAAATTACCGTTGAGGGTTATATCGTTGTGCCGATGGAACAGTTGGCCGAGATAGAACAAGCACTACAGCAGCATATTGAGTTAACGCGACGTGAGCCAGGCTGCACAGTGTTTCGTGTAACAGTGAACGCACAACAGCCTAATCGATTTGATGTCTATGAAGAGTTTGCTGATAAGGAAGCGTTTGCTCTTCATCAAGTCCGCTCAAAAAGTTCTTATTGGGGTCAGGTCAGCAAAGAGGTGGAACGTTATTACCAGATCACCGAGTTGGCGAAAGTAAAAGCATCTTTATAACCATCAAGGAAAGAGCGACGAGTAATTTAACCTGTACGTGCGATTACTCGTCGTTTGGAACGAAGTCAAACTCGTCCCTCTCTTGTGACATATTAACGTCTATAGTGTTCGCGTAACGCGAGTGAGGTAGAAATAGTCATCTAGCGCGTATTTTGAGCAGTCACAACCAATTCCAGATTGCTTAATGCCGACGTGAGGTAAGTCAATACCATATTTCACACCATTGATCTGAACTTCACCAAACTCTAACTTGTCGGCTATGGCATCTGCTTTAGTGATATCAGTGGTGAAAATATAAGAAGCCAAGCCAGTATCCGTGCTGTTGGCGATAGCGACAATGTCATCTTGAGCATCAAAGTCGATAATACTGATCACTGGGCCGAAGATCTCTTCGTTGTAGATCTCCATGCTTGTGTTGACATCACACAGCACGGTTGGCGGGTAGAAAGCGCCTACTTCTTGAGTATCGTACGTCCCGCCTCTCAACAGCGTCGAACCAGCCTCTACTGCTTGCTCAACCAGTTGATGTATTCTGCTGCGCGAATCCTTGTCGATTACAGGCCCCATTGTCGCGTCGGATGCGATACCAAAGCCCAATCTCACCTTATCAGCGCGCTCAAGCACTTTATCGATGAAGGCTTGCTTGACAGATTTCGCCACCAATACACGGTTTGGCGCAACACAGATTTGACCACTATTGTGATACTTAAGACCACAGAGTGTATCAGCGGCCAAATCGAGATCCGCATCTTCTAAGACAATGAATGGTGTATTGCCGCCTAACTCCATGGAGTAGCGTTTAATCGAGGTAGCACCTGCCTGCATCACTTTGACACCGGTATTAATTGAACCGATTAAGGTCAGCATCTGGGGGATTTTTGACGACGACAAAAAATTGCCAACCTCCATATCATCACCGGCAATAACGTTGACCGCGCCTGCAGGCAAACCAATCTCATGACAGAGGGCGCCGACTAAGTAAGCAGAAAGCGGCGCTTTAAGACTTGGTTTCAGGATGACAGGACAGCCTGAAGCCATTGCAGGTCCTAGTTTAAAGCCAAGGTTAAGTAGCGGGAAGTTCCAAGAAAGGTAGGCTACCACGACACCAACCGGTAGATAACGCAGTTGATGACGACACGTGTCGTCCTTACCTAATAGTGCTGGGGGCGCATATCGAGTAACCTCCTCGGCATAGAACTCAAGGCTATCAATCAAAGATTGGTAATCTTCCTCAGTCGCAGCCCAAGGCTTACCGGTTTCTAAATGAACCGCAGAGCGCAGTGCATTTTCATTGTTGATACACGCTTCGCGTAACTTATGCATCCAAGTAACGCGCTCAGCGATGGTACTCTTGCCCCAAGTCGACTCGGCTGCTTTCGCCGCATTCAGCGTCTGCAAAGCAACATCTTGGTTAGCGATAGATATTTCTTCGACAACCTGGTCGGTTGCTGGGTTTTCGACCGAGAATTTGAGGTCTGTCTCAATTAATTTTCCGTTAATATACATCTATGAATAATTCCTACGTTTCTATTCTTACTAACTCAAACCTTCAGAAATAAATTCGCACAATTGATTTACTAATTTGGCAGTAAGTCGGGGTTATCTGCATTTATTCGCCAACTAAAAAATAACATGTCATGGCTTGAGGTGAGTAGAGTATGTACGACAAATCCCAGAATATGGGAACCGATTCCGCTCAGATGGAAATGTCGGTGTGATCACATTAATATTAGCCAAAATAACCAACGATAAAGCTATCCTAACAGGCCTTAAAAAGCGACTGAGTCACTGTAACCTGTGTAGCTTAGTAATTTGCTAAAAGTTGTCCGTTAAGTAAGCCAAATACTTACTTTAGCTGGTTAGTAATTAATCGAATTACTCATTGTTCGTGTTGAATTTAAGTAGTTCGTACAAAAGATAAAGAGAAGTTTATGAAGATCGTTGACATTATTCCACACGCAATATCAGTACCACTAGATAAGCCTTTTTACTTTTCTCAAGGCTGGGTGAAGGCACGCAGCTCACTTATCGTTGAGGTTGTCACTGACGAAGGGATCATCGGTTGGGGCGAAAGCTTATGTCATGGCCTACAATCCCCCCTGATCTCTGCCGCAATCATTGACAGTGTGCTTAAGCCAATGCTCATTGGACGTGATGTGTTTGACGTCGAGGTCTTGTGGGAAGAGATGTACAACCGCACAAGACCTTATGGTCAAGCGGGTGCGACGGTTAATGCGATCAGTGGCATCGATATCGGCCTGTGGGACGCGATGGGTAAAGCCTTGGGCAAACCTATTCATAAGCTGATTGGCGGTGCTTACCGCACCGAAGTACAACCATATGCGACCGGATTCTACCGTGTAGCAGATGGTCAATATCCCCATGACTTGATTGATGAAGCCCAAAGATACGTTGATGCGGGCCTGAGTGCGATGAAGCTTAAGATTGGCTTTGATCTCGACAGTGATATAGAGCTGATCCATCAAGTCAGAGAGGCTGTGGGTGAGGGTGTGGATATTATGGCCGATGCCAACGCCGCCTATAGTGTTGGTGGTGCGCGTCGACTAATTAAAGAGACCGAATCGTGTAACCTCTACTTCTTAGAAGAACTATTAGCACCTGAAGATTTACAGGGCTATAAACAGCTAAGAAACCTGTCCAAAACACAAATTGCAGCGGGCGAGCAGATTTTTGGTAAGCATGGTTACCAACCTTGGCTTGCTCAAGGCGCCCTCGATATTATCCAACCAGACTTATGTTCTTCTGGCGGGATCACAGAATGTAAAAAAATAGCGGCCTTGGCCCAAGCAACAAATACACGGTTTATTCCACATGTGTGGGGTTCAGGTATTGGTATTGCCGCTTCACTTCAGTTTATTGCCTCAATTCCAGCCACACCATTATCGCTGAATCCAATTGAGCCAATGCTTGAGTTTGATCAATCATCGCATCCATTTAGAACGGATTTAATATTTGATGGAATTAAACTAAATAACGGTAAAGTACAAATTTCAAATAAGCCGGGCATTGGTGTAGAGGTGAATACTGAAGTTATTAGCAAATACAAAATTAATTAGTTTTAGAATATCTATTTCGGAGACAGATATGGTAGCTGAGCATCGTGGTGTCTCCTGGTTAATTATTGACTGGGGGACAACCAATTTTAGAGCTTTCGCCATGAGCAGTGACGGCAAAGAAATAAGTCGTATCGAGCATAAGCTTGGCTTGCTAACGGTGAAGCAGGGGGAATTTGCACAAAAGTTAGAAGAAGTGCTGTCCAGTTGGTTAGGTGATTATCAACATCTACCAGTATTTATGGCTGGTATGGTGGGCTCGCAACAGGGTTGGCATGACGTCCCTTATGTGAATACACCGGTGAAAACGCGAGGCATTTTGGAGCATTGTCACACATTCTCGCTGCCATGGGGTGCTCAGGCCAGTATCTGTCCGGGTGTACGTCACCAGCATAATTATGGTCAGTTTGATGTCATGCGTGGGGAGGAGATTCAACTTATCGGTGCTCAATCATTACTGGGTAAAGAGAATTTCCATGCGGTGCTCCCTGGTACACATAGCAAATATGTCAAAGTAGAGCGAGGTGCAATCGCATCATTTTCGACCTATATGACCGGTGAAATGTTCTCTGTTCTTTCCAAGCACACCATTTTGGGCAAAGACCTTGGGACGACCGATCTGCCGCACAACACTGAGGTGTTTCTGAAAGGGGTTGAGGAAAGTAGCGTTGATAGCCTGACTAAGCAGTTGTTTATGGCCAGAACCCATCGCCTGTTTAACCAGATAGATACGCAACACGTACTTGATTACTTATCAGGATTGCTGATTGGTCACGAGATCAAATCGATTATCGCTGAGATGATTTCATCTCGTAGAGAGCAGCTCAATATTATTGGCAGCCACCAACTGAGTAAAAAATATGAAATGGCACTCAACTCATTGGGACTAATTTCACAGGTACTCGATGGTGAGTCATGTTTTATCGAAGGGATGAAAGAGCTTCAAAGGGAGAAGGTAAATGAACAAGTCGGAGTCGTTTGATATACAACAGCACTTGCCACTGATTGCGATTATTCGTGGTGTGTGCCCTAGCAACGTTCTAGAGATCGCGAACGCCTTACTAGAAGAGGGCTTTAGCCTGATTGAAGTGCCTTTAAATAGCCCTAACGCATTAGAAAGTATCCAATTATTAGTAGATGAGTTGGGTGAGAAAGCGGTAGTAGGAGCAGGTACAGTTACCACGCTAGATGACGCACGAGCGGTCATAGAAACCGGTGCCAAATTGATCGTGACACCGAATGTAAATGTGGATGTGATCAGATTAGCCGCTGAAAACGACTGCTACGTATTCCCAGGTGTTGTGACGCCTTCAGAGGCATTCAGCGCAGTGAATAATGGTGCAACTGGGATTAAGCTTTTCCCCGCTGATGTTGTTGGTCTGTCTGGTTATAAAGCGCTTAAATCGGTATTGCCTAAGGGCACCGTGTGTATTCCCGTAGGTGGTGTAAAGGCGACGACGGATTCAATGCGGCCTTGGCTTGAGGCTGGTGTGAGCGGATTTGGTTTGGGGGCCGCGCTCTACACGCCAGAATTAAGCACTGAGCAAGTCAGAGAGAACGCACGTCAATTTGTGCAAACTTATACAAGTTTAGCTTAAGCTTCGTTTGTATTAGAATAAAAAAAATCACCAAGTATGGTGATTTTTTTTATTCTATATTAGTGTGTTTTTTTAGTTTAAACTATCAGAGATACGCTGGCTGTATTTCTGCAATACCGGAATGAGATTAACCATTCTGTCATCTGGCATGTAAGGTTTAATACTGGTGACAGAAATAGCAGCGATAATATTGCCATATTTGTTACGAATTGGCACAGCGACGCATCGGACCAACTCTTCATTATCTTCTAGGTCATAGCTGTAATCGCGCTTTGAGTATTCATTCATGCGTTGCAGCATGTGAGGTAGGTCGATATTGTCGTGTTTCTTGATCAGTCTACGCCACTCCATCTGTGGCATATCAATCATCAGGGATTTTCCTATCCCAGTAGCAGCAAGGGGTAGTCGGTCACCAATGCGAGAGCGCAGCTCAATAGGGCGCTGTCCAGAGATCTTATCCAGGTAAAAAATATGGTCCTCATCTTTGATCCCAAGGTGAACCGTGTCTTTAGTCTGTTCAGCAAGCTCTGAAAGAATCGGGTGGGCAACCTCTTTCAGCGGCATGTCTTTTTGCGCCTTGTTGCCCAATTGGATCATCTTGGTACCGAGTACCAGTCCAATTCCTTTTACTTCTCGAAGGTATCTTGCTTCGATAAGTCCTTGAAGGATCCGATGTACCGTTGATTTAGGTAGAGAGGTAGCTTCACAAATCGCTTTGAGTTGTCGGTGTCCATCCGCGACAGCATCAACCACGTCGATTGCCTTATTGAGAGCTTGATTTCCATTGTTACTAGACATTTGCTACTCCTGTCTATTGGCTTATGATTATTTTGATTAATGATAGGGTTAAGTTTCTGATAAATTGAGCGATTTCCTTGCTCTTTATTGGTATAGTTCGTTTCAACGTTTCGGATAAATTATTGGTTTTTATTTTCATCATCATAAGTCGAAGAGAAAATAAACCCTCAATCCACAAGGCTCTTTCGGTAGTCGGCTAATTGATTAAGATCCGTTGGAATAGGTTTACGGCTACTTTTATCCAGTATTCCTTGGTCCTTTAACTTACTACAATAGCGGATTACTGTACTGATGTCGGTGCCACTATACTCACCAATCTCTCGATAGGTCCACGGATAATCTGGGTACATATCGAACACATGGTAGATAGAGTCCAAGATACGCTTCTTGGCGTTAAATGCATTAAACTGCATCAAGCGTTTTTCAGCCTCGCCTAATTCAAAGCATACCTCTCTCATTAGATAATTTGCTAATTCAGGCGAAAGGTTATCGAGTTCACTAAAGCTTTTGACATTGGAGAATGCGACTGTGCTGTCAATCATAGCTCTTGCCGTTGCAGGGTATTTTTGCTGAGTAAAAAGCGAGCGGTAACCAAAATACGAACCCGGTCCATAAATTCTCAACAGAGATTCACGGCCATTCTCAGAGACTTGATATAAACCAATCAACCCTTTTTCAACGTAATACAGCCCATTGGCTGGAGTACCACTTTGATAGATGATCTCCTTTTTAGATAGTTGAAAAAAGTTAATATTTGCTGCGAGTTGATTTTTTATGTCAATCATTGTCTTAAAGCCATAAATAAAATTAAATCAAAGTTAGTTTACAGTAACATTAGTTACCCAGATATGGTCATCACCATAAACTTTGAAGTCAAAACTGATCTAAAGTCACATAAAGTGATAACGTTTACAATATGCTGTTCTGAATTGGAGGAAATAGCAGTGGATATAGCTCAGTTTGTTTCACAAATGTTAACTACTGATGTGTTAATGCTCAAAATTGCACTTGGTAGTTTATTTGGTCTTTGCCTTGGCCTGACAGGAGTCGGTGGTGGTGTATTGCTAATTCCAATGCTGCAACTGTTTTGTGGTATGCCGACAGTATTAGCGGTCGGTACGGCAAGTCTGATTTCTGCGATGGTAAAAATTAACGCTTCGATTGTGCATGTGAAAGCGAAGAATGTCTCTTGGCGTCAAGTCGGTTTGCTGTTTATTGGCGCAGTACCAATCACCATTTTGGTCACTCAGGTCGTGGTGTATTTTAATCAACACCCCGTCCATGCGGATCTAACCCAATCGCTTATCTCTGCGCTTGTGATTATCGTGATGGTGGGTTCATTGTTGTCGGTACTGATGAATATTAAGCCTAAAGCCAAGTCACGTGACTTGTCAGAAGAAAAGCCTGTTCGTGGGTACAAAGCGTTGGTTTCAGGGATGTTTTGTGGATCGGTGTTAGGGTCAACAGGGGTTGGTGGAGGTGTACTCTTGCTGCCTGTACTCAATAATGTACTGCGATTAGACATTAAAAAATCAATCGGTTCGTCTGTGGTGCTTGCCCTGTTTTTATCATCAGTCGCTGCTATTGGTTATGCCAAGGGTGGACAAGCCGATACGATAACCGCTGTTTGGTTCGTCATAGGCTCATTTGTTGGGGTGCCTGCGGCTGCCTGGTTGATGAAGCGCCTGTCAGACAAGGTCCTTTACTTGATTACCGTCAGTGTGATCTCTGTGAGTTTAGTTATGTATCTTTCAGCATTCTGATCAATTGTAATTAACCAAAGACGGCCAAGTCAGAGTGATAGTAGAGTAAGGTGGTCGTTTATATAGCAGCGGCTATAAGTTGAATGATAAAGTCTCTTTTCCACTATATGGGAACCGCTTCCTAAACAGATAGTGATGTTATCAAGATCACAAATTTATTTGGTTTAATCATGCATAATATTTATGTGCAATAAATGAAATTAAATTATTTGGTGTGTTTCTGGGCGAAAAATATTGCGAATACTAGTTCGTGAAAATACTAGTGGAATGCTCTCTAGCGAAGTTACTTTAATTTGTTTTATTATTGATTCTCACACGAATTTCTAGGCCTGAAATGTTTGTTGGTTGATTGAAAAGGCAGTGATTTTTATTGTTGCTCTTATAATGACCGTTTGGTCACTTTTGATTGTATTTAACTAGATTAATGCTTTCCAAGAAACACTAACGATAATACGGTTTATTCATTATTTTTCTGGCTAGCCATAGAAAGCAAAACATAGCTTGTTTGGCTTCTACGAGCATAAGTTTCCCTAGTGAGAAACTGGGTACAATGATGTTTCATGTTCCTTAACTTTGCAGTTTTGTGCAGACCACCCTGAGTTTTATAGGGTGGTTTTTTTTATTTGTAATAGGGCGTTGATCTGTCAAAAATGAAGATATCCGAGCGTTATCTCAACAGCATGTATATAAAGTAACAACCGGCAAGAAGCGCCACGATCAGTGATAGAATTTGTTTAACAACAATGTCCTTAATCCCGACTTTTATCTGTGCCTCGCTGATTGATTGGCAGCGGCGATGCGAATAAACTGAGCTGATTATTGCAAACACCATGGTTGCACTGCCAAGTTGCGACAGGTGATGGACATGGCTACTACTCAGGAGTTTGAAGAAGATAAGCCCTATTCCAAAGAGAACCAATTGAGTTCGCAGCCAGGCCAATGATGTGCGTTCAGGCTGCAGTCCGGGATCTTTTGCGTCTATACCCTTGCTCATAAACAGACACCTTTGCTCATAACGCGACAGCTAAAATCACGGCGAGAGAGAGAATTAATACTACCACGCTGACGACTTTTAGAAAGCCAGTGTATTTGATTGGGGCTTCTCTTCGCATCGCATCCTCATTACTTGCCCAACGAAGATACGCAAAGCTTGCAAGCCCTGCAGAGCAAAAGCACAGAAAGTAGCAGATAAGCACTCTGACTTGTGGGTTAGCGAGGTCTGGGGTGAGTTGGTCGATACCGATAGCAGCCGCGAGAAGGGCCAGAGAGGTGCGAATCCAAGCGAGGTAAGTACGTTCATTAGCGAGCGAAAAGCGATAGTCAGGGGCTTTCCCTTGATGTCTCCAGCGACGATGACGTTTTGGTCTTTTCATTAAGCAATCCCTTAGTTGGTGCTAGCAGCATGACAAAGAGAGTCGAAAATGAGCCATTGGAGACGCGCTCACGGTCGATGTGATTCGAGCGAAAGACTGCTAAGCATTCCTTGAGTAAAAAAAAGCACGCGGACACCATGTAAACATGGCAAGCCTGCGTGCTTATTAGGTTAATAGATTGGTTAATTAACTACAACGGAAGTGGTCGCAGTGAAGCCACCATTCTTAGTTTTCACTGTTATCGTCGCATTGCCCTTGCCTTTTGCAGAAACTTGACCTTGTGCGTTGACGATAGCAACAGAGGGGTTGCTAGACTGGTACGTCACACTGATGTTACTCGCATTGCTAGGAATCACATTAGCTAATACCGTCTTGGTCTCGCCAACCTTCATGCTCAGGCTGCTAGGAGAGGTGGTTACGCCAGTCACAGGTACCCATCCCGTATTGCTCTCGACAACGGTGATGACGCTGCTATCCGTGTAGGCACCATCATTAGTCGTTACAGATACGACAGTGGAGCCTTTTTTCTTTGCCGTGATCATACCGCTGCTATTTACACTGGCAATATCGGAGTCGTCAGAATAGTAATAGACACTCTTATTGCTCGCGTTGTAGGGACTGATCTTGGCCGAGAGTTGCACGCTCTCATTGACTTTTAACGTTGCTGAAGCGGGTGAAAGCTCGACACCCGTTACCGCGACATCGCCGCCACCGCCATTGCCTTCGCCACTGATAAGGATTGGTTCAATTGGGCCTTGTGCGTAGATCACCGAGCCATTCGATGAATTAAACACTGGGGCTAGCGCGTAGAAGTGTCCGCTAGGCAGCTGGCTTGATGGAGTGACCCCAGACAGGTTGATGCTAAGCGTGGTTTTACCCGCGTACTTGTTGTCGTCTTTGGTGGTGTTTGGATCATTCGCGCTGCGTACGACTTGAACAAGCCCTGAGCTATTTTTCTCAATCAGGTTGAGGGTGACGCCGTTGTATTGACCCGACTTAACGTAGTAATCACTGCCGCCGTGGTAGTTAACCACAACGTCCATTGGTTGGTTGGTTGGGAACTCGGTGTTAACGTAACGGTCTTCATCGTCAATCCATACCGATGGTAGGGCCTTCCAGGTTTTCACGTAGTCAACCTTCATACGTGCTTTCTCTGGGAAACCTTCTGAGATGATGTTGTCAGGGTTTGGATCGGCACGCTGACAGTCAGGGTTATACTTAATCAGGTGACGGCGCAGGCCTTGTGAGAAGGTTACGCGCATTGGACGATGCCACCATTTATTTGGCTTGGAGCCGACCTCAACGCCATCAACATACCATGTGATTCGATCTGGGCGGTTTTCCACGGCATAGGTGTGGTAATCCAATCGAGGATCAAAAGGTGCGCGATAGTGAAGCAGCTGTGCTTCAGGGTTTGGCTTCGGACGTTTCCATACAATTTGGCCGTTTTCTTCTACGCGAGCGTGCAGGTTGTGGTCCATATCGTATTGGTCGTCAAAGTCGGTTGGGCTACGCCAATCGGCTTGTTGCAGCTCAACGATATCAATTTCGCTGTAGTCGACGTATTGCTTGGTTGGGTCATTGCGATCATCGAATGGGTGATCGTCACTGTAGAGCCAGAATGCAGGGCTCAGTCCAGGGAACATCTCAACACCCTTGATTTTGGCTTCATAGAATCCGTAGACGCCTTTAGCGATTGAGTGAACCGCGCCCGATTTGTAGTAGAGCTCGCGGTCGACGAACTGTGGTGGGCCTCCTGCCACGCCATCCCAACAGCTGTCAGCAAAACGACGTGTGTGAGTTTCCTGGGTGGTTTCTATGACGAGTTTGCCATCTTGAACGTAAGCATTAGCAGGATCAAAAGTCCACGCACCCACGTTCAGGCTTGCTGGTGCATTTTGCCATTTCGCTGGATTAATTGAGCCGGAAGTAAAGTCGTCACTCCTGTCGCCTAACTCCTGCCAGCGAACTTCACCGGCATGAAAGCCGGTAGGACGGATCACACTGGCATGGGCGGTGGTAACGGCGAGCGCCAGGGTCGATAGTATTAAATATTGTGTTTTCATAGAGGTCCTGAGGGTAAGTTATTTTTCAAAACTAAGTTATATTTTATTTAATGCTTCGATTAATTAATCCATTGGGATTCTAATTTGAGAATTTAAATAGGTGTGTGATATCCGTCACGATAGATATCCCTGTGTCTAAAGTCCCGTGACATGGGAAGTCGCGGTGAATTGTAAGTTAATTTCACTAAGAGGGTTTAAAATTGTTGACTGGTTTATATAATGCTCAATAGTGAATTTACTGGCGGCAGCTTTACTGGACGAGATACTATTTAAACTTGTTTGCTAGATGAATAATTGGGTATTCCATAATGTGGGAATTTACTTCCACTTTCGAAGAAAGCCGAGTGAGATACGAGAAATAATTAACAAGTAGGGTATTATTTTCTGGAATCTAATGGAATAAGGTCGAGTGATGATTGTAAATAGTATGTACGTAGATGGCAGGGCATATGATAGTGGTGAAACGACTGCTGTTTATTCCCCTGCCACAGATGAAGTGCTAGCCAATGTCCAGGCTGCGACTTTGGAAACCGCACAAATTGCCCTAGAGAGTGCCAAAGAGGCGCAGATTAGTTGGGGTAAAGCCAGTGTTAAATCTCGCATTGAATGGATGAATAAGCTCAGACAAGCTTGTATCGACCATGAAGAGCAGTTGCGCATGTGTGTGCACTTGGAAACCGGCAAGACCTGGGAAGGGACGCAAGAAGATTACCAACTGTTGATCGACAGCTTGGAGTTTTATGCTCAAGAGATCACTCGTTTTCAACCGGATCAACTGGTCGACCCTGATGGGCAATGTGTTCACACATTACGTCATAAACCGGTTGGCGTTGTGGTCGCCTACTTATCATGGAACTTCCCGTTGCTTAATCTAGGCTATAAGCTAGGTCCAGCCATGGCCAGTGGTTGCCCGATTATTCTCAAACCTTCCATTCAATCGCCTTTGTCAGCTTATTTGGTGGGGGATTTATGCCGCCAAGTCGGTTTGCCTAAAGGGGCGGTTACCATCATTTCTGGTGGTGATAGAGACGTGAGTGATCTGCTCACTAAGTCGAAAGTGCCAGCAATGATCACCTTGATAGGCTCCATCCCTACTGGGGTGAAGATTATGGCCACGGGCGCAACCAACATAAAACGTTACTCGATGGAGCTTGGTGGGAACACGCCGTTTATCGTATTTAACGATGCTGATCTAGACAAAGCCGCCGATATTTTGACCGCACTTAAATATGGCAATAGTGGTCAAATCTGTGTTGCACCCAACCGCGTGTTTGTTGAATCTCAAGTCCATGATGAGTTCTTGGCAAAAGTACTAGAGCGAACCGCTAAAGTTAAACTTGGTTTCGGTCGAGATACCGACGCGACTATGGGGCCGTTGATCAACAAGAAAGCCAGAGCCGGAATTCACAATTTGGTCATGAGCGCGGTTGAACAAGGAGCAACCTTGCACGCTGGGGGAGAGCTGATTGATAGTGATGTCGGTGCATTCTACCCGCCAACTGTAGTAACCGGTGTCCATGACATGATGGAAATTTACCGCGAAGAGTTGTTTGGCCCTGTTATTAGCATGATCCGCTTTGAGGGAGAGGATTATGTGACTGATATGGCCAATGACACAGATACTGGCTTAGCGTCTTACGTGTTCACCCAAGATCATGCCAAGGCCAAGCGCGTGTCTGAGAACCTCGAATTTGGTGAGGTTCAAATCAACGGCGTTAAATACGCAATCGAACTACCGCACGTAGGCATCAAACAGTCAGGTATTGGCTGTGACTGCTCTAAGTATGCATTGAACGACTATCTGTATCTGACCCGCGAAACCCATTCATTATAATAATTTAAATTCTCCATACTACACCAGCACTTGGCCTCACGCTTCTCTCTAGCGTGAGGCCGTTTTTTAGGTTCGAGGTGTGAGTTACACTTCGTTCCAGGGAGCGGGTTACACTTCGTTCCGAGGTGCGAGGAGTACAGAGTAGAGATTAAAACCTTATTTCAATAAGGGCCTAATTATCCCCTGTTCTATTACATACTCCTGCTATGGTTGTATCTATATAAAAATAACTTTAAGGCTGCTTTGGGCAATAGTTTGTCTTTGGTCATTTGTGTGGTGAGCAATAGATCTTACTCAAGGGAATGAATCAACTCGTTAATAAGATTTAACTACCAACTCCATGTGTCTATTCGGTATAGAGTGCAATTAGATAAATGCAGCACATTAATTTGGTATATTAGGTAACCAAGCATACCTAAAGAGACGCCCCCAATATATTACACGCGCTTTAATACTCGCATCTCGGAACGCAGTGTAACTCACACAAAAAAGGCAGTATCCCTAAAGAGACACCCTTAATATATTACACGCTCCTTAATACTCGCTCCCCGGAACGAAGTGTAACCCGCACCTCGGAACGAAGTGTAACTCAGACAAAAAAGGCCACCCAAGCGGGTGGCCGAACTTTATAAGATGAAATTTAGTCAATTACCACAGCGCGTAATGGTTGAAGATGCCTAGGTCGCATTCGATGTGTTTTTGGAATAGCTGGGCTTTGAGGCGATCACAGATTGCGCGGATGACTGGATCTTTCGTTACCGCGAGGTTAACGCGCTCTTTTAGGTCAACTCGGTGGTCATACAGCTCTTCTTCAGCGGTATCTAGGTAATAGGTGTAGCGATAGTTTTGATCGAACAGTGAGATATTACGGTTCTGCTCGCGAGCGGTGTAGCAGGTGACCATTGGGGTGTTGTCTTCTGCTTTGTCACCAAAAATATCGATACCTTGAACGTAGCTAGGGACTTCCACACCAACTAGCGATAGCAACGTTGGTACTACGTCGGCATTACTCATTGGCGTTGCACACTTCTCTGGTAGAGTCATGTCTTTGGCTGGCTTAAGGACGAATGGAAGATGAAGTAGGTTGTTGAACGCCACGTCATACTTACAGATCATGTCTAGATCGCCAAGGAAGTCACCGTGATCTGAGGTGAAGACGATGATAGTGTCATCGTAGATACCCAGCTCTTTGGTTTTTTCGATGATCTTGCCCACCGACTTATCGATAAGCTTAACCGAAGCCGCTGTGTAGCGATAAGCCTTGGCCAAATCTTCTTTCTCAGCCGAAAAGTTTTCCATTGCCTGCTCGACGGCATCAGGCTTCTTACCAACCAGTTCATCACGCTGAGTAAACTCTGGCAGCGGGATGTCATGGAACTCAGCTGCAAGCGACTCCGGTGGCGTGAAAGGGTGGTGCGGATCTGGGTAGCCAACAAAGATAAAGTTTGGCTGATCGCTGTCTTTTTGCTGCTCTAGGTGCTCACAGACCTCATCGGCAAGCCACATGGTGTTGTGGAGCTCTTCAGGCAGTTTTGAAGCATAGATATCGTTGGCGATCGAGCCCTCTTTAGTGTTGATATCCTCCCCTGGGAACACTTGCTCGACATAGTTAGGGTGGTTTTTGTGTAACCAACGACCGTAATGACCACGGTTGTAACCACACGGCGCTTCACCGTGACCTAGGATGAGTTTCTTCTTAGCGAAGCCGTAGTATGGGCTTTCATCGTGCTCTGTCTCTTCTTCATCCCACTTTGAGTAGGAGTCATAGAAATCGTAAGAGCGGTCAGCAAGCATTGGCTCTAGGTGCATTTTACCAAACAGCGCTGTGTGGTAGCCCTGCTCTGTGAGTAGGTCGGCGATGGTCGGGATCTTATCCATGACGTCGACACCAAATAGGCGTTGGCTGATGACGTTATTTTTATCTTCACAGCCGTTATCACGGCGCCATAGAGGGATGCCGTTTGATGAAACGCCGTGGCCAGGAACATAAAGGCCAGTCATCAAGCTTGCGCGTGATGGCATACAGGCGGAGTTGGTTGAGATATGGCGGCTGAAGTTACAACCCTCTTTAGCTAGTTGGTCGATATTGGTGGTTTGTGCGTGACTGTTTCCATTACAACCTAAGCTATCAAAACGCTGTTGGTCAGTATGGAGGATGATAATGTTTTTCTTCATGGAATATCCTAATTTGAGATTGGCCCACCTTACCCCGAGGCGGTAAAATGGGCCCAAGATTAATTACTTAGCTTGTGCAGGGGAGAGGTCAGCAAGCTCACCCTTAACCAGGATGGATTCGATCTCTTCAATCGATTTGTTCTTAGTTTCAGGCAAGATGAATAGCACCAACAGAATACCGATTGAGCTACAGATGGCGTACATCAAGAACGTATTGGCTGCGCCGAACGTCGTTAGCTGCCATGGGAAGAAGCGCTGAACAAAGAAGGCTGCCAAACTTGCTACCAGGCCAAAGCACGGGATAGCGATAGAGCGTACCAAGTTCGGTGTGATTTCCGAGAACACCACCCACATCATTGGACCAATCGAGAAGAAGAACGCGGCCTTGAAGACGAAGATAGCGGTCACTATCATCCAAGGGTTAAGCTGAATGAAGGCATTGATAAATGCACCTTCGTTTAGCGTCATTTCTTGGTCAGAGTAAAGTGGACGAATCGCATCTTTAAAATCACGGTCACTAGTAAAGGTTTGACCTTCTAGTGATTGTAGTGGTGCAGTGTCAACACGGCTTTCCAGGCTAACGATCTTCTCAGAAGAGATGTGGTAATTTGCGCTGCTAAAGCCGTACCAGATAGTTAGGTGACTTAGAGCGATAGTTAGCAAGCCAATGAGTAGTAGTGTACGACGACCCGCTTTATCAACCAGCTTCATCGCAATCATCGCGAAGAAGATACTGATAAGACCAAGCAGCGTGGTTTGGAAGAAGGCGTTGTTTTCACCCAGGCCAACTTGCTCAAAAATCATTGGTGAGTAGTAAGATACCGCGCCCATGCCACTGAATGATTGCACTAGCGCTAGACCAATACCGATGGTTAGGATAGTTTTCATGCGTGGCGAGAATAGGATCTTAAGCTGAGCACCCAGTGGGATACTGTGGTCAGTTTTCGCTAGGTTCTCTTCAATTTCAGCAACAACCGCGTTGACTTCATTTTCAGGAGTGACCTTACGGATAACCGCAACCGCTTCTTCTTTGTAGCCTTTTTTCATCAACCAACGTGGTGATTCAGGCAGCTTAAGTAGCGTTAGTGTCCATAGGATTACGACTGGAATCTCAGAAGCGAACATGGTGCGCCATACATTCTCAGTTGAGAATAGGAAAGACTGCTCGTCGAGTACCAGTACACAGCCGTAGTTAATTAGGTAAGCAACGAAGAAACCGATACCCATCATAACTTGGTTAGACGCTACAAACTTACCGCGCATTTTACTTGGCGCAAGCTCACCAATATACATCGAGGCGATACTCAGACAGCAGAAGGCCATACCACCAAGCATACGAGCTAGCACAAGAACGGTGTAGTTATTAGCTATTGTTGATGCAATCGCAGAGACTAAATAAAAGCCAGCGATAACTAGCATCATTTTTTTGCGGCCTAGTTTATCAACTAAACTACCGCTGAATAAAAGTGCAATAATAGCACCGAAGGCTGGGGCACTGACGACAGTACCAATTTGAAGGTCAGTGAGTGCAAACTCTGCTTTAATAAACTTTACTGTTCCAGAAATGATTCCAGCATCAACGCCAAAAACAAATCCACTCAAAACAATAATAGCCATGTAGTATACGAGGTTTCTATTATGTGTCATTTTGGTTAAATCCCTATAGTTATAAGCTTCACAACCTTAAATCGTATATTAAACGTACGAATTAAACGTTGGTGATTTGATTCGAATATGCAATCTTTCGTCCCATTTAAATTAACATAATCGAATGTTTGCATAGTGGACATAGATCACGCAGCAAGAGTATGGATCGTGATTCCCAGAGAATGGGAATGTGGCAAAAACATGGAATTAGCCATAAACGTGCCTCTAAATTGAGTAAAATAGCGGCAAATCAAGCAACTAGCTTAGGGCCATAGCGGTGTGTTGGTCCGTTTTGGTGTAAATAGTATTAAATTAATACCAAACAGATGTCGTTGAGATATCGAATCTGATGTGGCAGCTGATTTGATGAGAGCAATAGTCGAGGTTATTTTACCGTATGCAATGACATATTTAGTGTGCGTAGGCCTTATACACTTGTATTATTAACAAGTATGATTCACAAATTATTAGCGTGTGAGTTAAAAATAGTATGCTGTTCTAAAAATAAAAAACCGCCTTGGGAAAGGCGGTTTTTCTCTGTTAAGAATTGACAAGTTCTACTAACTCATCTTCAACTCCTGATAATAGGGGTTACATGAACACTTCGAAGTAAGTACCGAAAGTAAAGCCGTCGTTGACGCCCAGTTTAGCACCATTACGCGCAATTTCAGTATCTAGGCCACCGTAAGAGGCATAGAAGTGGACAATCGGTCTCGCAAACATGAAGTCTGCTAGAGAAACGTTTTGCGATACCGTGATCTTCCACGATGAGTTGGTGCCGTAGTCGCCAGAAATGTCACCTCGGTTATCAAATAAGTCGATAGTATCGTAGGCTGCTTCTATCCATGTACTGTGGTGTTTGTTGTAGTAGTAGCCACCACGAAGTACGCCCTGATACCATTTTTCGCGCTTACCTTCACCAGCGACAAGGCCAGCATTGTTTGAGTTGTTGTTGTTCTCATGGCTAAAGGCATACATCATAGAGAACTTATCGGTGATTTTTTCGTGACCATAAAGGAAGATGCCCAATGAGCCGCCGTCGTCTGAAGGTCCACGGTGCATAACGATATTTTCTTTCACACCGTCACCGTAACGAACGAAGAATTTGGTCCAGTTGCCTTTGCGGTTCCAGTTATACATTGCGCCCAACTGGTAAGAATCTTCCTGGCTGACTTCGTTACCGTTGAATTCACGATCACGTCCATCACTGAAGCCATAGTTGGCATAGAAATCAAGAGTATGCGTGTTACCCTCGCCTAACCTGATGCCATTTAGTGAGGTTAAAAGTGCGTAGCGACCATTACTGTCGGCGCGATTGAACTCTTGGCCATTGTTTCTAATGCCGGAAATCACTTCAACGTTGGCTTTACCAAAGCCGAGGTCAAAGTTTTTGATGCCACCGCCAACACCATCGTTGAGAAGAGGCTTGTAGTTATTGAGCAGCATTTGAACACGCTGAGCATAGCGTTGACCTGCCCAGACTTCGGCAGTTGGATTGCTCTTGATAACATTACTTCCGCCTGCCCACATTTGGGCGGTTCTCCAAGGGTCGGCATTGTAGTTATCGGTGGCCATAAATAATGCGCGCCAGTTGCTATCATTACGTGACCATTTTTTTTCAAAGCCAAGCTCATGGCCCATACCTTGGTTAGCAAGGTGGCCGGTCAGTGCATATTGTGAGCCCGCTGACTTAATGGTGTTAATACCGTTCATATATGAGAAGTTTTGATATCTCTCGCCAGTTGAATACCCCATACCGTAACGCGCATAGCCTGTTAGGCGAAATGAATCATCTGCGTGAGCTTCAAAAGATTGATAGGGGAGTGTTGCCAATGTAAGTAAAGAGACTGCTAATGTTTTTCGCATGACTTAATCCTTGTCATTTAATTGTTTCGTTTTCATTCGATTATTCTCACCTTAGTGGAGGGCCATTGACGAAAGACTGCTTAATTTTGTTAATTCAGATTGCGGATGTAATAATATGTAAAAGTATTTGTCTGGCTCAAGGACATGGATATTGTAATTAGCATCTTCCCATATGTTGGGACGTTAGTTCACAAACCTATTTTAAGAGAATTAGATCACAAAATTATTTTTAAAAGGCATGCTAGACTTTGTAGCAACTTGATAGGAAACTGGACAACAGTATGTTTAATAAATCAAAACATGGTTTAGCATATTTACTCACCGCAGCATTGGTTTCAGGCTGCATATCCAGTGATGTGATTGTTGAAACGTCCAGTGTATCAGGCAATAAAGTGGTTAAAGGTGAAGTGAATATCACGGAGCTGTGGAGAAACTTAGAAGCAAAGAGTAAAGATGAGTCGGACGAAGGTGAGATTCGCCTCTACGACCCATTAGTTTTAGAGTTTGGCCAACCCGCTTTCTATACTTTTGGGCCATCACTACCTTATGTGATGATAGATAAAGTACTTAGACAGGTTTATGTTATCGAGTTGCCCGAGCAAAAAGGTAAATACACTGTCGACCTTTACAGCTATGCAAATGAAAATTTTGTCTTCGAGCCAATCTATCAGTTGTTTGATGACTCTTTTATGCCGATTGGGCAGGAAATCAAGGCAAGTTGGGTTGAACGAGGCAATGACCTAACAAATTACTTTTTTACCAGTGTTTATTTAGACGATAACTACAGCAATGCTAAATATATTCTGGTTTATAACGATCCAAGTAAATTGGGTGATGAGCATTATGCTTGGGATGCCAGATATCATTATTATAAGGATAATAATACTGACTACCCTAGAGACGTTATGTTAACAGTAGCTAACTCAGAGTTAGGAGTCCTGAGTGCGCATGCTTATTAATGTTCAAGTACATTGAATTTGCTGTAATAACTTAATTAGTAAAAAACCATCAATACTTAAATCAGCGCATTACTTCAATGTCGTTGCGACGTTGAATATTGCAAAATAATAGTTGTATATATATTTTAAGGATAAATTATGACAACCAGAACTAGTTGTAACCCAAAATTGTCATTATTGCTAATTGGCGCTTCATGCGTGCTGTCAAATGCGGCATTTGCTGCTGAATTCCAACCTCATACCGCTCAAGAAGGCGAGAAATGGGTTCTAGTTGACGATTTGTCGGATGAATTCGATGGTCGTGATACATCGAAGTGGAATTTCCAACCGGAATCGTTCGGTGTTTGGACTTGGGATAAAAATAATGCTGTTGTTAAAGACGGTATTCTAACTCTAAGCGCAGTACACGAAGAGCACACACGTCGTTTCTGGGATGGTTGTAATAAGAAGCCAGTTGATGATTACCCACTGTACTTTAAGTCAGGTATGGCGAAGTCTTACGCAACGGGCGTTTACGGTTACTACGAAGCTAAGATCAAGGGTGCAGACCTTCACCCCGGCGTCTCTCCAGCATTCTGGTTGTACAGTGCCTTTGACCGCACACTAAAAGAAGACGGCGATGTACAATACTCTGAAATCGACGTTGTCGAGCTGCAGCAAGAAGAAGACAACGTATTCCAGAGTGACCACAACCTACACAACGTTATCGTAGAAGACGGCAAGCCGAAGTGGATGCGTCCTAAGCCATTCGCGCCAACTAACCAAAACATCCACTTCTTGGACTTTGATCCACGTGAAGAGTTTGCTATTTATGCTGTAAACGTTACCCCAGAGGACATCACTTGGTATGTAAACGGTGAGCAAGTGGGTTACAAGAAGAACCTTTACTGGCACCGTGATATGAACGTGGCACTGTCGCTAGGTATGCGTGGTAAGCAGTTCACTCGCTGGGATTGTAACCAATTCTACCCAGTTGACCTACAAGGCGAAACAGGTCTACCAACCAGCATGCAAGTTGAGTACGTACGTGCATGGCGTCTAGAAGACTAATTACTTGTTAAGCAGGTAGAGTCAAAAAAAGCTGGGGTCTTCCCCAGCTTTTTTTATTTACTTAATTACATATGGTGAATTTCACACTCAGTAATAGGAACGTTACTTCCAATCAATTCCCCACTTTCCGTATAACACGGTACTTCTGGTGGTGTGGTACTTTGGCTTGATTCTGATGCTAATAATGGGCTTGCAAAAGCCACAATTAGTGAAATAAATAATACTCGCATGGTCTTTGCCTCTCTTTGCTTTCTCCTCTTTGCAATTTGAATTCTAGTTGCTACCTAAATAGTTGCAAATCGCTCCTGCACTGTTAGCGTTTACACTTAAAAATTAATTTGATTATTTTCGATGTTAATATTTATTAGGCAAAATTTATGGAAATGGTTATATTTCTATATACTTTGGCTAACAAGGCAAATCCCAATATATGGGATTTATCAAAACTGAAATGGTCGGGATAATAGTTTGTGGTCTTGATAATATCTATGATTGACCAAAGTCGGAACTGCCATTCCATCTATTCTCTGTGGACAAGAAGTGCTTTCAGCTCGACGGCCCATTGAGTAACAAGTGTTAAAGTAGGCTGGCACTTGCTTAGATTGATAAGAGCTCAAATGATCACTCCTACCAGCTACAGATAAGCATTTTCTGACGTCCATTCTTTATATGCACTTAGTTTACCATTGCGTCAAAACTCTGATCAGATACGATCTACGAACAAGCATGCGATTCTGGCTCGGCTTTCATTTTGTAGGGTTAGGGTCTATGGTAAAAATCATACTATTAAGTCAATGAAAAGCTGCGATGTCGGTTGATGACACACGGGGCCAGAGGGATCATTGAACAATCAATGTCAATTTCGGCCTAAGTTCTGACCTACATCACGAAATCGGTAAAAAGTTGCTGTCAGATGACGAAAATCGTTCAATTGTATTACAATAAGACGTATATTATCGCCAATCCTTCACTCAATATTGATATAAGAGAGTTAGCATGAGCAACCAAAAATCTCTTGACGCGATCAGGAAGATGAAGCTGGAGAACGATACTTCAGCAGGTAACCTTGTAGACCTACTCCCAATCGAAGTTCAAAAGCGTGACTTTGACCTGTCTTTCCTAGATAACCTATCAGAAGCACGTCCACGTCTTCTGGTTCAATCGGCGGATCTAGAAGCGTTCAAAGCAGCGGTACGTGCAGACGAATCACACTGCATGTTCGATGACTTCTACAACAACTCTACGGTTAAGTTCCTTGAGACTGCTCCATTCGAAGAGCCTCAGCCTTACCCAGAAGAGACAGTAGGTAAAGCTTCTCTATGGCGTCCTTACTGGCGTCAAATGTACGTTGATTGCCAAATGGCACTGAACGCGACGCGTAACCTAGCAATCGCGGGTATCGTAAAAGAAGACGAAGAGCTAATTGCTAAAGCAAAAGCTTGGACTCTTAAGCTATCTACTTACGATCCAGAAGGCGTGACTTCTCGTGGCTACAACGATGAAGCAGCTTTCCGTGTTATCGCAGCAATGGCTTGGGGTTACGACTGGCTACACGCTTACTTCACTGATGAAGAGCGTCAGCAAGTTCAAGACGCACTAATCGAGCGTCTAGACGAGATCATGCACCACCTGAAAGTAACGGTTGATCTACTGAACAACCCACTGAACAGCCACGGTGTTCGTTCGATCTCTTCTGCTATCATCCCAACGTGTATCGCGCTTTACCACGATCACCCGAAAGCAGGCGAGTACATCGCATATGCACTAGAGTACTACGCAGTACACTACCCACCATGGGGCGGTGAAGACGGCGGTTGGGCTGAAGGTCCTGACTACTGGAACACGCAAACTGCGTTCCTAGGCGAAGCGTTCGACCTACTGAAAGCCTACTGTGGCGTAGACATGTTCAACAAAACATTCTACGAGAACACAGGTGACTTCCCACTTTACTGTATGCCTGTTCACTCTAAGCGCGCGAGCTTCTGTGACCAGTCATCAATCGGTGACTTCCCAGGTCTAAAACTGGCTTACAACATCAAGCACTACGCGGGTGTTAACCAGAAGCCTGAGTACGTTTGGTACTACAACCAACTTAAAGGTCGTGATACTGAAGCGCACACTAAGTTCTACAACTTCGGTTGGTGGGACTTCGGCTACGACGATCTACGCTTCAACATCCTTTGGGATGCGCCTGAAGAGCAAGCACCGTCAAACGATCCTCTGTTGAAAGTATTCCCAATCACTGGTTGGGCTGCGTTCCACAACAAGATGACTGAGCGTGATAACCACATCCACATGGTATTTAAGTGTTCACCATTTGGCTCTATCTCGCACTCACACGGCGACCAAAACGCGTTCACTCTACACGCATTTGGTGAAACGCTAGCAGCAATCACTGGCTACTACGGTGGTTTCGGTGTTGACATGCACACTAAGTGGCGTCGTCAAACGTTCTCTAAGAACCTGCCTCTATTCGGTGGCAAGGGTCAGTACGGCGAGAACAAGAACACGGGCTACGAAGGTCACCAAGATCGCTTCTGTATTGAAGCGGGCGGCCAGATCACAGACTTCGATACTGAGTCTGATGTGAAGATGGTTGAGGGTGACGCAACGGCATCTTACAAGTACTTTGTTCCTGAAATCGAGTCTTACAAGCGTAAGATTTGGTTTGTGAAGGGTAAAGTATTCGTAATGCAAGACAAGGCTGCTCTATCTGAAGAGAAAGACATGACTTGGCTAATGCACACAACATTCGCTAACGAAGTGGCTGACAAGTCATTTACTATCCGTGGCGAAGTTGCGCACCTAGACGTGAACTTCATCAATGAGTCTGCAGGCAACATCGCGTCAGTGAAGAACGTTGAAGGCTTCGGCGAAGTTGACCCATACGAGTACCAAGATCTTGAGATCCACCGTCACGTTGAAGTGGAATTCAAGCCATCGAAAGAGCACAACATCCTGACTCTACTTGTTCCTAACAAGAACGAAGGTGAGCAAGTTGCTGTATCTCATAAGCTTGTAGGTAACACTCTAGAGCTAACTGTTGACGGTGAAACCGTAACAATTGAATTGTAATGTAACAATTTCGTGCCAGTTCTGCTAGAAACGGCGCGAGAGGTTATTGCACAATATCGAAGGCTCCGAGCATATGCTCGGGGCTTTTTTTATGCCCCTTATTACTATTAGAAGCGCTGATGATCTTTTGAAAGATCATCAGGGAAGCTTATAAAACTTTTTAGGAAGTAGATGGAAAACTTATCTTATCTGGTGGCGTTCAACCACTTGTTCTTCTCTATGGTCGCGGTGGTGATCATGGTACTACTCGCGCGCACTGTTGTTGCGGGTACTAAGTACTCAGCAGTACTGATGATCGTTGTATTCGGTCTGCTAATGGGTACTCTATTTGTTGAAAGTGGCTTGGCCCAGCCAGGACTTGGCGAATTCCCCGTTATCGTCCTTTTGAGTCAAACCACTGTGATTGCTCTGATTGCCTCGTTCTTCGTTGGTGGTCAGGAGATCCGCCGTTTGCTGATGAAGCAACTGGGAAGTGTGGGTAGTTTAGTTGAGCCAGGTAAGCACGAAGTGTTTG
Organism: Vibrio glycogenivorans; assembly: GCF_051660965.1. Lineage (NCBI taxonomy): Bacteria > Pseudomonadati > Pseudomonadota > Gammaproteobacteria > Vibrionales > Vibrionaceae > Vibrio > Vibrio glycogenivorans. Next base: position 443,416 of record NZ_JBPVIS010000003.1, on the reverse strand, counting down.
TTGGCACCACGAGCACCCAACTGGTGTATGTTATCCGTGCATTCGTACTGCTAATGAGTATTGAGATGGTGTCAGCGCTGCTATCAGGTCGCGCCGCTGCGCATCCTCTTGGCGAGTCCTACATGGCACTGGCTTATGTCGGCATGACTATCTCGCTGATCCTTATTGATAGCAAGGCGAAGATAGCGGACAAGCGTAACTACTTGGTACGCGGCGTGCTGGAAGTGATGGCAATCATCGCCGTATTGATGATTTCTCTGCGCATCTCACAAGCGATCGCGGGTGTGATTGGTCTGCCACAAATCTTCTTTGCCATGGTGCTGTCTTCTGGTCTGGGTATGGCGATGCCAAAATGGAAGCTGGGTCCAACGATGAATGCGCTGCTGTTTGCTGGTATTCCAGTGGTTCTAACCGGCAGCTTCCTAGTGGGCGGCTCACACATGATGGAAGCGTTCAGCATTCCTGGTCTGCAAAGCGTGATCGTTTACGGCTTCGCTGGTCAAATGTTCTGGATGTTTGGTGGCCTAGCCATTCTTATCTTCCTAGCTAAAGCAAACCACGTGCGTAACCTAGCACCGGGTATGGCTGGTGGTCTTTCACACTCTGGCCTAACGGGCGCATGTACTGCAGGCGATCTTGGCGCAACGGCAGCTGCACGTGCACCGATTATGATTAACGTACCATTCCTTGGCCATATCTTCGTCTTCACTATCTTGGCAGCAAGCGCAGAGAGTGGTCAGCTACTTGTACAATGGGTACTGCCATTGGTGCTGGTGGGTCTAGGTTGTGTTTACCTTGCGACGAAGAACCTGCGCAATGCGAACGGTAATGACGAGCAAGAGATCAAGGGCCTAATGCAGTTCTCATTCGGCTGGCAGATCACGGCAGTATTCGGTAGCTTTACTATCCTGCACTTTGCCGGTATGCCGATCGAGAATGCCTCAATGGCAGCCGCTTCTGGCCTGTCACACTTCGGTCTATTTGCAGCCACGCAAGGCGGCATGTTTGGTGCCGAAGCTGCAAGCATGATCACCTTTATCTTTGCTACGCCGTTCCTAGTTCATCCACTAGTATTCGGTCTATTTGGTAAAGCTGCTGAAAACAACGGTGAGATGGCAAGCAAAGCGGTACTAGTTATCTTTGTCCTAGGTACGCTTGGGGTACTTTACTCAGCCTTCAGCGTGTAAAGACAGGTGCGAGGAGCGGGTTACACTTCGTTCCGAGTCTCGAGGAGTTCACCACGTGTGTCAAACTCCCCGAAACTCGAAGGGCGAAGCCCGTCCCCGAACCTCGCCCCTTTTTTGGTGCGGGTTACACTTCGTTCCGAGTGTCGAGGAGTTCACCACGCGTGTCAAACTCCTCGAACTTCGAACCTCGAAGGGCAAAGCCCGTACTTGCTCCTTGTTTTAAATACTGTCTAAGCCAAGTTTGTCGAGGGAATTGATGACAAAGGTTTTGTTTTCTACCCGGATAATGTCTTGATCTATCCAGCCCTGAAGTGCTTTGGTGACCGTATTGCGTGACATGCCAAGTACACTAGCGAGTTGCTCTTTGGATATTGGCAACGTATTGCGCCTTGCATAGCCCGCTAGAATTGCCAGTGTGATGCCGATTTTAAACGCGATATCTCGCTCATGGCTGAAATAGAATATCTTGGTCGCGCACTGCATTTTTTCACTCATGATCGAGTAGATCAGCTCAGAGAACTCCTCAGATTCACGCTTGAGTTTGCTCATATCAGCAAAATCGATTAATAGCGCATAACCTGGCTCACTGGCCTCAAGGCGACCTCGAGGAAACAACGTGTGGTAGGGAAGGTCTTCGTACATTGCGTTCCCCGCTGCAGCAATGCCTACCGCTCGGTCCACTCCAGACTCATTGGTCAGAAAGTTAATCGCAAAGCCTTCAAGCACAAACAGGCATCCATTGGGTGGGCTGTTTTGATGGGTAATCACTTGATTCAGTGCCATCGATTTTAATTGCCCTACGGCGTACATCTTTTCTGCTAATGGCTGACTGACACCAAAAGCATTGATGAGTTTGTTAATGACTTGCAGTTGGTTTTGAGGGAGAGAAGGGCGCAATGTTTTATCCATCAAGCTAAAATTTTCGCGGTCAATATTAGTATAGAAGCACACGCTTTTCAGTCTAAAAATAACTAAATGAGAGGTCGGTTTGACGCCTTGACGATTAATCGAAACTGATCTGTCCGTCATGCACTTCTGGTGCTGATTATGCGAATCAAATCAACAACACTGCTAACGTTTCCCCTTCGGATACGCTCGGTGGCTTCAGACCCTTTTGGCAGTAACTCTTTGTCTGTCTCTGTGAAGCTAGTGATCAAAATACTATAAAAGAAACAGTGTTATGAAAAGAAAAGCAATCAGCATGCTTGTATCGATGGCACTTCCGTTTGTCGCTCATGCGGCGGATACGGAATACTCTCCATATGTCGATGCAGACTACCCAATGAACGTCTACTTTGGTGATACGCATATCCACACCATCATGTCAGCCGATACTGGCCTTGCAGGTGGCACTATCTCTCCTGAAGAGACCTATCGTGTTGCACGCGGTGAGGTGGCAACAGGTCAAAGTGGTCACAAGTTCCGCCTTATTCGCCCACTTGATTTTGTCGTGATCGCTGACCATGCAGAGAACTTGGGTATTGCCGAGTTTATGCGCACGGGTGACCCGATCATTTTGGAAAATGAAGTCGGCAAGCGTTGGTACGATATGAACCAAGAAGGTCGCGGTTATGAGGCGTACATTGAGTGGCTACGTGATGACAACGACCAAATCAACGAACCAGAAATGGCACGCAAAGCTTGGCAGTACATGATTGATGCTGCTGAGGAATACAATGAGCCGGGTAAATTTACTGCATTCCACGGTTTTGAGTGGACCTCAATGCCTCAAGGTCGCAATATGCACCGCGTGGTGATCTTCCGTGATGGCGAAGATAAAGCCAGCCAAGTTCTGCCGTTTAGTGCTTTTGACTCAGAAGATCCAGAGGCACTGTGGGAGTACCTAGCAGACTATGAAGAGAAGACCGGTGGCAGCGTAATGGCTATCCCGCACAACGGTAACTTGTCTAACGGTCTGATGTTCAGCCCAACTGACTTTGAGGGTGAGCCTCTATCGCGCGAGTATGCCGAAATGCGTATGCGTTTTGAGAAGTTGGTGGAAGTAACTCAGATGAAAGGCGATGGCGAAACCCACCCATTCCTTTCTCCAGATGATGAGTTTGCAGACTTCGAAACCATCGATGCAAGTGAAATGAAAGGCATTGTGGCGAAAGAAGACTGGATGTTGGCACAAGAATACGCTCGCTCTGCGCTGAAAATGGGTCTTGAGATTGAACAAGAGATCGGTGCTAACCCGTTCAAGTTCGGTATGATCGGCTCGACTGATACCCACAACGGCTTCCCAAGTAGCCGTCAGGAAAACTTCTTCCACAAAGGTGTTTTCTGGGAGCCTGGCATGCCACAACGTAAAGATGGCATGCTAGTTCAGGGTGTTAATGAAGAGCTGAGCATGTTCTCAAAAGACATGGCAGCAGCAGGTCTTGCGGCGGTTTGGGCTGAAGAGAACACCCGTGAAGCAATCTTTGACGCCATGGCGCGTAAAGAGACTTACGCAACCACAGGTACGCGTCTAAAAGTGCGCGTATTCGCTGGCTGGGATTTCGCAGCGGATGACATCTATACACCAAACCTAGCTGACATCGGTTACCGTAACGGTGTGCCTATGGGCGGTGATCTGACTCAAGCTCCTGAAGGCAAAGCTCCGAACTTCTTGATCCAAGCGATCCGTGACCAAGAGGGTGCTAACCTTGACCGTATCCAGGTAATCAAGGGCTGGGTAGACGCAGAAGGTCAAAGCCATGAGCGCATCTTTGATGTTGCGACCTCTGGCGATCGTCAGGCGGATGAAACTGGCCGCGTGAAAGAAGCGGTTGGCAGCACGGTTGATGTAAAAACAGCAACCTACAACAACAGCATCGGTGCACCTCAGCTAATGGCGCATTGGCAAGATCCTGAGTTCGATCCAGCACTTAACGCGTTCTACTACGTGCGCGTCCTAGAGATCCCACAGCCACGCTGGCACGTGTACGATGACGTGAAGTACGGTGCAGGTCTTCACGACGACATGCCAACCGAAACGCAAGAACGTGCTTACACTTCACCGATTTGGTATAGCCCGAGTAAGTAATCCTATTACTTTGGTACAAGTGAAGGGGCGCATCGCGTCCCTTTATTTTTAGATTCGAGAAGCGAGACCGCTGCGCTGCGAGAGGCGAGGGGTGATCGCGGTAACTCCTCGATTCTCGCCTCTCGATTCTCGATTCTTTTCTGTCCCCGCCCCTCGAAACTGTTTTTTATAGTGCGCACTCGTAGTGCTGAACTCCGTGCTTGTGCGGTGTAAATTCCCCGCCATTATTCGATAGCTGACCGGGTCTCGATGAGATGGCTGGGTTGGTTGCACTGTTGTAATGGTTTTTATGAGCGTTCTCTATGCCAACCGATAAAAAACGGGTATTCCGTCAGGTGCTTACAGAGCCTTTGATGGTTTTTGTCCTCCTCTCCTGCTGTCTGTATGGGCTCTATATTCGCGTCTCTGAGCCTATATCGGGTGACAATGCAGTGGTGACCGTTTCTTCACACCACATGACACAGCTTATTGATAGTTTTGAGCGTACTTGGTCACGCTCTGCCTCGGAAAAAGAGATTGAAGCCTTGGTCGAGGGATATGTGCGTGATGAGATCATGTATCGAGAGGCGGTAGCAATGGGTCTTGACCAAGATGATGCCGAGATCAGGCGTCATCTGTTGAGTAAGATGGAACGTTATGCCGCTGATATGGTCTCGAGTATCTCGGTTACCGACCAAGAACTTGCAGCTTATCTGCGTGATAATCCACAGCAGTATCAAACTCCTGAACGTTATACTCTCGAACAGCTGTTCTTTAACCACAGACAAAGCGCGAGAGCAGTCTTAGCGCGGCTTGCTGATAGCGACGACCCTATTTTCAGTGCGAATGCACAGCAGTTGGCGAGAGTCAGTGATGCCAGTATGTTGGCACCTAGCTGCCGACAGTGCTCTTTGCAGCAGTTGAGCTGGGAGTATGGCGAGCAGTTCGCCGATCAACTGGACGATATCCCACTAGGGCAGTGGGTTGGTCCGATTCAATCTGTGATGGGCTACCACTTGGTCTTGGTCCACCAACACGAGCAAGCACAGCAACCTGAGCTCGATACGGTTCGAGCCCAAGTCGAGCGCGATTTTCGTTACCACCATCGCCGTCAGATGCTCGATGGCTTAATAGAGCAGCTAGCTCAGCAGTATCGTGTCGCTATTTCAGATTATACCTGGACGCCGCCGCAAGAGTTGAATCGAGCGATGCAAAGCCAAACCACAGAGGACAGCCTTGATGAATAAGCTAATACGCGCAACTATTGCCTTGCTGATAATGATCAGTAGTGCGGTTGTGGCCGATGATTATCGCCCAGCTTATATCGAGATGAATCAAGTTAGCGAGAGTGAGTTTGATTTGATTTGGAAGGTGCCCGCGGTTGGTGAGGACCTGCGTCTTAGCCTCCATCTTGATTTTCCATCCGATGTCACGCTTGAAGAGCCAATCTATATGCTGATGGGCGGTGCCCATATCGAGCGTCGCCGAGTGACACGTGAGCAGAGTTGGGTTGGCGCTGAGGTCAGAGTGCTCGGGCTTGACCGAACCAATAAAGATGTGCTGGCCCGAGTCGAGTGGCTTGATGGCAGCTCTGAAACCGCGCGGATGAACTCCGCCAATACCAGCTTTGCTATCCAGGGAGCGCCAAGTTTTATCAATGTGCTGCAAACCTACCTGTTGTTTGGGGTTGAGCACATTCTTGAGGGCTTTGACCACCTGTTGTTTATTGCCTGTTTGGTGTTTATTGCGGGCGATATGCGCCGTATCTTGATCACGATTACTGGCTTTACATTAGCTCACTCGGTGACGTTGGCCCTTGCCGCGCTGCAAGTGGTGCGCTTGCCTCTGCCACCCACTGAGGCCATTGTCGCACTGTCGATTGCCTTCCTCGCGCGCGAGATCATCAAACCCGAGCGCGACACTATCACCTGGCGCTATCCCATCGCCATCTCGAGCGCATTTGGTCTGTTGCACGGCTTTGGTTTTGCTGCGGCGTTGACTGAAGTAGGTCTGCCATCGAATGAAATACCGACCGCTCTGATTGCTTTCAATATCGGGGTTGAGATCGGTCAGGTGGCGTTTGTATTAGTTTACCTTGGTGTGGTGCGCCTGATGTCAATCAAGCATGCGGGCTTTGAGGCCAATACCTTCAGTCTATTGCGTCGCTACCAAGTGCCAATGGCTTATGTGATCGCAGTGGTCAGTCTGTACTGGACCCTCGAGCGAATCAGTTACTTTTGGATCTAAGGTGAATGGCGATGATGAAAATATTAACCAAAGAACCACTCATCCCAGCGCTGCTTGCGGCGGCAGGTTTATTCTGGGGCTCGCAACTGCTCGATGGTCAGAGTCAGGGTAGTCGCTTTATTCAAGTCCAAGAGGGGCAGATTCATGCGTTGGTGGTGGAGTTCGAGCGTCGTCATAAGAGGCTACCATCGGATGGAGAGTATCGAGCACTACTCGATAGCTTTGTGCGCAGTGAGATCATGTATCGCAGCGCGATAGAGCTTGGCTTGGATCAAGACGATAATGTCGTGAAACGCCACTTGCGTCAAAAGCTGGAATTTATCACCGGTGGGTTTGCGGATGTCGAGCCGCCGAGCCTTGTAACCCTGCAGGCGTTCGTTGAGGACAATCACCAAGAGTTTACTCAGCCAGACCTATTTACGTTTGAACAGGTGTTTCTTGACCCAAGACGGCGCAATGACATTAGCGGTGATGCTGCAGATTTATTAGCTGAGCTGAACTCCAGCGATAATGCTCAAAGTATCAGAGGCGATCGAAGCACCCTCAAACGCCGCTTTAATGATATCACTGCCTTAGAAGTGGAACGCTTGTTTGGCGTGCAGGCGATGCGTGCCGTGGAGCGGGCAGAGCAGGGGTTGTGGCTTGGGCCGGTGCGCTCGCCATTGGGCTATCACCTGCTTTATATCGATCACGTTCGCCAGGGACAGTTGATTGATGTCGAGCAGCATCACGCTTATGTCCTTGAGCGATGGGATGCACACCTTACGACGCAAACTAATGAGGCGAATTATCAAGATTATCGCCAAAAGTACACCGTGGTGATTGAGGATACCCCGAGGCGCCACGATGCGAATTAATCGTCAAGCCCTGAACTTTGTTATTTATTTTGCTCTGAGTATAGGCGTGTTTTGCTCCCCTCTGCCTAAGGCGCTAGCGTGCAGCACGTTGGAAAGCGATTTTCGCCAGCCAAATGGTATTGCCGTGGTTAAGATGCGTATCGATCGCGCGGTCAAACACAAGATCATTCAGCTCGATGAGCAACAACTCGAACGACTAGATATTGCCCTCTGGCTGTTTCGTCAGCGTCTAGAGGCCGTAGCGAGTGCTCAAGATGGGGTGTACTACCTGTTTGATATTTATGGCTCACACTTTACTTACTTGGCGATTGATGGTGGTCAATTGGACATTGGTGAGCACCGCTTTCCACCCTTGGGCCACCCAGGTGTTGTGATCGCTGATGTGCGTGTGCTGCTTGCTTTGGTAGAGGGCCAACTCTCATTCCCCGAGGTTGAGGAGATGGGGCTCATGCCAATTGATATCCAAGATTCTGTATTGCATTCACTACTTAGCCAGGCTTTCCCTGGCCACTGAACGGTCTGATTATTAACGAAGGAATTTGTCATGAAGTTGATGGCATTGCTAGCATTACTGTTTTCGGCTAATGCAATGGCGCACTACGCCGATCCAACCGGTGGCTCGGTCGCCGGTTTCATCCACCTTTTCACGGGTTGGGATCACTTTTTAGCCATGGTTGCGGTTGGTATTTTGTCCAGTCGCTACGGTGACGCTCTAATGTGGAAGGTACCCGCTGCGTTTATCGTTTCTGTCTTGGTAGGGATGCATTTTGGTCTTAATGCCTATCATGTACCGTATGTGACACTTGCGATGGGCGTGTCTTTGGTAATGCTTGGTCTTTTGATCACCAGACCGATTGAGCCCAACGTATGGATCATGGTTGCTGGAGTGTTGTTCTTTGGTATCTTTCATGGTTATGAGCATGGCGTGGAGATGCTTGGCATCGCCAATGTCCAGGGCTTTAAAAAGGGCTTCTTCTTTGGCTCAGTGGTGATCCACTTTATCGGTGTGATGGTAGGCTTAGTGCCTGAGCGATTTGCCCTTTATCACAAAAGCTTGCGTACCTCTGGGTATGTATGTTGCCTGCTTGGTCTTGGTGTTGTGGCAGGTGTGATGTGACCCCGACCAAGACTATTCGTTGGCTGCGCCGCAGTGCTGAGGCACTGTTGTTTGTGTTGGCGGTCAATCTTGTGTTGGACTTTGACCCCGTTGATAAGCAGCGTACACTCTCTATCGGTGCACCGTTCGAGTTTACCAGCCAAGACTTATCACGCCACGGCTATGTGTTTTCTAAAATGCAGGTGGTTGAGTCATTGATCAGTGTCGCGCCAGATGGCGTTATGTTGCCTGCCCTAGCCACTGACTGGCAAGCGGATGAAACCGGTCTACGCTGGCGTTTCAAACTGCGTGATAATGTCTTTTTTCATGATGGCAGTGTGATGGATGTCGATGCAGTGGTTGAGAGTTTGCGCCAAGCTTCATCCAAGCCAGGACCTATGTCGTTAGTGCCACTTGATGAGATCCTTGCGGTTGATGATCAGGTAGAGATCACCCTTCACCAGCGTTATCGCCCGCTGCTTTCCGTGCTTGCTCACTATAGTACTGGGATTGTTAAATCCGCGGATAACCTCGATGGGGCGAGCATCTCTCTTATCGGTACTGGCGCGTATCGATTGACCTCTTTCCAGCCGCCGCACAAGCTCGATACCCAGCGTTTTGAGCAGTACTGGGGACAGAAAGCGAGCATCGAGAGGGCGCGGTATCTGACCGGACACCGAGCTGAGAGCCGTGCGCTGCAAGCCAAGGCGTTTGATGCAGACCTTATCTATACGTTAGACCCCGCCAGCCAAGCGCTGCTAAGTGATGCGCAGGGTCTGTCTCTACACGCTGAGCCACTGCCTAGAACCATCTTGATCAAGCTAAATAATCAGCACCCGATACTAGGCCATCACGATATTCGACGCGCCATTAGCCTGGCGATTGATCGACAAAATCTGGCGGATTACGTGGTGCGAGCCCCAGGCTCAGAGGCGTATCAGTTGTTTTCATCCGCACTCAAGGGTTGGCATTTACCCAATCATGCCCACCAAGGACGTGATCTCGATAAAGCACGTCAATTGCTAGCACAGCAGGGGTGGCAAACCGGTGATGATGGCGTGTTAGTACGTGACGGCGAGCGTTTTCGAACTCGGATCGTCACCTACGCTGATCGCCCTGAGCTGACAGTGATCGCCACCGCGATCCAGGCGCAGCTTAGTGAAATTGGTATTGAGCTGAATGTCGAGGTGGTCAACTCTGGCGCTATCCCGGCCGCGCATCACGATGGTACGTTGGAAATGGCGCTGGTGGCGCGCAATATGGGCTGGTTGTTTGATCCCTTGTCCTTGATGCTCGAAGACAACGCCAGTCATCATGGCTCCGACTGGGGGCACATGAATTGGTCTTCACCAGAGCTATCGGCGTTACTCGAGCAGATGACGCAGGCGATTGACGATGAAAGCTACTATCAAATGGCATCTGAGGTGGCGATGTTGCTTGCCGAGCAAATGCCGCAGATCCCAGTGCTGTTTAGCACCCAGTATATCTCGGTTAATCAGCGCGTCTCTAGCTTTCGTTTCGATCCGTTCGAGACCAACTATTACCTGAATCAGATGAGTTTCTTAAGTCATGATTGATATTTTACGTCGGCGCTTGCTGCAAGCGGTGTTTGTCGCCTTTGCCATCGGCACCTTGACCTTTATTTTGATGAACTTGCTGCCGGGTGACATCGCCTATCGCATTGCAGCAGGGCGTTACGGCTATGATGCGGTCAACTTAGCGGCAGCTGAGCAGGTGCGCACCGAGCTGATGCTTGATTTACCGCTTTGGCAGCAGTATCTCAACTGGTTTTGGGATTTGATCCGTTTTGATCTCGGCCACTCGCTGGTCAGCGGTCTGCCCGTGAGCGAAGAAATTGCCCACCAGTTAGGTCACTCACTAGAGCTCGCGCTTTACGCCATCGCCCTGTCGATGCTGATTGCGCTGCCGATTGGCGTTTATTGTGGCAGACGCAGTAACAGTGTTGCTGACCGAACATCATTGTTTATCTCTGCGTTTATTCGTGCCCAGCCGGTGTTTGTCGTCGGTCTTATTCTTGTGTTGGTGTTTGCCGAGCGGCTAGGGTGGTTTCCTATTGCTGGATTTGGCGGCAGTCAATACTTGATCTTACCGGCAACGGCACTCGCACTCGCAATGGCTGCTCTATCAAGCCGGATCATCCGCAACCATACCCGCACGGTGTGGCACTCGCGCTATGTTCAATTTGCGCGCCTGAAAGGCTTAAGTGACAAGCAGGTGTTTGAACATCATGCGCAACCCAATATCGCTCTGCCCACATTGGCTTTTGTTGGCGTGCAGGCTGTGAGCTTGATAGAAGGGATAGTCATGATCGAATCTCTGTTCTCTTGGCCGGGGATTGGCCACGCCCTCGCTCATGCCATTTTTGGTCGCGATATCCCGATGATCCAAGGCACTGCTCTGATGATGGGCTTGATCTTTGTCGCCATCAACACCCTAGTGGATGTGCTCGGCTACCTGCTTGACCCAAGGCAGCGTGTGGAGGTAAATCATGCTGCGTGATAACAAACCGAAAACCTACTGGCTGGGTTGGGGATTGCTTGCAAGCTTGCTGGTACTGGTGCTGGTGGAACGGCTAATCTATGGTTATGACTTTGCTGAGCAAGCGCTTAGTCAGGCGTTTGATTTGCCATCACTGGCTCATCCGCTCGGCTTGGACCACTTTGGTCGAGATAACCTAGCGCGCCTTTCGCAGGCGATTCAAGTCTCGTTGCTGATGAGCATTGCCAGTGTGATCACCTCTGCGATCCTCGGCACTTTAGCGGGCGTCGCTGCCGCTTGGTATCGTGGCTGGGTTGATCGTGCGCTGTCTTTCGTCGTTAATATGCTGATGGCGCTGCCTGGCTTGATTTTAGTGTTACTGTTTGGCGCGCTGGTACCGGGCTCTTTTGTCATCCTTTACTTGGCGATCTCGCTGATTTTATGGATAGATTACTTTCGTATGTCACGCGCTGTGACCCTATCGCTGGTCAACTCACCTGAGATGGAGGCATCGCGCCTATATGGCTTTGGCAATCGCTATCTGTTTCGTCGTCACTTGTGGCCCAAACTGCTCCCGGATCTGTTGACGCTGGCTTGCTTTGGCGCGGGGAACGCGATTTTAGCACTTGCCTCAATTGGTTTTGTCTATGTTGGTTTGCGTCCACCTCAAGCTGAGCTAGGCCTGATGATGGTCGAGCTGTTCCCTTACTATAGTGATGCGGTGTGGGTTCTAGCACAACCAGTGCTGGCGGTATTCCTGCTGATCCTAAGTTTTAATCTGATTGCCACGGGATTTGATCAACATGAGCAAGACTAAGCTATTATCAGCTGCAATGATTGAGGTGTCTAACCTGTCCATTTATGCTGGCGACCGATGTTTGGTCGATAACCTGTCTTTGACAATCGAGCAGGGTAAGCCGGTGACGATTTTGGGTGAGACAGGCTCGGGTAAAAGTCTACTTGCCAATGCGATTGTCGGTATCTTGCCAAGTAACCTGACCCAGTCGGGCACGATCATGCTGTTTGGGCAGGATCAATCCGGCCTATCCACGGCGCAAATCCAGACCTTGTGGGGCAGCGATATTGCAGTTCTGCCCCAAGAGCCTTGGCATGCGCTGAATCCGATCATGTCAGCGGGTGAGCAGTGTATCGAAGTTGGCGAGTTAGTGCTGGGCGAGTCATCTGACAGAGCGCAGAAATCGGGCTCTCAACGTTTGGGTGCACTTGGGCTTGCCGATGACATGGGCAAAATTCCTCTGCAGCTATCAGGCGGAATGGCGCAACGAGTGGCGTTTTGCGCGGCGACCTATGCTGGCGCGAAACTGGTGATTGCGGACGAGCCAACTAAAGGGCTTGATAGCGCACGCGGTACGCAGATTGCCGAGCAGTTGAAGCATAAAGCGACCGAGGGCGGCCTACTGACCATCACTCACGATGTCGCACTGGCACAAGAGCTTGGCGGCTTTGTTATTGTTATGCGCCAGGGGCAAGTCCAAGAGCAAGGTTTGGCAGACCAGGTTTTGAGTGCCCCTCAATCTGACTATGCCAAAGCGCTGATAGAAGCCAGCCGTGCACAATATTGTCCACCATCGCTTCGTCCTGATGCTGAGGTGGTGGTAAGTGCGAAGGCGCTAGCTAAATCACGCGGTGGCCGTTCACTCTTTAGCGACCTTAATTTGTCCATTGCCTCTGGTGAAGTGGTGGGCTTGTGTGGCGAGAGTGGCTGTGGGAAAAGTACCTTAGGGGATATCCTACTTAAACTGCAACCAGCCGATCAGGGTGAGATCATTTACTCGGCGAATCTTGGTCCTTGCCAGGCGCTCAAACTGTACCAAGACCCGCCAGCCGCCTTTGCCAATCATGTGCCGCTGGGTGAATTGATCAACGACTTAATTAAGCTGCACGAGCTTGATCACGACCGATTGCTAGAGTTCATGGCTAGGCTTGGACTCGATTCAAGCTTACTGCAGCGTCCAGCAACCAAGGTCTCCGGTGGTGAGTTACAACGCTTTGCTCTGCTCAGAGCCATGCTAATGAAGCCGAAATTACTGATTGCTGATGAGCCGACATCACGCCTTGACCCTATCACCAGTAAGTCGATCAACAACTTGATCTTTGAACTGGCGGCTGAGCAAGGCTATGCGGTGCTGTTGATCAGCCATGACAAGCGGATGCTGCAGCAGCGCTGTCATCGTGTGCTCAAGCTTGGTAAAGACAATTGAAGTGACTGGTGAAAACCTGCATCATATCGGCCTAGAGCGCGGCATAGAGCCGTATCGGATACATGATATCTACAGATCAAAAGGTAAATATGGCAGTTTTAGACATTCTCACCGCACCCGATCCACGGCTAAAAGTAAAAGCTGAGAAGGTTAACGATATCTCATCGGTACAAACGTTAATCGACGATATGTTGGATACCTTGTATGCGACAGATAACGGCATCGGGCTGGCTGCAACTCAAGTTGGTCGAAAAGAGGCGGTGGTTGTTATCGACCTCTCAGAAGATCGCGACCAGCCACTAATTTTGCTTAACCCGGAAGTGGTTGATGGTTCAGATAAGGCGTTAGGTCAAGAAGGTTGTCTATCTGTGCCTGACTATTATGCCGATATTGAACGATTTACCTCGGTGAAGGTGTCAGCGTTAGATCGCAGCGGTCATCCTATTACCATTGAGAGTGATGAGTTTCTCGCGATTGTCATGCAACACGAAATCGACCATCTATCCGGTAACTTATTTATTGATTATCTTTCACCACTCAAGCGTCAAATGGCGATGAAAAAGGTTAAGAAATACCTTAAAGCGCACGCTTAGAACTGTGGATTTATTCAACTTTCTCTGAGGGTGAGTTGTTGCTCCTAACGAAGTGGATAGAAGGGGCAACATCACATTTTCCCATATTTTTTCGCACAATCGCTAGAAAAAAAATGACTCTTGATGGATTGTTAAGTTTGGTCCGCCAAAGCGTTTCAGTGCTGCGGTCGTTGTTTCCATCAAGGCGAGAGGACCGCATAAGAACGCCTCTCTATCGGTTAAATGTTCGATATGTCTAAGATCACTTTCTTGTAACCGCCTTTGTACTATCTCTAGTCTTGGCCTCGGAAACTCTTGGGTCATTTCATAGTACGAGGTATTGCCACTTGATGCGTCATGACCCATGCTCTGGAAGGCAAAGACCCGCAGGCGAATGTTGCTGGGTAGGGAAGCCGCTCGGTGCAAAAAGGGTTTCAGTAGATAAATATCATCATCACGGCCAGCAAACAGTAAGATAATGTCGGTTTCTAACTCTGCTCGGTTTGGTAGCTTGCGAGCAACCTGTAAGATGCCGTCCCACATCGCCATAAATGGCGTAATACCAACCCCGCCCGCGACCCAAAGCATCTTTGATGGAATAACAGGAAGACCATCGTCTGGTTTAGTGCTGAAGCAGCTAAATCCGGCCCCAGTCCCTTTGAAGTTGGGGTTGATTATACGGCGCGGATTTAAACTCTTTGGCGCACAATTTTGATGGAGTAAATTTGAAATCAATCCGCCGGGCTTACGTTTAACGGTTACTTTGATTTTATCAACAGGGCAAAACCTTGCGGCTTGAGGATCAAAATTTGCGGCGCTGGAGAGTGTCCAAGTTCGAATGTAATCATCGTTCACCACTTGCGGGTTGTTGTCATTCATATGTTGGTAGTCAGCCTTGATTAGCTGCGAAAAATCAAACACACCGAAACCACCAGGTGCGGGGAGGTTTATCGCCTTTGGCAACTGAAAGGTAAAGGTACTGACGTTAGCGGTGAGTCGTTCAACGGCTATCAACTTCGCAGACATAGGGGTTTCAAGCGGACTGCCTTCATTACTAAGGTGCCCCATCTGTTCTAACTCATGTTTTAAATACCTCACGGGTGGGTTGTAAGGCGAGAGTCGCTCGGCTGAAACCATCTTTAGATTTAAGCCTTGCTTGATGTGTACTGCGCCAGTTAGTTTGATGCGGGTTAATAAGCGAACACGAGGCATCAGTTGCTCGGCGTCTTCGTCAAACAGGTTTTCGGCATCTCCAGTTAGATACAAGAGATCGCCAGTATTGAAATCTGGAAATATCAAACCCACTTGCTTATCGGTTTCGATGTTGCCAAGTGACTGATAGAAACGGTTACCAGAATGATCGGGTAGGGTCAAAAAGGTCGTTACATTTTCTTCAATACACTCTTGGTAGAGTCGGACAAAGCCGGGTGTACCACCGCGATGGTTTAGCCCCATGTCTTGCTGGCTTTGACTCGCCCCAACATCTTTCGAGGTATGCTTGGTGGCAAGAAACAGCGTACTGGCCTCATTTATGAGTGCCTTACTAAACTTAGGCAGCTCTACATTGAGCGTTTCAAAGTGATCGAACACTATTTGTGCGTTACGTTGGTGATATTCCAACGAGCGAACCGTAATGTATTTGGGGCAGTTGCCTAGGTGTTGATCGGATGATAGCTTCAAGCCGATCCGACCCGAGGGTTCAAGCTCGACACTGTTTATACGGCCGGAAAACTTATTGCGTCGCCGATTGGAAAAATCAATACCGACCCCAGCAAACAGGGCGCTCTCTCGTGCCAAGGCCAGTTGTGTTTGTCTCAAAGCGCGTATAAAGGGTTCATCTACGACGGCTTCAGCGACGACTGATAGCCGGTTTTGCCCTGTGACCTTGACCCCGATAGAGTCGTCACCTTGTGCTTGTGTCACCAATAAGTTAACCCAAGGGCGCCCGTTGACGTCTACGGTTGCTAGCGGCAAGTAGGGCAATTCGGAATAGAAATTGGCATGCTCTGCCGGCATATCGGCTTCAACAAAATCAGGTATCCTCATAGTCAGTTCTTCGGGTGTATTGCGACGCTTTTGAATACTGAGTTCACCTGAGTGCAGGGTATGGGTTTTGCGCGAGTTCATAATGACTTTTCCTTTAGAAGATCGAATCCGTTACCGATTAAGATTCGGGCAAAGGCGAGCGTGCCATGCCAACAAACAGTGGCAGTGCCTCAATGCGCTTTAACCAGGCTTGAATAGCGGGGTAGGGCTCGAGACTGATGCCGCCCTCGGGCACATGAGAGATATAACTGTAACCGGCGACATCTGCTAAGGTGACGTTATCGCTAGCTAGGTAGTCTTGAGTTTTCAATCGGGCTTCGAGTACCGCAAACAACGTTTCGGTTTTCAGTTTTGCGGCGTTGTAGTCCAAAGGTGCGCCGAATACTTTGACGAGGCGTACCGCGCAAGGGCCATAGGCTATCTCTCCCGCAGCCACCGATAACCAGCGTTGGACCTCTGCCGCTTGCACAGGGTCTTGTGGTAACCACTCATAGCCATCACTGTATTTTTTCTCCAAGTAAATCAGAATTGCGTTGGAGTCCGATAAGGTTACGCCATTGTCATCAATGGCAGGCACCTGACCAAAGGGACTTAATTTAAGGTATTCCGGCGCTTTGTGGGCACCGTTGGCCATGTCTAAATCGATAGTCTGATAGGGTAGGTCGAGTAACGACAGCATCAGTTCAACACGGTGGCAATGTCCGGAGATGGGATTGCGATAGAGCTTGATTGGAGCATGTGATGGGCTAAATTTAACGTTCATTTTGCTATCCTCAGGGTGGCAGTTTACTGCGCAGCGTGAGCTCAGTTCACTTGTGCGACGAGCGAGATAAAGCTTGTCAGATCATCGCTTGCGATCTGCCAAACGGCTGTTCAGCGGGTGATAGAGTGACTTTAGATGACCGAAATGAAGAAATAATTGGTGTTATTAGCAATTGATTATTTCTGATTGTGCAATAATTATGATTGTCGGTTTTAGGCTGGGGTTGGCACATGGATAAGCTACACACCATTCAGGTATTTATCGAAGTTGCCAACTTACAAGGCTTCTCTGCAGCGGCGAATAAACTAGGGCTTTCAGCGCCAGTTGTGACGCGATCGATTGCTGAATTGGAGAGTCGTTTGGGTGCTAAGTTATTTAATCGAACTACGAGACATGTACGTCTAACAGAGGCAGGCGTGCGATTTTTGCAGGATGCCAAGCGCATTGTTGAAGAGTTAGAAGAGGCTGAGGCAGCCGTTAGAGGTGTTTACACTAAGCCCAGCGGTACCTTATCCGTGACAGCGCCAGTGTTATTTGGTGAAAAACACGTTATGCCTATCGTGACGGAATACTTGGAGCGCAACCCCGAAGTCTCGGTTAAAGCGATGTTTTATGACCGGATTACCAGCCTGGTTGAAGAGGAGTTCGATGTGGCGATTCGCATTGGACACCTAAAGGATTCTGGCTTGTACGCTGTTAAGGTCGGTGACGTTAGGCGTGTTGTCTGTGGAGCACCTAGGTATTTTGAGCAGCACGGTATACCAAAAACACCGGCTGACTTAAGCAAACATAGCATTATATTGCCTGTTCCTAGCGGGAACATAAGCCAGTGGACATTCCTTAATCAAACAACGAAACAAACCATCAAGCTCAACCCAAGATTGCGCTGCAATCAAATTTCAGCCGCTCGTAAGGCTGCGATTCTTGGCTACGGGATCACAAGTCTGCTCTCCTACCAAGTTGCACAAGAGATCGAAACAGGCAGTTTACAAGCCATACTCACAGAGTACGAGGAAGCGCCCATGCCGGTAAACGTGATTCACTTAGAGGGTCGTCGCGCGAACGCCAAAATACGCTCTTTTATCGATTTAGCCGCTGAATGTTTACGCAACAACCCATTCATTAACCAGTAAAACTGGACCAAACATAAACCTATCTTTGCATCGGTGCCTTATACAAAACGACCCTTTTGCGACCAAGCTTAATCTCAAGCTGTAATTTTTGTAGTAAGGCTGCATTTTAGAGCCGTTATGGTGATTTGGTGTTCGATTTATTTTATCCGATAAAATATAATCGCCAGCCGACCAAACCATCATCACAGCAGCGTCAAACACCATGTTCAAGAATATGTCTTTAAAGAACAAGCTGGCCTTGTCTGCTAGCCTTGCCATTATTATTGGCGGGTTAGTTGTCGAGGGGCTTTCGTTTACTAATGCCTTGCAGCGATTAAACCAAGATGTTGAGGAGCGATTGCAAGCGAGCGCCTCAGCGTATAATCACTATGTTGCCGATTGGCTTGCTTCTAAGCAACGCGCTTTGACGGCGATTCCAGCCAGGACAGAGATTGAACAGGTGATGCCGCACCTTGAGCAAATTCGTGACTCAGCCGCGTTTGATAACGTATTTATCGCCAGAGCAGATGGCTCGCAACGCAACGCCAACGGTGTCAGCCTACCACCTGGCAACGATGACCCGCGCGAGTGGGGCTGGTACATTCACGCCTTAGAAAACCCGGCTCGAGTTTTCGTAGATAACCCGACCGTAGCGGCAGCAACTGGGGCGAATGTGGTGTCACTAGGTAAGGCGATTCATCTATCTGGTGAGCAGTTTGTGCTCGGCGCAGACGTTGAAATTACTGATATTATTGCCGGCCTCAATCAGGTGATCTTGCCTGGCGACAGCAGTATGTTTATCGTTGATCGCAGCGGCACTATCTTTACTCATCGCGATGTTAGCTTACTCGACCAACCTATTAGTGCCTTGGGTATTGAGCAGGGCCAACTTCGTCAGTTAATCCAGGCTCATCAAAGTGAGGTCATCACAGTGACTGGGCAAGACTACGTGTCCCTTGCTTGGCCAATCGATGGTACCGATTTGGTCACTGTTGCGATGATCGAGCAGAGTTCTTTGATCGCGCCTCTCTACAGTCAAGTATGGCGCCAACTGTTGGCTACCGTGTTTTTCGTTATGCTGTGTACCATCGGATTTAACCTGCTATGTCGCGCGCTATTTCGCCCGATGCAAACCGTTTCTTCAGCACTTGCCGAAATTGCCCAAGGTAATGGCGACCTAACTCAACGTATCAAGCTCGACAGCAACGATGAAATCGGTGTACTGGCAAAAAACTTCAATACCTTTATGTCGAGTCTGCAAAGCCTGATTGGTCTTATTGGTGATCAAGCAGCGGAGCTTAATCGTCAATCCGATACGGGTTCAAGCCAAGTGAGTCACGCTGCCAATGAGATTAA
This sequence comes from Vibrio glycogenivorans, assembly GCF_051660965.1. Taxonomy (NCBI): domain Bacteria; kingdom Pseudomonadati; phylum Pseudomonadota; class Gammaproteobacteria; order Vibrionales; family Vibrionaceae; genus Vibrio; species Vibrio glycogenivorans. Next base: position 424,452 of record NZ_JBPVIS010000003.1, on the reverse strand, counting down.
CAAGCAGCAACAACAGGTGACCTTAGTAGCCACTGCCGTAACTGAAATGGCCTCATCGACTCAAGAGATTGCCTCTCATGCCGAGCAAACCGCACAGGCGGCCCAGCAATCCAGTGGCAATGCTCAGACTGGGCGCGAGTTAGTTACCGGCACAAAAGTCGCGATTGGTGCGCTGGCGGGTGAGGTGACACAGGCGAATGAGGTGATTGGGCAACTGAGCCTACACGCTCAAGAGATCAATAAAGTACTCGCAACCATCCGTGATATTGCCGAGCAAACCAACTTGTTGGCGCTTAATGCAGCGATTGAGGCGGCGCGCGCGGGTGAGCATGGGCGCGGCTTTGCCGTGGTGGCAGACGAGGTCCGTGTTTTATCCCAGCGTACCTACAGTTCAACCCAAGAGATCGAAACAACCATCCAAACCCTGCAGCAGACCACACAGCAAGCGGTTGATCTGATGCAAAGCAGCTCCGAGCAAGCAGACCACTCCGTCACCAGCGCCGAGCAAGCGACTCAGGCTTTGGATGAAATCAGCTCAAGCGTCGAGCTTATCAGCGATATGGCCATGCAAATCGCCACTGCTGCTGGTCAGCAAAGCCAAGTCGGCGAAGAGATCAGTCAAAGCATGGTAGCCATAAAAGACGTCACCGACGCCCTAGCCGGCGTAGTCACCGCCAGCCAAGAAAAGTCTGCAAACCTAAAAACACAATCAGAACAACTCTACCAACGAGTCAACGTGTTCAAAATCTAACAGACAGGGGCGAGGAGCGAGTTACACTTTGTTCCGAGGAGCGAGGGATTAGTCACACGCGATTATCACTTCGCTTCCCGGAGGGCGATAGCCCGATCTCGCTACCCGCTTCTTCCTTTCAGGAGCGAGGGATTTACCACACTCGGTAAACCCCTCGTCCCCCGTAGGGCAAAGCCCGTCCCCGTCCCCCGCCCCTGTGTTTTACAAGTATTTTTCGATAGGAAATAGCTGAATAAACCGTGACTGAAAACGCTCCCAGCGTCCGGTGTCGGGGTCAGCATTCCAAGTTTGTCCACCTGAGTGCCAACGGATATCACCGTCGTCCAGCTCCAAGTGCCAGCTGTTCTCATCAAGCATGGTCTGCTCAATATCTTGCGCTAGCAGCTCGGCAAAGGCTTGATCTTCTATTAGCAGCACAGACTCGGTGTTGAGGTAGGTCGAGCGCAGGTTGAAATTAAACGAGCCGATTCCCGCATACTTTCGATCAAACACCACGGATTTGGTGTGCAGGCCATAAGGCACACTTGGCGCGCACTTAGCTGCATCCTTAGTGGATGTTTGACATAGGGCCGTGCTTGGCTTGAGTTCAAATAGCTCTACGCCGTGCTCAAGCATATCTTGGCGGCGCCCCGCGTAGCCAGAGTGGTTAGTCAGCAGATCGTTTGAGACCATAGAATTAGTCAGCGCTTTGATCTCAACGCCATCGTCTACCAAGGCTTGCAGGCCTTTAAGTTGACGGTCATCAAACACCAAGTAAGCCGATTCTATCAACACTTGCTGCTGGGCATTTTGCGCATAGCGGCCAAGTCGCAGAGCGGTCGCCTTGGGGACATCCGTATTGGCAGCATCATCTGGTACCGGCTGATCGGCGATAAACATCGCCCTAACCCAACTCATCCGCGCCATCACTTGCTTGAGATATTGATGAGCGGTGTCCTTATCTTGTGGCAGCGCGGGGTAGTTTTGATAAACAGGCACACTGACTCGACTGATATCAGGGATCTTTGAGTCCGCCTCACCGCCAAGGAGCGCGATCGGATAAGCCCAAGGACTGTCCCAGTAGGTGGTAAAGCTCGACTCAACCTCTGCGACCACATCGCCCATTACCAGCGCATCGCGATCGCGAAAATTGATCTCATCAGACAGGTCAAAGTACTCATCACCAATATTTCGGCCGCCGACGATGGACAGAGCGCTATCAACGGTAAAGGTCTTATTGTGCATGCGGCGGTTTAAGCGCGAGAAATCGCCCAATACGCGTAGCATCTTTGTCTTCCCTTTACGCGAAGGGATGGGATTAAAGATGCGGATCTCGATATTTGGGTGAGCATCGAGCGTGCTGAGAAGGTCCTCACGCTCGTTGAGATTGATGTCATCCAGCATCACTCGCACGCGTACTCCGCGCTCTGCCGCGGCAATCAATCGGCTGGCGAGGTAAGTGCCAGAGGCATCTGAATTCCAGATGTAATACTGAATATCGATACTTTGCTCAGCACTCTCGACTATGGCAAGACGCTGGGCAAGCGCATCCCAACCACTTTTTTGCAACACGACTGCACTATTGGTGAGTAGTTGTGCGCTAGACTGTTGCTCTTCAGCCATGGTCAACAGGGCACTATTGGTTGAAGTTACCGGCGCGGATGGCGAGGAATGGGTGATCTGTTCGGGAAGGGAGCTGCAGCCGCCAAGCAAAGTGGCTAGCAGGGCAAATAGACTGATGCGTTGGAGCACAGGCATAAAATCAAATTTCCTTTGTTTCTAATGGGGCACTCTATGACAACGTTGTGTGGCTTATTTTTATAGAGTAGTTTTGGTGGTGAAGTATATCAAAGGAAAAATTGTGAGTAGCAACAGAGTCTTGTTTAAACGCTCCTAACCGCGCTAGGTGGTTAGTTAATGGTCAAGCAAGGGCGTAAAGCGTGAATTAAACCCACGCCGAGATAATAATCTTGCTCTAGGCAGGTTAGGTTGAGGTGACTTGGGTATAATAATGGCGAATCATCGCGCTGCACTAGCCTCTAGTGCAGGAGTGCCAACCATTATTACCATACTCAAAGGGGAATCTTTTGTTAGAACTTAAAACGCTCGGGCTGTTCATGATCACCGCAATAGCGGAGATCCTTGGGTGTTATTTACCTTACTTATGGCTAAGAGAGGATAAGTCTGCTTGGTTGCTACTACCGGGAGTCTTGTTTTTGGGCTTATTTGCTTGGTTACTTTCCTTGCACCCTACCGCAGCTGGGAGAGTTTATGCTGCTTACGGTGGTGTGTACATCTTTGTCGCGATTATGTGGCTTTGGGTTGTGGACGGTATTCGCCCAACCCTATGGGATACAATCGGAGTGCTCGTCGCGATGACGGGTATGGCAATCATCATGTTCGCACCGCGCACTTAACTTATTTCGAGGGGCAGCCATCACAAGCCTTGCCCGGCTGAGAATCAACCAAAAGTTTGGTAATTATAGATTGTTCGTATGCAATGGAAACTCGAGCGATCTTTGCCCATCATAACCACGTAGGTAGCACTGGAGCAGTCAAAGGAGAACTCCCATGCAATTACTGGTTAAGTCATTTGAGGGCGATATTTATCTAGCCTACCGCGTCGATGGTAAAACGGAATCGCTGATTCGCGATGAAATGGATAGGGCGATCACTTTCCGTAGCCTCAACCAGGTTCGGGACTATTGTTCGGATGAAGTGTACCAATCAGCCGTCCTCCAACACGCATGTGTTTATGATGAAATGTGCGGCGGGGCAGTGGCTCCCGTCTCTGAGATGCAAATCGACTTGAAATGGTATTAACACCGAGCAAGTGGAAAATATCTTTGAAAACAATATACCTACCGTTAATATAGGCCTCTTAGCTGCACGCGCGTAACCATCGTTTCCAGCCCAGAGGCCTATATGCTACTCACCAATTATCACACTCACGGTCACTATTGTGACGGAAAAGGGTCACCCGAGGAGATGCTCGCACACGCCGAGCAACTGGGTTTCAAAGCCATTGGCTTTAGCTCACACGCTCCATTGCCTTTCGATAACGATTTTTGTATGCATCCAGATAAACTGGCTGCGTACGTCGAAGACATCAATAGATTGAAACTCCAATCAGACATTGAGGTGTATTTGGGGCTCGAGTGTGATTTCATCAATGGCGTCGTTGCTCCGAGTGATGCCAAGTGGCAGATGCTTAACCTCGACTACAAGATAGGCTCTGTTCACGCCTTGGCGGGACCTAACGAGCAGTATCCGATGTTGAGTGTCGACGGTCCGCTCGAAGAACTAGATCAACTCATCAATGGTGTTTACCAGGGGAGCGTGAGAGCCATGGTCGAGGAGTATTACCGCTGTGTTGCCGCGCTGTGCCGCTCGGGCGGGTTTGATATTCTTGGCCACTATGACTTAGTCAAAAAGCACAACCTTGCCCAGGGGCTATTTGACGAGCAAGCCCCTTGGTATCGTGAGGTGGCGATTGATACGCTTGATGCGGTTGCGCAATCCGGCGTCGTGCTCGAGGTTAATTACGGCGGCATTCTACGCGGCGCGACTCAATCGGCCTACCCATCGCACTGGTTGCTTGAAGCGGTCAAGGCACGTCATATTCCAATCCAGATTAATGCCGATGCGCATGCGCCTCATCATCTCGGAGTTCACCATCAAGCCTGTCGCGAGCAGCTACTGCAATTAGGCTTTACCGAGCAGCGCGTTTTACTCCAAGGCCGCTGGCAGGATGTGCCGCTGTAAAAGTAAACCTAAAGCGTTAACTTGGAGCGGCATTTACACCAACACATTATATCGCTCAGCGTTTGATTACGACGAGAGCGCTTGCCGCTTGAGTGGAATAAACGACAGGTAACGACTGGCAAATGGATTAGGGTTGTCGGCATTGAGGCTAGGGAATATATAGTCAATAGCCGTTTCACTCAGCCCAAACCAGCGGCAGAGCGTCGCTGCCATTTGCTCACTCGACAAGGTCGGTTTGATTTTATTTCCCAGCGCATTGACCCCATCCACTTTAAACTCTGGATAATCGCCATGGGCTTTGCTGGCATCAACGGCTTTACCCAATACAATCTGGTTCGACCCCCAACCATGATCCGTCCCTTGGTTGGCGTTCTCATTGATGCTGCGACCAAAATCCGACATGGTAAATACCAGGCTATCGTCGGTAAAACCGTCACGTTCAAGCGAGAGGTAAAAGCTTGCTAACGCGGCGTCAAGTTGTGCCAGTCGTTCGTCATTGCTGCCTTTGTGAGTATCCCAGCCGCCCATCACCACGGTAAAGACCTGGCGTGAATGTCCCAACCCCTTCGCGGCTTGCATCATTTGCTTCACGGTTTGCAGCGCTGGCGCTAGCTTGCCTCCACTGATGCTCTCATCGACCGGATACCGTGAGAGCTGAGCGCTGATCTGGGCCTGGGTTTGGTCCAAAAACCTCAGCCGCGCCAGCCATTCACTCTCAAGTGGGTCTTGTCCTGTCAAAGAGGAATAGGCCTTAAGATGGCGAGCGAATGCCGGAGAGTTTTCTAGCGCAGAGAGGCCGGGCATAGTGCCGGCATTGAGTTTAAGTTGGTTGGACTCTTGGCCACTGATACTAAACCCGCTGACATTAATCGACTCAGGCAGTGATTGGTCTGGCTGATGGAGAAAGTCCATCATCGCCCCAAGCCAGCTTCCCGTATAGGCTTGGCTGGCAGGATTCCAGCGAGTTTGCCACATATTAGTTGCTGAGGCGTGCGAGCCTAGGCTAGAGGGGCGCGGCTGATTACGATTGCCCAAGGGCTCTATCAAAGGGCCCACATTGGTGATGATGGTTCCTTTGTGCGAGTTTAATAGTTGATTGAGCTGAGGCATATTCGGGTGCAGGCCAAGCTCAACACCGTTATCTGTGCGCAGGCCTGTCGAGAGAATCGCGTGTTTTTCGACACCATTGGGGCGTGATTGGCGATATAGGTTATATTGCGCGTTATCTATGGGCAATACCATATTGAACGAATCGTTCCCTCCCGCCAGATAAACCGCTATCAGGGCTTTGTAGTCTTTTTTTCCTTGTGCAAGAGCGGTGGAGGGCAGCGTAAGACTGAGAGGGAGACTGCCAGAAGCCATAACCGCCCCCCCGGCTTTTAAAACTTGTCGTCGATTGAATGTCATAGCCTAGCCCTCGATACTAAAGTCAGTGGAAAGAAGCGTTAACAGCAGAACGTCATTGACCGCCGCTTTGTTGCCCTGCTCTTTGCGGCGTTCAGAATAGAGCGAGGTCAAGGTCGCGCGCAGGGCGGGACTGGCCCTGCCATTTAAGAGTGTGGTGGATACCCTGTCCACTAAAGCATCCGGACCTTGTCTTCGAGCGAGCCAATAGTAGGGGGAGAGCGCTATATAGGTGCGCTCATCAGTGCGAAAGTACTTACCATGGCGAACGGTATCGTTGAACTTAGTGATGGTGCGATACATGATATCGTTGACCTCAGCGATATCTATCCACTCCATGATTTCGAGCTCAGGTGCGAATAACTGAGCGTCGGCAAGCTCACCCTGAGGGCTGTATTCAGGACTAAAGAAGTTAAATACCGATGGCGCGCCCAGCGGGGTTTGGTTAAAGCCGTCACGATAGTCGACGAATTTGCCCGAGGCATAAAACATCCGATCCGAGGATTGATTCTCGCGACTCGAGACGCCAGGGTAAGCCTCCAGCGCGCGGAAAAAATAGGTCAGGCGCAACAGGGTATCACGATAGCGAATATTACCCACATTGCGTGGCTTAAATACCTCATCATCGGTTAATACAGCGGTCAGTGTCTCACCGAGATTCCCCTCTGTCTGGCGAAATACCTTAGTTACACGCGCGACATAGTCGCCACTAGGGTTCGAGGAAACAAATCGATTGATTAAAAATGTCGAGATATACGGTGCGGTACTCGGGTGATTAACCAGTATCGAGATAACCTGCCTTAACTCCGCATCTGCATCACGATTCGCCGCAAGTGTGACGCCATGAAGCTGCTTTTGGCCTTTATCGTGGTGAGCACGCCTATTTCTCATTGGCTTTAAGAGACTTTTCTTATCTAAGTCCCAGCCGGTAAACACGCGGGCAAGCTCGGCGACTTGCTCCTCATCGTAGTTTTCGATAGCGCGTCCATTGGCGTCGAGCTTAATTTGACCCGTGTCTTCGAGGGCAAAGTCGCTGGTGGTAAAAAGTTGCATCAGCTCGCGGGCGAAGTTCTGATCTGGCTCAACGCCAGCTGAAGAAAAAGAGCGGTTGCCCGCATGAGTGAGGTAAATGCCCATCACTGGCGAGCGAGCAACTTGGTATAAAAGCTCGGCGTAGGAGCCGAAGGCATGCGTCACCAGCAAATCGTAATAGCGTGCCAGCGCGCGTGCCTCTTTTTCTGAGGCAAGGTTAGCGTCTTTTTGCGAGACGACCAGCAGTTGGCTTAAGGCAAACGCCATCCGTTGCCTGAGTTGGTCATCGCCCCAAATGGCAATATCAAACCAAGCACTGACTCGTACGGTTGGCCAGTATTTCTGATTACGGCGATGGGCTTTTTGGTACATCCCACGCTCCTCGTGCAAACTGGCAGGCACGGCATACTGCTGAGCAAGCCATTGCTGTACACCAATGCGCTGTAGCTCTTCGACGTCATCCTGTTTGACGCCAAACGTGGCACGTTGGAGAAATCGAGATGCTTCATATGAGTTAGGTCTATCCATACCACCACTTCCTTCTGCCGATAAATCCCGAGTTACTTTCCAATAGCATAGGACACGAGATTGGGTTGCTCACAGGCCATCATCGTGACGCGCGCTAAGAGGTCTTTGTTTATTAAATCAGCAAATGGAACAGGAAGATGAGAGAGTACACACAAACTGCTTGAGTCATTCTGAGTTAGCACAGAGGTTACTCGCTGAAACACTATCGTGGGATAGCCTAGCCCGTAATTTACCTAGATTTTTATCCAAGTAAACCGGCGAAAAACGAAGGTTTTGACTTAAAACACTAAAAGTTCAATTGTCAGTTTTAAAATTGAAAAACTTCAGGTAATATCGACGTCATTACTAATGAGAATATTTATCATTTAAATTTAGCCCGAACAACTGATATGAAAACACCTAAAGTTAGCCTTGCAATACTAATGATGGCGATTGCAGGACAGGCGGGGGCCTCGGGCCTTGACAACGCCTCAGCCATTACTGACAAAACCAACCAAAAATCTGCCGCTACCCAGCAGCGTATTAATCAAAGCTCTGAAGCTACCTTGGCACTGCAATTTGAAGCCGAGCAGCTGCAACAAGAGATCCGTAATCTTGAGATCTATCGCGACCATCTCCGTGCCTTGGTGGCAAACCAAGAGGAAGAGGTGTTGAGTTTTGAAGCGCAGATCGACCAGATCCAAGACACACGTCAGGGCGTTGTGCCACTGATGTATAAGATGATCGATGCGCTGAAAACACACATCGATACTGATGTGCCAATTCGCTACCAAGCGCGTGTTGAGCGCGTGAATAAACTTGAGCAAATGATGTCTCGCGCCGATGTCAGTGATGCAGAAAAGTATCGCCGTATCCTCGAAGCCTACATGATTGAGATGGACTACGGATTTAAGCTCGGTACCTACCAAGGACAAATCGAATTCGATGGCCAAGATCTTGAAGTGAGCATGCTCTATCTTGGTCGTGTATCGCTGATCGCCAAAAGTGCCAACGGAGCGCGTTACTGGTCTTGGAACCAAGCTCAGGGTGAGTGGCAAATTGTCGATAACACAATCAACAACGACCTAGAACAAGCATTTCGTTTGGCCGATCAACAGATCGCCCCAACACTACTAAGCCTGCCGGTTTCAGTTGCTAACGCGGAGGTGAAGTAAGATGAAAACGATTCCTGTAATTTCAATGTTGGCGCTGTCTTTGGCCACCTTTAGCGCAGTCGCTGATACAGACCTGGTTAACACGGCGAAGACGCACTCGATTGAGCAAGCTCAGCATGACAAAGCTCGTGAGTCAGTGTTTAAGCTGACCGAAAAAGAGCTCAATGAGCTGAAAGCGAAACTTGAGGCGGATAAAAAAGCTATCGAAGCAGAGAATGCACGCCTAACCGACACCTTTAGTGCCAACGAAGACAAGCTTGCCCGTCTTGAAGAGCAGCTTCGTCTGGAAACCGGTAGCCTAGGTGAAGTGTTCGGCGTTGTGCGCCAAACGGCAAAAGAGCTTGAAGCTGAACTAGAAACCTCAGTAACTGGTCTGGATGCCCAGACGCACAAAGAGATGGTTGCTGATATTACAGCAGCAACTCGCCTCCCTTCTATGCCACAATTGACTGGCCTGTGGCAGGCGATGCAAGAGCAGATTGATGCGAGCGCGCAAGTCAGCTTTGCACCGGTTCGCTACATCGATGGTGATGGTCAAGTAGTTGAAAAGCAAGTAGCACGTATTGGTGCAATGGGTCTGGTTGATGAGAACGGTTACCTGAACTGGGATGGCGCAAAAGCCGAAACTCGCACTTACCTTAAGCAGCCGAGCTCAATTCCAACATTGACAGAAGCGCAGCGCTTAGCGTCAGGTGAAAGCGTGTCGATGATCATCGACCCATCACGTGGCTTACTGCTTGAGCAGTTGGCCCTGACGCCTGACTTAGCAGACCGCTTGCGCGCCGGTGGTGTGGTTGGTCGAATCATCCTTGGTCTATTGGCCATTGGTTTGGTGATCGCGCTAGTGCGTGGTGTGAGCCTGCTCGTGACTCGTCAGAAAATTCGTAAGCAGCTTAAGCAGCCAGAAAACCCGACCAATAACCCATTGGGACGCGTTCTGTCTGTTTATCATCAAGACAAGGAGCGCAGTGTTGAAGCGATGGAGCTGCGTTTGCTTGAGAGCATTGTCGATGAGCAGACCAGCCTTGAGCGCGGCCTATCGATGTTGAAGCTGCTTGCAGCACTGGCACCGATGCTGGGTCTACTCGGTACGGTAACCGGTATGATTGAAACCTTCCAAGTGATCACTCAATTTGGTAATGGTGACCCGAAAGTGATGGCCGGTGGTATCTCGATGGCGCTTGTTACCACGGTACTGGGCTTGATTGCTGCGATGCCGCTATTGCTTGCTCATAACATCTTGAGCTCACAAGCTGAGTCGATCCGCAATATCCTTGAGAAGCAGGGTATTGGCTTAGTGGCTGCGCAAGCAGAGAACGATCGTAGTGACTCTAATCCTGTGGAGCGTGCAGCGTAATGGAATTGCTTTTGTCTCTGTTGCCTAAAGCATTGATTGAGAGTGACCTATCGGTGTCACTGCTCAGCTTTATGCAGCAGGGGGGGCAAATACTTTGGTGGCTAGCAGCGGTGGTGGCAATCAACACGCTGCTGGTCGCTGAGCGAGTTCTCTACTTGGTATTTAGCTTCCCGAAACAGAGAGCAGGCTGGATTGATGCCTGGCATCAGCGCAGTGATCAGCATTCATGGTATGCCCGCTCGATTCGTGATGGTTGGCTTGCTCAGGCGCATATCAAGATCTATCAGAATCTGAACCTGATCAAGGTCTTAGTCGCTATCTGCCCAATGTTGGGTCTGCTCGGCACAGTGACCGGTATGATCTCGGTGTTCGATGTGATGGCAACCCAAGGCAGCAGCGATCCAAAGTTGATGGCCTCGGGAATATCATTAGCCACACTGCCAACCATGGCTGGCATGGTGGCGGCACTGACTGGTATGTTCTTTCACGCACGCTTGTTTAAAGCCTGCCAAAAGCGCGAAATTAAATTAGAAAAATCATTAAGGAGTCGTCAATGAGACTTGGTAGACGACAACATAACCAAGATGAGGCGCAAGTCGACTTGACCTCGATGCTTGATATCGTATTTATCATGCTGATCTTCTTTATTGTCACCAGTTCATTTGTGCGTGAATCGGGTGTAGAAGTAAACCGCCCACAGGCCTCGAATGTGGTCAGTCAAAAAGACGCGGGTATTTTCGTTGCGATCACCTCAGCCAATGACATCTATATCGATAAGCGCATGGTTGATGTGGAACGTGTTCAAGCTACACTCGAGCACCTGTTACTTGATAAGCCTGATGCCTCTTTGGTGATTCAAGCCGATGAGCATGCCTACAACGGCACGGTGGTCAAAGTCATGGACGCAGCCAAGGGTGCGGGCGTGGTGAATATTGCTTTGGCGGCGGAGAAACAGTAATGGGACGTCTCCTATTAGCAACTCCGCCAGCGTTGCTGATAACGTTAAGCATCTTTATGTTTATGTCATGGATGGTGGATACCAGTCACCGCAAAACCCCGGACGCATCGGAAGGGGTGAGCTTTAACATGGTGATGGTTGAGAATGAGCAAGATGTTCAGCGCCGCAGACGAACAGCACCAGAAAAACCTGAGACGCCTGAGATGCCTGAGCAAACGCCAATGGCGCAGTCAGAAGATCTTGTGTCTGATATGGCGATGATGGATCAGCCGGTTTTAGATCTGGACACCAGTATTGATGGCTTGGCAATTAGTGCACCGACCTTCAGTGATTTCAACGCCAACCAACAGGTGATGCCGCTCTATCGTGTCGAGCCGCGTTACCCACCGAATGCCCTGCGTCGCAAGATAGAGGGGTATGTGGTGATGAGCTTTACTATAGACCCAACGGGTAAGCCCACTGATATTAAAGTCGTCGAGGCGCAGCCAAATCGCGTCTTTGAGCGTGAGGCAACCCGCGCGCTACGCAGCTGGAAATATCAGCCTAAACTGGTGGACGGTAGTGCGGTGGCTCAGCCCAATCAAACGGTTAAATTGGAGTTTCAGTTAGAAAAATGATCAAGCGAACCCTGATGATTGTGACACTTATGCTCAGCCAATTGGTTTGTGCATCTGCGGTTGCCCAAGAGCTGTCTCCCTATTCTGCCACTCGTGTAATGCGGGCGAATGAGCTAGCACAAGATGACAAGATCTCTGAAGCGATTGAGCAGCTCAAAGGCATCAAGACATCAAGAGCCTACGATCAGGCCTTTATTGCCCGAATGCTGGGTGTGTTTTACTGGCAAGCGGAGCAATTAACTAAGGCGATAGAGCAGATCACCATCGCAGTAGACAGTGGTCTATTAAAAGATGAGCAAGCTTGGCATACACAAAAAATGCTGGCTGATCTGCTGTTGGGTGAGCAAGAGTACACCAAGGCGCTTAAGTATTATTATCCATTGCTTGAGAATGCGCCGGAGCCAGAGATGGTCGAGCAGATCCAGCTGCGCATTACTCAATCTCACTATCAAGCTAAGCAGTGGCACGAGACATTAACCGCTGTCGCAGCGCTGCACAAATTAGTGGTGCCAGATGTCGCCTCATACAGCCTTAAACTGGGCGCAGAGCTTCATCTTGAGCAGTGGCAGGGCGCTATCGGCACACTAAAGAAACTCGTCGATCTAGAGCCAGAGAAGGATCAGTGGTGGACGCAGCTAGTCGGTTTAGAGCTGCGTGTAGGTGATGAAAAAAGTGCCTTTAATCATCTGACTTTGGCAAAACAGCGCAATATCGAGCTGTCTCAGCAAGAGCTACGCCTGCTGTCACAACTCTATGCTAAACATGGCGTGCCAGAGCAGGCTGCTCGTCAGATTGCACAGCTGGATAATGCAAAAACCGATGTCAAACTACTCAGGGAGCAGGCCACCTATTGGCAGCAAGCGAGAGAGTGGGATCGTGCAACGCATGTTTGGTTGCAGGCGGCAAAATATGAGCCTGATTACCATTGGAATGCAGCGCAAATTATGCTTCAGCAACAGCGTTATCAAGCCGCTCTCGCTGTGCTTGATAAGGTACCCGCGCGAGAAGAACAAGTTGCGCTCGCCAAAACGCGTGCCTACTACAAGCTTGATAAGCTCGATCAGGCGATCGTGCAGGCCAAGCTTGCCAATAATATTAGCCCTTCGAGCCAAGCCAAAAGTTGGGTTAAGTACCTTGGTCAGCTTAGGCGTGCCCATGGGTGATTAAAAAGGGGCTTATGCCTTTCCATACTCACAATGAATAACGTTGTTTTAAGCCAGTGGTATTAACCACTGGCTTTTTTTGTTTCGATTGTTTCATAGGTGCACCATTATTGGTTCAAATGCACCACTTATGCACAACAGTGGGTTACTCTTCCCGCCTTAAGTGCTTGCACTGCGAGTGCAAGTGGCTGAAATTATTGGTTTATCTATCAGTCTGATATTTTGGTACGTTCGTTGCAGTTGTAATTATAACTGTTTCAAACGTTTCATACATTATAGGGAGATAGACAATGAAACTCTTTTCAGCGTTATCCACAGTTGTACTGTCGCTAGGTCTAATGGCCGGCGTTTCTTCAGCGCAAGCAAATCAACTTGAATCCGTTCAGAGCAAGGGCGTACTCAAGGTTGCCGTGCCACAGGACTTTCCTCCGTTTGGCTCGGTTGGACGCGATCTTAAGCCACAAGGCTATGATATCGATATGGCGGCCTACTTGGCTGATCAACTTAACGTTAAGCTGGAATTGGTACCCGTCACCAGCGCCAACCGTATTCCATACCTGCAGACTGGGCGCGTGGATCTGGTGATCTCAAGTATGGGTAAAAACCCTGAGCGTGAGCGCGCGATTGACTTTACTCAAGCCTATGCGCCGTTTTACTTAGGTGTGTTTGGTGCAGAAGGTGAAGAGGTGGCCTCGGCAAGCGATCTGAGTGGAAAAACGATTGGTGTTACTCGTGGCTCGGTAGAGGATTTGAACCTGAGCGAGATTGCACCATCTGACACGATTATTAAGCGCTTTGAAGACAACAACGCCACACTCTCTTCTTACTTATCTGGACAAGTTAGCTTGATTGCGACTGGTAACCTTGTGGTAACAGAAATCGCTACCCGTTATCCAAGTAAAGCGCCGCAAACCAAGTTCCTGCTGAAAAACTCGCCTTGTTATGTTGGGGTAATGAAGGGCCAGCAGGAGCTACTTGATGAAGTGAACCGTTTGATCTCGAACGCTAAGCAAGCGGGCGTGCTTGAGGCGCTGTCGCAAAAATGGATGAGAGCCCCATTCCCTGCCGATCTTGATGAAGTGTAACGGGAGCCTGGCATGAACTACCAGTTATCGTTCGCTGAGCTTGTGCCTTACCTGCCACATTTTGTGGCAGGTCTTTGGACAACCATCGAGCTTACCTTGATCACCACCACACTGGGCTTACTGCTTGGCACCGTGTGTGCAGGGGCGAAAAGCAGTCAGGTACGTTGGCTATCCTTTTTATGCCGCTGTTACGTTGAGGTGATCCGCAACACCCCATTTATCGTTCAGCTGTTCTTTATCTTTTTTGGCCTGCCAGCACTGGGTATCAAATTATCGGCCTGGCAAGCGGGTGTGATTGCGATGGTGATTAATCTGGGTGCTTACTCAACCGAGATCATTCGCGCGGGTATCGATGCCACGCCAAAAGGGCAGTGGGAGGCGGGGAAAACTCTAGGTCTGACCCGGCTACAGATCTTCACCCGCATTGTGCTTCCCCCGGCTTATCAGCGCGTTTATCCCGCGCTGGTCAGTCAAAGCATTATCGTGATGCTGGGCTCTGCGGTGGTATCGCAAATCTCGGTCGAAGATCTGACCTTTGCCGCTAACTTTGTTCAATCGCGCAGCTTCTTAAGCTTTGAGTCCTATATGCTTACCGCAGCGATTTATCTGGTGCTGGCGATGATCATGCGTCAGGCGTTTGCGCTGCTGCGCCGCGTAGCATTCAAAAACCCCGCACTTTAGGAGGCTTACTATGATGATGGAATTTTCCGACTGGGACATCTTTAGCAACCTGCTGTTGGCGGCGCGCTGGACACTATTGTTGTCGCTGATTGCCTTTATCGGTGGTGGTGCGGTTGGTCTCGTGCTGACTCTGCTGCGTAGCACCAAAAATCGTGCCTTTATTCAGATGATCAAACTGTACGTCGAGATCTTTCAGGGGACCCCTTTACTGATGCAACTGTTTCTGACCTTTTTCGGTCTGTCTTTGCTCGGCGTCGATGTCAGCCCGTGGACCGCAGCGATTTTATCTTTAACCCTTTACAGCAGTGCCTACTTTCACGATATCTGGCGTGGTTGTATCGAGTCTCTCGCCAAGGGCCAGTGGGAAGCGTGTCGTACGCTTGGTTTAACCTATCTGCAAACCATGCGCTATATCATTGCGCCGCAGGCAGCGCGCTTGGCGATTGCGCCGACGGTGGGTTTTTCTGTGCAAATCGTCAAAGGTACCGCCTTGGCTTCAATCATTGGCTTTGTTGAGCTAACTAAGGCTGGCACCATGCTTAATAATGCAACTTTTCAACCATTTAAGGTCTTTGCCCTCGTGGCACTGCTTTACTTTGCTATCTGTTTTCCTCTTTCCTGTTTAGCTCGTCATTTGGAGGCGCGTAATCATGTCACTCGTTAGCGTTGAGAAAGTCCATAAGTATTATGGCGAAAACCATGTTCTAAAAGGCGTGGATCTAAAAGTCAAACCAGGTGAGGTTGTGTCAATCATTGGCCGCAGTGGCTCAGGTAAAAGCACACTACTGCGCTGTATGAATGGTCTGGAGGATTACCAAGACGGCGTGATCATCCTAGATAGTCAGGCGGTGGAAAATGACGATTATAAGCTGCGCCTGCTCAGTCGCAGTGTTGGTATGGTGTTTCAAAGCTTCAACCTGTTTCCGCATATGACGGTGGGTGAGAACGTGATGTTAGCGCCGAAATTGGTGTTAAAACAATCCTCTCAAGAGTGTGAGGCGCTGGCGAGGGAGCTGCTTGAGAAAGTGGGCTTGAGCGACAAGTTTGATGCTTATCCGACTAACCTATCAGGTGGTCAGCAGCAACGAGTGGCGATCGCTCGCTCATTGGCGATGAACCCCAAAGTACTGCTGTGTGATGAGATCACCTCAGCGCTTGACCCAGAATTGGTCGGCGAAGTGCTCAAGGTGTTAGAGCAGCTTAAGGCGGAGGGGATGACACTGATATTGGTCACCCATGAGATGAATTTTGCCCGAGATGTGGGCGATCGCGTGGTGTTTATGAACCAAGGCAAAGTGTGGGAAACCGGCACAAGTGAAGAGGTGTTTGCCGCGCCAAAAACGCCTGAGCTGCAAAGCTTTCTGTCAGCGGTTCGATAAGAGGCACTAAGCGATGACTCGACTTCCTCATCACTCCCTTAGTGAGCGTATTACCGAGCAGTATGCGCAGTTGACTCAGAGCAGTCGCAAGGTGGCGGACTTTTTACAGCTCAATCCGGAAAAAGTCCTGATTCTTTCGACGGGTGAGATTGCCGAGGCTTGTGCTGTGTCAAAAACCAGTGTCAGCCGTTTTATTCGCCAACTGGGGTATAACGATCATCTTGCTCTGCGTCAGGAGTTGATGCAGGAGCGCGATCAAGGTATTCCGGTGATCACCTCAGAGATTGATGATGGTGATATCCAGTCGGATATGAAAGCTCTCGAGCAACTTTGGGCTCAGTTAGCGAGTATGGATACCGATGCGCTGATAGATCAGTTGATCTCGGCAAAGCGGATTAAAGTGATTGGTTACCGTAACAGCTACCCACTCGCGATGCACTTTCGTCAGCAACTGATGCAGTGCCGCTCGGGTGTGGATCTGCTGCCACTGCCGGGGCAGACCCTAGGTGAAGATCTCACCTCCATCGAGCCAGGCGACTTTGTGGTGCTGTTTGGCATTCGACGCCGAATTGAAAATTTTGCCCAGATCATCGACTTTCTGCAAGGTCAACCTTGCCTGCTAGTTACCGACCAATCGGGGCAGAAATACGCCGATAAGGTCGACAACGTGGTGATCTGCCATATGAAGAATGAATCACCACTCGACAGCTACGCCGTGCCAATGAGTTTGATCTCGTTTTTAGTCAACAAGGCCTATCGCAAATTGGGCAATCAGGCGACAAGCCTGAGTCAGAAGATAGCCACGAGTTACACCCAACTGAGTGAACTCGAATAAGGAACAAGCAACACGTGAATAGAGATAGCCGTATTTATTGTCAGCAAGGGCCTGAGAGCATTGCGTCCAGTGCGCCAGGCAGCCTAAATGGCTTGAGGTTTGTATTCAAAGATCTGTTTGATGTGAAAGGTTACCCAACGGGTGCTGGTAACCCGGCTTGGCTAGATACTCACGAGCCAGCTCAGCACACTTCACCGATTCTTTCCGCACTGCTTGATGCAGGTGCCCTTTGTGTCGGTCGGGTGCAGACCGATGAGCTGGCTTATAGCCTGAATGGGCAGAATAGACACTACGGTACGCCCGTAAATCCTAGAGCCCCAGAGTGCATTCCCGGGGGCTCATCCAGTGGCAGTGCGGTGGCGGTGGCCAGTGGTGATTGTGATTTTTCCCTTGGCACTGATACGGGTGGCTCGGTGCGTGTCCCAGCCAGTTACTGTGGTTTGTTTGGACTGCGCCCAACGCTAGGCGCTTTAGACCTTGATCACTGCTTTGAGCTTGCCAAGAGCTTCGACACTGCCGGTCTATTTAGTCAAAAGCTCAGCGTACTGAATCAGGTTTGGCAGGCGCTCAAACCCAAGCAGGATAACCAAAATCACTTTACACGAGTGTACCTAGATAAGCAGCATGGGGCATTAATGGGTGCAGGGCGAATGAAGGCGCTTATAGAGGCATTAAATGAAGCGAATGTCGAACTTATCCAAGGCGACTTTCTCGCTGAACAGGGGCAGAGCTTGGTTCAGCTCAGCGAGTTATTTCGTACCATTCAGGGTTTCGAAATCATTGCTCAGCATGACCAGTGGTTGGCTGAGCATTTAGACAGCTTAGATGCGAGTATTACTCAGCGTGTCGAATGGGCACGAACCATCACCGCCCAAGACTACCAAAAAGCCAAACAGCAGCAGGCGCATTTTTCTCTGGCGATCCAGCAACATATCATAGACAACGCTGTTTACTGGTTGCTCCCGACAACACCCTCTGGTCCGCCAAGATTAGATAGCAGCGCGCAATATTTGGCGCAATATCGAATTGAACTGATGGGACTGACCAGTGTTGCTGGTTTAACCGGCCTGCCGCAGTTGCATATCCCTTTAACGCAGCAGAAAACAGGGCCAATTGGTTACTCTTTGCTAGGGCCTGCGCACAGTGAATATCGCTTGATGGCATTTGCTGACCAACTTACCAATTAGTTTTGCGGTAGTGGGTAAATCCCCTCTACTGAAAAGAAAAAGGAATAACACAACATGACTCAAGGACAACTTTTTGAAACCCTCAATCCACCACAGCGCATGCTGATGGGACCGGGACCCATCAACGCCTACCCTAGGGTTCATCAAGCCTTATCTCAATCACTGATTGGTCAATATGACCCGGTAATGACAGGCTATATGAATCAGGTTCAGTCGCTCTATCGCGGTGTGTTTCAAACTAGTAATCAACAAACCATGCTGGTGGATGGCACGGCGCGCTCTGGGATTGAGGCGGTGTTGGTGTCGGTGCTCGAGCCTGGTGATAAGGTCTTGATTCCGGTTATTGGTCGCTTTGGTCATTTGCTGTGTGAGATCGCTCAGCGCGTTGGGGCCGAGGTGAAAACCATTGATATTGAGTGGGGAGAGGTGTGTCAGCCTGAGCAAGTTGAAGCCGCCATCAAATCGTTTGGTCCAAAAATGGTCGCGACCGTGCAGGGGGACACCTCAACGACCATGAACCAGCCGTTGGCTGAGATTGGCGCCGTGTGTAAAAAGCATGGCGTTCTATTTTACTGCGATGCGACCGCATCGATTGCCGGTAATGAACTAAAGACCGATGAGTGGCACCTTGATGCGGTATCGGCCGGATTACAAAAGTGTCTCGGTGGCCCATCGGGCTCAGCGCCGATCACTCTTAGTGATGCATGTGCCGACCTGATCAATCAACGTAAACATATCGAGGCAGGCATCCGCGCTGAGCACCATATTTCAGGACAGGGACGGATGATCCAGTCCAACTATTTTGATCTTGCGATGGTGATGGATTACTGGGGACCAGAGCGCCTTAATCACCATACAGAGGCCACCAGTATGCTGTATGCCGCACGAGAGTGTGCCCGCCTGTTCCTCGAAGAGGGACCAAATCAGGTGATAGCTCGTCACAAACAGGCTGGCGATGCCATGGCGGCTGGCTTAGTCGCGATGAACCTAGAGTTATTTGGCAACCAAGCTTACAAGATGAATAACGTGGTGGGCGTATATATCCCAAGCAATGTCGATGGAGATGCGGTGCGTGGTGAACTGCTGCAACGATTTGGGATAGAGATTGGCACCTCTTTTGGCCCACTGCATGGCAAGATCTGGCGCATCGGAACCATGGGCTACAACGCGCGTCAGGAGTGTGTATTGACCACCTTGGCGGCGCTTGAAGCGGTGCTATTGAAACACAAAGCCAACATTAACCCAGGCCAAGCAGTTGCTGCGGCGATTGAGTATTACGCGTAGGGAGAGCTGGATGTTTGAGACAATGGAGTGTCGATCCAACAAAGTGATGCGCCAAGCGGACCAGTTGGCGAAGTATTCGAGTGATGCCGATGGCCTTACGCGCGCCTATTTAACCCAAGAGCACCAGCAAGCTAACCAGCAACTGGCGCTATGGATGCAAGCCGCGGGGCTGGAAACCTGGGTGGATAGCGTGGGTAATCAGTGGGGGCGCAAGGTCTCACCTAATCCAGATTTACCCACGATTATTCTTGGGTCGCACAGTGACACGGTGAGAAATGCCGGTAAGTACGATGGCAATTTGGGTATCTTACTCGCGATTGAGGCACTAGCGGCACTCAGTGAGGTCGAGTTTCCCTTTCATATCGATGTGGTGGCGTTTGGTGATGAGGAGGGGGTGCGATTTGGCACTACTCTGATTGGCTCAAGCGGCGTCGCGGGCTGCTTTGATCGCGCCTGGCTCGATATCACTGATGCTGACGGGATCAGCATGGCGCAGGCAATGCGTCAGTTTGGGTTATGCCCAAGCCGAGCGGGCAGTGATGCGCGCAAGCCTGCCGATATCGGTGCTTACCTAGAGGTGCATATCGAGCAGGGACCGGTACTCGAGCATCTTGATCTGCCCGTTGGTGTGGTAGAGGGCATTGCGGGGGCAAAGCGTTTTCAAATTCAAGTCAAAGGGGTTGCAGGGCATGCAGGGACGGTGCCCATAGAGCTGCGACAGGATGCACTCTGCGCGGTGGCCGAGATGATCGGCTCAATTGAGCGCTTTGCGCGAAACGAACAGATCGTTGCAACTGTGGGCCAATGCGATGTGCGTGCTGGAGCGGTCAATGTGATCCCCGGTGAGGTCAGCTTTAGCTTGGATTTACGTTGCGCAGAGCAAGAGCAGTTGGAGGTTTGTACTGAGCAGTTGCTCGCTAAGCTTGAAGGCATTGCGCAGCAGCGGCGGGTATTGATGATCACAGAACGATTGTATCAGGCAGATGCGCTGCAGTGTGCCCCTCGCCTGCAACAGCGTTGGGCGGCTGCCGTGGAAAAAGTGACTGAGCAATCGGCGCATCTTCTTCCCAGTGGGGCCGGTCATGATGGGCTCGCGATGCAGCATTTAACCGAGGTCGGTATGCTGTTTGTTCGCTGTGACAAGGGGATCAGTCATAATCCGCTCGAGGCGGTCAATGAGGCGGATGTGGCCATTGCCCTACGCTGCTTGATTGAGATGTTGCTCGACTATTAACAATAACGTTTCACGTGTCACAGTTATTGGATTGATGAATTTGTGATCTTTGGTTGTCCAATTTACAGAGAGTCCATCATGGCTCACAGTTATCGATATCATTCAACGCTAGCTTAGGGTCTCCATCCATAGTTAGAGGAAAAATCGATGTCGGCGTTGTCGAAGCAAGATTCTGAGGTGCTCTATATTACACGTGCCTTGGGGATCGTCTTGGTCGTGGTGGGCCATTACTTGTGGCATCCAAATTGGACCTGGTCACCTTACTTGTTTCATATGCCGCTATTTTTTATCCTCGGTGGTATTGTTGCCAAGCCTGTCGCCAACCCGCGTTACTGGCTCAGCAAGTTAGTTAAAGATAGCCTGCTGTACTATCTATTTTGGTACTGTCTGCTCGCCATACTGACTTGGGGCATTATGTCGCTTTGGCACACCAGCATTGACTTCAACCTTGGTCACGACATCGACGTATTGTATTTCCCTTTGGTGCACAACAGCCACAATAACTCTCTCTTTATGGTCGGGTGGTTTATAATCGCTTACTGCCTGACCAAGGCGGCTTTTCAGGTGTTTATTACCCTCACCCGAGGACTAATGTCTCCGGCAGTGGTAGCTGCAATTGGCTTGGCGGTTGGATTTTGGGCTATCGAGGTCTTAGCGCCGATATACTCAGAGCTGCGCTCTTGGGCTTTAAATCTGTTTATTCAGCTGTGTGTTGGTTGGATGTACTTCTCGATCGGCTATGCACTGCGCCAATATCTTCACTATCTTGCTTCCATGACGGCACTGTTGGTGAGTTGGTTTGGATTGGCGTTTCTGATCCGATTTGGCTCTGTTCAAGAGCTAAGCATGTCTTGGAGCCAATATCCCAACGGCTTCTTACTCCACTTATGTGCGTCCGTGTTTGGCTCTCTGGGTGTTATCAGCGCGGCGGCGTTACTTAGAAAATTAAATACCTGCCAACACTTAACTATGATTGGTCAGTTGAGCAAAGCGATCATGACCCTGCATATTACGTTTTTTGTCTTGGTTGACTTGGTGTTCGCTGAAATTGGCCTCATTGAAAGCCAGTCCATCACTGCCCTTAATCACTACGTTACCCCTCAAGCCTTTGTGGTTTATCTCATTGCAGGTCTGTATGGTCCAATTGGCGTTGATAGGCTGTGGCGATGGTGTCAACAACGCTATGTGACGCAAGGTGCTATCTCACGCAAGGAACCATCTCACGCAAGGGGCTAAGTCAGCACTAAAGCTCTCTGAACGTCATTCAGGGGCGATATCGTTATTATCCTCAGCATGAACTAAGCAAATCGGTTTGCTGCGACACCCTCGGGTAGTAATTGAATAGGCAGCAATTTCACCGAGATCCTCGCCTGAGTTCAAAGTTTGCCTAGGGCGAGTGTGAGATAATCCTAGTGTAAGGAGAGCAACCCAGTCTCCTTACACACAATTTGGTTTCTCGGCTAGAAGGTGAGTTTTATGGATTTAAAACAGTTTGTAAAAGAAGCTTTAGTTCAGATTACCGAAGGTGTACAAGAGTCGCAAAAGACGATCAATATTTCTGGTGGCGACCCAGCCCCTTTAGTAAGCCCCGATACTACCAAGCCACATTTGTCACAAGACTATCAATCAGCGGATACCATCGACTTTTCAGTCGCATTACATATTGACAGTATTGCTGATGGAGAGCTCATCGTGGTGGATGATAAATTGGCCACTAACAATAGCACGGCTATTCGGGTGAGGTTTCAATTGCCGCTCAACTCCGCACTGCTTGGAGAGACTTCCCCGCAAGAGCTAGAGCCAATGTTCCGTCAGTCCCTTCAAGCCCCGCGCTACAACGAGGTCTATCTCTGTTACTAGCTGCGATCGCGCGGCGGTTTGATTAGGTGCCACAAGAGAAGGTCAGTCAAGCCTTCTCTACTCTACGAGCTGCACATATTTGAGGACTGGTTAACGAAACCGACTCGGATAGTCACTGAATACGGCATCAACCATAGCAATGTGCTTTAGGTGAGCGGGGTTATTGATGGTATAGCACCAAACCTGATAACCGGCACTTTGTAGGCGGGTGACGTGACGCTTGGCGGTCCAACGGTGATTCAAGTGGCAACTAAACGCATTTATTTCTTCTAAGAGACGCCAGTCTTTTTTACGTAATCGCTCACTCAAAACACCAAGTTTATACCCCGGACAGTGCTGGTAGAGCTGGCGCATAATATCGTGACTGAAACTCGATAGAATCACCTTATCTTGCTCAAGCGGAGAGGCGTCCAGTTGGGCTTTGAGCTGAGAGGCGACCAGAGCGACATCATGTCGGTCGACTTTGACTTCGATGTTAAGGCCAATGTCGTGCGCTGCGGCCAGTTTGAGTAGCGCTTCTAGGGTTAAAATTGGCTCACCAGCGAACTTAGAATCGAACCAACCACCAAAGTCGAACTGCTCGAGCTCAGCCAGGGTATAGCTATCGACTCGACCATTGCCGTTGCTGCAGCGATTGATGGTGTGGTCGTGGCACACGACCAAGATATTGTCCTTGGTGGGCTGAACATCTATCTCCACCCATTTTAAACCAAGCTCGATAGCCGCTAAAATGCTTACCTTGGTGTTCTCTGGGTAGTGACCCGCTACGCCTCGGTGACCCACGATCATCGCAGTCATATGAATTCCTTTACTTTATTCTGGGTTGGCAGCGATCAGCTCAACCTGGTTTATCTTACATAAGTGTTGAAACTTGTCGGATGCTTGATCAACAAACAGTTTGTCTACCTGCGCAAGCTTACCACTGACGATAGGCGCGTAGCGACCCAATTTGCTCTTATCCGCGACCACCCAACATTGATGGCTTTGCTCCATGATGGCTCGAGAAAGATCCGCCTCTTCCGGCGTAAAATCAAGTAACTGCCCCTGCGGAGTCAAACCGCCAACGCCAAAGATCCCTACTTTGATATAGAAGCGCCTGTAGAAGTTGGTGGCGGCCTCCCCCACGGTATCCTCGTCTGATGGACGAACCTGACCTCCAGCGAGATGCACGCTGAGATTTGGGTTGCGGCTTAGTATCGAGGCGGCATTGATGTTATTGGTTACCACAGTGAGCCCGGGGTGATCCAGTAGCTCATGAGCGACCTGTTTTGGGGTGGTACCAATACCGAGAAAGATACTGGTTCCTTCGGGCAACTCTTGAACGATGCGCCGAGCGATGGCCTGTTTGGCGCTGAGGTTCACTACTTCACGATTGGAGAACGACAAATTGTCATTTTCGGTCAGCAGCGTTACACCGCCATGCACTCGGCGAACCATCCCTTTATCGTGCAGATCGTTAAGATCTTTACGAATCGTCTGCACTGAAACAGAGAATCGCTCGGAGAGCAGGGTGCTTGAGAGCACCCCATTGGTTTCACCGAGAAAGGTCAAGATCGCTTTTTGTCTTGCTGATAACGACACGGCTAAACCCCACAACTAGGCGATCGCTTGCTGCGCAGCTGAGATGGACGGCTCATCGACGTTTAGGCGCTTGCCACTATGGTCAAACAAGTGCAAGTGTTGACGGCTGACATGCAGTGCGAGCGATCGACTTGCGTCTATCTCAAGCTCTGGTGTCACGGCAATAAACTGTTCTCCATTGACCTTACCATGCACAAGTTGGTTTGGTCCTAGCGGCTCTACGACGCTGATGTCCATGGCCAGTTCGATTTGACTCGTTTCCTCACGCTCAAGCATTGCGGTTTCTGGGCGAATTCCAACACTGATATTGCCGAGACTGATATCGGCAAACTCGGGTAAGAATAGGCTTTGATCACCGATGTTCAGATGACCCAGCTCAAGGGTGGCGGGTAAGAAGTTCATCGCTGGACTACCGATAAAGTTCGCCACAAAGCGACTTGCTGGTTGGTGATAAACCTCTGATGGGGAGCCAATTTGTTCAATCTTGCCACTGTTTAATACCACGATGCGATCGGCGAGTGTCATTGCTTCGACCTGATCGTGGGTGACATAGACACTGGTGACCCCAAGTTCGCGTTGGAGCTTTTTGATCTCCAAGCGCATATGGGCACGCAGCGCTGCATCGAGGTTCGATAATGGCTCATCAAATAAGAACAGTTGCGGTGAGCGAACGATGGCGCGCCCCATTGCCACGCGTTGGCGCTGGCCACCGGAGAGTTTTGCCGGCTTGCGATCGAGGTATTCCTCAATCTTCAGTGTCTTGGCCACCTGTTCGATCTTGCTTTGAATCGTGGCTTTATCGACACCACGGTTTTTAAGGCCGTAGGCAAGGTTGTTATACACCGTCATATGAGGGTAAAGCGCGTAGTTTTGAAACACCATCGCGATGTCACGCAGCGCCGGTTTCTCGGTATCGACTCGACGTCCGCCGAGGTGGATCTCACCACTGGTGATCGACTCAAGACCCGCGATTGAGCGCAGGATCGAGGATTTACCGCAGCCAGAGGGGCCTACTAGAACCAAAAATTCGCCTTTTTTGATCTCCAGATCGACGCCCTTGACCGCCTGATGGCCATTTTCATAGGTTTTAACCAGTTGTTTAAGGCTTAGCATACTCGCCTCCGTCGATGGATTATGCATGGTGACAACTTGAGCTGATTGAGTGTGTGGCTGATTATTTTTCACTTTCTACGAGTCCTTTTACAAACCAACGTTGGAAGACCACCACCACCAGGATCGGTGGTAGCATGGCGAAGATGACCATGGCAAAGGCATAGTCGTAGCGGGGGAGGCTTGCTTCACTGATGTTATTCATGATCTGCTTTATGCCCATCACGATAGTGTTGTAGCTCTCATCAGTGGTCATCATGATTGGCCACAGATACTGGTTCCAGCCGTCAACAAACATGATGATAAAGATTGCAGCCATCATGGTTTTGGATAGCGGCAGAACGATATCGATAAGAAAACGGATCGGACCTGCGTTATCAAGCTGCGCGGCCTCCATCAGTTCGTCTGGAATAGTCTTAAAAAACTGGCGGAAGAAAAATGTCGCCGTGGCCGAGGCAATCAGTGGGAAAATCAGCCCAGAGTAGCTGTTGAGCATGCCCATTTTAGCGACGATTTCATACGACGGAATAATGCGCACCTCAAGCGGCAATAGCAGGGTGACAAAGATCAGCCAAAACCAAGCCGTGGCATAAGGCAAGCGAAAGTACACCAGTGCATAGGCGGCGATGATGGCGATAAGGATTTTACCGAGTGCAAAACCGAGCCCCATGATCATCGAGTTGGTGATCATGGTTTTGGCGGTGACCGCATCTGAAAATCCGAGGCTGGTTTGCCATGCCTCGCGATAGATACCGACAAGATTATCGCCAAGCGTTATCTGTAGGCCTTCACTGACGATAGTATTTGGGTGGTGGGTTGAGCTGGCGAAGATCAACCATATCGGCGCAAGCATGAACAGCGCGCCGAGGATCAAGATAATATGGTCTGAGATTTTATTGCTTTTCATTCCAGGCCCTTAGTAGTGAACACGCTTTTCGACAAAGCGGAATTGTAAGTAAGTCAGGGTCAACACCAACAGGAGCAGAACCACCGACTGAGCCGAGCTGCCGCCAAGATCCGCACCGACAAATCCATCACGATAAACCTTGTAAACCAAGGACGTGGTGTTGCCACCCGGGCCGCCGGAGGTCATGGTGTCAATCACGCCAAAGGTATCGAAGAAGGCGTAGACTAAGTTGATTACCAGCAAGAAGAAGCCGGTTGGCGCCAAGAGTGGAAAGGTGATGGTCCAAAAGCGCTTGCGATCAGAAACACAATCAAGCATTGCGGCCTCACGCACGGCGTAAGAGATCGACTGCAGGCCGGCAAGGAAATAGATAAAGTTAACCGAGACCTGCTTCCACACCGATACCATGATCAGCGCCAGCGTGGCATCAAACGGGTCGGTTTGAAAACTGAACTTCCAGCCAATCTTGGCAAACAGCTCGGTCAGGGTGCCAAAGTGGGGATTAAACAGGAATGCGCCCATGATCCCGGCAACCGCTGGGGCCACCGCGTAGACCCAAGTCAGAGTAACCTTGTACGGGCCTTGTCCGTGCAGTACGGTGTCAGCTTTCACGGCGAGTAATAAAGCGATGCTCAGCGAGAGCAGTGAAACCGTAAAGGCAAACAGCACGGTGAAAACCACCGAGTTGAGGTAATCGCTCGACTCGAGCAGCATTTGATAGTTTTCCAGACCGACAAAAGTCGAAGACATACCCCATGGGTCTTCGAGCATAAAAGAGAGATAAACGGCCTGCGCTGCTGGGTAGATAAAAAACACCGCAATGATGGCAATCTGCGGAGCCAGCAATAGGTACGCCAAGGGGCTATGGCTGAATTGTTGTCGACGATTCACATTAATGTTCCTATGTGAGAACAAACACAAGCGCCCTCACCGAGGTGAGGGCGAAGATAAGCCGTGCGATTACTTCACTGTACGCGCAAAGCGTTGCAGTAGGCGGGCACTCTCAACATCCACTTTCTTCAGGCTGTCTTCAACAGACGATTGGCCAGCGAAAATGTTGTCGAACTCGCGGTGCATGATTTCGCGAATTTGTGGGTAGAAACCAAGGCGGTAACCCTTCGTCCACTCACCCTCAGGAAGGCTTAGCTGGAGAACGCCAACTTCGGCATCAGGCGCTTCGTTGTAGTAGCCAGATTTTTTAGTCAGATCGTAGGCGGCGTTGGTGACAGGAACGTAGCCGGTTGTCTTGTGCCAGTACATCTGCGTCTCTGGCTCGGTCAGGTAAGCAAAGAAGGCCGCAACGGCATCGTCTTGCTTCTTATCGTGACCGTTAAGTGCGAACAGCGCTGCACCACCGATAAAGGTGTGGCTACCTTGCTCAGCAACGGATTCCCAATAAGGCAGGTAGGTGGTGCCCATCTCAAACTCAACGCGGTTACGCAGACCGCCGAAAGAGCCTGATGACCCCATCCACATTGCGACGTCTTGGCGCTCAAATGGGGTTTGGTTAGAATCCCAGTCACTGCCGTAGTACTTGTAGTAGCCCTTATCTGACCACTCTTTAAGCTTACTGACGTGCATCTGCATGTCTTCGGTACCAAAGTGGATCTCAGTTGGGAGGCCCTCGTAGCCGTTTTGCTTGTCTGAGAGTGGTAGGTTATGGCGAGACTTGAAGTTCTCAAACATGATCCACGGTGTCAAAGATTGCGAGAAGGTCGCGTAGCCAGCCGCTTTCAGTTTCGCAGCAACCACCTCTAGATCTTCGTAAGTCTTTGGCGCTTCAACGCCGACCTCATCGAGAATGTCTTTGTTAAAGTAAAGCACTGGCGTTGAGCTGTTGAACGGCATACCGACCATTTTGCCTTGATTGTCCGCGTAGAAGTTACGCACGCCCGCTAGGTAGTTCTCTGCATTGAAGTCATAACCTGACTCGACCAAGATATCTTGCACTGGCTTGGCCACGCCTGGCGCATTCATGATTGTCGCTGCGCCTGCGTCAAACACTTGCAGAATGTTCGGCGCTTCACCCGCGCGGAAAGCTGCGATACCAGCCGTTAGCGTTTCAGTGTACTCACCCTTGTAGATAGGGGTGATCTTGTAGTCATCTTGTGAAGCATTGAAGTCGCTTGCGATCTGATTCACTGTATCACCCAGTTGACCGCCCATCGCGTGCCAAAACGTGATCTCAGTGGCAGCAAACGCTGTGCTGGAAATCGTCGCTGATAGCAATCCTGCTAGCATTAGCTTGTTCATGGTTCTTTCCTTATATCATTCTCAATGTGAGTTTCTAACGAGGGTTCGTTTGTTTCGTTTAAGGCTATTCTCTACGCGCTTTGTTGCACTTGGATGTGGGGAAAATGTCAAATAGGTTAACGTTTTATGCCGATTGGATTTCGCTTTGCTTAAAAATTACCCAGCTTGCTTTCGCATTGCAATTGCTCGACGGTTTTCGGTTGGTCAGCATTTTGATGTTGCTATCGAAGAGATAGGGTTAGTTCAGATTGCACTTGGTCGATACAGGTAATTGTGTTTGAACAAAGTCTCTGCTTAGCGCGTATAAACTAGGTCGCGACCACTGAGGTATGCCCAATGGACACACTCGCAATCGATCTGGCTCGGTTTCAGTTTGCTTTTACTGTCTCTTTTCACATCATTTTTCCTGCTTTTACCATCGGGCTTGCTAGCTATTTAGCTGTGCTTGAAGGCTTGTGGCTGAAAACCGGTCAAGATAAATACATTCAGCTTTACAAGTATTGGCTTAAAATCTTTGCCATCAGCTTCGGTATGGGGGTGGTCAGTGGCATCGTGCTCAGCTACCAATTTGGCACCAACTGGAGCGTGTTTGCCGATAAAACGGGTCCAGTGCTTGGCCCGCTGATGGGCTACGAGGTGTTCACAGCCTTTTTCCTCGAGGCAGGGTTCCTTGGCGTGATGTTATTTGGCATGGAGCGAGTTGGTAAGAAGATCCACTTTGCCTCGACTTGTGTGGTTGCGTTCGGCACCTTCCTCTCTGCGTTTTGGATATTGTCAGTCAACAGCTGGATGCAGACCCCAGCCGGCTATTCGATCAACGAGGCGGGTCAGTTCGTTCCCGAAGACTGGTTTGAGATTGTGTTCAATCCATCATTTCCGTACCGCTTAGTACACATGTTGTTCGCCGCTTATCTGACCACGGCGTTCGTGGTCGCGGCGGTGGGGGCTTATCATCTGCTTAAGACGCCCAAAAACCCTCTAGCAAGAACCATGTTCTCGATGGCGATGTGGATGGCGGCGATTGTGACTCCCTTGCAAATCATTGCTGGTGATATGCATGGACTTAACACCCTAGAGCACCAGCCAGCTAAAGTCGCTGCGATGGAGGGCCACTTTGAGACTCACCAGGGTGCGCCCTTGATACTGTTCGGCTTGCCTAATGAGCAGGAGCAGAGAGTCGACTATGCGATAGAAATCCCCAAGCTTGGTAGTCTGATCCTGACGCACGATCTCAACGGTACCGTCCAGGGGTTGGATGCGTTTCCACCAGAGCAGCACCCGCCGGTTAGCATCGTGTTCTGGAGCTTTAGAATCATGGTTGGCATCGGCTTTGCCATGCTAGCAATTGGGCTGTATAGCTTGTGGCTACGTAAAAAAAGCCAACTCTTTGAAAAGCCATGGTTCTTGCGACTCTGCACCGCCTTCGGACCTGCCGGCTTTATTGCCGTGTTGGCAGGTTGGGTGACGACCGAGGTCGGGCGACAGCCGTACACCGTGTACGGACTACTGACTACCACCGATTCTGCATCACCGATTGATGCTGCTGCGATAAGCGTGTCCTTAACCGCGTTTATCGTGGTGTATTTTATTGTTTTTGGCTGCGGCTTTTTCTATCTGCTGCGGCTAATGAAAAAATCACCCTCGAAATACGAGCAGTCCTTGGACGCACGTTTACCCGATGGCAGTGACGCGCCAGTGGTCACTCACTCCAACCATTTACCGTAAAGGAGTCCGATATGGATTATGCATTGATTTGGTATGGTTTGATTGGATTAGCGGTATTGATTTACGTCGTGCTTGATGGCTTTGATCTCGGCATCGGAATTCTATTTCCCAGTGCCCACAGTGACAACGAACGTGACATGATGATGAACAGTGTTGCCCCTGTATGGGATGGCAATGAAACCTGGCTAGTCCTAGGTGGTGGCGGGCTGTTTGCGGTCTTTCCGCTTGCCTACGCGGTACTGATGCCAGCGCTTTACGCGCCGCTGATCATAATGTTGCTCGGTCTTATTCTGCGCGGTGTGTCGTTTGAGTATCGCTTTCGCACCAAGCGCGGCAAGTTTCTTTGGGATGGGGCGTTTTTCTTTGGCTCCTTGATGGCAACCTTGATGCAAGGCGTGATGCTAGGCACTATGCTGCAGGGAATCTCGGTTGAGGGGCGGGCGTTCTCAGGCAGTTGGTTTGATTGGTTGACACCATTCAGTGTCTTCTGCGCCCTTGGGCTTATGTGTGCTTATACCTTGCTTGGCGCTTGTTGGCTTATTATGAAGCTGCCCGATGATTTGGTTGGACGCTACTATGCGATAGCCAAGCGCTGGGGGCTCGCTATGGTGGGGTGCGTGGTATTTGTCAGCCTTTGGCTACCGATAAGCAATGAGCTAGTGCTGCAGCGTTGGTTTAGCTTTCCCAATATTGTCTTATTCGTGCTAATCCCAATTGCTGCTGGCCTGTGTATCTGGAAGCTATTCTCTGCGCTAACCGAGCACAAGCCCCTGCGCGCCTACCTTTACGGCATAGGCTTGTTTGTTATCTCTTCCTTGGGCTTTGGCGTGAGTACTTATCCCTATTTGGTTCCTTTTGCCTTGACTTACCAACAGACCGCGGGCCCGGACTCGAGCCTCAAGTTCCTGCTTGTCGGTGCGGCGATTTTGCTACCAGTGATCATCGCTTATACCGCCTACTCTTACTGGGTATTTCGCGGCAAGCTTAAGCACGGAGAGGGGTATCACTGATAATGAACAGAACAATGCGAAAACTACTGTGGTTTATTGGTATTTGGATCGCCAGTGTCGGGTGTTTGTTGCTTGTCTCTTATACCATTCGGGCCATCTTGGCATAATGCCTTTATCGTTGACAAAAGCCTGACATTGGCTACGCAACTTTAACGAAAACCGTTTGTCCTATGTGTAACTGTTATTAAGTAGCGCGTGTATAATCCGCGCTCGATGTACTTAAAAAAGTGAGTGTTCGCATTCACAACAATAATCAAAAGGACAAACTATGTTCAAAAAATCAATGGTAGGTATTACCACGCTTCTTCTGTCAGCGACTGCCTTTAGTAATGACAAGCCTGTTGACCACATGTATCCAGAGCAGATTGATGGTCTGGTGAAACATACCTTTGTGCTCGAGCAGTTCGAACAAGAAACTGATCGCCTGATTGAAATTGTTGTAAGCAAAACCGTTGAAACAACAGATACGTGCAACCGCCTTGCGCTGGCAAGCAGTATCGACAAAGGCACAGTTCAAGGCTGGGGATACAGCTACTACAAGGTTTCAGCTGATACCGGTGTAGCATCAACCATGATGGCATGTGATAACACCGAAGTGGTCGAGCGTGAGGTGTTTGCGGGGCGTGGCGAGCTTTACAATTACAACTCAAAAATTCCTTTGGTGATCTATGCACCGGAAGATGTGACAGTGAATTACCGAGTGTGGGCACCGACAAACTAACCTATGCTTGAGCAAGATTGAATAGCTTTTCACGGCGGTTAACCCAGTTGACCGCCTTTTTTCTGTCGCATAAAAGGCGCGGGTGTGATGAACCTGCACTTACTCTCTAGCTGTTAACTAGTAGACTGTGGTATAAGGACTTTTTTTAATTGCAAGGGCGTCATTATGTCAGATGAACAACGTGCACTCGAGTGGATGCGTCAACTCGCTCATAAGATCGATCCCTATACTGAAGAGCCTACTTTTGAAGAGTGTGTTGAGTTGATCGAGCCGGCTTTTAAGAGAGGGAAAAGCGTGGCCCAGCTAAAACACCTTCTTGGTGAAGCGGATCGCCGAGCAGGGGCTGCCGAGCGCAAACATGCAGCGCTGAAGTACGCAAAAGAAAAAAGCCCTCAAGCGGGACAGATCTTACGCCTGCAAGGGCGCTTGCAGCGCGTGGAACTAGCGTTGAAGCTGGCCACTGGTGACAACAACATGACGATTTCACAGTTTTGCGCCGAGTACGATGTGAGCAAGAAAGACGGCAACAACGCATGGCATGAAAAGCTGGTGGAGCAGGGGAAGAAGAAATAACCCCTCAAATATTCTCATCTTTGTATCAAATGCTGGCATCTGACTAAGCTTACACTTTACCCACGCACTTTGACCGTCATCGACCGAGGGCAAGATGGAATCTCTCTCATTACCGCAAGCACAAAAGCTTGCCCTACTCGCACAGGGACTTCCGTCATCAAGCTTAAAAGGCACCAGCTATCAAAAAACAGTCCAGGTGATGGATAATTTGGGCTACGTACAGATTGATACCATCTCGGTCGTTCAGCGTGCCCATCATCATACCTTATGGAGTCGTAACCCTGCTTATCAACTGACTCACCTCGATCGCATGGTGCAAGAAAGGCGAGTGTTTGAGTATTGGTCTCATGCGGCCTCTTATCTGACAATGCGAGACTTTCGCTTTTCACTGCCAAGAAAACACGCGATTCAATCAGATAAGCAGGGGCATTGGTTTAAAAAAGATCACAAGTTGATGTCGCAGCTGCTTAGCCGGATTCGCGCTGATGGGCCGTTGATGGCCAAGGATTTTGAATCCAGGGTGATCAAGAAAACGGGGTGGGAGAGTCGGCCAACCAAACAGGCGCTTGAGATGCTCTACATGCAGGGCGACTTGATGATCAGTGAGCGGCGCAATTTTCACAAAGTCTATGACCTGACTGAGCGCGTGTTGCCGAGTGATATCGACAACTCGGTTCCCAGTGCACAAGAGCATGCCCGATTTTTGATTATCAATACCCTCAAAACGCAGGGCCTTGCAAGGCTAGCAGAGATGGTTTATCTGCTTAAAGGCGTGAAATCGGATGTTCAAGTCGCTCTGAATGAGATGATTGAAAGTCATGAGGTAATGCCAGTGTCGGTCAATCATGAGGTATATTACCTACTACCCGACTCACTCCAATTTCTTGAGAGACGGCTTGCGCGTAAGGCGGTAAAAATTCTCTCACCCTTCGATAATTTCATTATTCAGCGCAATAGGCTAAGAGATCTATTTTGCTTTGATTACCTTCTTGAGTGTTATGTGCCAGCGAACAAAAGGCAGTATGGTTATTTTTGTTTACCGGTTTTGTGGGATGGGCGATTGGTCGCTCGAATCGACTGCAAAGCACATCGGAAACAAGCACGATTGGAGGTCAGCCATCTATTTATCGAGCCATCACTTATCAATCCCGATGATTTTGAGCAAGCCTTGGCTAAAGCGTTAGAGGAGTTTGCCCGTTTTAATCATTGTGATCATTATGCGATCAGTAAACGCACCCACTTAAAGTAAATCAAGCAAAAAAAAGCCGATAAGAAATACTTATCGGCATCAGGATATTTCTGATTGAGAATAGAGTGGAGCTAGTCTAATTTCTCGCCATTGCTTTCAATGACTTTTTTATACCAGTAGAAGGATTTCTTGGGGGTACGATCCAAGCTACCGTTGCCTGCGTTATCGCGATCTACATAGATAAAGCCATAACGCTTGCTCATTTCACCGGTTGAGGCCGCGACTAAGTCGATACAGCCCCACGGTGTATAACCCATCAAAGGCACACCATCGGCAATCGCATCACTCATCGCTTCAACATGTGCGCGCAAATAATCGATACGATAATCATCGTTAATCTCGCCGTTTGCATCTGGCGTATCTTTCGCACCCAGCCCGTTCTCAACCAAGAACAGCGGCTTTTGGTAACGATCAAATAGGGTGTTCATGGTGATACGCAGACCTAGCGGATCAATCACCCAGCCCCAATCACTGGCGTCGAGGTGTGGGTTTTTGATCGATTTCACCACATTAGCAGCACTGGTGTTGCCCTCATTCATATCGGCTGAAGCGCAGCGAGAGGCGTAGTAACTAAACGAGATAAAATCGACGGTGTTTTTGAGGATCTCATGATCTTCAGGCTCGATCTCAAGCTTAACGCCTTTGTCGTCAAATACTTTTTGGGCGTAAGACGGGTAGTAGCCGCGAGATTGCACATCGATAAAGAATAGGTTTTCGCGATCTTTTTGCATCGCAGTAAACACATCTTCTGGCTTGCATGAGTATGGGTAGAAGTTACCGCCGGCCAACATACAGCCTACTTGGTTCTCTGGGTTGATCTCATGCGCGATTTTGGTCACCAACGCGCTGGCAACCAACTCATGGTGTGCGGCTTGGTACTTAACCTGATCGTGATTCTCGCCTTCTTGGAACAGCAGACCTGCGCCAGAGAATGGGCTAGCGAGCAGAATGTTGATCTCATTGAAGGTCAGCCAGTGCTTAACCAGGCCATCAAAGGCCTCAAAACAGGTTCGGGCGTAGCGCTCGAAGAAGCTGATCATCTTGCGATTGCGCCATGAGCCATATTCGTTGACTAGGTGCATTGGCACATCAAAGTGACACAGGGTCACCAGTGGCTCAATGCCGTACTTCTTACACTCTTTAAACACGTCGAGGTAGAAATCGATACCGGCTTGGTTTGGCGTTTCTTCGTCACCATTAGGGAAGATACGCGCCCAAGCGATTGACATACGAAAGACTTTAAAGCCCATCT
Source organism: Vibrio glycogenivorans (assembly GCF_051660965.1). Taxonomy (NCBI): domain Bacteria; kingdom Pseudomonadati; phylum Pseudomonadota; class Gammaproteobacteria; order Vibrionales; family Vibrionaceae; genus Vibrio; species Vibrio glycogenivorans. The sequence goes on along the minus strand of NZ_JBPVIS010000003.1, from coordinate 389,818 downwards.
CGGCTAGCAGTGCAATGTCTTCCTTATAGCGATGGTAAAAGTCGATCGCATTGTGGCTTGGGTAGAACTCACTGTTGTCTAGCTCAACGCTATCAACCTGACCGAGCTTGATTGGCATGCGGTTGACGCCATAAGGGATCATATCAACTGTGGTTAGTCCTTTACCGCCTTCACGGTAAGCGCCCTCAGATTGGTTTGCCGCAATCGCGCCACCCCAAAGAAAGCCATCAGGAAATCTTGTTTCAGACATGGTTTACCTCTATCTGTGTTTAAGCCACCTCTATAGAGGTGGCTGTATATTTATTCTTTGGTCTTGTTTGAGCTACTAGGCTTTGGCGGGTGCCGTTGCGCCAAGCTCTTTATCATCTTGTTTTGCTGACGATTTGCTTGCTGTTGATTTGGCGTCTTCCTCATTTGGAATATCGTCAAAGCCAAGCATCAGCGTCAGAACAAACGACAACACTACCGATAGCGCCATCAAGCCAAGTACCCAAACCAAGCTCATTGGGTCGTTAACGTCGATAAATTGGACGCTGGTAAACAGGCTAGGTGCCGCCATCGAGTGACTTGCAATACCGGCCATACCCGCTAGACCACCGACGATGAAACCGGTAATAAGAGTGGCAATCAGTGGACGCTTAAGGCGGACCAGTACGCCGTAAAGAGCTGGCTCAGAAATACCCGCCATCAGCGCCGAAGCACCTGCGGCCATTGAGGTTTGCTTCAAGGCAATATTTTTAGTTTTCCACGCTACTGCAAGACAAGCGCCACCCATGCCGATGTTCGCACCAATTTCAGACGGCATTACCATCCCCTCAGTGCCGGTTTCAGCGATAGTTTGAATGATGGTTGGGGTAAAGACGCGGTGCATACCGGTCAGTACTAGTAGTGGCCACAGTGCGCCCATGATGGCAACCGCTAGCCAGCCTAGGGTGCCGTGAATAGTGTAAACCAAGGTCGAGATAGCGGTACCAATCCAGATGCCCATAGGACCCACGAACAGGATACCAACCGGCGCTGCAAGCAACACAATCAGCATTGGTTTGAGGAAGTTCTTGGTTACCGGTGGGGTAATGCTATCCACCCAACGCTCGATGTAGGACTGGATCCAGGTCATGATCAGCACCGGGATTACGGTATAAGTATAGCGAACTGAAGTGACCGGGATACCAAACAGATCCACTTCGGTGCCTTCAGCAGCCTGTGCCATCAAATCAATAAAGTTGGGGTGAACCAAAACACCGGCGATACCAATTGCCAGTGACATGTTGGTTTTAAACTTGATCGAAGCTGACGCCGCAACCATGATCGGCAGGAAGAAGAATGCGCCGTCACCAATGGTGTTAAGTAAAATAATCGTTGAGTGGTCGGCTTCGTAAATGTTGAACATCAAAAGGAGCATTGCCGCCAGTTTGACCATTGAGCCACCAATAATGGCAGGGATCAGCGGTGACATGGTGCCAACCAATGCGTCGAGCATCTTCGCTCCAATCACTTTTGGCGTCAGTTTGACTTTTGGTGCCGGCGTATCATCCTCAACGGCACCATCAAGGTTACACAGCTTCATCACTTCTTTGTACGCATAAGCGACATTATTGCCGATGATCACCTGACACTTGTCGCCGTTGTGTACGACTCCCATGACACCATTAATTCCCTTTAGGGCGGCGGCATTAACTTTGGCTTCGTCTTTCAGTACAAAGCGTAAACGAGTCATACAATGAGTCAGAGCAACCACGTTGCTTGCCCCGCCCAGTTTGTCCACCACTGTGCGAGCGACAGCGCTGTAATCTTTCGACATTTTCTTACTCCTGCTAGTGTGGGGTAACAGCGTTAGATGGCCTTAGCACCCAACTCCCCAAAATGCTTTTTGATTGGCTTTATTCAAATGCCAATACGTTCTAATAAAGTGCACTGATTGAATTTATAGCCCTGTGACCAATGGCGTACCATCTCCCCAGGCCAACAACGGATTTGAGCCGTCCGAGCTGCTCGGTCACCAATATGAGTCATTAATCTCCATTCGACTTCTCAGCAAACTAAGCGCTATTTTTACTGAGCTCTATTGGTGAAATATCAATTTTAGGGCTTCAATTAGTGATATTACGCGTAACATGTTACCGGTAATATTTTTAAAATAAACCACATGCGAGAGAACATTTTAAAAGTGGGATGTAGATCGAGTTACACTATTTTTCATAAAAATCGAACTAATATCACATTTTGATTCGTCACCTTGTTCAGCAAATTTAATAAAACACTAATTAGAGCTTGGATTGGGTATTTTTGACTTCTATCTTTGGGTGTCTAAATGGTCACCAGATCGTTTACAAATAATCAAGGCTTAAGAGTGCCAGTGGAATCAGCGATTATTCGAGCTCAACCAAGCCTGAAAAAGCGAGGAACCTGGGTTTGCCTAGTTCGGATGAAGACGTTATATTTGTGAGTGATCAGGTACTTATAACTACTTGGTCTATAATTGATAGTGTATATAAACAGAGTTAAATGGACGTTGTAGAGAGTGGACGAATAAGAGCCTGACAAGGAGTGAGGACGGATGAAGATAGGGATTTTAACCTGTGGCTATGTCGACAGTGAGTTAGCCAAGACTTATGGTCAGTATGCACAGATGATCGAGCTTTCACTGGGTGAGATAAAGCCAACGCTAGAATTCATCAATTATGATGCATATGCAGGCGAGCTGCCGGACCTAGATGAGTGTTTTGGCTTTATTCTGACCGGAAGTGTGCATAACGCCTATGACAACGATGCATGGATCACCAACCTGATGGATTGGGTAGTGCGGTGTGAAGCGCAGCGTAAGCCACTGGTTGGAATTTGCTTCGGTCATCAGTTGATCGCGCGTGCTCTCGGCGGACGGGTTGAAAAATCAACCAAAGGCTGGGGAATTGGTAGCTATGAGGTCAATATCATCAGGCAAAAGCGCTGGATGAAGCTTGGGGTCGACAGCGCAAGAGTACTGGTTAGTCATCAGGATCAAGTGGTGATTGCGCCAAGTGGAATGAAGGTGGCCGCTCGCAATGACTTTTGTCCGAACTTTATGCTGGTTAAAGACAATCACGTGATGACTATTCAGGGCCACCCAGAATTTTCTTCGAGCTTTACTCAGGCGTTAACCAGGCAGCGAGAGCACCTGTTAAGACCTGGGCAGTGCCAATCAGCACTCGCTGAAGCTAGTAAACCACAGGATTCCTCACTAATCCTTCATTGGATCAGCAGCTTTTTCGAAACCGCGGTGCGCGACCAACAGGTTAAACAAAAGGTGGGTGTCGTGTAATCCACACTTGGCGGGGCTTTTCGCTCCGCCAGTTTGTCTGCACGGTTACTCCTAAAGCGTTACGCAAACTCTTGTTGCAAATAGGCAACGATATCAGAAGACTCATACATCCAAGTCTGCTCACCATTTTGCTCAATGCGCAGGCAAGGTACCTTAATCTGTCCACCGCCACTGAGAAGCTCTTCTCGAGCAATCGGATCATTTTTGGCGTCTTTTAGGGCAATATCAATCGATTGACGTTTCATCTCACGTCGAACTTTGACACAAAAGGGGCAGGCCTCGAACTGATATAGAGTCAGGTCGTTGGCTTTTTGATCGGCAAGTTGCTGCGCCTGAGCGCTGCGTTTTACGCCGCTGGGCCGAAAGATAAAATTTAGAAGTAAAATCAGTTTCCCAAGGATGATTCTAATGATTTTCATAGTGACCTTTGTTGAGCAAGTGATAATTAGTATTGTTTACGTAATGTTAAACACTCTTGAATCAAAGTACAGAAAAAGCTCTGTTTTTGCACGCAGAATTAAACTGAGAAAAATGCGATCTATATCGCAGTTTTTTCAGATAGAACAACCACCTAGAATGAAAATCACCCTAAATGAGCAAAAGATGCCCAGTTGGCGCTCAAAGGCCAAAATAGTGCTTTTCTTTTCTCCCCAGTGTGGCATATTAACTCTCGTCCCACGATGATGCGTGCATCGTATAATGGCTATTACCTCAGCCTTCCAAGCTGATGATGCGGGTTCGATTCCCGCTGCACGCTCCAAGCTTCCCTAAAGCAAGCACTTCTTAAAAAAAATTAGCGCTTAAATGCGTGTTTTATCATATCTAGAATTTAAGTTTCACTTAGTCTCTACTCTCGTAATCGAAGTGAAAGCCTCGTGCCACTCAAGAGCAAAAGATTTCCAAAGTTCAATCATCTTTGTCAAAGCCTCACGCTTTGTTGATCCAAAAATTTGTCACTTTTGTCACCAGATTTCTCAGCGCAGTAGCTCTGAGAGCGAACAGGAGACAGCTACAAAAACCTATCGACATTTTGTCACACATCAATACAATACGATCTTTGATGAAACGGTGGTTTAATTAATTTGACGTATCGTTTCCAGCAAGAGTGTAGTTCTGGCACATCCAGTCTGAGCTATTAACTGACAAGGTATGATAATTTGATAGATATTACAGTCCTACTAGCTATGTCTCTGATATTCATAGGAGCATTCATTCAAACTGCTACTGGCTTTGGCATGGCAATCGTCGCCTCGCCACTATTGTTGTACATATCACCGGATTACATACCAGGACCAATCATCATTGTCGGATTGTTTATCGCGTCAATTAACACCTATAAATATCGCACACAGATATCACTCAAAGGTCTACAAAAAAGCACGGTAGGTTTGCTGCCAGGCAGTTGTGTTGGGGCTGCGATCCTATACTTTATTGATGTAGCTCAGCTCTCAGTGTTACTGGGGTCGACTGTCCTTATTGCGGTAGGCGCTAGCTTATTACCAATAAAATTAGAGGTAACTCCGAGACGATTAATGTTGGCTGGCTTCTTTTCTGGCTTTCTAGGAACAAGTTCAGGTATCGGCGGTCCGCCGATGGCACTGCTCCTTCAGCATCAGGCAGTCAATAAGATTCGTGCAAACTTAGCTGGGTTCTTCTTAATGAGTTCTGCTTTGTCACTGCTGATCCAGATCCCAATTGGCTACATGAGTATTAAACATGTGTTGCTGGCACTGCCTTTGATACCAGCAGGCTATCTGGGCCACAAGTTAGCACTTTATGCGTTGCCGCGACTTTCCGCCAAATGGGTGCGTAGTGTTTCACTCACCTTGTGTGTTGTTGCTGGATTAGGCGCCGTCTATTCAGGGCTCGCAGTAATTTGATTAACTTATAAGGGTATGTAATGAAGAATAATATGTTATGGGTTGAGCAAGCCTGGGCTGATACATTCGAGAAGGTAAAATTCACGAGCGAAGACATCTCAGCTAGTTTTCCTACAATGACATCAGATGGCATTTACGCTGATAGCGATAGGCTTTGGGGCTGGGTAGTCGGTTTCTGGCCGGGTCTGTTGTGGTTGTTGCATGAGAAAGAAGACTATGCACCTTTCAAGGAGATCGCCATTGCGCGTGAAGAGACCATGGACGGGGCGTTGGATGAGTTTGTCAATATTCATCACGATGTCGGTTTTATGTGGCAACTCACCTCTATCAAGCAGTATGAGTTGTTGGGCAATGAGCAATCTAGAACTCGCGCTTTGAGAGCGGCTAGTCATCTTGCGAGTCGGTTTAACATCAACGGCCGCTTTCTGACTGCTTGGAATAAAAATGATGTCAACGATGCAGACCCGAAGGGGCTGAGTATTATTGATAGCATGATGAACCTTCCGATCCTGTATTGGGCGGCAGAGCAGTTGGATGCACCTCGATTCAAGCTTATCGCAATGGCACATGCCGATACCGTATTAAAAGAGTTTATTCGTCAAGATGGCTCAGTAAGACATATGGTCGAGTTTGATTACCTATCGGGTAAAGTAAAACAATATCACGGTGGTCAAGGCTACAATGAGGACTCTGCATGGAGTCGCGGCGCTTCATGGGCGGTACACGGTTTTGCGTTAAGCTACCAATACACCAAAGAACCACGCTATCTTGAAGCGGCAATGAAAACAGCCGACTTTTTTATCGCAAACCTGGATCAAGACTCAGTTCCTTATTGGGATTTCAGGGCGCCAACTGATGCGAATACACCAAGAGACACCTCCGCAGGGGCGTGTGCTGCAAGCGGTCTAGTATTGCTATCAGATTTGGCACCAACCGAAGAGTTACGTCAGCGTTATCTCACCGCGGCTAATAACATTCTACAAAGCCTGTACAACCATTACGGGACATATGGGGATGATACCAATCAGGGCATTTTGGTTGGAGGTACCTTCAACTACCCTAAAGGACTCGGTATTGACTGCTCATTGATCTACGGTGATTACTACTTTGTGGAAGGTCTATACAGATTGAAAAATAAGCTGGACTTAGTATAAGTGTCTGCCTAGTTTTGACACGGCAAGTGTTGAGGTAATATGCAATCTCAACGCTTGTTTAGACTCTAAACCAAAGAACAAGATCCTAGGTTGCGTTTTGGTAAAAACTTCAGAAACGGCAAAAGTCAATCAGAATGCTGGATAGAGGAGCCTTATGGCGTTGATTACTGATAACATATGACATACTCAGAAGTTTTAAAAGATGATATTGATCTAATCAGTACTTACTGGAAGAATTAAGACTTACTACTTTTCAATAGAACAGTATCTTATATATCACAACACTAAGAAGAGCGACGTTGTAAAACAACCTTGAATTGACCAAAGGTATTGCCAGCTATTAACCCCTTACTACCAATTAATATGTAAATCTAACGCCACGATGAAACGAGAGTTTACATTGAGATTTTGAATGTGGTTGTTGTTTTTCTGCTTGTTCAAGCTGCATGTTTATGGCCATTTGAATATAAAGTTAGCTCGTAAATATTGGTTTTAGGTGTTAACTGCACAAGCTATGTCGCTAATTTTAGGCGATGGTAATGTATTACAAAAGACGTACAATTCTGAATGGTTCTAAAGGGGCATGCGCCTTACCTAGTTGATAAGCTTGGGTAAATCACCTTTCGTTAGTGTTACTTAAATTGTTGTTTTTATTAGATTTTCATCTTTGTTGCTCAAGTGTATCTTCATTGGGTTTTCAATTAATTTCCAAATGTATCTAAATGTCATAATTGTTAATAAAATATTCCGCATACTGGGACCTTTGTTGCTAAAACACACGTAAAGATCTGGATCACAAAAAAACTTATTTAGAGTGTTAAGCTTTATATCACTCGAGATGAGTATTTAATTGAAAACAATAGTACCGTGCTTAATATCTAAGGTATTAAGTAAATTGAACTGGGTTATTAGAAATAAACCAGAGGGCTTTTATTACTCTGAGTTTTTCTAAGTTATTAACCATGACAATGGAGATGGAAAGGGAAATGACCAGTAGTTTATTTTGTAGAAAGAATTTGATCGCCGTATTAATTGGCGCATCATGTGTAGTTGCAAATGCAGCGGTTGCTAAGGAAGAAGTTCAACCTCATACCGCTAAACCAGGTGAGAAATGGGTTCTTCAAGAAGATCGCTCGGATGAGTTTGAGTTCGAAGATACTCGCAAGTGGGACTTCCAACCTAACCCTTTCCAAATTTGGACTTGGGATAAGAACAACGCCATTGTTGAAGATGGCACACTAAAACTGACCGCTTCTTATGAGGAGCACAAGCGTAAGTTTGAAGATGGTTGTAACGAGAAAACCATTTACGACTTCCCACTATACTTCAAGTCGGGCATGGTGAAGTCTAAAGCAAGTGGTACTTATGGTTACTATGAAGCGAAAATGAAGGGCGCGCATCTACACCCAGGCGTTTCACCGGCATTTTGGATCTACAGTAATATCGATACTGCGCTGAAAAAAGAGGGAGATATCCAGTACGCTGAGATCGATGTAGTTGAGTTGCAACAAGATGAAAAAGATGCCACTCACAGTGACCACAACCTACACAACATTATCGTAAAAGATGGTAAGCCACAGTGGGTAAGACCTAAGCCAAACCCAGAAACGCACCAGAACCTGCACAACTTGGGCTTCGACCCGCGTGAGGATTTCCATATCTATGCGGTTAACGTAACGCCAGAAGAGATCACTTGGTATGTTGATGGTGAAGAAGTCGGTAAGAAGAAGAACCTTTACTGGCATAAAGAGATGAATGTGGCGCTGTCAATGGGTATGCGTGGTGAGACCTTCACTCGCTGGGATTGTAACCAGTTCTACCCTAAAGATGTGACGGCTGAAGAGGCTGGCCTACCAACCACCATGGAAGTGAAGTACGTGCGTGTTTGGAAACAGGAAGAGCAAGTAAACTAATATAAAATCGGGAGCCGGTGATAGCGCTTAGTCTGGATAATACTCATCTCCGGCTCCTACTCTTAATTTCACCCTTGGCTAAAATTGTTGTTGAAACAACGGCTTCCTTTATAAATATATCTATAGTGCTTTGATAAGCGCTTATCAATATCCTTCGTTAGCCTCACCTCAACTCCGAGTCATATTAATCAGATTGGCACTCTTACATAGCATAAGCTTCTGCCTATTGGCTTAACTGCAATACATTCATTGCGCTATATGATAAAATATCCGGATTTTATTCATATATTGAGTTAAGGTAAATAAATGAAGTTTGATGTTAAGAAGGTGAATGTCAAAGTTGCAGTAGTTGCTGCGATTGCGCTATTTGCGATTAACCGCACGTTTGTGATTGTCGATGCGGGTACAGCAAAGGTCGAAACCACATTTGGTACGGTGAACACTAGCCATTATGGGGAAGGGATTTACTTCCCAGTTAACCCGTTTTCTAATTTTGATACGTACGACACGCGAAATGCACGCTATGAGGTCAATGGCCTAAACATTCCGACCCAAGACCGTTTTAACTCAACCGGAAATGTGACAGTCCTTTATCGTATTGATGCGCATCGAACGCCTTATATTAAGCAGAACTATGGTACCTCGGAAGAGTACATCGATAAGACGATGCGCCAGCAGCTGCGCTCAATCGTTCGTGATGAAGGCCGTAAGATCAAAGACAGTCGCGGACTGGCTCAATCAGATAATGTCACCACCATGCAGGAAAACACACGCAATCGACTGATCGCAGCATTGGATGATACGGGTATTGATATCCAAGAGGTTCTCATCCAAGACATCGAGTTTGATACCCGAATTGCACAGCAGATCCTCGATACGCAAATGCGTATTCAAGCCGAAGAGCAGAAAAAGTCACAAGAGCGAATTGCTGCAACAGAGGCGGAAATCAAGCGTCAAAATGCAATTGGTGTCGCCAACCAAAAGCGTGAAGAGGCAGATGCCGAGGCCTATCGTCTAACCGAGGTGGCCAATGCAGAAAAAGCCGCACAAATTGCCAAAGCACAAGGCGAGGCAGAGGCGATCGAATTGCGAGCCCAGGCTGATGCAACGGCCTTGAAACTGCTGGCGGAGGCGAACCTTGAGCTCACCAAGTCACTTACCCCTGAGATTTTAGAGAAGCAGAGACTTGATAACGAGCAAGTGCTTTACAGTCGCTCAAAAGGTGCGGTGCCACAAACGATTGTCGGCGAGACGGATTTGCGTGCGCTTGGCGTGCCAATTGCAGTAGGCAACTAGTTTAGTTTCTAAACTCCTAGTAGGGTAATTGTTATCAACTGTGTGGCGATGGATTTGCATCGCTACACATATTGCTTCTAGGATTTCCAGTCTTTATCTTAAGCTCGAGCGCAACGTTGACTCCTACCATATAACATTGTTGAGCTTGGGCTATACACCGAACTCTATGGCTTAACGTCTATTTAAGCCTTAGCTTCATTTGTCAGTCTGCCCGCGCACAAGCGAAGGATCGCCACTAGCTAACCACTCTTACTTCTCTTCCCTTTTTCACCATTAAAACCATTAATATTTTTTAGCCTGAATAGAAACTTGATTGCTATCGCCAATCTCACATCTTGCTTTCGCGACAATTAACTCAAACGACTTGGCAATGCTCATCTTTGCCACCTCGAATCATTTTTGTTTTATCTAAAGCGAGATTCATGAGGACGATACATGATAATTATCCAGCGAGCCTATGCTGGAACCTTGGAGTCCAGTGACCTTTTGGTTGAGGTTATGCCCTCAGACGACAATGTTCTAGAAATCGAAATTACCAGCTCCGTCGAGAAGCAGTTTGATCACCTGATCCGTCAGGTTGTGACGCAAACGGTTGATGAGTTGGGTGTTCAATCCGCGTACGTGGTAGTCAATGATAAAGGAGCCCTAGATTGCGTTATTCGGGCTCGCGTTCAGGCTGCAGTTATGCGCGCCGCGAAAACAGAAGATATGATCTGGGGGAGCCTATAATGACTAAGTTACGTCGTAGTATGCTGTTCGTTCCCGGCTCTAATGCCGCTATGCTGAGCAATTCTTTTATCTATAGCCCAGATGCGATCATGTTTGATCTTGAGGACTCGGTATCGATCCGCGAGAAAGATACTGCACGCATGTTGGTTTACAACGCTCTGCAACATCCTTTTTATGAAGATATTGAGACCATCGTTCGTGTTAATGGCCTCGATAGCAAGTATGGTCGAGATGATGTCAAGGCGGTGGTTAAAGCGGGCGTCAATGCTGTGCGTTTGGCAAAAACGGATACGGCCAATGATGTGATGGAGATGGATGCTCTGATTGGCGAGGCTGAGCAGGAATTTGGTATTGATCCTGGTAGTACCAAGATGCTTGCGGCTATCGAGTCTGCAATGGGGATCAACAATGCGGTAGAGATAGCGACGGCCTCGACAAGGCTGATTGGTATTGCGTTGGGCGCGGAAGATTATGTTCGCGACTTGCGTACCCAGCGCACGCCAGAAGGGACCGAGTTGCTGTTTGCGCGTTGTTCGATTTTGCAAGCGGCAAGGGCGGCTGGGATCATGGCGTTTGATACCGTGTATTCCGATGCTAACAACGAAACGGGATTTCTTAACGAGGCCGAGTTAATTAAATCACTGGGCTTTGATGGTAAGTCGCTGATCAACCCGCGTCAGATTGAAATGTTACACAATGTCTTTGCTCCTTCTCAGAAGGAGGTCGATCACGCATTAGCCGTGATTGAAGCGGCCGAGGAAGCCGAAGCCCAAGGCTCAGGCGTGGCATCACTGAACGGAAAAATGGTCGATGGCCCAATTATTGAGCGGGCAAAATGGACGCTGCAGCGCGCCGAAACGGGAATCAAGGAGTAGGGACCATCATGACAAAATTTACTAATGCACTAAACCGAGAAGTCTCTATCCCAAGTGGTGAGCATAACAATATGCGACCATTTGTTGATGCGCATGAGCTGACCAAGTACCTACTCAAACCGGATTTAAAGGCGAGTCGCAAGGTTTACGATACGCTCGAGCAAGCGATTAAAGCGTCTGGCCTTCAAGACGGTATGACTATCTCTTTTCACCACTCGTTTCGCGGTGGCGATAAAGCCATCAATATGGTGATGGATGTAATTGCGAAAATGGGCTTTAAAAATCTTACTTTAGCCTCGAGCTCACTGGCCGCTATTCACTCTCCTATGGTTGGGCACATTCAATCTGGCGTCGTGAGTAAGATATATACCTCAGGTCTGCGCGGTGAGTTAGCTGAAGCTATCTCGCGCGGACTCATGTCTGAACCAGTGCAGATCCACTCTCATGGTGGTCGAGTGCACTTGCTTGAAACGGGCGAGCTAAAAATCGATCTGGCGTTTGTCGGTGTGCCGACGTGTGATGAGTTTGGCAATGCGAATGCAACCACAGGGCGCTCACGCTGTGGCTCGCTTGGGTATGCTAAGGTCGATGCAGAGCATGCCGGCTATGTCATTGTACTCACCGAAGAGTTGGTGGCTTATCCAAACTCGCCAGCGTCGATTGCCCAAGATTGTGTTGATGCCGTTGTGCAAGTTACAGAGGTCGGCGATCCATCAAAAATTGGCGGGGACGCGACGCGCATGACGAAAAATCCTCGCGAGTTACTGATCGCGAGAAAAGCGGCCGATATGATTGAAAAGTCGGGTTACTTCTATGATGGGTTTTCCATGCAAACCGGCTCTGGTGGTGCCTCTTTAGCCGTAACCCGTTTTCTTGAGAGCAAGATGGTCAAAAACAATGTCACGGCAAGTTTTGCGCTCGGCGGGATCACCTCCACCATGGTTGATATGCATGAGAAGGGTTTGATCACCAAGTTGTTGGATGTGCAATCGTTTGATGCAGATGCAGCCAACTCATTATCACGTAATCCTAACCACCTTGAGATCTCTGCGAATCAATATGCCAACCCATCATCTAAGGGCGCTGCGGTGGAGCGGCTTGATGTGGTTATTCTCAGCGCATTAGAAATCGATACGCAGTTTAACGTTAATGTCATCACTGGCTCGGATGGGGTTATTCGAGGCGCCTCTGGTGGCCATAGCGATGCCGCGTCTTCTGCCAATCTTACTGTGGTCGTTGCCCCGCTCGTTCGTGGCCGAATTCCGACGGTGGTCGAATCGGTGTTAAATGTTGTCACGCCAGGCTCATTGATTGATGTGCTGGTGACTGATCACGGCATCGCAGTGAATCCGTTTCGTGAGGATGTACGTTTGCGCTTGGTGGAGGCTGGTATCGATGTGGTGGATATCGAGGCATTATTGCAACGCGCCGAACTGATGACAGGTAAACCTAAGGCGATTGAGTATCACGATAACGTGGTGGCTTATGTGCGTTATCGTGACGGCTCGGTGATTGATGTGATCAAGCAAGTTAAGGAGTAGCCTTTGTATAACGGGCCTAAAGTGACAATGGAGCAAGTTCTCAATAGCCGAGAGGCGCGCGCTGCGCGCCAAAACGAGTGGCTTGAGTCGTACTCGCTACCTCTGATCAGCTTCACCATCAACATGGCGGGGGATGTGAAACGCAATCACATATCTCAGCAAGCGTTCGACCAAGGCTGCCTAGCCATCTTGGAGACGTGTCAGATCCACGACTTTTCACTGTACAAAGTGCAGCGATTGGAACTGGATACGGGATTCGAATTGCTGGTTTGTGTTGGTGTAGACAGTGCACGCTCACTAAAAGAAGTGATGGTCACTATCGAGGACACACACCCTTTAGGCCGCCTGTTTGATATCGATGTATTGGATAAGCAAGGGAGGGGCATATCACGTGAGACCTTGGGATTGGCACGGCGCAAATGTTTGTTGTGTGATGCCGAAGCCAAGGTGTGTGCACGAAGTCGCGCTCATCACCTTGATCAACTCAAAGACAAAATGTGCGAGATGATAAATGATAGCGTCTAATTCGATTCGATGGCTGCTCGATGACTGCAGCCTCTATCAGTCTCTGCCTAATGGGCAGATGAGACTGAATATTACGGAACTGGTGGGTAACCTTGCGTATCACGCGATGATGCTTGAGGCGCACTTAACACCCAAACCGGGGTTAGTCGATTGTGCCTCTCCCGGAGCCCACAAGGACATGGACATTAATACTTTTGTCAAAAGCTCAAACGCCTTGCGGCCATTTATGAAGACCTTTGTCCGCGCTGGTATCGAAGTCTCCAACTTTCCTCAAAAGGATCTTCTGCCTCACCTTCGCAAAGTGGGCCTTGAGGCGGAGCATGCGATGTTCACTGCCACTCTAGGCGTCAATACCCACAAAGGTATGATTTTCACTTTAGGCCTGATTTGCGGTGCCGTCGGCTGGCTGAGTGGTAATCATCAAGCCTTTGATAGTGACAATATTCGTAAGGTGATCATCGAGTGCTGTCAAGACTTAGTGACTGATGACCTCAAAGCGAGCATTTCGCCACCAAAAACGGCTGGAGAGCGCCTGTTTCAGCGTTATGGATTGACTGGGATCCGCGGTGAGGCCGCGCTTGGCTATCCGACCATTTTCGAGCATGGCTTACCTATTTATGAGCATTGCATAACGCGAAGTTTTTCAGAAGAGCAAGCCATGTCAAAAACCCTGCTTTCGATTATGGCAAACAACAGCGATACCAACTTGGTGAGCCGAGGCGGTATTGCAGGGTTGCGCTTTGTTCAAGCGGAATCAAAACGCCTGCTTGGCCGAGTTAAATTCGATGGCCTGTATGTCAGGAAGTACATCGTCGACTTTGATAAGGCATTGGTTGAACGCAACCTAAGTCCCGGAGGCAGCGCAGATCTCCTCGCGGCAACCTGGCTGTTGGCGCAGCTTAATCTATGTCATCAATCAAATTTTTCTAAACAGGGTAACGATACCCAACAACCTAACGTCCACTAAAGTCTCAACCATAAGAGGTGCGTGGTCAGCTGTCATCTTGCTCACACAGTCCTTGCCATTGGCGGGACTTTTTACTTAAGGAATCTTATGACTAAACCTATCTGTATTGGAATTATTGGTAACTATTATGGCCATGCGAGCGGAGCGGAAAACGTAGAAGAACATCCGTTACCAAATGGGGTTTTCGTGATTCATCAACGAGACGCTGAGACACTAACCTCAGAGAGTGTGGCGGTTTACCCTCCACAGGGCAGTGATGTAGATATCGAGCCGGAGTTTGTGGTGCGCTGTAAAGTGGTCTATGAAAGGGGGGAAGTGGTTGATTTAGTGCCGCTAGCCATGACAATTGGCAATGACTACACTATTCGCACACTTGAAGGGGCAACTAAGATCAGTGCTCGCAAAGCATGGGGCAATAAATCTAAGGGAATCAACCACTCATGGTGGAAAGAGTCCTCGTTCACTGATGAAAATTCCGCTGGAAATATAAATATAGTCTCATATATCGAGCGAGACGGTAAAATACACTGTGCAACACCAAGTGTGAGCTGTGCGAATACTAAGTTATTTAATCGTGAATTGATCAAATGGGTGGTAAATAAAATAAATAACCAGCAAGATGACGGAATATACGAACAGATCCTACCAGAATTTGAACGATCTGGAATGCCGGATGAGTTATTGTTGTACACGGGAGCACCGAATTATTCTGCTTGGGGAGAGGATAACTATATTCAGCGTGGTGATAGAGTACATATAATGGCCTATTATTCAGATGTTTGGCAGTCAGAACAGATAGAAATGTTGGCGACAAATAATGTCAAAGTGAATGGCTCTACAGTCTTGACCTTTTCTCAAGAAATCATCTAAACAAAAAAAGAGCAATAAAAGACTTTATTGCTCTTGTCCCAAGATCCCTACAAACTCATATCTGCATGCACGACGGGAACTCGCTCGTCCAACTCGAGCTGGCTCTTGAAGCCGTAGCTGTGCTCTTTACATAACGGGACAACAAGGAGGCGGTTTTGGTTATCGGGTAGCTTGTGCTTAACCAAAACCCCATGTTGGTGCTTAGCGGTGCAGTTCGCCTCTGAGCAAAAGTGGTACTCCTCATCGGAAAAATGCTGCCAATATTTTAGCCAGTTGTTTCTTGCAGTGTCAGTGACGGTTTCATCAGAAATATTGATAACTATCATGTGGTTATTCTCTTGTTCGGGGTACGTTGATTATTTTATTTGAGTGCAACATTTGAATCTTTGACCGATAGCTCAGGATATCGAGGCACAAAAGTAGTTAACTGGTGTTAATAAACAAAAATATTAAGGACAACAGGGTTTCAAAGGTTTGACCAAATTGAATTAATTGCGAGAGCGCTCAATGTTACGCATGAGTTATTGTAGTAACCTTAAATAGAATAATGATTTGAATGGAATGAGATTGTTATATGTTTAAAGTAAAGGTTCTCATCGTGGAAGACATCAAGGAGATGTCGAGTCTGTTGTCAGAGCACATCTCAAAGCTCTATCCCTATGAGGTGGTCGGGATCGCCCCGACAATCGCCGATGCAAGAATGATGATTAATCATCTAAAGCCAACTTTGCTTATCTTAGACAATTTCCTCCCAGATGGCACTGGGCTCAATCTAATCAAGAGTTTGCGTGCTAAGGACAACCCAGTTGATGTGATCTTTGTGACTGCGGCTAGTGAGTCTGAGACCGCGGTTACTGCGATTCGTTACGGTGCCTTTGATTACCTGCTTAAGCCGTTCTCTCTTGAGCAAATTACCGATTCACTTGAGCGCTACTTTGAGTTTAGTCGCAGTGTCCACATTGAAAAGAATGAGAATATAAACCAGGCGTTTGTGAAGAAAATCTACAATACCCATCTCAACTCTGACAGTGTGATTAACCACCCTAAAGGTATTGATGTGATCACCTTACAAAAAGTGCTGGCTGTATTTGAAGAGGGTGAGGAGTACACGGCTGATGTGATCAGTGAGAAGACCTCGATCAGCCGTACAACAGCTAGGCGCTACTTAGAGTATGCGGCGAACATCGGTCAGCTGTCGGCCGATATTAAGCATGGTAAGGTCGGTCGTCCACAGCGTACTTTTCGCTCAGCAGTGGTGAGGAATATGCCGGAATCGGCAGACAATTGAGTTTGATTTGAAACGAAGAAAAGAGGAGCCAAATTGGCTCCTCTTTTGGTTAGCTACTTTTTATCAGGTGAATAGGCGGCTAGAGATTGAGTTCACCCTCGAAGATCTTTCTCGCCGTTCTGATCAAGGAAATTGAAGATACTTTACCCTGCTCACGTGCAACCTTAAGGTCAATAAAGCCCGAAGGGTGTTCAATACAGTTATTGACCAGCTGATCCTCTAACTGAAGCATTTCAGAGCTCACCGTGCCCTCGAAACACAGAGACATGGTGATCGCAATACTACCTGTAACAGCAATGGCTTTGTGGCAACGGTTTGGCACGTAATAGCGAGCACAAATAGTGCCTTGCTCGGTTTGTGGTTTAGCAATCAGTACTGGCTTTGGAATGACTTTATCAGAGACATCACCAAGTCCCATCATCTCGCCAGCTTGGCGGCGCAACGCCTCAAGTCGGTCGGTAAACTCACTATCGGCATCCAGTTCAGCGGGGGACTCGTAACCGGTTTTACCAAATTGGGAAGCTTCGACAATCATGACTGGAATTGCTGCATCGACGCAGCTGATGCGGAAATTACCGACTTTATCGACGGTGTTGCCAGTCGGAAATAGTTTGCCCGTTTTCGCCCCCTCAACATCAAGGAAACTTAACTCAATTGGGGCGCCTGGACTGTTTACACCACTGATATAGGTGTCACCTTGGTAGTTGACCTGATTGTTCGGTGTATCGATATTGGCATGAATAATTTTGTTGGTATTAAGGTTGCGAATCCGAACGAGAGTTTTATTGCCTTGGACTTTGACTAGGCCTTTTTCAATCGCAAACGGGCCAACACCTGAGAGTATATTCCCGCAATTAGGAGAAAAATCAACATTTTGTTTCTCGATCCCGACTTGGGCAAACAGGTAGTCGACATCAGCATCAGGGCAATCTGAGGAGCCCACAATCGCGGTTTTACTGGTCAGGCTGTTACCACCACCGATGCCTTCAACCTGTAGCTCATGGCCTGAGCCCATGGCTTTCATCAGGACATCAGCCATTTGATCTCGGTCTTGAGGTAAATCTGAGGCAAGGAAGTAAGGGCCACGCGAGGTGCCGCCTCGCATTAAAACGCAGGGTAGTGTGGTTGGTTGGGTCATAGCAATCCCTCATTGTTCGTGGAGTTACCTCTATAGTCGAGCAATACCTCAACCCGATTTGCGATAACACAAACGCCCACCCAAGAAATAAAAACACACTATGGATAAAATGAACAAAACCCCTAAACAAGGACACACACTGGAAGACGAGCCCCTAAATAGGGACACAAGCCCCTAAATAGGGACACAAGCCCCTAAATAGGGACACAAGCCCCTAAATAGGGACACAAGCCCCTAAATAGGGACACAAGCCCCTAAATAGGGACACAAGCCCCTAAATAGAGACACACACTAGTTTTATCTAAACCCCAAAACAAGGACACATACCTAATTTAAACACCGGAGCTAAAGCACACCTATCAAACTGGGTATACATTACGCACTCTCATGGAACTAATTGATTAAACGTTTAAAATAGGACACACACCTAATTTAAACACCTAAGCTAAAGTACACCTATCAAACTAGGACACACATTACGCATTCTCGTGAAGACAATTGCTTAAATCGTTAATTTTTATCCAATACGTTCGATGTTTAAGCGCTGGTTAGAGGTAAAAGTCAACAACTGGAAGCGGTACAGTCCTTTATGACCTAAACAAGTAAGATATTGTAATTGTTAGCTGCCACATGACCGAATAGTATCAAATAGGCATGTTTTAGTTTAACTGATAGAGGTGCAGCTTCTTTTTATTGAAGATAGACTTGGCTTGGTCAGCTAATGCTCTAGAACCGACAGCCGTTGAGTGTTTGACCTCAAATTGAGTGCAGATTTTTAGCCAGTGATGTTGGTTGAAGCCGAGCCGGTCCAAAATCGGGGGCACTGTTTCATCAAGGTAGGCCTTGTCCTTTTGAAATTGACGTGCAGTCCAGTCAACTAGTTCAATGTACTCGATTAATCGGAAAGGTATTCCTTCTAAAGTTTGATTGCAGACACTTCCTACAAATGGATGAAGGTAAGGGACAGAGACTTTCATTTCAGAAAGAGCGTCGATTCTCGCTTTTATTGATGTAAACTCTGAACTTTCAGGTGTCTTAGCTGTGCCCGCTCTAACCGGATTTAAATCTACATAAGCCATTGCTGAAGCGAGAGCTTTTTCGTCAAGTAAGGCTTGGCTTTTGAACCGACTCTCCCAAAAGTGACCAGTGCAATTGTCTTCTCGGTTAGCCTTACAGGCGATATCGTAATTGAGCTCTTTCATAAACCAACTCAAACACCATAGCCTTAGTCGCCAAGTTTCAATGAGTTTTAGAGCTTTGTTTTTTTCGAGTTCGTTATTAAGTTGTTTAGCTTGCCAACGTTTGATTATTGTCGGTAGTTTATGCAGATACCCCCAACGTTCGACTACATCGTCATGACTGAGGTTTAAAGCTCGCTCTTTGTTAATATTTACCACTAGATGGTAGTGATTGCTCATGATTGCGAAGGCACAAATGTCGATACAATAAACACTTGTTAATAATTGAATTTTTTGTTCAATCCATTCTCTTCGGTGTTCATAGCTGATTTCGGTTTTTGGATCTTTTCTACACAAGAAGCTGCGTCGGACACAGCGCGAAATGCAGTGATAATAAGACGTAACATCAGTCGAGATAAGTTGTTTTCTAGCAGTAGTCATTGATGCGTCCTCACAGAGTCATCTGCGAAAGTTTAATCGGGGATCTCAGTTAAACTTGCGAGTGAGTATTCAAAATCAGAAAAATAATGCAAATACCATACTTTTCGAATTTATGACTGTCGTTCAAGAAAGTGCAGTCTAGATTATTTGGTATCTCGATAACTCAGTGTGTGTCCTCGTAGAAATCTGGGTTTTTACGAAAAATTCGGCGCCTGTCCCAGTAAAACTTGAAAATAGAGTGTGTCCTTATAAAAATATTTTTGGTGTGTGTCCTAGGATAAAAAGCCGCTACTGTTGGAGTAGCGGCTCTATTTAGTTATTGATGACTCGTAGCTTAAGCAACAGCTTCTTTTTCTTTCTTCATCTTCGCGATCTTGTTACCAATCATTGGCCAGAAGACAACAGCCAGTACCGCGATAAAGATGGTCACGGTGATTGGGCGGGTGAAGAAGGAGGTGAAGTCGCCGTTGGCAATCAGTAATTGACGGCGGAAGCTCTCTTCCATCATGTTCCCTAGTACGATACCCAAGATTAGCGATGCTGATGAGAACTTATATTTTTTCACAAAGTAGCCAAAGATACCGAACGCGAGCATGATCCAGATTTGGAAGACATCATTGGTTCGTGCATAGGCACCGATGATAGAGAACATCACAATCATTGGTGCGATCAAGCCATATGGCAATCTTAGTACCGCAGCGAAGGCTTTTACTGCATAGCGACCACTAAAGAACACCACGATACTCGCCACTAGCATGGAGAAGAAGATGCAGTAGAGTAGCAGCGGCTGCTCAGCCATCAATTGAGGGCCAGGTTGCAAACCTTGTAGTACCAGTGCCGCAAGGATGATCGCGGTTGTTGGTGAGCCTGGGATACCCAACACCAAAGTCGGGATCATTGCACCACCGCCCGCTGCGTTGTTTGCAGTCTCTGGAGCCAATACACCTTCTTCTGCGCCTTTACCAAACTTCTCTTTGTCTTTGCTCGAGCGAGCCGCTTCGCCGTAGCTGACAATTGAGGCAATTGAGCCGCCTGTCCCGGGAAGGATACCGACACAGGTGCCGATGACGGCTGATTTAATTACAGTTGCTTTGTATTTAAAGAAGTCTTTCAGGCTAATACTCTCCAGTGACACTTTACCTGAGTCACCTGTGGTACCGTCGTTACGGCTAGCACGGTTGATGATCTGTTTGAACACCTCTGCCATCGCAAATGAGCCGATCATGATAGGGATGTACTCAATACCATTAAGGAACTGAATCTCACCGAAGGTTAGACGGGACACACCCGTCATTGGGTCCATACCTATCATTGCAATCAAGATACCAATTAGACCGGTTGCTAACGCTTTGCCAAGGTTCTTTGAGCCGACAGATGAGATACATGCCATGCCCAGTAGTGTCAGTGCAAAGTACTCAGCACTTTGGATTTTAAGCGCTATCTTTGACAGGGCCGGCGCCAGAAGCAGCATCACCACGACAGCGAAGATACCACCAAATGAAGAGCCAGACATCGCCAGACCCAGCGCCTTACCCGCGCGGCCTTTTTGCGCCATCGGATAGCCATCAAACGTGGTCGCTACCGATTCTGCCGTACCTGGGGTATTGAACAAGATTGCCGTAATGGACCCCCCGTAAGCCGAGCCAGCGTAGAGCGCAACCAGCAAGATGATCGAAGGGTAAATCCCCATGTAGTAGGTGAATGGTATCATCAGTACGATACCCATTGACGAGCTGATCCCAGGCAGGGTACCAAAGCACACCCCTAGACACATACCGACAATGATGAGTGCGAAGTTAGTGGGGACAAAGATAACTTGTAGTGCCTCCACCAATAGTGCAAAGTCCATTGTTTCACTCCTTTGAAATTAATTAGTAGAGCAGGTAACTAATTGACTCAAATAACCCAATTCCACGAGGAAGAGGAATACTCAAGACGTTACCAAACACGAAGGTAAACGCGATAGCACCAATGACCGTGGTCGACACCATGCGCAGTGGCTTACGCTCGTTGAGGATATACATCACCGAAGGGATGATAATCGCCGTACCAAACCAGAAGCCGACATAACCAATCACCATGACAAACACCACGATGACACCAAGAACTGCTAGGAAGCCAGGGTCGAGTTCCTTGATCTTCTGTTTTTCACCACTCGGCGCGCCCGCAGTGGCTTTGTAGGCCTTCATCGCCTTGTATAACGATGGGATCAGCAGTCCGATTGCTAAGATAATGATTGCCTGAGGGAACCCTGCCGGGCCGATGGGGTCAGTCATACGTGCGGTATTAATGTCCATCGACTCGCCAAAGAAAACGCCTAGTAGGGCAATCAGGAAAATATGAAAAATAATTTCACCCATGATTTGCTCTCACTCTTATTTCAAGCCAACTTGCTTGGCGACTTTCTCAAACTTCTGATATTCCTGTTCCCACTGCTCTTGGAAGCCTTCGGAATCTAGGTAACCAGGGCGGATATTTACCAGGTTTAACTCGGCAAAATCTTGATATTCTTGTGTGTCGTAAGCGACTTTCATTTTGTCGATCAAGTACTCTTTCACTTCAGGTGGCGTGCCCGACTTAACCACAAAACCACGCCATGAGCCGATGGTCACGTCGTAACCCAACTCTTTGGTGGTTGGGACATCAGCGAATACATCAATGTGAGAGATACGCTCATCATTGAGCACCACAACCGGTTTGACTTTGCCATCCTTGATGTAGTTGACGGCCGATACGATCTTGTCGAGATAAATGTCGACTTCGCCACCTAATACTGCAGCTTTGACCTCAGAGCCTGATTT
The DNA here is from genome assembly GCF_051660965.1 of Vibrio glycogenivorans. Classification (NCBI taxonomy): domain Bacteria; kingdom Pseudomonadati; phylum Pseudomonadota; class Gammaproteobacteria; order Vibrionales; family Vibrionaceae; genus Vibrio; species Vibrio glycogenivorans. The sequence goes on along the minus strand of NZ_JBPVIS010000003.1, from coordinate 367,924 downwards.
GTATGGAATGAACTTAATATTAACGCCAGTTTCAGCGGCAAGCGCGTTAAGCGTCAGGTCATCAAGACCACCTGGGCTTATTCCACCGAAGGTGACCGGATTTTTCTGGCCATACTCGACTAGCTCTTCAAAAGAGCTAAAGCGGCTCTCGCCAGGTAGACACAAGATGTAAATGTCAGATTGGATGCGCGCGAGAGGCTCAAAATCACGCATGAATTTAACCGCGTCACTCACCTCAAGTGCATCAGCAATCACCATTGAGGGAGTCACAGAAAGGATGGTGTAGCCGTCGCTTGGCTTTTGGGCGGCGTAAACCATACCTACCAAACCGCTACTGCCTTTTTTGTTTACCGCTTGGATAGGCTGATCCATTTGGCTTGCCATCAGCTCAGAGAATTTACGAGCAAAGGTGTCACTGGCACCACCCTCACCAAAAGGAATGATCATCTCGATCGGTTTTTTGGGGTAGTTTGACGTGTCTTGTGCGCTGTTTTCTGGTCCACAGCCCGCGAGTAAGATAGCGGCGGCAACGCTTGATAAACAAATTATTTTTTTCATAGGGCACATCCTCAGATATTGTTTGTGTCGCTGATTCAAATCCTGAATCTGAGGGTAATAATAAGAGGAATGGTTATTGTGGAGTGTGACCGCAGCAGGTATAAAACTGAAACACAATAGACAGTATGGTTTTTATGGTTCTAATTCAATTTTGAGTTTGTGATTGATTTTAAGTTTATGATTTAAATGAATTTTATTTCTCAGTAAAAAAGTCTATCAACTTGGTTTTAAACGATTTATTAGTGGGGTTGAAATAGTTTAGTCGGGTAAATTTAAACTATTCAACAACCGATAATTTAGGTATGCTGCTTTTAAGGGAATTAGGAACAATCGAGGTTATTTTGAAGGCGATCTCATTTTTTCAGCGTGTTTTTCTTTGGATGCTATTTATTGCATTTTGTCTGGTGGCGATCTTTGGCTTTATCCTTTATGAGAATGTAACCTCGGTTCGCGTGGCGTCGATGAAATCACTTGCCCTGACTCAGGCTAGGTTGATTGCCTCAAACACTCAGCTGCGGGAAGCGGTTGAAACAGAAAACACCCTGATGATCAAACACCTAATGCGTAACTATGAAGCGCCTGCCAACATTGATTATGTCTCGGTTGCGAATGTCGACCAGATCCGCCTCTATCACAGCAAGGGACGCGGGGTCGGTGTCCGTTTTGTTGATGCCAGTTTGGAAAACTATGGTCAATTACTCAAGGGCGAGCATGTCACCACGGTCAGCGTTGGTATGGAAAATAAGGCATTGATCAAGGCAAGGGTGCCGATCTTTATTGACGATCAGTTTATTGGCATTGTTTCGGTCGGTGTTGATTACGATGAAGCGATTAAAAATGTCTATCAAAGATTTATCTTTGCAATGGGACTAGCCGTCCTCGTTATGGCGTTGTTGGCTTTAACCAGTAGACGCTTCGTTCACTATCTTGCTAATAATATGCAACATCAAAGTCCTAAACAGATCGAGATGGCACTAAAGCTGCGCCAAGGTATTCTCAACACGGTCTTTGAAGGGGTGATTGCCGTCGATAAAGATAACCGTATCTTGGTGATCAACGACTCGGCACTCAAATTTCTGCATATTCTTGATGGACGAGATAAGGTCCATGGCAGTGATATCCGAGACTATATCTATCCGACTGAATTTTTCTCCATCTCAAATCAGGAGGAAATCTCCGATAAAGCCATCGTATGTAATGGAGAAACGATTATTGCTAATCGCAAGTATATGTTGGATAGCAAAGGTGAGCGCAGTGGGGTGGTGATCAGCTTTCGTTTAAATACCGAAATTAGTGAGCTTGAGCAGACGATTAACGCGGTGAATAACGATAAAGAAAATCTGCGCGCCATTATCCATGAGTTCAACAATCAAATCGCGATAATCTATGGCTTACTGCAAATGGAGAAGTACGAGAAAGCACGAGACTTTATCCAAGCTGAGCATCAAAGTAAGCAGAGTGATATCTATCACGTGTCAAAAACACTGCGTATACCAACCCTCGTAGCCCTGGTGCTGAGTAAAATGTCGCGGGCCAAAGAGCTGGGTATTACCCTGGAGGTTGACCCATTAAGTGCGATTCACTCGGACAATTTGCCCATCAGTGAGGCGAAAATTACTTGTATTATAGGTAACCTAATCAATAACGCCTTTGAGGCGATTGTGAAGGCTCAGCCGAGTACACGTATCGTTCGTCTATACATTCATCATGCCAACGAGCTTTTGATTGAGGTCGAAGACAGTGGTAATGGTATCCGACCAGAGGATATCGATAAGATCTTTGAGCGTTCATACACAGCTAAGCATGGAAAAAACCATGGAATTGGCCTGAGCTTGATCCGCCAGATCGTCACCAATGAAAACGGCACCATTATTGTCGAAGAGTCAGAGCTCGGCGGCGCGCTATTTAATCTCTATATCCCAGACAATTTCCAAACCACCTCCGTATCCAAATCCGTCGAAACCCAACGCGAAATGCTCGAAAACCATCAGTTAGTATAAAACAATGAACGAGCACCTCTCACTTCAGTAAACGCCTCGTTCCAAGTTGCCCTACGATCTCCAAAATACTCGCCCCTCGTAGGGCTATGCCCGTCCCCGCACCTCGCCCCTTCGTATGGTTTGTGTTCATAAAACCCATACTGTCTTTTTATCTCTTAAACCTTGGCGCGGTCAGTCACGTTCCATAGTGGATAAATAAGAAAAACTAACGCTAACAAACCAGACAGGAAGCGTTGAGTATGAAAGAAGTCTACCAAGAATACCTAAAAAAATGTGCCGACCGCGCCGAGATGGGGGTAGCGCGCCCTTCGTTGACCTTAGCTGAGGTTGAGGCATGTTTTAGCCTTTTATCGAGTGAAACGGATCAGTCACTGATTGAAGAGATAGTTGACCTAATCCGCTATCAAACCCCGGCAGGAGTGGATGAAGCGGCACAACTTAAGTCAGATAAGCTATATCAGATTGCCACGAATACGCTTGAGGTTCACGGCATCACACCAATTGTTGCTGCGAAGATGCTCGGCAGTATGGTGGGTGGCTATTGTGTAGATAAACTGATCGCACTACTCGACAACGAGGCGTTGGCTTGGGTGGCGGCGGATGAGCTCGAGAACATGATCTTAGTCTACGATAAGTCCGATGAGATTATCGCACTTGCGCAGCAGGGAAATCACTACGCCAAGCAGGTACTGGATAGCTGGGCGAATAAGGATTGGTTTACACGTAAGGATCCTGTTGCCGATCGGATCACCATGACGGTATTCAAGGTTGTCGGTGAGAGTACAACCGATGATTTTTCTCCAGCCCCTGACGCTTGGTCTCGCCCCGATATTCCTCTGCACGCAAAAAGTATGTACAAAAACCCCCGTGATGGCGTTTGGCCAGATAAAGAGGGGGTAACCGGTCCTGTGACTCAGATTGAAGAGCTGAAATCTAAGGGCAATCCGATCTGTTTTGTTGGTGATGTTGTTGGGACAGGCTCCTCACGCAAGTCCGCCGCCAACTCGCTAATTTGGTATATCGGTGAGCCGATCCCTTTTGTGCCAAATAAAAAAGCCGGCGGTGTCGTACTCGGCGGAAAGATTGCGCCGATTTTTTTCAATACGCTTGAAGACTCGGGCGCCCTGCCAATTGAGGTAGACGTATCCCTGCTGCAAACCGGTGACATTATTGATATCTACCCCTACGAGGGAGTGATCCGTCGCAATGGGACGGATGCTGAGATCACGCGCTTCGACCTCAAGCACGATGCGATCCTTGATCAAGTGCGCGCGGGTGGGCGCATCCCTTATCTGATCGGTCAGTCGCTGACTGAGCGCGTTCGTCGCGAGCTTGACCTGCCGATTGAGGCCAATACCGGCGATGAGCAGTCAGGCGCATACACACTCGCCCAGAAAATGGTCGGCAAAGCGTGTGGCGTGAATGGGGTTAAACCAGGCACCTTTGTCACACCGAAAGTTGCAACGGTCGGCTCTCAAGATACCACTGGTGGCATGACGCGCGATGAGATAAAAGATCTCGCTTGTACCCGCTTTAGTGCGGACTTGGTCATGCAGTCCTTCTGCCACACATCAGCCTATCCACGCTTGATCGACAGTAAATTGCATCAAACCCTGCCGGAATTCTTTCATCAAAGAGGCGGTATTGCCCTGCGCCCGGGTGACGGTGTGATTCACTCTTGGCTCAATCGAATGCTGGTCCCGGATACGCTGGGGACTGGTGGTGACAGTCACACACGTTTCCCGGTAGGAATATCATTCCCAGCAGGCTCTGGGCTGGTCGCCTACGCCGCAGCAACAGGCACTATGCCAATCGATATGCCTGAATCGGTATTGGTGAAATTTAGCGGTGAAATGCAACCGGGGATCACCTTGCGTGATCTGGTTCATGCCATCCCATACGCGGCGCGTCAGCAGGGCTTGCTAACGCTTGAAAAAGCCAATAAGCAGAATGTTTTCTCTGGGCGCATTATTGAAATCGAAGGGCTTGAGCACTTGAGTGTGGATGAGGCGTTTGAGCTTACCGACGCCTCAGCGGAGCGCTCATCAGCGGCATGTGCAATAGCGCTGACCGAGGAGAAGGTGGTTGACAATATGCGCTCGAACGTGACGCTGCTTAATTGGATGATCGATAGTGGCTATGGCGATCGATCTGCGCTGAAAAACCGTGTTGATGCAATTGAGACATGGCTGGCAAGCCCAAGCTTACTCAAAGCCGATGAGGATGCTGAATATGCGGCGGTGATCGAGATTGACCTTAACGAGATCACAGAGCCAATCCTCTGTTGCCCGAACGATCCCGATGATGCCCGTCTGCTGTCTGAAGTAGCCGGTACGGAAATCGAGGAGGTGTTTGTGGGCTCGTGCATGACCAATATTGGTCACTTTAGAGCCGTCGCACAACTGTTAGAGGACCAAGCAAAGATCGTCGAGTCAAAGCTTTGGCTCGCACCACCCACCATCATGGATGAGATGAAACTGCGCCAAGAGGGCTGCTTCTACACCTATGTCCGCTATGGCGCACGGGTGGAGGAGCCGGGATGCTCTTTGTGTATGGGTAACCAAGCCCGAGCAGCAGAGGGCACGACCGTGGTGTCGACCTCAACGCGGAACTTCCCTAACCGGGTTGGGACTAATACCCAAGTATTCCTTGCCTCGGCAGAGCTTGCGGTGATCGCCTCTGTAGCGGGGCGCCTGCCAACCGTTGATGAGTACCAGCGAGCAGTAGCAGTACTCAGGGAGAGTCGAGATCAGGTTTATCGTTACCTAAAATTCGACCAAGACCCTCGTTACAACAAAGAGCTTAACTTGGTGTTAAGCTCTTAGGTTCTAGGTTCTAGGTTCTAGGTTCTAGGTTCGAGGTTCGAGGTTCGAGTAGTACACAGAATGGGTTGAATTCCTGTTATCAAGTCTGTTCGTGTGAGCCTGTTGTGTAAGATTCATCGTGCTGAGGCACGATGAATCTTTTTTTTGGGGCATTTATGTAAGCGCAAAACCGTCGCGAGAATTTCGTAATCCAGAGAAATAAATTCATAAACTCCATTGAGTAATAAAAGTCTACTAATGGGTTTGATGCGTGTCATGTATTTGCTAGAGGGCAATTAGGATAATAAATTCGAGATCAGCGAAAGAGACGCAGCCGTGCTTGGAATGTATCAGTTTGAGAAGGTCACCAATGGCAGTAGCCGGAAAATGGAGGTCGTGCGCCACTTCCTAGATGGCATGGGTTTGGGGGTGGACGTTGATGTCGAACTGTTTGTCATTGCTTATCAAGATAATCAAATCGTCGGGTGTGGTGGGTTGGCAGGTAATACGCTTAAATCGATTGCGATTGACGAGCAACACCAAGGTCAAGGTTTGTCCACCAAGTTACTGACAGAGTTGGTGACCATGGCGTACGACTTACAGCGCTACAACTTATTTATCTACACTAAACCTGAAAATTATCAGATGTTTCATGCCGCTGGTTTTTATTTATTAACTTCGGTAAAAGATCGCGTGATCTTAATGGAAAACAGCAAAACCCGTTTGCGCCGTTATTGCAACAAGTTGGCTGGGCTGCGTAAAGAGGGGCAGAAGATCGGTAGTATCGTCATGAATGCCAATCCTTTTACCCTTGGTCATCGCTACTTGGTAGAGAAAGCCGCTAATGAATGTGACTGGGTGCATCTGTTTGTGGTCAAAGAAGATAGTTCATTTTTTACCTACCCGGATAGACTAAAGATGATTGAGGTGGGGGTTGAGTCTTTCGGCAATGTGATTGTCCATCCGGGCTCAGACTATATGATCTCAAGAGCCACCTTTCCGAGTTATTTTCTTAAAGATGAAGGGGTGATTAACTTCGCTCACACCGCGATTGACCTTCAGCTTTATCGCAGTTATATCGCTCCGGCATTGGGGATCACGCACCGTTACGTGGGCACTGAACCGATTTGTAAAGTCACCCGTTTTTACAATCAGCAGATGCGCCAGTGGTTAGTCACGCCAACGTTGGAAACGGACCCCATCGAGTTGGTTGAAATACTTCGTCAAGAGGAAGGGGAGCTACCGATTTCGGCCTCATTAGTGCGTAATCTGCTGTTTCAAAAGCGCTGGGAAGAGATCAAGCAAATTGTCCCAGAGAGTACATACCAATATCTACAGGGACTGTTTCGCGAAGAGAAATCAAGCTATCAGACTAAGCGCCAGAAAGTGATAGAGAAGGGTATTCCTCGCTTGCAAATGGAGCATTAGTCTCTAGAGCAAAGTCATATCAATGAATTGACGATCACCCCTACGAGCGACCGTCAACATATTATCAATAACGCAGCGATACGATTAATTAATCATGCTTAAGCATATCGCTGAATATGCTCATCACGCAGTTGTTGCACCTTGTGCGCGCAACAGCTTCGCTGCTTCAACCATATTAGCCAATGCTGGCGTCACCTCAGCCCATTGACGAGTCTTCAATCCACAGTCTGGATTGATCCACAATCTTTCGGCTGGAATACGTTGTCCTGCTTTATTAATCAAAGAAACCATCTGTTCAACCGCCGGTATATTGGGTGAGTGAATATCATAAACACCGGGACCAATCTCATTTGGATAATCAAACTGCTCAAACACATCAAGTAAGTCCATATCTGAGCGCGAGGTTTCAATCGTGATCACATCGGCATCCATCTCGGCGATGGCCTCAATAATGTCATTGAATTCGGAGTAACACATATGGGTGTGGATCTGGGTTTTATCACTCACTCCGTTAGCCGCAATACGATAAGATTCTACCGTCCAGTCGAGATAGTCCTTCCACTGCGACTGGCGCAGAGGCAGACCTTCGCGCAGTGCCGCTTCATCAATCTGGATAATGTTGACTCCGGCTTGCTCGAGGTCTTGAACCTCTTGACGAATAGCTAATGCCAGCTGTAAGCATGACTCGCTACGAGGTTGATCATCACGAACAAACGACCAGTTCAAGATGGTGACAGGACCGGTCAACATACCCTTCATCGGTTTATCGGTGATCGATTGAGCATAGCGCGTCCAGTCAACAGTCATCGCTTGTGGACGGCTGATATCGCCAAATAGGATTGGTGGCTTAACGCAGCGCGAGCCGTACGATTGCACCCAGCCAAACTGGCTAAATGCATAGCCCTCAAGCTGCTCCCCAAAGTACTCGACCATATCATTGCGCTCGGCCTCGCCATGCACTAGGACATCGAGCCCCAACTGCTCTTGTTGGCGAACTGAAAACTCAATCTCTGCCTTCATTTTGGCGGTATATTCTTCGGTCGAAATCGCCTGGTTTTTATAGGCGCGGCGTACCTGGCGGATCTCGGTGGTTTGTGGGAAAGAGCCTATTGTCGTCGTCGGATAGAGCGGCAGTGGCAAGGTTTGTTTTTGCAGTTGAGCACGCGTCTCATAGGGAGAGTGGCGCTTGCCTAGCGAGGCATTAACCGCTTTAAGCGCTTGCTTTACCGAAGGGTTGTGTACCCGTATTGATTGCGCACGTCTTGTGAGAGCATCAGCATTCTCTGCCAATTGACTGGCAACCGCGCTACGACCCTGTTTTAGCGCTTTGCCGAGCACCTCAAGCTCGTTAAGTTTCTGTTTTGCAAACGCGAGCCAGCTTACGATCTCGGCATCGAGCTTTTCTTCACTCTCAAGGTCAACCGGGACATGCAGCAGTGAACATGAGGGGGCAAGCCAAAGTCTTTCACCAAGTCGCTCGGCAATCGGCTCCAACCAGTCTAGGGTCGCGGTTAAATCGGTTTTCCAGATATTGCGCCCATTGATCACTCCAAGCGACAGGACCTTATCCTGTGCCAGTTTGCTGATTACCGTGTCCACTTCTTCCCGCGCACGAATCGCATCGATGTGCAGTCCATCAACGGGTAATGAACAGGCGATATCGACGTTTTCAGCCAGAGTACCAAAATAGGTGGCGACGAGCAGTTTAGGTTGGCTCGTGGCCAGCGCTGTGTAGGTTTTGGTCAGCGCTTGTTGCCAATTTGGCTCAAGTTCAGTCACCAATACTGGCTCGTCAATTTGCACCCACTCTGCTCCTGTTTGAGAAAGCTGGTTTAGAAGCTCAAGATAAATCGGGATCAATTGATCAAGCAACTGTATGCGGTCAGAGTTATCTTTTGCTTTGCTCAGCCACAAATAGGTGACTGGACCAATAATGACTGGCTTGGCCTTAACTTGGTTTTGCTGAGCCTCCTTTAGCTGCTCAATCAGCTTATTTGCATTCAGTGAGAAGTGTGTGTCCTTAGTTACCTCGGGGACGATGTAGTGGTAGTTGGTGTCAAACCACTTGGTCATCTCGCCGGCATGAATCTGGTTTTGTGCCGTATCCTTGGCCGAGCGACCGCGCGCGAGGCGGAAGTAGTTGTCCAGATCGCTACCCTCAAGGTCACGCACGCGCCGTGGCAGATTACCGAGTAAAAAGCTGGTATCGAGAACATGGTCGTAGAGCGAGAAGTCTCCAACAGGTGCGAGGTCGAGGGCGCTTTGTACCTGCCAATTTTCGCTGCGTAGGGTGCTTGCAGTGTCATGTAATGCTTGTGCATCCGTCTCACCACGCCAAAACTTCTCTAGGGCAAATTTAAGCTCACGTTTTGCGCCGATGCGCGGAAATCCAAGATTGTGTATAACGGCCATGTCGTTTCTCCTTTAGTCTGGTTTGGAAAAATACTAATGGAGTCGATTAATTAAAAATAATGGTATAAATTAATCAAATGATTAGTTTTGTTCATAGGTTAGGGATGATTGAACGGATCCATTTACGCATATTGCGCGCGATAGAGACTGAAGGTTCATTAACGGCAGCGGCAAAGCGTTTATACCTGACGCAATCTGCGTTGACGCATAGTATTAAGAAACTAGAGCAGCAAATTGGCACACCTTTGTGGACCAAAGAGGGGCGAGTGCTTAAGCTGACATCCGCGGGGGTGTATCTGCAGCGTGAAGCGATGAAGTTGCTGCCTCAGTTGGAGCGTGTCGATCAAGTCCTGATGCAGTATGCGAGTGGTGAGAAGGGTACGCTGCGCATTGGTATGGAGTGCTATCCTTGTTATCACTGGTTGCAGCAAGTGATCCGCCCTTTTCTGGCTCAGTGGCCGGAGGTGGATATTGATATCAATCAGCGCTTTAAGTTTGGTGGGATCGCCGCGCTGTTCAATAATGAAATCGATATCTTGATCACCCCTGACCCAATCCATCGCACCGGTCTGACCCATTTTCCAGTGTTCCTTTATGAGCAGGTATTAGTGGTATCGAGCGAGCATACACTTGCGCAAAAAGATCATATACAGCCTCATGACTTAGAGATGGAAAACCTCTACACCTACCCGATAGAAAAGGCCCGCCTTGATGTTTACCAGCAGTTTTTGACCCCGGCAGGGTGTCAGCCTCGACGGCATAAAACCCTAGAAGATACCGATATGATTTTGCAGATGGTGGCGGCAGGGCGAGGCGTGACAACACTGCCGCTTTGGCTCGCCGATGAGTATAAAAACACATTGCCTGTAGAGTCAGTACGACTGGGCGCGGAGGGCATCAGTAAAGAGATTAATATCGTGACCAAAGACAGCACCATCGATAATCACTATGTACAGGCAATTATCGAGTTAGCGCAGAAAACTCGTTAGTCTAAATCACAATAGTAACTCGGCGATTGTCATCATCGTTTATCGCATATCTAAGGTCAGCAGCAGCCGTGGTTTGCTGTCAGTGACCACCGGTGAGCGATGCACCAGTCCTGCACCCTCATTTCCTTCCCAGCGCTCACCTTTAAGCAGGGCCACGTCGCCTTGATTAAGCTGACTAATGCTCTCGTGTGAGTGGTAGAGACCAGAGCTGTGGTCAGGTAAACCCTGACTGCCATGCCCGAGCTTGTCGCGATCCACTGCTGAGTTTTGCAGCCACTCGATCGCCACACCCGTATAGGTGGTGACCAGCCGACAAGGAACATTATCCACGTGAAAGCGCGGGCACATCGCTCCGCTTAGAACGGCTAGACGCAGTCCAACTTGGTCTAGCTCGAACAAGCAGCAAAACATATCAACAAGATGGGCCATATCACGCATTAGCGCTGTATCTGCCTTACCATCAGTAGCGTACACGAGATCCTCATAGGCTGTGTCTGGAGACGTGGATATCGATTTTTCGAACTGGGGCAGCATAGTGGTAAACTGCTCAGCTGCGATGCGAATAGGTGTGTCAAGACGACGCTGCCAGATGGCAATATTGACCGTGTCATGGTAGATATCAGTCAGCGCTGTGGGTTGCTGGCCCATCGCCGCCGACTTGAATATATCGTCCTTTGGGAGCTGTGCTGACGGATTGTCAATTATCATCATGGTCATTCCTCTCCCTCCCATGCTGCAAATGGATCCTCGAAGTGGCGCCAAACGGACTCGCCCAGCGCCATCTCGTCATCAGTCAATAAGCAGGCCTCTAGCGCCCGGACAAAATGCTCGGTATCGAGATCTTGACCGATAAACACCAGCTCCTGGCGCATATCCCCGTAAGGCTCTACCCACTGTTGCTGGATAGAGTTGAGATAATTCTCATCGGTAGGCCACTCCGATTCAGGCACGGCTTTCCAGAACAGGCCAGCAAATCCATATCGGGCAATGCCACCCGCCTGACTCCATTGTCCCGCGTATTCGGGGCGTGATGCGAGCCAGAAATACCCTTTTGAGCGAATTAAGTTGCCGTAGTTTTCGGTATTGTGCAAAAAGTGAAAAAAGCGCTCAGGATGAAACGGTCGACGCGCTTTAAAGTTGAAGCTAGCGATGCCATATTCCTCGGTTTCTGGGATATGTTCACCACGGATCTCTTGCAGCCAACCTGGAGCGAGCTGCGCCTCGGCGAAATCAAATCGGCCCGTGTTGAGGACTTCATCAAGGGCAACCTCACCTCCCGAGATTGGGATGATCTTGGCGCGGGTATTGAGCGTCTTGAGCACCGCAGTGAGCTTGCTGATATCGTGAGGCTCAACGAGATCGGTTTTACTAATCAAGATGACGTCGGCAAATTCGACCTGATCAACCAGTAAATCTGCCACGCTGCGCTGATCGTCTTCACCGAGTGATTCACCCTTCTCACTGAGTGACTGTGCTTGCTCATAGTCGACGAGAAAGTTCACCGCATCGACGATGGTAACCATAGTGTCCAAGCGAGCAATATCAGACAAGGATACGCCCCTATCGTCGGCAAAGGTGAAGGTTTCTGCTACTGGAAGGGGCTCAGAAATCCCCGTCGATTCGATAAGAAGATAATCAAAGCGCCCATCTTGAGCAAGTTTGCCAACTTCAACCAGTAAGTCCTCTCGAAGCGTGCAGCAGATACAGCCATTACTCATCTCAACCAGCTTTTCCTGGCTGTGATTGAGGCTCACCTCTTGCTGGATGATGGCAGAATCAATATTAACTTCACTCATGTCATTGACAATAACCGCGACTTTTTGGCCGTCACGATTGTTCAATATGTGGCTTAGGACGGTAGTTTTGCCTGCGCCGAGAAAGCCAGATAATACGGTGACAGGAAGAAGGTCGGGGAGTGGGGATTGCATTTTTGGCCTGCAGTGTTGCTTGTGTTGTTATGTTATAACGTAGCATGTATTGATGGGATCACAACTTCAGGTATCGTGGAGAACGTTTTGACGCTCAGGAGCGGGGGAACTTTTCGGCGAGCGAGCCTTTTGGTGTGAATGGCAGATTAATCGCTTTCGCAGAATGGGTTGAACATTTATCCTCGTTAATAAAAAGGTAAGGCGTAATGCCTTACCTTTTGTGAATATTTGCGTGTGGCAACCGAACAGGACGAATATCGAATGGGAAGGCGAACTTCTCCACAACTATAAGATATTAGCGTCAGGCACCAACGGCTTCTTTGTTTGACTCGTCAAACGAGACGAGGTAATTACCCAACATCGAGACGATTTGATTCTCCATCGCTTCAGGCGAGTGCTTATGAGCCGCGGCACAAAAAGAAGCGGCATTATTACATAACACACAACGGCGCGGTGACAGTTCCGAAGCCTTACGCGTGATCATCTTGCCTTCTCTGTTGAGTACATCAAAATTGAATAAGCCGCCAAGTGCATGCTGGTTTTCTATTTTGATCATAGCCCTTTTTAATTCCGTCGAGGCTGCACCAGAAATAACCATTAATAGCCCACGTCCATTAAGGTGCTGGAAACATTCACTTTCTAGCACCTTATAGTTGTGCTTTTCGAGTGTGCGATGCATCTCTTGATAAGCGAGCGAGAAGATCTTTTCTGCAACTTCACTGTTCGCCATGTGTTCGGGCACAAACGTCGTCAATTTCAGTAGCGGTAAACGGTACTTAGATACCCAGATATTTTGTCTATTAGTGTGTTGCCAAGCGCTATCGCATTGGTCTTTGGATTTTTTGTTATCGAACATTGGCGCCTCCATTCCTAGCCGGTTAGACAGTATTTTAAATGAGCAATTAAATTAAAAATGCGCGTTGGAAAACACTTTTAGATGGTAATTGTTTACTAAATGGTTTTTATGCTCAAAACCCCTTGTTTAAATAATCTTTAGTAGCATTTCTATTAAATTCATAAACACCATTTAAGTAGTTTTGTGGCGCTATTTGAATGATGTGCTTCACGAAGTTCATTGAATAATCAGAGTTAGACTGGTAGCGATTAATGAACAGTGTGCAGAGAATGATCATGAATGAGAGCCCAATAATTTTAGAAGGCATTACCCTGATGTCACTCGGCATGGGGTTTGTCTTTAGCTTCCTTGTTCTGATGGTAGGAGCGACCCGTCTGCTATCCGCCATCGCAATGAGACTCCAGCCCGTAGTCCCGCGAGCTTCGCCAACTTCTCCTCCTATAGATACATCGGATGACGCCGTTGTTGCCGCCATTAGCGCCGCGCTTCATCACCACAAGCAAAAATTAAACAAGAGCCATTTAGGCCACCAAGCTTGAAATTATTAAGGATGAATTATGCCCAAAGCAGTTAAACCCCTTGGTATCACGGATGTGGTACTCAGAGATGCCCACCAGTCTTTATTCGCCACCCGCATGCGTATTGATGACATGCTGCCGATTGCCGCTAAGTTAGATGAAATTGGTTATTGGTCACTCGAGTCTTGGGGCGGTGCAACTTTCGATTCTTGTATTCGTTTTCTAGGGGAAGATCCTTGGCAACGTTTACGAGAGTTAAAACAGGCCATGCCAAATACCAAGCAGCAGATGCTGTTCCGTGGGCAGAACATTTTGGGCTATCGCCATTATGCCGATGATGTGGTGGATAAGTTTGTCGAGCGCGCTGTCGTCAATGGGATGGATGTGTTCCGCGTGTTTGATGCGCTAAACGACGTGCGCAATATGAAGCAAGCCATTCAATCGGTGAATAAGCAGGGCGCGCACGCTCAGGGCACGATTTGCTACACCACCAGTCCAGTACACACCATGCAGTCATGGCTCGATGTTGCTGAGCAGCTGGTGGAGTGTGGCGTGGATTCCATAGCAATTAAAGATATGTCTGGGGTGATGGCTCCATATGAAGCGTATGAGCTGGTTTCGACGCTAAAGAAAAAACTCGATGTTGAGCTGCATCTTCACTGCCACTCTACCGCAGGCATTGCTGATATGACGCTATTAAAGGCGATCGAAGCGGGTGTGGATCGTGTCGATACGGCGGTCTCCTCAATGAGTGGCACCTATGGCCATCCAGCCACTGAATCGATTGTTGCAGCGTTAAAAGGGACCTCAAGAGACACTGGGCTGGATATTAAGAAAATCGAAAATATCGCAGCCTATTTCCGCGAAGTTCGCAAGAAATATCATGCGTTTGAGGGCCAGCAACGGGGTTCAGACTCCCGTATTTTGGTGGCTCAAGTCCCTGGCGGAATGCTGACCAATATGGAAGGACAACTCAAGCAGCAAAACGCGCTGGATCGCATTGATGAAGTTCTAGAAGAGATCCCGAAAGTGCGCCAAGACTTGGGTTACATTCCCTTAGTCACGCCCACCTCGCAGATCGTGGGCACCCAAGCGGTGATCAACGTCATGCTGGGCGAGCGCTACAAAACCATTACCAAAGAAACCGCAGGTGTGTTGCGTGGCGAATACGGTGAAACACCCGCAGCAGTCAACCCTGATTTGCAGCAGCGCGTACTGGAGGGCGGTGCGCCAATCACCTGTCGTCCCGCCGATCTGATTGAGCCGGAGGTGGAGAGCTTGACGTCAGAGGTTAAAGCGCAAGCTAAAGAGAAAGGAGTAACATTGGCTGACAATGCCATCGACGATGTGCTTACTGTTGCTCTATTTGATCAAGTGGCTTGGAAGTTCTTGGAAAATCGCAATAACCCGGAAGCGTTTGAGCCAGTACCAAGTGCAAGAGAGAGTCAGCCAGAGCCTGTACCGGCCAAACCGGTGGCTGAGAGTGCCGTTTACACAGTGAACGTGAATAACAAAGCCTATGTGGTGCAAATTAATGAAGGTGCTGACCCTGAGGTGCTTGCGGTGAGCGATAAAGTTGCTGCTGCGCCACAAGCGACTTCGGCTGCTGCGCCAAGTCAGGATAGTCAAACCGGAGACACTGAAACTGTTGCCGCACCTTTGGCCGGAAACATCTGGAAAATCCACGCCAAGGCCGGTCAGGAAGTCAAACAGGGCGACACCCTGCTGATCCTCGAGGCGATGAAAATGGAAACGGAGATCAAGGCGGCTCGCGATGGCAAGGTAGAGCACCTTTCTGTAGCCGAGGGTGATGCGGTTAAAGTCGGTGACGCTTTACTGGCGCTCGCTTAAGGAGCCAACATGGATAGTGTTTTAGCGCTAATACAAGACTTTGGTTTTCTGCACCTAGAATTGGGTCAGGCGATCATGATATTGGTGGGGATGGGGCTGCTTTACTTGGCGATTGTTAAGCAGTTTGAGCCGCTGTTGTTGGTGCCAATTGGCCTGGGTGGGATCTTAGCGAACCTGCCGGATGCCAACTTGGCGGTCAGTGCGGTCGAGGCAGCCATCCATGCCGGCAAGGGTGAGGTGATGGCCTCGTTCGCTTCGGTATTGCAGCTTGCTGACAGTACGCCTGAGGCGGTCAAGTATGCCTATGAGATGGCGACCCCGGAGCAAAAGATGCAGTTGCATCTATTAGCCCAACAGTACAACTACTCTGATGGCATGTTGTACACCTTTTACAGTGTGGCGATTGCATCGGGGGTTGGGCCATTGGTGATCTTTATGGGAGTGGGGGCAATGACCGACTTTGGTCCCTTGCTCGCCAACCCGAAGACCTTGCTCCTTGGCGCCGCGGCCCAGTTTGGTATCTTTGCCACGGTGCTGGGTGCATTGGCCCTGAGTCAACTGGGCATCATGGACTTCAGCGTGGCGCAAGCCGCAGCCATCGGTATCATTGGCGGGGCAGATGGCCCAACCGCCATCTATGTATCAAGCATGTTAGCACCGGAGCTGCTTGGGGCAATTGCGGTTGCAGCCTACTCCTATATGGCACTGGTGCCGATGATCCAACCACCGATTATGCGTGCGTTAACCACACAGGCTGAGCGTCAAATCGAGATGAAGCAGCTGCGCCAGGTTAACAAGATTGAGAAGGTCTGTTTTCCTCTGATGCTGCTGGTTTTGATTGCCATGCTCTTGCCTTCGGCCACGCCGCTGCTCGGCATGTTCTGTTTTGGTAACCTGATGCGTGAGTGTGGGGTGGTGGAAAGACTGAATGACACTGCGCAAAATGCGTTGATCAACATCGTGACGATCTTCCTTGGGTTGTCGGTGGGGTCTAAGTTGATGGCGGATAAGTTCTTGCAGCCCCAGACATTGGGCATTTTAGCCCTTGGCATTGTCGCCTTTTGTGTTGGCACCGCCACGGGGCTATTAATGGCCAAGCTGATGAATCGATTGTTCAGCGATAAGGTCAATCCACTGCTTGGCTCGGCCGGGGTTTCCGCTGTGCCGATGGCAGCACGGGTATCGAATAAGATAGGTTTGGAGGCTAACCCCCAAAACTTCTTATTGATGCATGCCATGGGACCCAATGTGGCTGGGGTAATTGGATCTGCGGTCGCCGCTGGGGTGATGATCAAATATGTCTTGGCCGGCTAATTGTGATTAATCGAGGCAAAACAGGGAGCGCGGCTTGCCTCCCTTTTTGTCGTTTTTCCACTTTATTTATCAAGTAACCAGCAAGCGAGGCGCGTATGTTAGCAAAGTCTTTAACTGCTATGGATAGACTCCAGAGTCGGATATCTTTTCGCAATAAAATCTTTCTGTTTGTGTTGGTCTCCATAGCACTACAGCTGAGCTTTATTGGCGTCAATCTGCATATTGTGGCGATGGATGCTTTGCAAGACCAAGTCGGCAGTAAGGCGCTGATCCAGGCCCGCGAAATTGCCACTGATCCACAAATGATTGCTGCGGTGAAACGCAAAGACACCGAGTTAGTTGATCAATTAGTTGAGCGACGTCGCGAGCTGACCGACTCAAATTTTATTGTGATTGGCGATGACAGGGGCGTGCGTCTCTCTCACCCAGTTGCAGAGCGCGTCGGGCAACTGATGAAGGGGCGTGACAATGAGGGCGCCCTGCTGCGGGGAGAATCATATACCTCACTCAATGAAGGTAGCCTAGGACTGTCCGTACGTGGTAAGGCGGCGATTATTGATCCGCAGGGTGAGATTGTCGGTGTGGTGTCGGTTGGCTACTTGATAGATCGCTTTGATCAATGGTTATTGGAGTATGCCCAGCCGCTAAGTATCGGGGTGGTTGCGGTGATCATTATTACGCTGGTTGTAGGGTGGGGATTCTCTACCCATATTAAGCGTAATATGAACGGCAAAGAGCCTGCAGAAATTGCCTTTGCTTACAATATGCGTAAGTCCATTTTGCGCTCGGTGTATGAAGGCATTATCGCCATCGATAAGCAAGGGCGAATACTGACCGTCAACTTTACCGCGTTAAAAATGCTTGGTACCGATAAACCGCCTAGAGCGCTGAGAGGCAAAGACATCGGTGATTACGTGAATCAGAGCCAGTTTTTCTTCCATGCCCCTTATGATGAGAACCTGAAGAATGAACTGATTAAAGTTAATGGTGAGGTCATGATTGCCAATCGGGTCGCGATTTATGACCAAGGGGTGTTAACCGGCTGGGTGGTGAGCTTGCGCAAGAAAGAGGAGCTGTCACTCCTGACCGAAGAGCTGACCCAAACCAAGCAATACACCGATAGTTTGCGCGCGGCGCGTGATGAGTATGAGAACAAGCTCTCGACCATCTGTGGTTTAATTGAGATGGGTGATAGCCATGCCGCGCTGCGCCTTATCTACAATGAACAGCATCGAAATCAAGAGACGGTTGACTTTGTTAGCGAGAAAATTCACTGCAAACAAGTCGCCGGGATCATGATAGGTAAGGCGGCAAGGGCAAGGGTGCTAGGTTTGGATCTGCATTTTTCTCCCGAGTGCCAGTTGGGCGAGCAAAGCGGCGCACTAGATACTAAGGAGCTGTGTGCGGTACTGGGTAATCTGCTTGATAATGCCTTTGAGGCGACACTAAAAAACCCCGACAGCAATAAAGTCGTTAGCCTACTGATCACCGATCAAGGCAAGGAGTTGGTGATAGAGGTTAAAGACAACGGTTGTGGTATTGATCCTGAGCTCGCCATGACCATGTTCAGTCGCGGTGTGAGCAGCAAAGAGGATGAGCAAAAAGGTGTCGGGTTATATCTGAGCAATCGCTATATCACTAACGCTGGTGGAGTGATCATGGTCGATGAGGTGCAGCCCAAAGGTACGGTTATTTCTGCGTTTGTGCCTAAGTTAGATAAGCCAAAAGTCGGCAATTTACCCGAAGATACCCAGGACCTAGAAGCAATTAACTAGTCATATGTTTTGATAGTAAGCGGTATTGCAGGATAACTTTTAACATAACTATCATACATCCAGGCTATAATTCGCGCTTTTTGAATCTGGGTGAAATAAAATGAATAGACTTAATGTATGTCATGCCGCCTCGTCAGCCCTGTTGTTATTAGCCACAGTCGGCTGTGGAAGCGAAGACAGTGCAAGTGTGGGCGAAAACTGTTTCAACGCCGATGTCTGGCGTGATGGAGTACATAAGGCCACCTGGTTGATTGAGGGCGTTGAAACGGGGCATCCGTATAGCTATACCCTGACCTTGACGGAGGAGTTTCGCTCAGGGCAGTACTTTAATGGCCACCATGATTTAATCTCGAAAGAGTTAATTGGTTATGAAATCTCTGAAGATGGGGTGATTGATGAGCCGGTTCGCTCATTCTACACCTATCTATCGGTTGATAAGGGTAATGGACGTGTGCTTACTGTTGGGTCACAAGAGTTCAAGGGTGATGAAGTCGAGCGTTGGTCTGAGTACTCTCCAGCTGCGTTTTATTTACACCACGATTTGAGTGTAGGCGATGTTGATAGTCAGCAGTCTTTTCTGGTCGAGTTCAGTCATGGCAGTGACCGAGAATACCACTCGGATATCCAAGAAAGTTTTATCAATAATGGCCTTGAAAAACTGAGTCTCGGTGACAAAAATCTGCGCTCTTGTCATTTTACCCACGATTCCCATACGTATCGTTACCTTGAGGATGGAAGCTTTGCGGAAGACTATATTAATCACAAGAATTATTGGTTAGATGAGCAGACAGGCTTGATGGTACAGATGGCGTTTGAGCAAGAAGGGAAAGATCCGCGCGAATCTGAAAGTATCTATGAGCTTTCGAAATTGCAATCGTACTATGTGGACGGCAAGAGAATCTTTTAACTGTAAGATATTGCAATATATGAGTCGATGATCAGCTCGCTAATAAGTTCAACACCCCCCCAAAAAAACTAGGCCATGGTTACGTTTGGCCTAGTTCTATTTGGTTTTCACGTGACTGATGAGTGTAAGCCTAGGTTACTGGCAAATCTGATTTCACGGTGGCGGTGGGATAGCTCGTTAACAAATGGCTAAAAGTAAAATGTGACCCCGGCATAGGGCCCTTTGAGCTTTTCGTCATCGGTGTTGAGCCATTTGTAGCCGCCTTTAAGCGCCGCATAGCGGGTCTTGAGCATCACCGCGAGATCATATTCGGCCATATTAGCCGCCCAGGCAGGTCGAAACTCGAATCCAGCCCAAGGTGAGGCGTGCACTAGTAGGGGGGTGGTGAAATAATCGTAGGACCGTGTTCGTTCACCTTTTGTATTCAACCTTCCCAACCCCAAGTCGGCTTCAACAGAGTCACCAAAGGACATCCGATAGGTGGCGAAAATACGTTCGAACTCGAGATTATAACTTGGCTGCGTTTGGTCAAATCGACTGTGATGATAGTTCATAGCAATAGCCCCATAACCAAGCTCAAGTTTTAGGTCATTTGAGTGTATTTTGGATGAGTATTGGTGATAGGTACCATCAAGGCGCAAATAAGGGATCAGCGGATCGCCGGTTAGGCGAGGGTTGGTATTTTTATCTTTTTTTGATTGAAAAAACAGGCCATTTTCAAGTCGGGTGAAGCTATAGCTACCGCCTTCGAGCACTATCTCATCGACGATTTGACTGGCAACGCAACGGATGGAGATGTAAATCTCATCACACACCGAGTTACTGACTCGTGCACTCGAAGAGCCTCGCTTGGCTTTGATGCTGTCTTCAAACGACTCGAGATCACTTCCATAGGCCATAGCCGAGAATATAAGGCTAAAAATTACAAAATTAAGCCGACGGTAACCAGATAAATACATAAAACAGTCATAGCTAATAAGAGAGCGATGAGGTTAGCTTTATTAGAACTAGTTGGCAAGTTACATCAACCCATAGTGAAAGTAAGTTGTAAAGGAATGTAAAGCTACGTCAAGACTAATATTGTAATACAATAAACCTGTTAGACTGGGTAAATTCAACAGGCTGATATTAACTTGAGGTAAGGATGACCATAAAAAGCATATTTTTCGCCATGCTATTTTCTATTTCTTTTGCTACGTTCGCTTCGTCTGAGCCTAATACTATTAGAGATATTACCCGTCAGCAGGTGGATGAAAACGCCCTGACTGAGGCTGTTGCCTCACGTAGCTTATCATGGTTGACGGGAAGTTCAGCGAATAACGACTATATATCAGTCGGTAGAATGGCAAACTATTTTGGCTTTGTCGGATTGCGCGTTGCCAGTGGACACAGCCTATCCCGCAGCCAGGTCGCGAAACAGACACTTGCAGTCCTTAGTGATAGCCAAAGGCGCGAACTCGTCGATCTAGTTCAACAGCAGAAAACCCCATACGAGAGAGTGACCAAATCCCGTTTTGCGATAAATCGGGCACTAGAGGGTCTATTAGTTGGCGAGCTGATATCACACGGTGACTTTGTTATTTTGGGCGAGCAATATGGACTCGATGAGGCGATGCTGGGCTCCACTATTGCCCAACGCCTTGGGTCGATTACCCAATCGCTCACGGATCAGCAAAAGAAGCAGCTTAACACTATCCGCACAGCACATTTAGCTGGGCGTGGCCATGAGCTTTCTTTTCAAGAATATAAGCTCAAACTAAGTAAAGAAGACAAGCGTGAGTTGACCAATCTTGCCGCTAGGCTGTTGAGTTGGTCTACGGGTAGCGTTGAATACAATGATTTTGAGGTGGTGGGTAAACCAAGCCAACATTTTGGCTTTGTCAGTTTACGAATCGAGTCAAATCACGGCGTGAAGCGTGGTCAAATTGCCAAGCAGGTGATGGAGCTTCTTAGCGATGAGCAGCTCGGATACCTGCGTCAATCAGCCCAAAATAATATCAAGCAATTTGAAATGTTTATGCATAGCCGAGGCAAGCTACTTCGTGAGCTTGAAGTAGCGCTTGATGGTGGCGTGATTGACCTAAGCAAGGTAGCGGAACTTGGGCGTGAAGTGGGGCGGATTGAGGCACTAATGACATGGGAACAAGCACAAGCGATGCTAAAAGTGAGGCAGACTCTCTCGCCATCACAATCGTCATTATTGCTTGAGATGCGTGCCCAGTATATCGCCAATAAATCGGCAGTGGTTGTCGAAGACCCTATCAGTCGAGGGCGTCAGTTATACTCCCAGTGCAGCTTATGCCACTCAAGCACCACCCCCTCCGTGATTGCCCCGAAGATCGACAGCATTCTGGGCGCGAAAGTCGCTGGTGACTCTGACTTCGCTTATTACTCTCCCGCAATAATGGAATTTGCCCAAAACCAAAAAATTTGGAGTGAAAGTTTGTTTGAGCAATTTATTGCTTCGCCACGAGCGCTGATTCCTGGGACCTACATGGGCTTTAGTGGATTGAGTCATCAAAAGGACCGAGAGGCATTAGTAAAATATATTCGCTCTTTAGATGATTAGATATCACTACCATTGGTGTGTTGCAAAACGATAGGTAAACCACAAATAGCGAAAGGTAGTCGACTTTTTTTCAAAGAATAAGATATTAATCCAATATTCGGCGAAAAAAAAAGACTCAATCATTGATATGATTTGACGGGACTTGTACAAAGGCGGCGCCAAAGGCTATTTAAGAGAGTTTATCGAGATGTTGAAGAAAACCATTGTGGGCTCGTTTCTTTATGTTAACTATTATAAAGGAGCGTTGCTTAAAGTGACAATACTACCTATCACTTTATCAATACTACTCGAGTTGGCTTTATTTAGCGTTGATAACGAATTGCTCACTACTTTGGGTATCATTCTTTTGTCTTTTTTGTATGTGGTAGTGGCGATCAATGTACACAAGCTCGTGTTAAATGGTGTGGAATCGGTTCCTAAGTGGGGACGATTTACTCTAGGTCAGGTGGAAATCGCATTTATTGGTCACTCTCTATGCCTCGTCTTGGCGCTAATTTCTTCTGGGGTTGCTGTGGTTTTGCTTGCTTCATTGGTACAAAACACCACGTTTATCCAAGCTGTGATCTTTGTCGGTATGTTGGCGCTCTATGTCATCATGTGTCGCCTGTGTGTTATTTTTCCGGCCATCGCAATGGAACACGCCCTCACATTTCGCCAGGCATGGCAACTGACCAGGGGCAAGTCTGCTTACATGTTTGCTGTTGTGGGTGTTTATCCTGTCATATTAGGCTTGCTAATCTCGCCACTTTTGACCAGCGGATTGCCGCATGTGGTCGTTAATCTTGTCAGCAATGTGGTGATGATTCTCACCGTAACCTCGCTTTCTTTGGCTTACAAGGAATTGGTCGAGAGCAATAGAAGTGAGTGCTTAATCGGTTGCTAATTTGAAGCTGAACCATCAGCCAATTGAGCACGTAGCATAGATAACAAACACTTATCTAGGTAAAAATCATGCTCAAACATGTCCTTTTTCTCTCTTTGCTCTTTGCAGTGGCGCCGATTATGGCTGCAGGGTCTGGTTCAAGCTCTGGCAGCAGCAGTGCGCTGACAAGGGCGGAACGCACTTATAATCAAGGGGTTGAACTGATGCGTAATGGTCAGTTCAACAAAGCAGAAAAAAAGTTTCGCCGCGCGATAGAACGAGAGGAGACGTGGGCACAAGCGCACAACAATCTCGCATACACATTGCGTAAGCAAGGCGAAGATAACTACTTTCAGGCCCTGTACCACTACAACAAAGCCATCGAATTAGCACCTGATCTGCCAGAGCCCTACATGTATCGCGGCGTACTTTACGTGCAAATGCAAAAGCCGGATTTTGCCCTGCGCGATCTTGAAACCCTCAAACGGCTTAGTCCAACGTTAGCAACTGAACTTGAGTACGTGATAGCTCAGGGTAGTGAGAAAACCCCTGAGCAATTTTTTGGAGTCTCTGCAAAAGTAGAGCAGTAAAAAGCGCTACTTGATCCAATGGGGCAGGGCCTACTCGTTTAGGTGCCTGTCCCTTTTTCTGCATGTCTCTATATTATTGGATTATCAGCTGTTTTTTATTAACTCAAGTAACTTGAGCGAAAACCATTTGGTGTGTGTCCCGTTATGGTTTTGAACTGGCGGTGGAAGAAGGACATATTTTGGTAGCCGCATTGATAGGCGATTTGTTCAACCGAAAGTTCGGTCGACACTAGCAGGCCGCAGGCCTGGCTGACGCGAAACTCGTTGAGAAACTGGGTGAATGGCTTGCTAAAGGTTCGGGTGAAATATTTACTGAACGAGACGGGAGTCATATTGGTTACGGCTGCCATATCAGCGGCGGTGATCTTCTGGTCGAAATAATCGGTAATGTGGTTGAGAATGGCCTCGATACGCTTGTCTGAACCAAAGTCGAGATGCACATGGGTGTTTTGGCCCAGTGGCTCGATATGCTCCTTGAGGCTTAGCTCATGCAAAAGGTCAACAAAGCCCATAGTGCGATGGAAAGGACTTTTAAAGCGCAGGGCATTGAGGGATTCTCCCAACTCCTCGCAACCAATGAAAGACAGGCCGCTATGGCACTGCTCAAACAGGTGCTGGATGCTGGCAAACTCAGGCTTCGTTAGCCAGTTATCGCCAAGAAAGCTGTTATCCCATTGTGCAAACACGGATTTGACCCCAGTCTTTGAGCTGCCATCACTCTTCCAGCAGTGAGGGATGTTGGGCGCGACCAGAACCAACTCACCGGCGCTGTAGTGGCGCACCGCATTACCGGTGTAGGCCGTCCCCGTCCCCGCCAAGATATAAGTCAGCTCCCATTGCGGATGATAGTGCCAGGGAAAGCTGAAGACCTTTTTCTCGTACTGGTTAAAGAACAGCGACTGCTGCTGGTTATTGGGCACATGTTCTAATATCGGTTTCACCGCTCGCTCCCTAAAGCTTGATCAGGCTCTAATTTTCCATCTAAAGCGCTCACAATTTCCCATCAAGGGAAAAATAGTACACAAACAAACTAACTCAGTGTTTAAGCCCAGCTCAAGTTGTCTCTTAGTATTTCTGTACTGACTCACATATTTACATGGAGTGAAACACGATGAGTTTTGACGTGATTGTCTCAGGTCTCAATGTGGTGGACCTGTTAGTCACCCTTCCTGAGGAATACACCTTAGGCTGCAAGCATGAAGTAGACAACATCATGATCCAAGGTGGGGCACCGGCTGGAAATGGCGCCTGTGGATTAGCGAGCCTGGGTTTAAAAACCGCGTTTGTTGGTTATCTTGGCGATAACGCACAGAGCGACATTGCCCGCTCTGAACTGGCGCGTTGCGGGGTAGATACTAGCCTGTTTCTTCACGACTCAGCCGCGGTGCCAGCAACCGCTTTGGTGGAAGTTGACCCTAAATCGGGCGATAGAACAGTGTTTTATACCACCCAGGGTTATCGGGCCCTAACACCGGCCGATATTGATCCGGCTTGGCTTGAGGACACACGCCTTCTGTATGTCGATGGTTATGACGTTAAGGGCAATATTGCATTGCTCGAGATGGCAAAGCAGCGCGGGATCCCCTCTGTCATCGACATCGAGGCGGGTGATCACACGCAGCTTATCACCATGCTAAAACTGGCCGGGCACGCCATTCTGCCGCTTGAAGCGGCTCAATTTATTGCTAGTGAGCAAAATGCTGAGGCTTGCCTGAAAAAACTGAGTGAGTTGACCGAAGCGCAATTAGTGATCACCGATGGTGCGAATGGCAGTTGGGCACTCGTTGATCAGGAAGTGATTCACCAGCCGTGTTTCGAGGTTGCGGTGGTTGATACCACCGGTTGTGGTGATGCTTACCATGCAGCGTATGCTTACGCGTTGCTTCAAGAATCCCCTCTTGCCCAGCGTATGACTTTTGCTGCCGCTTTTGCAGCCATCGTCGCAACGCATTTTGGTGGTCGAACTGCCTTCCCTAGCGCAGCGGAAGTCGACGCCTTTATCAATAATTACAAATAATAGGTAACACTATGAGCATTAAATTCAATCAACGTATCGGTCTACTGGAAGAGCAGATGCGTCCACTTGTCACTCCACAAGCGCCACGCAAAGACGTGCCAATCGGCTTTATTGGTATTGGCTTCGAGCTTCACTTTGACTGGCAAAAAGCCAAGCAGTCGTACACGCAAGCCGTGAGCGATGTTAAGCAGGTATTCACCGATTACAACTCAATGCTGGCTGAACAAGAGCCAATCCAGACCAAAGAAGAGATGCTGGAACTGCTTGAGCGCTACTACTCGCAAGGTATGAAGGCGTTGGTTGTTTATCAGGCATCTTACATCCAGGGTGACCTCGCGCTAGCACTGGCCACTTGGCTTGCTGATCATGATGTGCCTGTCCTGAGTTGGTCACACACAGAAACCACTGGGGGCAGCCTGACTGCGAACCGCCTATGTGGTCAAAACTTCCTGCTGAATAATCTTTCCAATATGGAAGTGAAGTACTCGTGGATCTTTGAGCAGCCAGGTGCCGATAGTCTGGGCGAGTCTCTGGGTCGCTTTATTTCAGCGGTGTCTGCCAAAGCGCGCTTGAAGCACGCCAAGATCTTGATGGTTGGTGGCATGCGTGTTCCTGGTTTCTATGATTGTGAGCTTAACGAGATGTCGATTGCCAAGCATTTTGGCTTGGCGGTGGATCGCATCGACATGCAGACTATCTGGCGCCACGGTGAGGAGAACTTCAGTGAAGAGACACTTAACCCTATCGTTGATAAGTTGCTGTCTTCATCGATGGTGGCGGGTAATTTCGTTAAATACGATGAGGTCCTTAAGTCGGTTCGCCTATCACTCGCTATCGCTGATTTTGCTAACCGCAATGGTTATGTGGGCGTCGCGCTGAAAAACTGGCCTGAGCTGTTTGATAACTACGGCATCGCCGGCGATGGTGCGGGCTCGCTAGTGCAAGATCTCGGTATTCCAGTCGCGGATGAGTCGGATATGGGCGCCTTGCTGACCATGGTGACCTTCAATGAGCTGACCATGAGTGAAGGCTTGCCAACCTTGATGGACTTCTCGTTTGTCGATCACGCTGAGAACAAGGTCGGCATGTGGCACTGTGGCGGCACCGCGACCAAGTTGATGCGTGAGGGCACTCAGCTTGAGGTGCGTAACCACAGTATCCTAGATAACTACGATCCTGAAGACTCCTACGGCATGCTGTTTGAGTTTATGCAGGAGCTTGGCCCAATCACAGTGGCAAAATATCAGTACCCCCATGCCTCAACCATCTTTGCTTTTGAGGGCGACATTGTCGATTCACCAATGCGCTATCGAGGCTGTTACGGTGAGGTTGCACCGCGTGAGCTGTGCTCAAAATCAATCGCCGGTTCAATTATGAATCACGGCATGGATCACCACTGGGTGGTGGCGCGTGGTCATCTTATCGAAACGCTGCGTGAGTTTAACTACTGGGTTGGGGTTAATGAACTAGCACCAGCTGAGGCAAAAACCACGGGTCGCGGTTTACCCAAGAAACTTGATTATTAATTCAATAGGCCAACAGGGAAAAGACTATGAGTATGAACCTAACGTCGCTACTAAACAGTTACCGTAGGGACCAACGCTGTCTAGCTGGGTTTAACATCAATGATATCTATGATTTGCATGCGGTTGCTTTGGCGGCTAACGAGCTTGATCTGCCATTTATGGCGATGACCTACCCACCGGTTGCAGAGCTTAATGGCACTCACCTGTGCCGCAAGATGGTCGATGGCTTTGAGAAGATTGCCAACAACAAAATCTACCTGCACCTTGACCACAGCACGTCGGTCGACCTGTGTAAACAGGCGATTGATGATGGCTATGATTCGGTGATGATTGATGGCTCACACCATGATCTCAAAACCAATATTCAGATGACACGTGAGGTCGTGGACTACGCACGCAGTGCAGGCGTCACGGTTGAGGCAGAAATTGGCAAGATCATGGGTCGCGATGTCGTGGTTAAGAGTGAGGACGACTACCTAGCAAGTGTGGCGGACGTGGTCGCTCTGTGCGAAGAAGCGGGTCCAAACATTGTTGCAGTGGGTATTGGTACTGCGCATGGCTTTACGCCAACCACGCCAAAAATCCACTTTGACCGCCTGCAAGCCATTGCTAATGCAGTGCCAAATCCGCTCGTGCTTCACGGTGGAACAGGCATTGCTGATGAGGATATCCAAAAAGCCATCACGATGGGGATTGCCAAAATCAATATCGGCACCATAGTGCACACCACCTATATGCGTGAAGCCTATGAGCGAATTGCAAAAGATGTCGCATCAGCCTACCCACCGTTCATTATGAAAGAGGTGATCCCAGAGGTTCAAGCTGTGGTTCTGGACCGATTAAAGGCGGTGAACCCTCACTTATAATCCAACAGATTAGCCCATAACAACGCCCTAGACCGACCGGTCTAGGGCAGATTTCCCGGTCAATACTGCCGCGCCATTTCGCTATGGGGGAGCAGGTATTGCCCATTTTTACCAAACGATTTCTACCAATTTAGAGAGAAGCCTTGATATGAGCATTGCTGTACCAGAAAAAGCCAAAGTTGCCGTCCTGCGCGACTTAAAAACCTTTGAATTTGTTTCTTACCCGATCCCGCAGATCCAAGACGATGAAATCTTGATCAAAGTCGAGGGTTGTGGCGTGTGTGGCACCGATGTGCACGAATACCGGAATGACCCGTTTAGCGTGATGCCGATTGTTCTTGGCCATGAGGGGACTGGGCGCATCGTTAAGATGGGCAAAAATGTCACTAAAGATAGTACAGGTAAGCCGATTGAAGTCGGCTCAAAGATCATCACCAGTATTATCCCATGTGGTGAGTGTGAACCATGTAAAACTGCGCCGGCCAGAACCAATATGTGTGAAAACATGGGCTGTTATGGCTTGATGGGCGACCAGCCAGAGAACCGTTTTAATGGCTGGTTCGGCGATTACCTAGTGATCAAGCCAGGCTCCACTTTGTTCAACGTGTCTGAGTTTAGTCTTAAAGAGCGTATCCTGATTGAGCCCGTTGCTGTCGCGGTTCACGCGGTAGAGCGAGCAAAAACGACCGGTCTTATCAACTTTGCCTCTTCAGTGTTGATCCAAGGAGCAGGCCCCATTGGTCTTTCAGTCATCGCTGTACTAAAGACGCTAGGTGTACAGAACATTATTGCCGTTGACGGCCAAGCTTCTCGCCTCGAGCTGGCAAAAGAGCTCGGCGCCACTCATGTGGTTAACTTTATGGATTTTGATTCGAGCGACGATTTAGCGGCTCATGTGCAGACGCTGACTAACGGGCGCGGTGCTAAGTTTGTCTTCCAGTGCACGGGGGTAACTGCAGCGGCAACTACGGCCTTTAAACTGGTAGAGCGTGGCGGCGGCTTATGTGAGGTGGGTTTCTTCGTTAACCTAGGTGAGGCGGCCTACAATCCGCATATCGATATCTGCAATAAAGAGCTTACCTTGGTGGGCTCTTGGGCCTACAGTCCAGAAGACTACCCAAATGCGATTGAGTGTATGCGAGGCATCAAGCGCATTGGTCTGCCGATCGAAAAGTTGGTCACACATGAGTTCCCGCTCGATCAGATCACCGAGGCGGTCGAAACCAACATTCGCATGGAAGGGATTAAGGTTATCACTGTTAACGACGATTAATCTCACCCAACTCCAACCTTCCCAAACTGCGTTAGTGTCCTGCCTTGTCGGCGCTAACGCCATCCTAAGCTTTCTGTCTTTGCGAGTGATGTTAAAGGTTTGCCTATCTACTGTGGTGAATAATTAATCTAAGTGTAATATGTAACGAATAAGATTAATTCATTATCATCAAGGACATAGGGACATGTCTAAGATCATTGACCACGATTTTCCATTTGAGCCAGATTATGGCTACGACCTGAAACGTTTACAATCGGTGCCCAGCGGGATAGAGCCAAGTGGGTTTGAAGATTTTTGGCAGCAAAAGTACCAAGAAGCTGCACAAGTCAGTACGCATTTAAGTCTGCAAGACAGTGGCGTAACAACCCAGCGTTGGCGAGTATTTAATTGTTACTACGACTCGACTGAAGGCGTACGCATCGGAGGTTGGTTGTTGCTGCCCTTATGTGGGGGCGTAGAAGCTGCGGTGATTTATGGTCACGGTTATGGTGGCTTACACGCCCCCGATACTTCTTGGGCGCTTGATAATACCGCAATCCTTATGCCTTGTATTCGTGGGATTAGCCGTAGTCGCTACCCGGGGGTATCGGATGATCCCTATTGGCATGTCCTACATCATATTCAAGACCCGCACCAGTATATTATTGGCGGCTGTGTGCAAGATATCTGGTGCGGCATCTCTGCACTCTTGACCTTGTTTCCCGGTATTGAGCAGGCTATAGGCTATGCGGGGGATAGCTTTGGTGGGGGGCTGGGCGTTATAGCCACGGCCTTTGATCTGCGCATTACGCGAGGACATTTTCATGTGCCCACCTTTGGCAATACCCAGTTGAGATTGACCATGCCCACGGTCGGCAGCACTCAAGCCTTGATTGACTTCAAGGATAAAGCGCTGCTGGCAAAGACCTTGCCTTATTTTGATACTTCTGTTGCAGCGCGCTATCTCACTCAACCCACCCACTGGGGCTTAGCGCTGTTCGATCCGTTTGTCGCACCTCCTGGGCAGTTCAGCGCCTTTAATGCATGTTTAAGCCCTAAAAAACTGACGGTTTTAGATGCCGGGCACTTTGATTACCAAGGTAAAGTACAACAGCTGCGAGCTATGAAGCAAAACGTTCACCGATTTTTTAACCAATTAAGGATCAAGGATGCATCGTGAATATCACCGCTGGTGGAGTCCAAACTTAGACCGCGAGATGGAGCTATTGATCTTCGGCCACGGCGGCGCAAAGGTGTTGGTGTTTCCAACCAGAGGCGGACGATTTTTTGAGTATGAGAACCTAGGTTTGGTCAGCTCAATCGCCAATAAAATCAATGCTGGGCAGTTACAACTGTATTGTGTAGACAGTATCGACAGTGAAAGCATGTACTGCTTTTGGGCCCACCCGCACGGGCGGATTGAGCGACACAAGCGCTATGAGGAGTATATCCTGCGTGAGGTGCTGCCCTTGATGGCGATGAAAAATGATCATCCATGCACTATTGCCCATGGATGCTCCCTCGGGGCGTACCACGCAGCCAATATTTTCTTTCGTCATCCGCACTTGTTTGACAAGCTAGCGGCGTTTTCGGGTCGATATGATTTAACCTGGGGTGTTGAGTCATTTGGTGATCTGTTTGATGGTTACTACAACGAGGATATTTACTTTAATACCCCAACGCATTTCTTAAACAATCTCTCCAATCCAGAACAGCTTAATCATATTCGAAACAGCGACATCGTCTTTGTGGTCGGTAAGGAAGACCCTTTCTTGTACAACAACCATCTGATCAGCCGGACCCTCAACCAAAAAGGTGTGCATCACCGCTTGTATGAGTGGGATGGACGAGCGCACCGCGGACGTTATTGGCGCCAAATGGTACCCCTGTATCTCTAGTAGCCAACGCATTAACCGCATCAATAGACGCTATAAGTGAGGATTATTGTTCAGGCGGACTGATAACCCTATGATTAATTTTGCTTTATTAGGTTAAGTCGGTCAGCAAAATAGCGAATATTCACCAGATTAATACTCTCTATTTATCCAGCTATGTTGTTGTTGAACTAGGCTAAACCTATGATCCACAGTAAATTTAGTCAGTTAACCTAAGCTTTGGCTTTTGGAGAAAATATGCGAGTCGATGTTAGAAATATGCTTGCTTTAGGCTTGGTGAGTACCTTGGTGTCAGCCAATGTTCACGCGGCGGAAAATCCGTCTTTAGTATTGCAAATCACGGTTGATGCCCTGCGTGGCGACCTACCAACACGTTATAATGCGCAGATGGGAGAGGGTGGTTTTAACTACCTAATGAAAAATGGCCTTCATTTTAATAATGCCCACTATCAGCATGCCAATACGGAAACCATTGTGGGCCATGCGGCATTGGCAACGGGGACGACGCCATCGGTGAACGGTATGGTAGCCAACGTATGGTATGACCGTGCGGATAACAGGCCGATTTACAATATTGAGGACAGCAACTTCTCGCTGCTGACGAGCGGCGCGGATGTCGATAGCGCAGTTGAGGTGGATGATACCCAGCGTGTGGCGCAAGGTGATGGTCGCTCTCCGGTTAATCTTTATACCTCTACCATCGCAGATGAGATGGTCAAAGCCAGCAATGGCAAGTCAAAGGCCGTCGCTATCTCGTTTAAAGATCGCGCTGCGGTTTCGATGGCGGGCTCGCTTGGCAAGGCGTTTTGGTTCTCTAAAGCCAGTGGTGATTTCGTTAGCAGTGACTACTACTATTCTGACTACCCAGACTGGGTAACGCAGTGGAACGACAGCAAGTTTATTGAGCGCTACCATAATCAAAGATGGGAGCTTTTATATCCTCGCGAAGGCTATCTGTTTGCAGAAGAGGGTGACATCAGCTTCAAAACCGAGCTAGCCACCTTCAAGCGTAGCTTTCCATACCCGTATGGCCCTTCGACCTTTCCTTATTTCACCACGATGTTGAGCTTGAGCCCAGCCGGCGATGAAATTGTGGCAGATTTTACTAAACAAGCCATTGAATCCGAGCAGTTAGGGCAGGGGGAATATACCGATTATCTCTCAGTGAGTTTTTCTGCGCTGGACTATGTCATCCACGTTAATGGCCCATCGAGTATCGAGGCTGAGGATGCGTTGCTGCGTCTCGACAACATCTTTGCAGACCTGTTTGAGTTTATTGATGACAAGGTCGGTCTTGATAACACGCTTATCGTGCTATCAGCGGACCATGGCGCTCCGGATACCCCAAGCTATATCGCCAACTTCGGCGCACAGAAGAAAAACCTCTTCGATGTCAGCTTACTCGAAGACCAAGGCCTGTTCGCGAAAACCGCACAGCAGTTTGGTTTAGGCTCAGAGTTGGTGCTCGACTACTCAGATCCGTACCTCTACCTTGATCACGAGCTGATCACCGCTAAGGGCCACAAGGTTGCGAAGGTGCAACGCTTTATCGCCGATCAACTGGTCACTATCGCAGGCGTGCATAAGGCAGTGACCGCAGAGGATATTGTTCGTGGCAACCTCAACCAGAGCCGTATTAATCAGCTGGTGATTAATAATTACTTCCCAGCTCGTTCGGGGGACATTCACCTTATTTTTGAACCAGGCGTGTACATCAATGAATTTGATAGCTTGCAAGTGGCATCGGTGCATGGCTCACCATGGCGGTATGATACCTATGTACCGGTTATGTTCGCAGGCTCTGGGCTTAAGGCGGGCTCAATCTCACGTCAAATCACGCCGTATGATATCGCGCCAACCATCGCCAATCTGCTTGGGGTGACTGCACCAACGGGAGCAACAGGTGAGGTGTTGCATGAGGTAGCTGACAAGAAATAGATAAAGTCATCCCCTGAAATATTCACCCTCAGTTTATTCAGATGGTAAGAAACTTGCAGGATCCTTCATCAAAAGCGCGTGACGGGGTGTTATGGGGAAATCTTGCACCTCGTTGACGCATCGTGCTCTTGCATTATTCATACAGGGAGTCAGATGACGGATTTGAAGCAAGCTCTTGAGGGCATCAATCTTCAAACCCAACTCACTATCGATAGTGAGTTGGGTTTGCTACTCAACAATACTCGCATTCGACTACTCGAGGCGATTGATACTCACGGCAGTTTAAACGCTGCAGCCAAAAGCTTACCCCTGTCTTATAAAGCCGCTTGGGATGCCCTTGATCACATCAATAACCTTGCGCTAGAGCCGGTAGTGTTACGCAGCACAGGCGGCGCGAAGGGGGGAGGCACTCAGCTGACTGGCTATGGTCGCCAGTTAATTGGCCTCTATCGATGCCTCGAGCTTGAGCAGCAGCGCAATCTAGACAGCTTTCAACAATGGATGCGACATCAGCAAGACGCCGAGCAAGAGCTGAATAATTATCGGCAGTTGCTGTGGAGAATGAACCTATCGAGCTCGGCGCGCAATCAGTTCTTCGGAAAAATCGAGTTGCAAGCACACGGTGTCGTTAATGCTCAGGTGACTTTGAGCCTGGATGGGGCGCTGACTTTAGTGGCGACAATCACCGAGCAGTCGCTGTCGAACATGGGTCTTGCGGCCGGCGATCATATCCTAGCGATGGTCAAGGCCTCGCAAGTGGTGTTGTTTGGCGGGAAGGTAACTAGTTGCTCACTACAAAACCTCTATCAGGGCGAAATAGTGAGAATTGAACACGGCTCTGTACACAGCGAGGTCAATGTCGACATCGGCGGACATAAAACCCTGTGTGCCTCAGTCACCCGAAGCAGTGCAGAGCAAATGGGTCTGGCAGAGGGTATGCAGGTCAGCGCAGGGTTCTCTGCAGCCAATGTCATTTTGTGTGGCGAGAGTTAGTAAAAAGAGGCGAGATTCAAGAGGCGAGAAGCGAGAAATTAACCAGGTGCGGCTCGTTACTCGTATCTCGGAACGAAGTGTAACCCGTTCCCCGCCCCTAAATGTCGTGTCTCATTTATGACATAGTTAATAGTTGTCGTAAATGAGACGGGGTTACAATGTAACTTATCAATATAAGTTTTTGAAAAATTGGGAATGTAAGCAAAGTATCTCTTGGTGCGTGAATTGCAATTAGCGTTATATACCGACCTATATAACGGTATGGAAACAGTGACGATTGCATTTAGAAAGGAAGATACATGCATTATCAAGGAAATCGAAAACGTTTATTAATCTTTGCTGTAGCTGCATTGAGCTTGCCCCTTGAAGCACAGGCACAGCAAACCGATGAAGTGGTGACGGTCTATGGACAGACGCTGCCACAGTCGTTTCAATCCGACAGTCTTAGCAACCCTTATCGTCTGAGTGCCAGCTCTAGTATTAGCAGCCAAACCCTCAATCGAGAGCAGTTGCAGGAGATTGAGGCGAGGAATATCTTTGAGCTGCTCGATCACCTGCCAGGGGTCAATGTTCAAAGGCGTGGACGCAAACAACCTTATGTTATCGCTGTGCGTGGTGATAAGAATTTCGCTTACCTAATCGATGGAGCCTATTTTAACACCGCGGCGGCGAGTCGAGTTTTGCAAAACCTTTCGGTCAGCGATATAGAGCAGCTGCAGATTGTCCGAGATGCATCGGTGCTGTCTCTTGGGCCTTTAACCGATATCGGCTCAGCATCTAATGGCGCGTTAAATAGTGGCTTTATCGTTATTCGCACGCGTCAAGCGAGCAAACGGAGTCTAGAGCTTAATGCCAGTGCTGAGCATCCCGAAGCCTACAAAGCTGGCGTTTATCTTGGCAGCGACCATCAGTTTGAACGCATGCGTGGCTATGCCAATGTATCGTTGAATTACAGTAATCAAAGTGACTACAAGGATTGGTACGATGGCTCTGAGTACCAAAATATGCTGATTGGTGGTGGGTTGTCGGGAGAAAGGCTCTCTACCTCAATCAGCGCCTATATTGATGAGGGGAGTGATCGGTTTCAGCGTGCCGACCCCGATCAAGCTAAAGATAAGCTGGCCTACGCCAAGTGGCGCTATGATTCACTGAAAACCCGTATGGTCGCACTCAATTCTGAGATGGTGTGGAATCCGGACCATGTAAGCCTGTTGCAGATGTCATACAACAAGGTCTCAAGCTTGTTGATTAGAGAGTACTTCGCTTTTCCTGAGGGGCAAGAACAACCCAAAGCTGAGGATCCCAAATACAGTGAATCGATGACCTACCGCATCGCTGCTCGTCACAGTTGGAA
Organism: Vibrio glycogenivorans; assembly: GCF_051660965.1. Classification (NCBI taxonomy): domain Bacteria; kingdom Pseudomonadati; phylum Pseudomonadota; class Gammaproteobacteria; order Vibrionales; family Vibrionaceae; genus Vibrio; species Vibrio glycogenivorans. Next base: position 332,722 of record NZ_JBPVIS010000003.1, on the reverse strand, counting down.
GCTTGGTAACCATTTGCTCCAAGCAGGCGGCGACTATCTTCACTGGGAAAGTCCATATGGTGAGCTTAACTATGATGGCTTTGCTAGAGAAGAGCAGGTGCTCGGCGGATTTATCCTTGGTGAGAGTGCGTTGCTTGACCAGCAGTTAATGCTTGATGCGAGTGTCAGATTGGATAGTAAATACGTCAAGCAAGGGGTCGATTTCATCTCGGATAAGGACAAAGATAAGCAGAGTTATCGTGACCGCCGCTTACCCAACTCACTGTTTTATGGCGCGGGTGCCAGTTGGAATGGCTTGGAGGGCTACTTGCTAAATGCTCGCTATGCCTTCGGCCGTCAAGGGGGCGTTCATGATCTCCCTATGGTCGACAATGTCGATGCCGAGCCGATGCGTCAGCATCGCTGGGAGCTTGGTATTGCGGCCGATTGGGGGCGTTATATCCAGCCACGTGTGACCTGGTTTCAGCGTCGAATCGAAAACGATAAACAGCCCGTCGACTATGATGAAGCTCTTCTGCTGACTCGCTTTGACCAAAGCCAGCGCCGTAACAGCGGCACCGAGTTGATGCTTGATGGGCAGCTGAGCGACAACCTGTGTTACGACGCGAGTTGGACCTACATCTATACCCAATCACAGCACTGGGATCGCCTGTTGGCGGGGTCTTACCCTGAGCATATGGTCAACTTTGCCTTGACCCAATGGTGGCAGGACTACCAACTGCGACTTCAGGGGCGCTATGTCAGTGACTACTACTCAAACAGCAATTTTGCCAAAGATGGTGAAGCGCATCGAGTCGGTGACTACTGGGTGGTCGATACCCGATTGAGCCGAGAGTTAGAGCTTGATCCCGCTGTGCTTAATCTCAGTCTGTATGTGATGAATCTTGGTGACACTCAATATCAAAGCCAATACGCCTATGCTGACCAAGGTCGACGAATTGGTGTCGAGGTCAGTGCCGCGTTTTAACCCAAAGCGAGTTAGAGCAGAGTTTTAATATAAGGAGTTGAGATGCAGTTAGTCACCATATCTGGGCCGCCGTCATCAGGGAAAACCGCAGTGATCAGCAAAGTGATCGCTCATCTACAACAGCAGCAAAAGCGGGTTGGAGTGGTCAAATTTGATTGTCTGGTTTCCGATGATCAAAGCCGCTACGAAACCTTAGGTGTTCCAGTAAGGACTGGGATAGCAGGGAACCTGTGCCCAGATCATTACTTTGTCAGCAATATTCAAGACTGCGTAGAGTGGGGACAAGCGCAGGATCTGCAGCTGCTGTTGTCAGAGAGTGCGGGGCTATGCAATCGCTGCTCCCCGCATGTGCGGGGCGTGATGGCGGTATGCGTGATTGATAACCTGATGGGGCTTACCACACCGAAAAAAGTCGGCCCAATGCTGCGCTTTGCCGATGTGGTGGTGATCACCAAAGGGGACATTGTCTCGCAGGCAGAGCGAGAGGTATTTGCCTACCAAGTTCGTCAGTCTAATCCTCGAGCGAAAATTATCCATGTCAACGGCTTATCGGGGCAGGGATGCTTTGAGCTGTCGACTCTATTTAACGAGAGCCCTTCGGTATGTAGCCTAGTCGATGGTGGGTTGCGTTTTACCTTGCCTGCCGCCGTTTGTTCCTATTGCCTGGGTGAGACCCAGATTGGTGACCAATACCAGGTGGGTAACGTTAAGAAAATGGCGATGGGAGGCTGAAGATGCAGATTGATTGTGTAGAAGAGTCTATGGCGATGAGTTGTATACAGCTGCAGCAAGCTTATCCGAGCGTTAAAGCTTTCTTTAGGCAGTGGCAGATTCTTCCTGACCATCGTCCCTTTAGGCTTGTACTGGCGGGTTTATCTAGGTGTTACTTTGAGCAAATCGGCCAAGAGCCTCAGCAGTTGTGGGAGAGTTTTATACATGCCTTAACCCAGGCGATCGACCATGGACCTAAGGACAATGACATCGTTAGCCTGAGCATCGTTGGTGGGCGTAATAAGCTCGGTGAGTCAGAAAATATCACCATCACCTTAGAGCCTGGCTCGGTCAGCAGTATCGTCGGCCCAACGGGTTCGGGAAAGAGTCGCCTTTTGGCGGATATAGAGTGGCTAGCACAAGGAGATACCCCAACGGGGCGGCAAATCTTGATTAATGGTCAGGTGCCTGATCCCGAGCTGCGTTTTAGCTTGGAGAACAAGCTCGTGGCGCAGCTGTCGCAGAATATGAACTTTGTGGTCGATGCTAAGGTGGGCGAGTTTATCGAGATGCATGCTGCTAGTCGTCAGATCACCACCGTTGGCGTACTCGATCAGATCTTAAGCCAAGCGAATCTACTCGCGGGCGAAGCGTTTAGCGCTGACACCCCTTTAACCGCGCTGTCCGGTGGTCAGTCACGAGCGCTAATGATAGCTGATACCGCTTTTTTGAGCGCATCGCCAGTGGTGCTGATTGATGAGATAGAAAATGCAGGCATCGACCGGCAACAAGCGCTGTCATTATTGGTTGATCGCAACAAGATCGTCTTGATCTCCACCCATGATCCGGTATTGGCGCTAATGGCAGAGACACGGCTGGTGATCCGTCATGGCGGTATTGCTAAGCAGCTAACCATAAGCCTGGCCGAGCAGCAGCGCTTGAGTGAGCTCGAATCGGCGGATAGAGAGCTTCAGCAACTGCGGCAGCAACTTAGGGAGGGGAGTCGCCTCGCATAAGGATGACGGGATGAATAGGTACATAGGTTTGAGTTAAAGGGATGACAAAGGAGCACACAAGGATGTGGGTAAATAGGTTTCTAGCGATAGGCTTGCTGATGTTTTGCAGCTACGCGCAGGGGCGGGATATGGAAGACATGGCCGGGCGGGTTGTCCCCGTACCCGATAAGGTTGAACGCTATATGGCGATGAGCCAGCTTGGGATTGTGTATTTGTATACCTTGAATCCAGATAAACTGGCGGGATGGGTTTCACCGCCGAGCGCCAACTTACTCCCTTGGCTTAGTGAGGCGCAGCAGCAGTTGCCGATACTCGGCGGCGGGCGAAAAGCAGGTTTTCAGTCTAACCTTGAGCAGCTCTCTGCCGTTCGCCCCGATGTGATGATCAGCGTCGGTAGCCTTGATAACAGTCAAATAGCAGCAGCGGATCGTTTTCAGCGATTAACCGGTATTTCAGTGATCTGCCTAGATGGTGCACTTAGTGCGGCGCCTGAGGTCTATCGCCGCCTTGGTGAGCTGAGCGATGATAAACACAGAGCCGAGCAGTTGGCGAGCTATAGCGAGCACTTACTGCAGCGAGTCGCTGAGCGCCTGGCCGATTTGCCGGTAGAGCACACGCCATGGCGAGTCTATTATGCGCTAGGAGCAAACGGTCTTAAGACTGATCCCGCAGGGGGATGGAATAGCGAGCTATTTTCGTTGCTCAAGGTCGATAATGTGGCGAGATTGACCACACTACCTGCTCGGGGGCGCGCAGCGGTTAACATGGAGCAGTTGCTGTTGTGGCAGCCAGAGATTGTGCTAGCTGGTTATGACAAGCAAAATGGCTATGGCTTATTAGACCAGGTTGAGTCTAAACCAGGTTGGAACAAGGTCAAAGCTATTCAAAATGGGCAGTACTACCGCGTACCACAGCAACCGTTTGGCTGGTTCGATCAACCCCCCTCGAGTAATCGTCTCGCAGGACTACTGTGGCTTTCGCACCTGTTTTATCCGACCTATTTTGCCCAAGATTTAGCCACAGAGCTAGCAGAGTACTTTGCGCTCTTTTATCAGCAAGAGCTTGACCCTCAAACCGTCAGCCTTTTGTTATCCAAAACCATAGCGGAGTCGAGCCGATGAATCACTGGGTAAAGCAAAAGGGTACATCGCCACGGTTGTTGTTCATCGGTATGATGCCCGTTATCGCGATCATCTTAGCGCTGGGAGTTGGGCGTATGAGCATTCCTCCGAGCTATCTAGCTGCGCGAGTCTTTATCGCCAGTGATGTCGGGCTTGATCCTACGTTTGAGGCAGTACTGTGGCAGATTCGCTGGCCAAGGGTAATGGCGGCGATGTTGGTTGGGGGGGCTCTCGCGCTATCGGGGGCATGTTTTCAAGGGCTATTCCACAACCCGATGGTATCGCCGGACCTATTAGGGGCATCAGCGGGCGCAAGTCTTGGAGCCTGTGTGGGGATTTTGCTCTCATTAGATTATTTGAGCATGCAGCTAATGGCGTTTGCGGGTGGGCTGATTGCGGTATCGACCTGCTATTTGCTTAGCCGATGGTTATCGCGTGGGGCATACTCAAAGCTGTTGATCGTGCTCACGGGGATGATGATCACCAGTCTGCTGTCGGCGTTTATATCGTTAACTAAGTATCTTGCCGATCCTTACAGCAAGTTGCCAGAGATTACCTTTTGGCTGATGGGCTCTCTGACGGCTGTGGACATGTCCGCACTTGAGCTCAGCCTTTTTCCGCTGCTGCTCGGAGCGCTACCGATATTACTGTTACGTTGGCCTTTAGATGCGCTCTCTTGTGGTGATGAGGAGGCGAAGGCGTTAGGTCTTCCCGTTAACAAGCTGCGCTTGATATATATCTTGTGCGCCACCTTACTCACCTCTGCGAGTGTCTCTTTGGCGGGCATGATTGGCTGGGTGGGGTTGCTTGTACCTCACCTAACGAGAATGCTAGTCGGTCCTAGCCACCTGCTATTGATACCGAGCTCCATTCTACTCGGTGGCTGCTTTTTATTGGCGGTAGATACGCTCAGTCGCAGTCTATTTTCGGTTGAGCTGCCTCTGGGGATATTAACAGCGATAGTCGGAGCCCCCTTCTTCTTTTACCTGATGTTTACGGGACAACGCGTATGAGCCTTTCACTTCGCTTAAAAGACGCTAGCTGTGGCTATGGTCAAAGACGTATTTTGCAGCATGTCAATCTAACCATCCGTAGTGGTGAGTTCTTCTCACTGCTTGGCCCTAATGGCGTGGGTAAAACCACACTATTTCGTAGCTTACTTGGGTTATCACCCCTACTCAGTGGCGGGCTGACACTCAATCAAAGGCCGCTATCAGCCTATAGTGAACGCGAGCGTTCGAGAGTGATCGCGTATGTCCCTCAGCATCATCGTCCCAATTTTGCCTATCGAGGAAGAGAAGCGGTGCTATTGGGTCGGTGCGCGCAGCGAGGTCTATTTGCCTCGCCAAATGAAGAGGACTATGCCATCGCAGAGCAGGCGATGGCACGGCTGGATATTTGCTACTTAAGTGAGAAGACGTTTGATCAAATGAGTGGTGGCGAGCAGCAACTGATTTTGATCGCTCGTGCCTTGGCGCAGCAGGCGCAGATCATCATGCTTGATGAGCCGACAGCAAGCCTTGACCTGGCTAATCAGCAGCGGGTGCTGAGTCAACTGACCACGCTGGCCGCACAAGGTATTGGTATTGTTATGAGCACCCACGCGCCCAGCCAGGTTTTCGCTTGTGGCGGGCAAGTGGCCCTGTTAAGTCCTGATACTGACCCTAAGGTAGGCCCGGTTGATGAGGTATTGGAGGAGTTTACACTTAGCCAAGCCTACGGGGTTGATGTGTATGTGCGTGAGGTCAATGGGCCCAAAGGGCAAATGCGCTGGTGTAATCCGACGTTCTTTGCGGAGGGGCTATGTCACTAACTATGATGAATGATGATCGGCCATCCCACCCAGAGATTGGGGCCGAGACATCGATAGAACACATTCGCCAACTGGGTTCGTTGGCTGATGAGTTTCTCTATCCTTTTTACAAGCCTGGGAATATGACACTTGGGCAGTACTGTGCTCAATCAATGCTTGCTGTTGACTCGATGATCGAAGGATTAAACCGAGCCGTGCGTAAGCAGCAGTTTGCAGCGCCACAGGAGCAACTATACCGCCGCCTAATCAAGCCAGGGCATATCAATGTGGCGGTGTTCAGCCATTTTACCTGGCATGAGCCCTTAATAGATTTTATTCAGCAGCAGGCGAAAAGGCTTGAGATAGCGCTGAACTTGCAGGTGTTTAGCAAAAGAAACAAGATAGAACTACAGGCCTATCTAGCAGCTTGCGAGCAAGCAGACCAACTACCGGATATGCTGATCGGTAAGGGCTTTAGCTCACTCATGAGTGCGCGCTTCCAAGCACTATTTGTTCAGACCGGCGTGTTTAAACAGCGGATCGACACCGAGCCAACGCATCCTTGGCAAGACCCTAGGCACAGTTATCATTTGCTAGCGTTAGACCCGTTAGAGCGAGTCAGCCATATCGACAGCGCGACAAGTGAAAAACAGCAACAGCTTTGGGTCGCCGGACGACCAGACAAGCAACATATGAACTTTGCGCTGCTCCTCGAGCGCTATCTGCAAGGTGGTGAATCGGCCGTGCGCAGGCAGTTTGAGCAAGTGACCGGCTTTTTGCATTTTAGCCAGATCGTTGAGCAATTAGTGCGACACGATCACCACGCAGACCCAAGGTGCTATTTAATGCGCCGTTATTCACGACTGTTTGTTCCGTCGCGATATCGTGAACAACTTGATATTGACCATCTACAGGGAGGGGCACCTTGCTCGGCTGTCTATATGTTGGTCAAATCCAATGCGAATGAGTCACTATTGGCGCTAGCCGAGTCACTCTATCTGCCGGATATGCAGCCCCATTGGACAAAGGCAGGCTTGGTTGATATCGGCAGTGCCGCCCAAGAGGCGCAGCGTTATCGCTTTCCCAAGTGGGAAGCGCTATACGACCTTCCTCTGCCTTGGCTAAAGGCACGACTTGCGGGTTTGGGGGGTGTTGAGACAGGCGAATTTTAAGCACGTGGTTCAATACACCTTGTTTGGAAACGAGCATCTCAAACCTATAAGCAGGATTTTACAGCAAAAAAATACCCAGCAAAGGCCTTTGCTGGGTAGGGTGTTTTACTCGCGATTAGGTGATCCTTACTCTAAGATCTCAACCGCTTTTCTATTTGGCTTTAATTTCTCACGCAGAGTTTGGAAAATTGCGTAGAAGCCAGGAGTGAGGACAGCACCAAGGGTCATAACACATAAGATACCGCCGATCAGCGCGACCCCCATGTTGTTCTGAGCGACTGAGCCCGCACCGTCGGCAAGCACCATAGGCACGATACCAAGTACGAATGACCAAGAGGTCATATTAACCGCGCGGAAACGCATCGTACCGCCCATGATAGCGGCCTCTTCAATAGATAGACCTTCGTCCTCGCGTTTGATTTTGGCAAACTCGACGATCAAGATGGCGTTTTTGGCTGCAAGGGCAATCAGTAGTACCAAACCAATCTGTCCATACAGCGTTAGCGCCATACCATTGGCGGCAAGTGCTAGCATGGTACCCACCGCGGCAGTTGGCGCTGCAATAATGATAGCGGCAGGCAGTGCCCAAGACTCATACTGAGCCGCTAGGAACAGGTAAATAAACACCAATGCCAGCGCAAACGCGTACATGATGGCGTTGCCCGCCAGCTTCTCCTGCAGCGCCATCGAGGTCCACTCATAGCTGTAGCCATCAGGGAGCACCTCTGCTGCGACGCGCTCCATCGCGGCAATTGTCTCACCCGATGAGTAACCTGGCGCGGTGCCGACAAAGATCTTAGTCGCGGCAAGCATGTTGTAGCGGTTGGTAATATCCGGTACCAGTTGTGACTCAATGGTGGCGACTTCTGATAGCGGCAGCATCTCACCACCGGCAGTACGGACGTGGATTCGACCGATATCCTGCGGGTCAAGGCGCTGCTCAGCCTTAGCCTGAAGGTACACATAGTAGGTGCGACCCCAGAGTGAGAAGTCATTCACACGCGCCGAGGCAAGATTGGTTGTGATCGCGTCATTGATGGTCGTCACCGGGATGCCATATTGACGGGCTTTTTCGCGGTCAATATGGATGGCAAAGTGCGGAACGTTAGCACGGAACAGTGAGAAGACACCCTGCAGCTCAGGTTGCTGGTTAGCCGCGGCAATCAGCTGTTGCATCGTCTCAGCTAGCTCTGCCTTAGAGCGGCCACGCTGATCCTGAAGCATAAACTCAAGGTTAGCACCTGAGCCGATACCTGGGATTGCTGGTGGTGTAATCGCCATCGCAACACCTTGTGGGAATTGACTCAATGCCATATTAAGACGCTGTTGAACCCCGGCGGCGGTGTTGTTCCCTTCCATCTCGCGACGCTCTTCCCAAGGCTTGAGATCGACAAAGAAGGTCGCTGAGTTGGCTTGGCGAGAGAAGGTCAGGATACCGAAACCAACTGCGCCACCCACGTTGTCTACCGCAGGGTCATTAAGGATGATCTCCTCGACTTGTTGGGTAAAGGCTTTGGTACGCGCTAAAGATGCGCCATCAGGCAATTGGACAATCGCCAGCATGCTGCCTTTGTCTTCGTTTTGGATAAACGCCGTTGGGATCTGTTGGTTCATCATCACCATGGTCGCAATGGTACCGGCAAAGATGATCAAAAGAACCAGAGCCTTACGCACAACCAGCGTGACCGCTTTACCGTACAGCTGAGTGATTTTGTCAAAACCGGCATTGAAAGCGATAAACCATTTCGGCTGACGCTCAACACGTTTCATGATCAGAGAACACAGGGCCGGGGAAAGTGTCAGGGCGTTAATCGCCGATAGCACCAACGCGATACAGATGGTCAGACCGAACTGGGAGAACATCTGACCGGTAATACCCGGCAGGAAGCTCACCGGCAGGAATACCGCCAGCATTACCAGGGTAGAGGCAATGATTGGACCGGTTACCTCACGCATGGCTTCGAACGTTGCCTTAGCTGGTGAGTAGTCGAGGTTTTCGTTGAGGATACGCTCAACGTTTTCAATCACCAAGATGGCGTTATCCACCACGATACCGATCGCGAGGATCAAACCAAACAGGGTAATGGTGTTGATGGTAAAGCCAATCAGATCCATAAAGAAGAAGGTACCGATCAGCGACACTGGGATCGCAACCAAAGGCACAATAGTGGCGCGCACGTTACCCAAGAATAGGTAGGTCACCACAACCACCAAAACCGCAGCGATTAACAGCGTCTCGGTGATATCGTTGATCGAGTCCTCGATAAAGTTGGTGATATCAAACGGGTAAGCGTAAGCCATATCGTATGGCCACGGCGTTTCAGCCAGCATGGTTTTGATGGCTTCGCCGGTCTCTAGTGCGTTTGCACCCGGTGCAAGCGAGATGGTCATGATCGATGCAGGCTCACCATTAAGGCGCGCGTACGACTCATAACGGTCATTGCCCATCTCAATGCTGGCGATATCGCTCAGGTAGATATTACTGCCATCTGCCGCGGTCTTAACCATGATAGAGGCGAACTCTTGCTCATCGCTGAGGCGCTCTTCGCCAAGTAGTGGGATCTGTAGCGAGATATCATCACTGACGATAGTCGCTCCCAACTGACCCGCTGGCGCTTGGACGTTTTGGTCAATCAGTGCCTGACGCACCTCTTGTGTGGTGACATTCAGCGCATGCATCTGCTCAACATCGAGCCAGACACGCATCGCATAGCTAGTACCCAGTACGTTGGTGTCACCCACCCCAGGAATACGCGCTAGACGGTCTTGCAGGTTGATCTCAACCCAAGTGTTAAGGTGCGTTTCGCTGTAGGTCCCCTCTGGTGAGTGGATCGCCAGTGCCATCAAGGTATCTGATGAGGCCTTGAATACTCGTACGCCCATATTGTTAACCACACCAGGCAGCAGTGGCAGTGCGGCGGACACTCGGTTTTGCACGTTCACCTGCGCCATGTCGGGATCAGTACCGATATTAAAGGTAACCTGCAGGCGATAAGAGCCATCGTTGGCCGAGCGTGAGTCCATGTACAGCATGTCGTCCACGCCGTTGACTTCCGCCTCAATGGCCGCGCCGACCACGCTCTCAATCGTCTCGGCACTCGCACCTGGGTACATAGCCACAACGTTTATCACAGGGGGCGTGATATCGGGATAGTCTGAAACCGGCATCAGCTTGATCGCAACCGCGCCAATCAATGCTAGTACAATCGAAATAACAAAGGCGAACTTTGGTCGATAGATAAAGAATTTACTTAGCATGAGTGACCTTATTCTTGGATAGAAACCGGAACGTTTGGACGTACGCGGACTAATCCATCGGTAATGACCACTTCACCGGCTTCTACGCCTTGCTCAATAAAGACTTGCTTACCTTGGCGAGCAACCACGCTCACCTCACGGCGCTCAGCCAGTCCTTCCTCATTGACGATATAGATAAACTGCATCATCAAGTCTTGCATTACCGCCGTTTGTGGCAGCCAAGCACCCGTCATGCTTTCTTTGCTGGTCAGCTTAAGCTTCATGATTTGGTTAGGGCGCAGGGCGTAATCTTGGTTAGCAAACTCTGCGGCGGCGCTCAGTGTACCGGTTGATGCATGGACCTTGTTGTCAACGAAGGTCACTTGACCCTCAAGTAGGTTTGGTTTTAGCGCAACGTTTACCGCATTACTTTTGTCGATCGGGAACTGGTTGTAATCGTCATAGCTCAGTGAAAAAGAAGCATTGAGTGGGTGCAACTGGGCAATATCGATTACGGCGCCTGAGTTGGGTGACACCATATCACCGCGAGAGAACTGGCTCTTACCCAGTTGTCCATCGTAAGGGGCGCGAATTTGGGTGTGTGACAGGTCATCTTGTGCCTTGTCCACCGATGCTGTTGCCAGTGCCAGTCCTGCCTCGGCAATCAACAAGCTAGCGCTTGCATCATCAAGGTTGGCTTTGGTGGTACCACCGGAGGCAATCAGATCAGAGATACGTTGATGGTTCAGTTTAGCCTGCTGTAGCGCGGCTTGAGCTTGCTGCTTCTGGGCAAGGGCAGACTGCAGCGCGAGCTTATAAGACGTATCATCAATTTGAAAGAGTACATCGCCTTGTTTGACAAACGCGCCGTCAGGGAAGTGTTGCTCGATAAGGTAGCCGGTCACGCGCGGGGTGAGCCTTGCATGCTCTTGCGCTTCAAGTTTGCTGGTTAAAACTAGAGTCGGTTGGTAGACGCCTTCAACGACTGACGTTGCGGTAACCGGCACGCCAGAGGCTAGTGCAGGTGCCGCGATTACCCCAGCCAAGACCGGAAGTAAAAAAGTGGTTTTTTTCATTGTTTAAAACTCGTTATTGTCAAAACCGAGTCATGTTAGCGAAAGCAAAATGTGAGCATTGCACTGTGCGTGCGTATTTGTAATACAATAAAGTTTGAGATCACGCTTTTACAAATTTAGGCAAAAGTATATTTATATCATTGGTTTATAATTTAAATTCTCATCTTATAGTCCTTGGGGTCATTGTCTCTAAGCCTGAATTATGAGGCGCTGGGGTAAGCGAAAAGGTAGTTGGATCAAAGCAAACAATGGTAGTCGTGCTCTGCACCACTACCATTGACTTTCAATCACCATTGATAAAATGGCACAGGTTCAGATTGCTGTTGATTAAGATTACGCTCGGTCGCCTCGGCTTCACGTTTTTCTATCTGTTCGACATCCGCTTCTCGACTGCTTGTGATCCAGCATTTGACCAGATTAACCGGACCTTCCTCTGGGTCAATATAGAAGTCGGCCACCACTGAGGGTGGATAGACGACGACAGAGTTAATCGCGATAGGCGTTTGGTCGTTATACGCAACGCAGCGCATCTTAACGGCTGTTGGTGAGGTGACCCTAGCCTGATAGTGGCTAGGGGCTAGCGGTTGGATAAACTGCTGATCGTATTGGTAGGGGGCCAGCTTGCTGAGATCCTGAGCAAAAGCAGTGAACGCCACTAGCGCAATAAGTAAACTGATGTATTTCATATTGATACCTATCGATTTAAAGGGTGAAGGCCGTGTTTGGTCACGTGGGCGTGCTGGATAAACTGCCAACAGGAACGGCGAAGTTGATGACGATCCTTAGGTTGTGCCAGTACGCGTAAATAAGCTGAGAACAGTGGGTGATTGGGCGTTAGGTTTTCCTGCTGACTGACAAAGTGACTCCAGCGCACTAGGGTAAGGTGCAGTGGTTTCGCTGGCAGAAATAGGCACGCAATCCACAATAAAAGGCTAGCACTGAGCGTGTTTAGCCGATTAAAGACGGCATGGCTTACTTGCTTTAACATTAAGGGTAAATAGCGCCACAAGAGCGTTGTGACACTAATGAGTAAGGTGAATGAGACAATCATACTCAGCCACTGTTCAGTGGTTAAATTGCTTGCCTGCAGATACCACTGATTCACTCTCTGGCTTAAGCTTGGGGGCGGCAGTGGGTTGACCTCAAGTGTCAGAGCCGACAGTGTAGTGCTTTCTAACGATTGCGTGCGCGAGTTCCACCACTGAAAAGTGATTTCCGGCAACTGGTATTGCCCTGGCTCATCAAATTGATAACGAAGGTCAAACTCGCGATAGCCGCGCATGATTCCTCGTTCGTTAATCACGCCAGCTGAGCCAACATGCTCACTCAGCTCACCACTAGTCATGGGTGGGTGAGGCAGGCGTGGGATGAGATACCCAGGTAGGTCGATAGTTTCAATGTGCACTGTCCGCCGGGCAATGCTACCCACACGGATTTGCTGGCTGGTGAGTTGCTGTGAAACGTGAACCTCGCGAGCACTCATTGCCCCCATCGCCTCACTAGGTTGAGCATCGATAGTGATTTCAAGAGGTGGGGATACAATACTTTGGCTGTCAATCAACACCTCGGCACTCGGTAGCAGGAGTTTTCCACTGCGGCGCGGAAAGATATCAAACCGATAGGCCGTGGCAAAGATGTGGCGATCACCGATTTGTGTCTGTTTGAACAGTGGAAACGCGCTTTGTTCGTAGAAAAAGTCGCGGGTTTGCAAGGGCTCAACAGATACGCTGCCAGCATTATTTTGCTCAGTATTGCTTTGAGTCGGATGATACACCTCAAGCCAAACGGTGAACTTTTGGCGCTCAACGCCACTATCGGTTGGCTCAACCCACCGAGCTTCCCATTGCGCTTGCGCTGACAATGACAGGGTAAGCAGGCTGAAAAGGACAATATGACGCCACATTAGTTATTCTCGCTCTGATGTGTGAAGTATTGTTGGGAAAATTTGCGTTTGAGAAACTGGGCATGGTCCGTCTTGACCTGCTCCAACCAAATTTTGGTGAGGTGCTCTTCGGCCATTAGATCGGCACTATTGATCACCTCGATCTTGTCTTCTGGCTCGTCGATGCCCATATCTTCCTGCATTGATTGCACCATGTCTGCGGTCATGTCCTCACCTGCAGTCCCTTGCCCTCGGGCACGTTGCTCCATTAGGGTGAAAATCTCCTCAATCAGCCCAAGGTTGTGCTGGATGTCGGGGTTTTGCGGCGCGAGTTGTTGTGCGAGCATGAACTGCTGCTGAGCACTGCGAAAGCGTTGCAGATTGGCGTAGGCAACTCCAAGCTTAAGATGACTCTCGGCTGAGGCGGCTTCGTGGTTAATTTGCTCTAAGATCAATGCCGCATCTTCCCATCGCTGCGCCTTGAGTAGGGCTTCTACGCGCCAATGGGGTTGCTCAAACGCCCAAGCCGCGCAGTGATAGTTGCCCTTCTGGTAGTGATAGCGCCCTAGCTGATCACTGGTGAAGACCTGGCTGAGCAACCAGTTAGAGCAGTTGATTTGGGCGGCAAGAGTCGGTGGGCTGAAATTGACTAATGACACCCCCAACACCAGTGAGTACCACTTAATCGTCCAACCACGACGAAACCAATACATCACAATCATCAGCATGGGCCAAACCAGAAAGTAGCCCAGCTCCTGCCATTGAATATCCTCATCCTGCGGGTCAAAAACGCGTTGCTTGCTGATCCACTCTGCGACCATTTGGGCGTCATCGTTATGTAAATGACTGTTAATTATACCGATACCAAAAGGCAGTGATGCCATCGGCTCAAAACCAAACTGCCAGACTAGAATATTCTGCTGTGACGTTTGATGATGACGCTTGAGCTTCTCAACTTGGACCGATGACAATGAATCGGTGATCAACACTAGGCTGGTGGCTTGTGGGCTCTGGTAATACGGCTCGCTGGCGAGCGTTTCAAGCGCACTGCCGAGATGGTTTCCACTTGTTGGCATGATTGATGGTGACAGGGCATCGATATAGAGCTCGGCAGCATGCTTGTCTTTGGTGGGCGGCAGCGCTAAGTGCGCACTGCCGGCAAAACCCCATACAGCAACGCGCTCATCAAGGTCGGAAACGGCCTGTTCGAGTTTGATTTTGGCATTGGCAGAGCGGGTTGGCGCGATATCGATTTCGTTCATCGAAGGTGACAGATCAAACAAAATGGTGGTGATCGAATCATTCTCAATCAAATCTTGATTTTCAGGACCAAGTGTTGGACCGGCCACCATCAACACCAAGATAGCCAGCACGCTCGGAAACAGTGAATTAGGCGTTGCCAGACGCTGACGATCACCTTTGGTGAGTACTGACTCACGCAAGTGGGGCGCGATAAGCGGATCCATCGATGCTTTTTGATTGGATTTAAGAGTGATGTAGACCAGGGCCGCCAGTGGGGCCAACAGCAGCAGCCACTCGGGGCGGATAAAATGAAACTGACTCACGACTATACTCCTCGATTGAAATAGCGCTTCGCTACGACGGGTAAGCTCAACACAAAAATAATCATCAACGCCAAGCCAGCAGGCAGATAAAACAGTTGCTGCTTAGGCCGAGTCGTAGAAGTGGCAAAGAGGGAAGGCTCAAGGGCGCTTATGGTGGTGTAAACCTGCGCCAGCTCATCACTATCCATGGCTGAGAAAACCTGACCATTGGTGAGCTGGGCAATACGCTCAAGGAGTGCAATATCGATCTCTTGCTCACCGAGGGTTGTTGGGTCACCAATCGCGATAGGGTAGATCACGATACCTTGCTCGGCGGCATAGTGGGCTGCATCGGTCACCGGGAATCGACTGGTGGTATCACGACCATCAGTCATCAAGATCAGGGTTTTATGATCGGTTTGCGCCGATTTAAAGTGATCAACCGCGACGCCTATCGCACTGCCGATGGAGGTACCGCTGCCTGCCATGCGAACTTGCATCTCATCGAGAAGTCGTTCTATCAAGTTCAAGTCGGCGGAAAAAGGCGCTTGTAGATAAGCCTCATCACCAAAGGCCACCAAGGCGATGCGATCCTTATCTCGGGTGCGAATAAACTCAGACAGCAAGCGTTTAACAGCATCAATGCGTGTTTCTAACTTATCTCCCGCGGGAAAGTCGTGAGCTTGCATAGAGCCTGATAAATCAACCGCGATCATCAGCTCTGTCCCATACTCCTCAGTGGTGATGGCCTCACCGATCATCACGGGCTTCATCGCAGCCACTACGAGAGCGATATACAGCGCGCACAGCCCTAGCCACTGCCATGGCGCGCGTTTGACCGCGATAGAGCCAGGCATAGCCTTAAGCCCTGACCACAGCAAAAGATCGACATAGACCGGGTGTTTGATCGCTTGCTGCTTGGTGAGGTAGTCAGGGAGCAGTCGCGCGAATAATGGACCGATAATCAAGACGCCAGCCCATGGGTATTCAAAAGTCAGCATAGTGTTCTAACCCAGGTGTGTAATTGGTTTATGTCGTGATAGGTTAATCGCGACTCTCTCTGATAAGTAGCATCGGCTAATCGCTCGAGTAATGGCAAGGGTAACGGTGAGCCTTGCTCTGCTAGGAACCCGCATAGTTTCTCGGCCGTCATAAACTGGGCCTTGGCATTTGGCCAATGCTGAGCAATCACCCGCTTGATCACCAAGCCAATCTGGTCATGACGCTGCTGCTGATGGTAAGCCGTGATCAACGCTTGTGCCTGGCGTAAATAGAGCTGGGTTTGCCAGCAATACCAACGCCGAAGCAGTTGATAAGTGATAACAAGCACGATCAAGCCATAGAGCCCATACCAAGCGGGCGTGGCAGGTAGCCAAGAGATGGCTGCAGGTGTCTGCCCGGTGTGCATTTTGTCGATGATATGGCTTGCAAACGCGGTAACTTGGCCGGTGTCTGACATTAATTATGCCCTCTTAATCAACTGCTGCTGGCAGTCGAGTTGGGTGGTTAAGAACTCTAACTGCCCACCGCTGTTTTCGAACGCGTCGAAGATAAAGCGTCGTTGCGCTTGGACACGCATTGCATGCAATTGGCGCAGCTCATGGTTGGTGCTGTCAATCGAGATTTGGCTCTCCTCATCGCCAAGGACGAGCCTGGCTTGAGGCAGGGCATCCTCAAGTGGGTCATGGATATACAACCCTAGTAGCGAATTTTGTTTTGCTAGCATCGCGACATGCTGAGCAAATCCCTCATGGCAGCCGAAAAAATCAGAAATAAAGATGATCTTTTCACCGCTGGTGGATTGAGTACACTGCTCAGCAGATAAGTCGGTCAGCGCTAAGGGGTTGTTATCCAGGTCTTTCGATTGAACAAAACTTGTTTCAAGTGCCTGCGCGAGCAGATGGCTGTTAATCTGCGAGAACGTGCGCACGTTATCAAGCACGATATGGAGGTCAATATTGACGGCCAAACGTTCAAGATAACCACACAAGAGTGCTGCGGCCTCACACGCCTGCACCGCTTTAAGGCTGCCTTGAGAGGCAAAGAGCATTGACGGGCGCAGATCAACGATCAGCCGCACGGTTTTGTGCTTTTGGTCAGCAAATAGGCGCACGTAGTGATGGCCGGTTTTTAATGTGGTTTTCCAGTCGATATTGCGAATATCATCGCCTGACAGATACTCGCGCAGCTCGAGAAAATCATGGCCTTGGCCACGTTGTACGTCGTCGTAGGTACCAACACGGTGACTATTGATATTGAGCATGGCGGCAAATGGCATCTGGGCCCCCAGCGCCGAGAGTTTCAATAGTCGTGCACGAGTAATCTGAGTGAAATGATTGGTCATATCACACCCATGCAACCGCTTGGAGGAGTTGCTGACAAACCCCAACCGCATCATGGCCTTGGTGGACCGCTTGATAGCTGAGTTTGATTCGATGCGACAAAACCGCCACCGCGACCGCTTGGACATTGTCGATAGCAACATAGTCCTGCCCGTTGAGCCACGCGTGTGCGCGAGCTGCTTTATCGAGCGCAATACTGGCGCGTGGACTTGCCCCAAGCTCGAGCCACTGCGCGAATTCAGCGCTGATGGTTTGGGGGTAACGAGTGGCATTCACCAGATCAACGATGTATTGATCAACCGCAGGGCTGACATGGACTTGCTTGACTTGCGATTTCGCTTGCGTGATGTCCTCAAGTGAAACAACGTGCTCAGACTTGACTCGGCTTACCTCTTCCCCGCGCAGCATGTTCAGCATCGCGATCTCATCTTGTTTGTCTGGATAACCGACGACGATCTTGGTCAAAAACCGGTCTAATTGCGCCTCTGGCAGAGGAAAAGTCCCCGCTTGCTCAATTGGGTTTTGGGTTGCCATCACCATAAACGGGCTTGGCAATGGATAGCTATTACCGCCGACAGTCACTTGATTCTCAGCCATCGCCTCTAGCAGCGCCGATTGTACTTTAGCGGGTGCACGGTTGATTTCATCGGCAAGCAGCAATTGGGTAAAAATTGGTCCTGGCCGAAACGAAAGGCTATTTTGCTCGGTATTGAGCACTTCACTGCCGGTGATATCGGCAGGCAACATATCAGGCGTAAACTGAACCCGGCCCAATTCTAAGCGCATGCACGAGGCAATCTCACGGGCAACCCGGGTTTTCGCCAGCCCCGGCATACCTTCAAGCAGCGCATGCCCGTCGGCAAGCAGGGTGATGATCAGTTGGCGCACCACATTGGCTTGACCGATGACTTGGCTGTTGACACGCGCTTCAAGGTGTTTGAATTTTTCTAATAATGCAGTGCTCATCAAGAGTCCTCTGAGTGAAAAGGGATTCCGAATTTGGAATCCCTTGAGTGATCGTTTTTGACGTTATTCAGCTGTAGGTCGATATGGCAGCTGAGTCATGATGCGCTCTAGGTTGAAGCCGGTTGGCGGCTGGCGCAGTGGGAATTCTTCGAAGGTTTGCAGCAGCTCGGCCACTTTTACCTGCACTGGGACAAAGAAGAACATGCGGTCACCAAACCATTTTAGGTACATCATCGAGTGCTCTGGCGCTTCCTCGAATGGGTCAGCTCGTAGGTCAACCAGCTGTGGCCAAGTTGAGGCTAGACGCGGTGCGAACCATGAGTCTTCGGTCGGTTGGATAAAGGTGGCTTTGATCTTGCCAACACGAACCGCTTCTAGGTTACCGGTCTCAGCGAAGTAGAAGATCTCATCACGCAGAGTTTCTTCGTTATTGAACCAAGCACCGGTGTGGTCGTAACCATCGATGTAAACATCATGCTTGGTTTTGAAGTTCTCTTGAACGTTTGGCTCACCAGCGATGGTGGCAAGCGTGGTGAAGACATCCTCGTGAGACTGGATACCGTTATTGACACTGCCTGCTGGAATATGTCCAGGCCACATCACTGTAAACGGCACGCGCACGCCACCCTCTGAGGTCATGCCTTTCTCACCGTGGAACGGTGTGTTACCGCCATCAGGCCAAGACATTTTTTCCGCGCCATTGTCGGTGGTGAAGATCACCACGGTGTTGTCTTTTTGACCGGTCTCTTCAAGCTTATCGAGGATTTCACCTACGTAGTGATCAAGCTCTGCCATACCGTCGGCATAAAGGCCGTAGCCGGTTTTACCAGACCACTCTTCAGACAGGTGGGTCCAAACGTGCATACGTGATGGGTTAAACCATAGGAAGAACGGGTCGTCAGTGTTGGCTTGTGTCTCGATGTAGTCCACAGCCATATCGGTCAACTCACGGTCGATGGTTTCCATTCGCTTACGCGTTAATGGGCCATCAGAGCCGGTTGGGCCATCTGCGGTGCCGGTGACGATACCACGTGGGCCAAAGCGCTCACGAAAGGCTGGATCTTGAGGGTAGTCCTCATTTTCTGGCTCTTCTTCGGCGTTTAGGTGGTAAAGGTTACCGTAGAAGTTATCGAAACCACGGCGGTGTGGCAGCATGTGCTCTTGGTCACCCAGGTGGTTTTTACCCAGCTGGTTGGTGGCATAGCCATGCTCTTTCAGCACTTCGGCTAGCGTAGGGTCTGAAGGCGACAGGCCCACAGGTGAGCCCGGCAGGCCAACGTTTAGCAGGCCTGTACGTACCGGCATCTGACCGGTAAGGAACGCAGCGCGACCCGCGGTCGAGCTTGGTTGACCGTAGTGATCAGTAAACAGCATGCCTTCTTTGGCAATTCGGTCGATGTTAGGCGTTTTATAGCCCATCATGCCGTTGTTGTATGCAGATGTATTAAACCAACCGATGTCGTCAGCCATAATAACCACGATATTAGGCTTTTCTTGGTCAGCCATGGCTGGCGAGGCGACAGCCGCCGTTGCCATTAGGCTGGTACCGAGGATTTGTTTTGTTGTGTATTTCATTCGTTCACCTTGATGAGTTAATCATCGTCATTTGCCGATAGCGACAGGATTAACAATGAGTTCACCAAGAGAATAGAGCTCTTGCCCTAGTTAAAAAATACATCTAAGCTGATAGAGTCCATTCATAATATAAATGTATCTATGCCACAACATCGACATTTTGACCTAAACCTGTTGCGCACGTTTATTACCGTTTATCAGCTTGGCTCATTTACCCAAGCCGCAGAAAAGCTCGACTTGACCCAGTCGTCGGTGAGTAATTCGATTTCGCGGCTTAAGAAGGTACTCGGCGTTAATCTGTTCGTTCGAGATGGGCAAAGAATCGTGCCGACTGCGGCTGCGCAGCAGTTGTTTCGCCAAGTGAACAATAATTTCCTACAGATTGAGCAGGCGGTGAGCCAGTTTGAGCGCTTTGATCTGCAAAGTCACAGTCGCCAGTTTACGGTCTTGAGCCCTGATTCGATTATGCAAATGCTGGTCAGTGATATCGAGTTGCTGACAGAGGGCACCGATATTGACGTGGTGTTCAAAGAGAGTCCACCGAGTGAAGAGGAGATGATGGAGGCGATCACTCTAGATAAAGTCGATCTAGTGATCGATATCTATCCGCCAAGTGGTAGCGTTGTTGAGTATCAAAAGATCTTTAGCGACGATCTGGTGGTGGTGGCAAGAAAGGATCATCCGCGCATTAAGGGTGCGATCAGCAAAGCACAGTTCTTTGCGGAAAAGCACGTCCTGGTTAATCTCGAACGTAGGTCGAGCACCGCACTGGAAACCGTGTCAGTTGAGCCGTTATTAGATAGAAAAGTGTTTAGTGAGCAAGCCTCAATGTACGGCGCGCTTTGGACCGTGAACTCATCGAACGCGATTGCAACCACACTGTCATCGTTTACCCATACCTTTGGTGAGACGTTTGATTTACAAGTCCTTGAGCCACCGATTGAAACGAGCCCGATGAGCCTGTTCATGATCTGGCATAAAAAATACAATCATAATCAGGCGCATCAATGGCTGCGCGAGGCGATCACCTCGGCGATGGGCCAATATCAAAAGCGACCAGACTCAAGCTCATCTCAATCATAGGCTGAGCAATAACCCTGTGGTTAGAGTTTAAGGAATAGTGGGTACATGGTGGCACTGTGCCCTTGATTAAGCGCATTGAGCATCGCAGCAAAGTAGGGCATCGCATAGATAAAGAACTGTTTATACCCGCTGCACAGCTGGTTGAGGTTAGGCTCTAAATCGGCAGTATAGGCAGTGCGGTGTTTCGGGCAGCCGCCATTGCATAAAGCGAGATACGGGCACTGACGACATTGTGTAGGTAGGTCGCTCCATTTATCGGTACCAAATTTAATTTGGCGCTTGTTACTGACCATAGCACCGAGTGGCGTAGCATCGTTTTCGCCAAGATGACCGATGCGGTAGTGATCGTAGCTAAAGTGGTCGCAGCTGTAGAGGCTGCCATCATGCTCAAGCATGAGCTGCTGGCCGCACACTGGGCTGTGAAAGCACATTTGGCTCTGTTGCCCGGCTAGGATCAGCAAAATGTTCTCAAACAGCTGCACATGAACTTTGCCCACATCGGCTTTTTTCCATTCATCGAACACGTCACACAGAAAGTTACCCCACTGGGCAGCGGTCAACGACCAATCTTTGTCACCGCGGCGATCAACGGGATCCTCAACACAAGGTTGAAACTGCATCACGCTTGAGCCCAAACCTTTTAAGTACTGATAAGTTTGTTTGCCTTTTCCTGAATTATCACTGTGAACGACGGATAAGGTGTTGAACATGACATTGTGCGCCTTAAGCGCTTTAAGACCTCGCAGCGCAGCACCGTGACTGCTGGTTCCGTTGAGGTTTGGCCGTGTTGGGCCATGGTTGTCTTCATCACCGTCGATGCTGATCCCAACCAAAAAGTTGTGTTGCTTGAAAAAACTTGCCCAGCGATCGTTGATGAGGGTGCCATTGGTTTGAAAGTTGTTAGTGCAAGTCATGTTCTCGGGCAGATAGTTGTTCTGTAATGCGACCGCCTTTTCAAAAAACTCAATCCCACGCAGTGTTGGCTCGCCGCCCTGCCAGCTAAATTCGATATGTCGAGCGTCAGCCGGTTGTGCACTGATGTAATCGCGTGTGTACTTCTCAAGCAGTTCATCACTCATTAGCATCGTTGCCCCGGGCTCGTAACGCTCAGCCTTGTTAAGGTAGTAGCAGTAGTTGCAATCAAGGTTACATTTGGCACCAACTGGTTTGACGATTAGGTGAAAGGGATGTGGTGAGCGTTGTGTCATTGTATAAGCCTCTTGTGGTCAGGTTATCCCTGTGGTTCAAGCGATCCTTGAGGCAGAATTATAAAAGTAGCGGCTCCCCGCACAATGTCGGGTCATAAATAGAGGCTATTTACCAAGTAAATACACACGCTGCTTTTGTACAGAGACTTTCGTAGCTTCTATACTAACCAGCATTGCGTATTGACAATTTGTATTGTTGGGAGAGGTCTGGCAATGGTCACTTATCGACATATTGGTTTAGCTTTGGTTTTGGGCTTAACCATCACCACATCAGCACTTGCAAAAGCGCTCACTACAGAATCTGCAAGAGAGTTAGTCGAGCCCTTTTATTCCTATTTGAGTAACCCAGCAAATAAAGAGGCGGCAGAAAAGGCGCGAGCCATCTTTGATCCCAGCTGGCAATCCTATTTCAGTAATGAGTCATCGCGTGGCTTGGACGAAACCATTAGCGCGGTGGCACGCTATGGAGATTTGATCCCTGACTTGAACTGGGAAATACGTGATATCAAGGTGGCAGAAGACACAATTGTGGTGCGCAGTGAGGCAACGGGTACCCCGACCGGCGAGTTTTTTGGCGTGCCCTACAAGGGCAACAGTTTTGCGATTATGACGATTGATATGCACACGGTGCGTGATGGCAAGATAATCAAGACTTACCATGTTGAGGATTGGGCTGGAGCGCTGAGACAGCTCTCCGTTAGTGATTGGCAAGTCAAACCGAAACAGGATTAAGGCGTATGCCTTAATCCTGTTGAATTTAATGCGGATTTAATTACTCGTAATCAGACGCGTAGGTTTCTGCGTAGGTGTGAGAATAGAGCTCAAACAGGTTACCAAACGGGTCTTCTAGGTAGATCATTTGCGCAGGCTTGCTGTCATCTTCTGGGTGGTAGCGCATGATGTCCATACGTACTTTACCGCCGTACTGCTCAACCTTTTCAATTACACCCGCAAAGTCATCAGTTTGCAGGCAGAAGTGGAAGATGCCGATACGAGAAAAGTCCACTTCGTGGCGCTCTTGGCGCTCTTTCATTTCAAACAGCTCAACACCGATGCCGTCGCTAGTGAGAAGGTGTGCAATATTAAAGCCCTTGAAACCTTCACCGAAGACTGCGATACACATGCGGCCGATCGCCGTTTCACGCTCTTCAATCACAGGTGTATTGTTCATCACGATCTCAAGACCCAGTGCTTTGGTGTAAAACTCAACCGCTTGGTCCATGTCGCCAACCATAATACCGATGTGATTCATTTTCATAACGTGCTCTCCAATAAACAAATTGCTTGCTAGTGCGTTTCGATGGGGAGAGTATAAGCAGATTGATACATGGCGTAAAATTATCAAAAATGATTTATATGATAACCTAAAATTATCATATTGAAGGGGTCATGGTGCCGAAGTGTGGCTTGGTGTATGTGGGGGCACTGTTACCTGAGTAGGTGCTTCATCTGGCCAGATATCAATCTCAGCGTAGCCAGTTTGACCGGCCTTGGCAGGAGTGACACCAAAATAGAGCTTAAAGTCGCGCGAGAACTGCGAGAGGTTACGGTAGCCGACCTTATCTGCTGCGATGTTTGATCGGCAGTTGTCATGCACGATTAGACTACGCGCGCGACTTAGGCGGATACGCTTAATAAACTGAATCGGAGAAGAGCCGGTAATATTCTTAAATTCACGATGGAAGTGGCTTGAACTCATGGCAGACATAGCGGCAAGGTCGGCGACCGATAATCGCTGCGCGTAGTGCTTCTTGATATAGTCGATCACGCTCGCCATTTTGTGCTCGCTGGTATTGAGCAGCATGGCCGAATACAGCGCTTGAGCATGGGGGCTTTGCAACACCCGATAGATCACCTCTTTGAGTAGGGCCTCACCAATCACTTTACTATCGGTGGCGGATAAAAGCGCATTCATCAGTCTCTCTAAGGCATTCTCAAGGCTGGCGCCTATCCTGATTGGTTCAACTCCACGAGTTCGGCTAGTGGGTAAAGCGGACTCCCCGCCCATATCCATCACCATCTGACGGATCTGCGCCGAGTCAGATTGCAGGAAAATACCAAATACTGGGTTTTGCGGCTCAGCGATGGTTTTACAGATCAGAGGCGTGCTAACGGTTACTAAAAGAAAGTGGTCGGCATCGTAGCGAAAACGCTGATTGGCAAATACTCCGGTTTTGGCACCATTGCGAATAAAGGCGATACCAGACGGGTAAACCATCGAGCTAAAATCGATGCTCTCCTCACTCCAAAAAAAGTTCACGCCGGGGATATGAGTTTCGCAAAACCCAAGCTTTCCTCGCAGCCCATACTCCTGACGGAAAAGTTCAAATTGTTGGTAGCGACCATTAATCATCTGCAGATGTTCCTCTGTCTACTCTGAACCAATCACCTTGAACTGACAGTATAGTTAAGCCCAATCCATGGATGACCAACGTGATAGGAAAGTGCAATAGTTCGATAGGATCGTGCTTAGCTGCCGGAGATAAGTTGCCCTATGTTTATGGCTAAGGTTTATCGACTAGGCTTCAGTGAAGGAGAAGATTATGCAGACTCAATCTAGCCGCGCGATCAGTGAAGAAAAGCAGCAAGTGATAAAGTATTTGGCTGAGTTCGCCGTGCGGCCAATGTTCCGCACACCGCTGTTTGTAAAACCCGAAGAGTGGGGGATTGAAGACTACGAAGAGGTCTACTTTCCCTCAGCAGATGGCGTGCCTCTTGAGGGCTGGTGGATGAAGGCTGAGAACTCGAACAAGCTGATTATTGCCAATCATCCGATGCCAATGTCTAGAGCCGGTTTTTGTGGTCATTTGGGAGAGCCCTGGAGCAGTGTCGATAACATTAAGATCGATTTTGTCAAAATATGGGCGCATTTAGTCAAGGCAGGTTATCACGTTTTAGCTTACGACCTACGCAACCATGGCACTAGTGGGAGTGCTAACGGGGGAATTTGCGGGATTGGTCGCTATGAATGGCGCGACTGTATTGGTGCCAAGCAATTCGTCGATAGTCACCCACAGTTGAGTCAAATGACGGTTGGTCTATACAGTCAATGCACCGGTGCCAATGCGCAGTTCGAGGCGATTGATAAGCAGCCGGAATTGTTTGATAACATCCAGTGTATGTTCGCTCCTCTACCTGTGTCGATGGAAGCGCTGATGGGCTCATTTGCCAAATTGCAGGGTGTGGGAGACTACATGGATGAGATGGACTTTGAGCAGATCAAATTTGGTGGGCTAACCAACGAAGAGATGAATCCGCAACATTTTGCTAGTGCGGTGACAATGCCAGTCTTTATGCTGCAAGTGAAAGACGACGCTTGGACAGATAATCCTCGCGATGGGCAGGCAACATTCGATCTACTTAGCTCCCAAGATAAAGAGCTGTTTTGGCTAGAGGGCACCACGCGGCGCTTTGATGGGTATAATTATTTTGCCGAGCACCCACAACAGATGCTGGATTGGTTCGCTCGGTATATGAAATGAGGAATAAAACAGCCCAAACCGAAATGTTGGGCTGTTTTTTTACCTGTTTGCTTAGTAGGCGTAGCTCAAGCTAAGTGCGTGCAAGCGGTTTTCTTTGATGCTGCCATCAAAGATTGGTGCGCCAAATAGCTCGTGAGTAGTGTCAGCTGTTGACATGTCACGGTACTGGTAGGCAATACCAATGCGATGACCGTTGCTGCGCTTCAGTTCTGCACCAAAGCCAACCGCCCAGTTATCGCCAACAGCAAGCTGAGGGGTTAGGTTTTTGTCTTTCATAAACGAGGTGTCGTAGCGAGCACCTGCTTGGTAGGTCCAAGCGTTGTGTTGGTACTCAATAGCCGTACCAATGGTGTAAACATCTTCGGTTTTTAGCTCTTTGCTGTAGTCAGACCAGAATTCAGCACCCACCATACCTTTCAGCGTTAGAGCGTGGTCAAGCTGATGTTGAATACCGAAGCTTAGTTGGCTTGGCCAGTTGACACTGATATCAGCATCGCCTTTGAAACCTTCGCTTTCATTATCGTGGTTTACTGAACCTTTCAAGGTCAACGAAGCGTCAGAGTGCTTTACCTTGTGCTTGTAGTTAACCGATACGTAAGTGCGATCGCTGATGTCATACATAGTCGACAACATAAAGCTGGCAGCGGTTGTACCATCTTCGCCACTTGCTTTTAGCCCGGACTCGAGAGCGGATTGATCGATATCCATAGTCGTCATCATATGCTGGATTACTAATGCACCACCAATAGACAACTGATTATTTACTGCGTAACCAGCAGCTAAGTTAACATTAACGAACTCTTGCGACTGACTATCAACGAAGCCGTAACCTGACAAGCCATTGTCGTACTCCATGCCCAGGCCGCCATCAGCGTGCAGCGATGCACCCAAAACTAGGTTGTCTGTAACGCGCTTAGCGTAGGCGAGGCTAGGGGCTAAGGCAGTAGTGGTACCCTCTGAGCTTAGTTCCAAGGGTAGGCCGGTGGCAGGGCTATTGGGGCCTTTGCCTTCTAATACGGTTTTTGCATCAACAACCTGCAAACCAAAAGACCAGCTAGAATCTTCAATCGCAGTCAGACCCGCAGGGTTAGTGATCGCAGCACTGGCGTCTTTACGGTTAGTGGTGTTACCCACACCCGCAGACGAAACACTATCAAAGGTCGCAACTTCGTGAAGAATGATACCACCGGCGTGAGCTTGAGTGGCGAGCGTGGCTGTAACAGCCAAAAATAGGGCGTTCTTTTTATTCATGGTGAATTGTTTTATTAACCAAAGTCAAAGAGGAAGAAAAAACCGACGGTATCATAGCGACTTTTCGTTTGTCGCACGCGGAGTGCGTCGCCCCTTTTCAACCTCGGGATAGTGAGAGATAAGTAACACAATTGGAATTAAGTTCGCATCTTGCACTCGAAGTGCGTCTGTGTTCGCTGATTGCTGTAACCTCGCACTCCCTTTTTAGAGATGTGAATATCCAATGAATCGCACCGTAAGTTTACTTCTAATGACACTGGTTTCAGGCGCTGTTATCGCTGAAGACAATCAAGGTGAAGAGAAACACCATGAAGATCCAACTAGGATCGTGACCAAGGCTGGCATCGGCATCAGTGATACAGTGACGCTGTCTGGCTCATTGGGCCTGGATGATGCACGTATGCTATCAGCCAGAATTAGCGATAACTCAGAGTGGCGCATCGGTGGCTCATGGCTGTTTGATATCGGTATCGTTAACTTCAACTTCAGTAAAACCGATTACGATAATGATAGCTACCGCAACAACTACAGTATTGGCACTTATGTCCCACTGACCTATTTTGATATTCAGCCAGCAGGCTGGATGCTGTTCCCGATGGCGGGCTATGCCTATAACGATGGTAAACAAGCGGTTCCGTCTGATGATATCGACGGCGATTACGTTCTGATGCGCAGCTCCAGTCATGGAGGTTATCTAGGTATGTTTGGTGTACGTCCAATCGCTAACACTAAATGGAGTGTAATGTCATTTGGTGGTGCTGGCGCGGGCTCTAACAGCTACTCAAGTCACTGGGTTGGTGCCGGTGTAAGCTACAAAGTGAACGACAACCTATCGTTTAACAGCTTTGGCTATTACTCAAGCGACGACTTTGGCAGTTTGAACAAGTTTAGCGGTTCATTTACATACCAATTCTAATCCCGAATTTCAGTTTTAATCTCCGAAATTATGACTGAGTCCGATAGTCCTTGCTCATATTAATAGCTTTCCTCTCCACAGTTTGCTTATCAGAGTTTCTAGGACAGAGCGCATGCCTTTAGGATGCGCTCTTTTTTTATTTCTATGTTTACGTGCTTCTATTATGGTGTTTAGAAGCAAGAAAAACAGTTGGCGCATAGTGCAAAATCTATACATACAAACACTATTTTTAATAGAACTTTGCTATTTAAGCGCAATGCAGTTGACTGAAAATATACAACATAAATCATGACGTGGTAACTTGTATGATTAGTGTGACTCTGTAAAACAGCGCTTTAAGACCAGGTGACACCCAAAAGATAGATTATGTGGTTAGGCCGAAATGGCAACTAGCACACAGTGTTCTGCGTTATTTGTCCTATTAAAGTAAATGTATTTAGTTATATGTAGCAGGCTTTAATTGTTGTACAAAGATTTATGTATAGTGTTGCACTTTGTTTTGGTTTTTGGGTTTGTGAATTAAAAATATCGTAAATGACTAATAGTTTTGTTTTTGTGACGATTTTCGTTTAACATTTTTTTGTTGTGATAGCTGTTTATTATCGCTTACCACAACTTGTCGTATAGTTAAAGGATTATAAACAATGAAAAAAACAATGATTTCTTGCGCTCTGTTGGCGATGGCATTTAGTGGTGCGTCATACGCGAATACAATAGAGCGAGGCGCTTATCTTGGTCTTGGTTACGGTTCAACTGGCCTTGACGATGATGGGGCGTTTAGAGTCTTCGGCAGTGAAGATACCAACAGCACACTTAAATTTCTCGGCGGCTACCAGTTTAATAAAATCGTCGCGGTTGAGGCACAATACACAGATTATGGTGATATCGATTTCACAGGTAACTATAGCCTAGCACCAACCAGCTTTTCTGTAGCGGCGAACTTAGGTTACTCGTTCTCAAATGGTCTGCGTCCATACGGCATTATCGGTTTAGGCTCATTGACCCTAAATGCAGAGGGTGAGGAATATCTAGACGGCGATTCTGCTGTGAGTGTCCACTATGGTTTTGGTGTTGAATACATGCCGCCAATCTCAGACAAATTCTCGGTACGTTTGGGTTACGAGGGTGATATGTTTGTGGTTGAAGATTTGTTCACAGACTACACTGTCGCTATTGACTCATTCTATCTCAGCGCACAGTTTCGATTCTAAGCGCTATTGCTAATTTGGGCATATTACTGATCAAATCGATGGCAATGATGTAAGCTTGTGTCCATTATTCTATGCACGGGTGAATAAATGCCAGATTCGAGAGAACCATCAGTAACGCCACCATTGGGGCGAGTGGATCTTTGGTGCACTCGCCCTAGTGATTGGGCTGCAAGCCCAATTTTTAAACAGCAATGTCGGGTTGTGCTATCCACACCAGAGCAGGCACGCATTGAGCGTATAAAACGCGATAACAATCGCCACCTCCAGCGCGTAACGCGCTTCTTTATTCGATCCGTATTGTCAGAGTACAGTACTCTAGAGCCTAAAGCCTGGCAGTTTGCCAAGCATGAAGGCGGCAAGCCCTATATTGTTAATTCAAATCAATCGCTACAATTTAATCTCAGTCATACTCAAGATCTTATCGTATGTGCGATCAGCGATTACAATGAGGTCGGGGTTGATACAGAGGCAGTAAATAAGTCGCTGAGCTTTATGGAGATTGCGCAGCATTACTTTGCCGACGCTGAATGGCAGGCGTTACAACGTTTGCCCGCTCACGAGCAAAAAACGTATTTCTTTCGTCTCTGGACCCTAAAGGAAGCATACTTGAAGGGGTGTGGCTTAGGGATCACGGTCCCACTGACAGAGGTGTGTTTTGATATCAGTGACCTAGATGATATCAAGCTCGATGGACCAGCAAAGCATACTGACTTGCTAGACAACGACTGGCAATTTCACCTTGAAATGCTCACCAAGCATCATATGTTGGCGGCGTGCGCAAAACTACCCAAATCCCAACCGCTTGAGGTTAACACTCGATGGATAGGTCCTGCTGACTTTGGTTTAGAAAACTAAAACTGAACACCAAAACTCAGCATCAAAGGGAAATCGATGCCATCGTTGGGCTGTTTTAGGTTGGCATTGCTAAAGTGGCGATATTGAACTCGTAACTGATAGTGTCGTTGCGAATCTAGGTATATCCCACCGCCGACTTGTGCTTGAAAGGCAAACTGCATGGCTTGCTCACGCGAGCCAAAGGTGTCGGTACTGATATAACTAGGTCCAAGCGCCCGGACTTGAAAGAACACCTCTTTATCCCACAGTTGACTAAACAGCTTGAGCTCGGGAAAAATTGAGATGGCCGTGAACGAAGAGTCGCCTTGTGCACTGTTGGTCTTGGCGTGCGTAACACTGGTGCCGATACTCAGCAGTTGACGCTCGCTTCGCTGATAGTCGTAGACAATGGCATCGATGAACCCAGCTATGTGAGTGTCATCGCTGCCAAACTGTGGTCCGCCGCCAAAGCCGAAAATTACTTCTCCGGCTTGGCTATGGCAGGTGATAAGGCTCACAAAGAGCGCAAGATGCCTTAGTTTCTTCGCGATTACCTTGCGCAGCATAAGTGAGTTAGGCCTTACGACAATGGATCAATGAGTGCCCTAGACCAATGTTGTCTTTGACCGAAACTATCGATAGACCCGCTTTCTCAATCAATGGCAGGAAGTCGTTGCTCATATAAAAGCGGCTATTGCCGTTAGCAATTGCCGTAAAGTAAAGACTGGTACCATTGAGTGTGTAACTGGCCGATTCATACTCTTGGCGATCCGGGAACAACTCCAAGATATACACATCAGAGTCACTGTTCATCGCCTCTGAAACGCGGCTGAGAATACTCACAATCTCAGCTTGGCTGAAGCAGTCAAGGAACTGACTCATCCAGTATACGTCATGTCCCTTTGGCAGCTCTGTATCGATGTTGAGTAGATTACATGGGTACGCGTTTACTCGCGAAGCAAAGCCTTTAGCTTCGACGTTTTGCTGCGCTACGGCGAGTTGCTGTGGCAGATCGACCATAGTTACGCGGATATCCGGGTTGTACTCGCAACACTTAAGTGTCCATTTACCGGTATTCGCGCCAATGTCACAGATGGATTTACCTTCGCCACTGAATACCGTCTCAAGAATGGTTGGAAAGCTTCGATCAGAATAGTAGTGGTCAAAATTAAACCAGCTGGCTTTTTCTTTTTCGGTCAGTTGTGAAAGACCCTCATAAACGGTAGACCAAGAGCCCAAGGCCTCCAATCCCGCCGGACGGCTTTCAACAATCGATTCGGTCAAGCGTGCCATACCCTGGTAACAAATATCAGCGACAAAATCCATGTTGACCTTAGTCATTTGATCGTGATTAACAAAGTGACCAAGTTTGGTAATTTTGTAGCGCGGTTGCTCCCAAGTGACCAGGCCCACCGACAAGCCCATGTCAAGTAAGACTTGGATCCCGTAGTGGTCTACTTCGACGAGCTCAGTTAATTGTTCTACGGTTGCACCTTGTTGTTTAAAACGGCTAAGCGCATTAAGGATACCAAGGTCACGAAGTGATTTTGCGGCGTGGAAGGCGACTGGGGCAAACGCCAATCGTTGAGCTTCCTCTTTGGCTTGGACAGCTGTGAGACTATCGTTAGAGTAAAAATCCATTTATATATGATTCTTGTAAAATAATTCAGACTTAAGCCTATTTAAAATTAATAAGAAGTGCAACTGTCAAAATAGTCAGATTCGGTCGTTGAGGTATGGATAAATACGAGATGTAAAATAAACGTTAAAAAGTGTCGTAATATTTAAGTGAGTGATGGCTAAAGGTATGAATTGCTAACATTTTGCTCAATTGACTTGGGTGGTGACATATTTTGCTTTGCCATATGTTATCGACTGTTATACGATTTATACAATTTTAATTTGGAATATACGTCACGTAAAAATGGGAATTAACATAGAGGTCTGTCTAAGTGCAAGTGCAGGCGACCATTTCTCGTCAAATGACAATATCGCTGTTGCAGACTCGGCGCCTAGCGTACCTAAGTCGTTCCTGCGCAGAAGTAGCCCGCTAACCAAGCAAGTGTTGGCATTCTCTGATTTTGTCTTTTCCTCGGTTCCAAGTTTTCTGATTTTTGCAACTCGCCACGGTGAACTCGCACGCACCATGAGCTTGCTGCATTCCATCGCAGAGCAAAGCGAGCTGTCTCCAACACAATTTGCCCAGTCGGTGCACAGTACCGCACCAGGTATTCTGACTATTGCCAATAAGGAGCCTGTGCCGTTTACAACTATTTGTGCAGGGCAACAAACCTTGGTCATGGCATTGGTTGAAGCTGTATCCTATATCCGCAATCACCCAGATTCTGAGGTGTGTGTGATCTTTGCTGATGAGCGCGTACCAGATGAGTTGACCAGCTTTGTCGGTGACGGTTGTGAGTATTCACTCGCAATTAAACTTCGAGCTGGTGATGCGTATACGGTTGATGTTGTCGCGGCGCAAGATGAGCAAGGTGATGTCACCAACAGCGATAATCTTGACCATATGCTTGAGCAGATCACCAATTCAGCCGCATTTGAATTACGTTCAACGTCAATAAACTTAAAATGGAGCCTAGCGACTGATGATAATGCGACGTCTTAGGCAAGCTGGATTTGGGTTATCATTCCTCGTTTTTGGTCTGGGCGGGTTGATCCTGTCTTACGTGATATTCCCGATTATTTTTGTCTATTACCGAGACAAAAAACAGCGACAAGATGTTTGCCAATTCTGGATCTCATGTAGCTTTGAAGCTTTTGTGCGCATGCTCGGTGTCTTGCAGATCGTTTCAGTTAACATCCTAGACAAAGGCAGGCTCGATTCGAGTCAAGGTGTGCTGGTGGTGGCCAACCATCCGACACTAATTGATGTTGTTATCATAATTTCACAGCTGCGCCAGTGTGATTGCATCGTTAAATCCGGCTTATGGAAGAACCCATTTGTTCGCCATGTCATTGATATGGCGGGCTATATACCCAATGAATCTCCAGATATCCTAACGATCTGTCAAACCAAATTGTCATCGGGGCGTAAACTGTTGGTTTTTCCTGAGGGCACTCGTACTGAGCCCGGTGAACAGATAAAGTGTCAGCGTGGTGCTGCACAACTTGCTGTACGCTGCGAAGCAGATATTCAGCGAATATTAATTACAACCAATCCGGCTATTTTGTATAAGGGACTTCCTTGGTATAAAGTGCCGGCTTGTAAACCCGTAATGGACCTCCAAATCATGGAACGGGAATCGGTGATGCCAATTATTCAAACGGCGCGATCAACGCCGATAGCAGCACGTCGATTGACTCGTTACTTTGAGGCCGCACTCGAGCCAAATTATATCTTTGAATCTATAAATATTGAGGAATTTGCAGTTGGAAGCTCTGGAAAATAAAATTAAACAACTGATTATTAACGCTTTGAACCTTGAGGACCTCACGGTTGCTGATATCGAATCTGATGAACCATTGTTTGGTGATGAGGGTGGACTAAACCTTGACTCTATCGATGCGCTTGAGCTAGGTCTAGCGATCAAACAGGAGTTTGGCGTGGTAATTAATGGTGATGATCCTCAAGCTCGTGAATACTTCCGTTCAGTGGCGTCTCTGTGTCAGCTGATTGAACAACAAGCAGTAGCTGCGGAGTAATCGGTGATGAATGAAACACAAGTTTTTGCCCTGATCAAAGACGCTATGGTTGAGCTTTTTGAGCTTGATCCGGCAGATATTACAATGCAAGCGCACATCGTCGATGACCTAGAGTTGGACAGCATCGATGCTGTTGACCTCATTGTCCACCTGCAACGTCAAACCGAAGTGAAGATCAAGCCAGAAGAATTTAAATCGGTGCGTCGAGTAGAAGATATTGTTTCAGTGGTTCTGAACCTCGTTGAAGCAACGGAAGCGTAATTTTTGCAAGTTTTGTTTAAGTTGCTAGTGACGATCGCCACCGTGTGTTACCCCTTTGTTGTTTACTGGGGGTTAAGCTCGGATAATCTGACGATCGTTGCTGTGTTGATGATTGTGCTTTTGTTGGTGAGGCTGGGATCACTGATTCACCAAAAACGGACGCAATTAAACGATCTGTTACCGGTGATCCTCGGTATCATCGTCATCGCATCAGCACTGGCCTATCAAGATATTAGAGGCTTTCTCTACTATCCAGTGGTGGTTAATCTAGCGCTGCTAGCGACATTCAGCTTGTCTGTCTACTCTGGTCAGCCAATCATTACTCGACTGGCACGAATGACCACATCCCTTGATGATGAAGGGATACGTTATACCCGTCGGCTCACACAGATCTGGGCAATCTTCTTCGCCCTTAATGGGGGGATTGCACTAGTCACCACCCAGTTAAGTATCGATATTTGGACCCTTTACAACGGTGCGATCAGCTATCTGCTGATAGGATTGCTTGCCGGGGGTGAGTTGATATACAGAAAAACAGTTCTAGGTCAGTAATCATGCTTTCGACTCTCCATCAATTTTTGTCCTCGGGTCCAGATTGCACTGTGATTGCGTATGACCGCCACAAGACTAAGACTTTAGCGGATCTTCGAAGCCAAGTGGCGGCTACCCAAAAATCTTGTCAGGCCAGCTCGGCTGAGCGCTATGTGATCGCGTGTCGTGACCCCTGGTTTCACCTTGTTGCCATGCTTGCGCTGCAGCAGTTAGGAAAAACCGTTGTTTTTCCCCACAATCAAGCCGCAGAGACGATTAAAAGCTATCGCCAAGATGCTGCACTTATCGCTGACGATCCTCAGCTTGAGCCCGATGTATTGCTTGCTGAGCCAACGCTCATCGATGACAGGCAAGATAGCTTGTTGCGTGACGTGAATGCGCTCGATTGCCGGTTGGAGTTGTACACATCAGGCTCGACCGCTGAGCCAAAGAAAATCGTAAAATCGCTTGCCGTTTTCGAGCGAGAAGCACAAGTGTTGCAGCAGCAGTTTACGTCAATGAAAGACATTACCCGTATCGTCGGCAGTGTCACGCACTATCATATCTACGGTTTCCTATTTAGGCTGGTTTGGCCGTTGTTATCCGGTCGTTGTTTTGACCGCCGTCTGATCACTAATATCGAGCAATTAGCCGCCTCGGTCGATGACAAAACCGCCCTAATTGCTAGCCCGGTTATGCTTGAACACTTGGCGCAAGACCAAAGCTGCTTGGTCGTCGGTGAGGTATTTAGTTCTGGTGGTCCGCTCAAGTATCCGACCGCGCAGG
Organism: Vibrio glycogenivorans; assembly: GCF_051660965.1. NCBI lineage: Bacteria > Pseudomonadati > Pseudomonadota > Gammaproteobacteria > Vibrionales > Vibrionaceae > Vibrio > Vibrio glycogenivorans. The sequence goes on along the minus strand of NZ_JBPVIS010000003.1, from coordinate 298,098 downwards.
CCGTTAAGCGGCAGACTCAGCGCTACGCTTTGGAGGTCTTTGGCAGCTCAGAAACCGGCGGTATCGCTTGGCGACGTCAGAGCGATGTTGATACACCTTGGCAGCTGTTCCCTAGCTTGTCTTATCGTGCGGTTGCGGATCAACTTGTCCTGCGCTCGCCGTTTATCGATAAGCCAGGCGACTACTACACCGATGATTCGATTCGACCCATTGATGAGCAGCGTTTTCAGTTGATTGGTCGTCGAGACCGGGTGGTAAAACTGGCTGAGAAACGTGTGTCGCTGAGCGCTATCGAACGCTCAGTTGCCGCGCTCGATGAGGTTGACACTGCCGTGGCGATCGTGTCGGAAACAGAAACCCGCAAGGTGGTCAACCTGGTTATCGTTTTGGCAGAGAGCGGTGTAAAAGCCACTAACTCAAACGCTGATTGGTGGAAACGAATTCGTCAGCATTTGGCGCAAGATACTGAGTCGGTTGCACTACCAAGAAAAGTCCGGGTTATCGACAATATCCCGCGTAACTCGCAAGGTAAAACCGACAATCAACAACTTCAGGAGCTATTTCACTAATTATGGATAGACAACTTCCTCAACTAAACGGTGTCGAGCAGCGCGAAAACACGCTGGTGATCACCCTGTTTATCCAGCCAGAACTGGCGTATTTTAAAGGTCATTTTGACCACTTCCCGATCCTGCCAGGTGTGGTTCAACTCGATTGGGCGCTGCATTTTGCTGCGCAGTACTTTGATGAGCAATTTGAGTTTGCGGGTATGGACTTGGTTAAGTATCAACAGCCAATCGTGCCAAGCGCAACGGTAAGCCTTGAGCTGGAGTGGTTGCGTGACAAGCACAAGTTGCAGTTTACCTATTCCGACGACGCTAACACGTACTCTAAAGGGAAGGTAAAGCTGCGATGAACTGCGCCATACTGATCCCTTGCTACAATCATGGCCGAGCCCTAGTTGGCGTAATTGAATCACTACAGGCTGTCTCGCTGCCAATCTTGGTGGTGAATGATGGAAGTAATCAAGAGACGAGTGAGATTATTACCTCGCTTGTTGATAACTATCAAAGTGTCAGCCAACTGCACCTAAGTCAAAATTCTGGTAAGGGTGGGGCGGTAATGGCAGGTTTAAAACATTTGTATCAACAGGGATACAGCCACGCTCTGCAAGTGGATGCCGATGGTCAGCACGATCTTTTAGCCATTCCTAAATTGCTTGCAGCAGCAAAGAAATCGCCTCACAAACTGATCTCAGGTAAGCCTGTTTATGGTGAGTCGGTGCCAAAAGCACGCCTCTATGGTCGTTATGCTACGCATGTTTCGGTTTGGATAGAAACCTTATCACTGCAGATCAAAGACTCGATGATTGGCTTTAGAGTTTATCCACTCGCGCCATGCTGCGAGTTGTTTGCCCGCAAGCAACTGGGCACTCGGATGGATTATGATATTGAGGTCTTGGTGCGTTTGTACTGGCAAGGTGTCGATATTGAGTACATACCGGTCGAGGTTCATTACCCAGAAGATGGCATCAGCCACTTTTCTGGCTTGAAGGATAACTTACGCATTAGTTGGTTGCACACACGGCTAATCACTGGGATGCTGCCGCGGATTCCAAGTCTGCTCAAGCGCAACTGGACACGTCACGTCCACTGGTCCAGTCGCCGAGAAAATGGCACAGTGATTGGAATGAAGCTTCTCCTTTGGGCATACAAATGCTTCGGCCGAGGTTTGTTTAAGGCATTGTTGCACCCAGTGATTGGTTACTACTATCTAACCGACCATAAATCGCGTCGTGCATCCAAGCAATTTCAAACTGCGGTAGCCAACACCAACCAACAGCCGGTCAAGAGCAGTTATCGTCACCTGTATCAGTTTGGCGAAGCGATGTTAGACAAACTCGCTGCTTGGATGGGTGAATACTCTAATGATCACGTGTCCATCAATGACCCTGAGCTATTGCGTGAGGCTGCTTCGCAGGAGCGTGGCTGCCTGATCATCGGCAGTCATTTGGGCAACCTTGAGGCCTGCCGCGCGCTAAGCCAGCACTACACTGGGCTGAAGATGAACGCGATCGTTTTCACTCAGCATGCCGAGAAGTTCAATGCTGTGATGGAGTCGGTCAATAAAGACAGCTCGCTCAACCTTATTCAAGTCACGGAGCTTGGCCCGGATACGGCCATTTTGTTAGAGCAAAAACTGGCCGCTGGCGAGTGGGTGGTGATCGTTGGCGATCGCACCCCGGTTTCAAACAACAAAAGAGTGGTTTGGAGTGACTTTATGGGAGCCCAAGCCCCGTTTCCTCTTGGCCCGTTTATCTTAGCGTCAGTGCTTAAACATCCAACTTATGTGATGTTTGGCTTCTGTGCATCCAACAGTATTGAGGTGCATTTAGAAGCATTGCCGCTAAAACCACTGAGTCGCAAGCAACGCGATCAGGACATTCAAGATAATGTCGATTTGTACGTGTCTCGTCTTGAGCACTACGCGCTTCGTTACCCACTGCAGTGGTTTAACTTTTATGATTTTTGGAAATTAGATAATGAGTAGTTTACAGCCTGTTGTATTTGGACAACAACCAATCACAATTGAAGATATTAATGCGATTGCCGCAGGGAATGCTAAGGCGGTACTGAACAGCGAACCAGCCTACTTAGACTTGATCGAAAATTCTGTTACCTTTCTCGAGCGATTGCTTCGTGAAGATGGCGATATCTATGGCGTGACTACGGGTTATGGTGACAGCTGCACGGTGCAAATCCCTGATCATTTGGTCGAGGCGCTGCCGCTGCAACTGACCCGTTTCCATGGTTGCGGACTGGGCAAATATTTTGACCCACAAGAGTCGCGAGCTATTGTTGCCGCGCGCCTAGCGTCCTTGTCGATTGGCAAATCGGGCGTATCAGGGGAGCTATTACATGGCCTGACCCACTTGCTTGAGCACAACATCATGCCTCAAATTCCTGAGGAGGGCTCGGTAGGTGCTTCAGGTGATTTGACCCCGCTATCTTACGTCGCTGCGGCGCTGATCGGCGAGCGTGAAGTTACTTATAATGGGCAAGTCATGCCGGCAAAACAGGCGTTGCAACTGACCGGAATGACGCCAATTACCCTTCGCCCTAAAGAGGGGCTGGCGCTGATGAATGGCACTGCCGTTATGACCGCTATTGCTTGCCTGAATTGGCAGCGTGCCAGCTATTTGGCCGAAATGGCAACGCGCATTACATCAATGACCACCTTGGCGATGCAGGGCAACGCCTTCCACTATGATGAGCGTTTGCATGCGGTGAAGCCGCACCCAGGCCAGGTGCTGTGTGCACGTCGACTCAGAGAAGACCTTGCCGCAGAGCGCCCACCGCGTAACTCAGATCGCCTGCAAGACCGTTACTCACTGCGCTGTGCACCTCATGTTATTGGCGTGCTAGAAGACACTCTAACTTGGACTCGTCAGTTGATTGAGACAGAGCTGAACTCAGCTAACGACAATCCAATTATCGATGGTGAAAACGAAACGGTTCTGCATGGTGGGCATTTTTATGGTGGTCATATTGCCATGGCAATGGACAGCCTAAAAACCGCGGTAGCGAACGTGGCAGACCTTCTGGATCGCCAATTAGCCCAGCTGTGTGACTACAAATTTAACAATGGCTTACCTTATAACCTGACCGGTGCCGGTGAAGATATTCTACCAATCAGTCACGGCTTTAAAGCGGTACAAATCGGCGTGTCATCATGGACCGCTGAGGCACTAAAGAACACTATGCCAGCTTCAGTGTTCTCTCGCTCCACTGAGAGCCACAATCAAGACAAAGTGAGCATGGGTACGATTGCTTCGCGTGATTGTCGCCGCATCATCGAGCTGACCGAGCAAGTGACGGCTGCGTGTCTGTTTGCCTCGGTGCAGGGTGTTGAGTTGCGACTAAACGCCAACCAGCTTGAGAGTGCCTCTTTGAGTGCCGCGATTAGTACCACTATCCAAGAGGTGCGTGAGATCTCGCCATTCCTGGAAGGCGACCGCCCGTTAGAGGCCGAGCTGCGTCAATGTGTTGCTATGCTAGGTCAGCGTCAGTTTACAGGTTACGCTTATGATTAATGCTAACGCTTTTGTGACCGTTGCCTTTCAAGATTGCGATCCCATGCAGGTTGTGTGGCATGGGAATTATTATCGCTATTTAGAAGAGGCGCGCCGCGCCTTGTTGGATAAGATTGGTTTTCCTTATCAAGAAATGGCGCGTCAGGGTCTTGCCTTTCCAATTGTCGATACCCGGATGAAATTTGTCTCGCCAGCCCAGCACGCGCATAAGCTTGAGGTTAAAGTGACCTTGAATGAGTGGGAAAATCGTCTGCGGATGGATTTTGTGGTGTTTAATCATACGACTGAAAAGGTGTGTGTGAAGGCTCATACGATCCAATGTGCGGTTGACTTGGAAACTCAGGAGATGCTATTTGCCTCTCCGCAATGTTTGTTAGACAAGGTGGCGGCGTGTTGCGAATAAAGGCGATATTCACCTTGATGATAGCGTGCATACTGAGCATCGGCGCGATAGCGGGTGAACATAAGGGTACGCCAACGTCACTTGCCGAGGTGGTTGACTTACTCAGCCACCATCGCACTCAAGCAGGAGAGTTTAGTCAAGCTAAGACCATTTCCGGCCTTAGCCAAGCACTCAACTCCTCTGGCCTTTACTTTATTGATGCGGACCTGGGTATCGTCTGGTCACAAGTAAGGCCATTTGAGGACTTGTTGGTGGTGAAAGATGAGCGGTTGTTTAGCCGTCAGGGTGATAAGCTAGTTGCGCAAGACGTGCCTGCTAATGTGGTCGCGCTGCTCACTGATATTTTTGCAGGCCTGATGAGCGGCAATATTGGCAATCTCGAGCGCCAATTTAGGCTGGAATTCTCTAAGGGCCAGTCTGAAAATGAATGGATGGTCTCACTTAAGCCATTATCTGCCCCGCTAGATCAGGTGTTTGAACTGATAACGCTCTCTGGTCAAGGTGGACAACTGAGTCAGGTGGAGCTTGCCGAGTTGTCGGGTGATCATACCGCTATCAGCTTGACACCGCTTGCTGATGCTCAAACCTCAAGCATTGATCACTGGCTCAGAGGACAGGATTGATGCGCGATACCATGCTGCGACGAACATGGTTATTGATCTTGCTGGTTGCCATTGGGTTTGCCGGCAGCAAATTAGCTGGTGGGCAGAGCGTGCAGACCAGTTTATTTGCGATGTTTCCGTCTCAGACACAAACTCCAGCTTTAGATATTGCCCTGGAACATGCCTCAGCCGTGTTTGAGCATGACCTTATCGTCATGTTAGACGGTAAAAACGCGCAAGATACACTTAACGCTGCCAATCAACTGGCCAACGACCTGGAACAAATTGACGGCATTCACCTAATCAGTTCAAAGCAAAGGTCGGAGTTCATTAAGCACCTATTCGATTATCGTCAACAATTGATGACTGAACAGGATAGGGCGACGATTGCCGATGGTGCTAGTGCCAATTTGACTCAAGCAACACTGCGCCGATTGTATTCTCCGGCAGGTCTTAATGGTCAGAGCTTTATTCATGATCCATGGCAGACGTTTGAGCGCTACCTGCTGGCGCAAATTGATCACAGCGAATTTAGCTATCAAGACGGCTTTCTTATTGCGCATCAAGAAGATCGTACGCAAATCTTACTGCAGCTGCACCTAAAACCGAGCGCGTTTAGCAGTGATGCGATTGAGGGAATTAATCAGCTCAACAGCTTGCTTGGTGGCTTAGAGCAGCTTCCTGAGCTTAATGTTTATCGTACTGGAGCCGGTTTTTATTCTGCGAGTGCCATGGATCTAGCCAAGACCGAGATCTCAGTGATTGGGGGAGGGGCACTCTTGCTAGTGATCGCAGTGGTTATATGGTTGTTTGCCCACCCTAAACCACTGGCAATGACGCTATTATCTCTCAGCAGTGGAGTCGTGTGCGGGTTAGCTATGACACTGCTTTGTTTTGGTGAGGTGCACGTATTAGCACTGGTCATGGGCAGTAGCTTAATCGGCTTGTCTTTTGATTACTCCTTTCACTACTTGAGCTACCTTGCCTGTCAGTCGCACCAGCAATCCAATCAGAGCCTGGTACGTCACCTGCGTCCGGCACTGATGCTGGGTATGCTGAGCTCAATCGTCGCTTATAGCTGTCTATTTTGGGCCAAACTACCAGTGCTGAATCAAATGGCGCTGTTTTCTGTGTTTGGTCTTGTCGGTGCGCTTGCATCCGTACTGCTGCTTTATCCTCAAATTAAGAGTTTTCCAGCCTCGCTGCGCACTCAGAGGGTTGCAACAACGCTCAGCCAGTCGGTTAGTCGTTGGGTTGGCTCAAAAGGGCTGCTAATTCTGGTCGGCGTTTATTTGCTTATCGCGATCCGCGCCCTGATGGTTGGTCACGCGAATGATGATGTCCGATTGTTGCAGTCACCTGATGCGCAGTTAGTTTTCGAAGAGAAGCTGATTAAACAGCGGCTTAACTCGCAGGGAGGCTCTGATTGGGTGATCACCCTAGGCGATTCTGCTGAGCGCGTGGCGCTGCAGGAAGAAGCATTGACGGAGAAGCTTGAGTTATGGATAGCACAGGACAAGTTGACCAGTTACATGGCGGCAACCCAATGGGTTCCTTCAGTAGAGCGTCAAAAGCATAACTGGCAAGCCTATCAAGCCCTGCTTGATCAGCAAGGAGGTAGCCTAGTTGAAGCGGTGGGAATGACTTCTGCGCCAGCCAGCAACGAATTTAAGCCGTTACTGAGTATTGAAAGTGAAAGCGACTTAGGCCTGCCTAAACTGGCAGGACAGTTAGATGATGGCCGATATTTCTCGTTGTTGCTGCTCAGCGGCCTGAAGGCACAATTTGACCCTCAACTATTATCGCCCAATCAGCACTACATCAATTACGTGAATGATATTGGTGCGCTGCTGGGTGATTATCGCCAGCGTGTCGCGAAGTTGCTCTTTTGGGCGGTTGCGGCGGTCGTGTCGGTTATGGCGATATACTTTGGACCACGCCGCTGCTTGCGTTTGATGGTGTCACCGGTCCTAGCCTTAGTTATAGCGGCTGCGCTGCCCGCAGCACTGGGGATGCCGCTCACACTGTTTCACGTACTGGGCTTGTTTTTGATATTCGGTATCGGTATTGATTACAGCGTTTTCTTGATGTGTCATGGTCGTTCGCCACATACCATCCTAGCGGTGTTTGTCGCAGGGATCAGCTCATTGCTGTCGTTTGGCTTGATGTCTCTCTCATCGAACTATGCCATTGCAAGCTTTGGTATAACAGTTGGGTTAGGGGTGTTGTCCAGTTGGTTGATTGCACCATTGGTGTTGCTAAGAGGAAAGGGGAATGACTAAACCATCGCTCGTCGCTTGGGTACTGGCAAGCATTGCGCTGCTGCTTTCGGGGTGCTCAAGCTTACACGTTGAGCCCGAGGGCAGTAGTGACAGCAGTGTGCTATTGAGCCCAGCGACATTTAATGGCCAGTTGTATGCGCAGCAATTGATGAGTGTTGATTATGACAATCAGCAACACCGGTTGCGAATGATCCTCGAAATCAACCCTGATAAGGTGACGCTAGTTGGATTGAGTGGCTTTTCTGTGCCGGTGTTTAATATTGCTTGGGACGGCTTGGCGCTGTCGAGTCGCTCAAACTTACCAGCAGATGCAGAAGTGTTGAGTGCACAAAGAGTTATCGAAGATGTGATGTTGGCGCTTTGGCCAACATCGGCTCTTGACCCGCTATTAACCTCCAAGGGTTGGTCATTGGAGCTGGACGGCGTACAGCGACGCTTTGTCGATATTAATCACCAACCCGTGATGAGTATTGACTATTCAGATCATCAGCAGATCAAAGGGGTAATTGACGTCTATTACCATGATATTGGCGTTGGTTACCAGTTAGAAACATTGCAGTGGGATGCAACATATGAGTGAAAACATATACATTGAAGACATCGCCGTAAGTTGCACATTGGGTAAAACCGGCAGTGAGATCTTGACCAATCTCCGTCAGGGTCGAGCGCCAGGGTTACAGCCTTGGCCAACAACGCTATACTCTGGTCGCGCCGCGTATGTCGGCCGCCTGACCCATCAACTTGACGATATCATTCTTAAAGATGCGCCAGACAATCGCAATAACCGTCTGGCTCAGTTTTTGTGCCAAGAGTTAGAGCATAGTGTGGCTGGGCTGCACACGCGTTATTCTGCGCCGCGGATCGGTGTAGTGATAGGCTCGAGCACATCGGGCATTGAGGTAACCGAAAAACAAATAGCGCACAAGGTCGCGCATGGGCAGTTGCCTGAGGACTACAGTTATTGCCATCAAGAGATGGGCGATGTCGCTCATATGGTGGCTAAGTTCACGGGGGCAAAAGGGCCAGCCTACACCGTATCAACCGCATGTACATCCTCATCTCGCGCATTAATTAGTGCGGCAAAATTGATTCGTGCTGGTATTTGTGATGCTGTGATTTGTGGTGGTGTCGATACTTTATGCCAGCTGACAGTGAATGGCTTTGACTCTCTTGAGCAGGTCTCCGATCAGCCTTGTCGACCTTTTGACCCGATGCGTAAGGGGATTAATGTCGCTGAGGGTGGGGCTTTGATGATTGTGACTAAAGAGCCTAGTGATATCTGCTTGGCAGGCTTTGGCGAGTCATCGGATGCTCATCACTTATCCAGCCCAATGCCTTGTGGCAGCGGGGCACGTCAAGCGATGCAAATGGCGCTTGAGAGTGCTGGACTTGAGGCAGAACAAGTGGACTATATTAACGCCCACGGTACGTCAACCGAGCAGAATGACGCAATGGAAAGCCGTGCTATCGCCGATCTCTTTGGCTCATCGGTTGCCGTGAGCTCGACCAAAGCGCTGACCGGACACTGTCTAGGCGCTGCTGGTGCGGTAGAGGCGGCGCTGAGCTGTTTGGTGCTTCGCGATAGTGAGCAGCCATTGCCACGTCAGTGGCCCGCTGAGCGCACCACGGACGAACAGATTGCGGCGATCAACTTAGTCCTAGAGCCAGTGAAAACGGAGGTCAGGGTCGTGATGTCGAACTCTTTTGCTTTTGGTGGCAATAATGCCGCCGTGATTATGACCAAGAATTAATAAGATAATGAAACAGAATACCTACCCTTCGATTGAACATCTGCTTCCCCATAATCGCCCAATGATCTTGATCGATCGGGTTATCGAGCACGCAAGCAACATGATCGTGTGCGAGGTAGCGATTGATACAGACAGCTTTTTATTTGAAGCCGAGATCAATGGCGTTCCAGCGCAAGTTGGCATCGAATATATGGCGCAGACGGTTGCGGCTTTAGGGGGGATCGAGGCCAGCGAAGCTGGAGATAAGCCACCGATTGGATTTTTGCTTGGCGCCCGTCGTTATAAACATACCGGCGGCGGCTTTCAAAATGGTCATTGCTATCAGGTTCACGCCAACGAGCTGATGCGCGACGACAATATGGCGGTCTATCAGTGCCAAATTTTTGATGAGGAGCAACAGTTGGTCGCTTCTGGTCAAGTGAATACCGTCATTGCCTCAAGTGATATGCTCACAGCAATAACAAATGATTAAATAACACTAGGTCGAGACTAATAATGAAAAATGTACTAGTAACAGGCGCAAGTAAAGGTATAGGTCGTGCGATCGCCGTACGCCTTGCCGAAGACGGCTACATGGTGACCATACACTATGGTGGTGACGAACAAGGGGCACAAGAGACGGCACGCCAGATTGAACAGGCAGGTGGTCAGTGCCGAATTGTTCAATTTGATATTCGCGACCAAGCTCAGTGTAAGGCAGTAATTGAAGAGCAAATTGAGCAATTCGGTGGCTATTATGGCGTGGTGAACAATGCGGGTATGACGAGTGATAACTCGTTCCCATCGATGACCAGTGATGAATGGCAAGGCGTAGTACACACCAATCTTGATGCGTTTTATAACGTTATCCACCCTTTAATTATGCCTATGATTGCTCTAAAACAAGGGCGCGTCATCACGCTGTCTTCTCTTAGTGGTCAAATTGGTAACCGAGGGCAGGTCAACTATTCTGCCGCAAAAGCTGGTATCATCGGCGCAACTAAAGCGCTCGCGCTTGAGTTGAGCAATAAGCGTCGCCAAATAACGGTGAACTGCATCGCGCCAGGACTTATCGATACGGGGATGATTGAACCTCATGTCGTGGATCGTGTGATGCCACAAATCCCTGTTCAACGTATGGGTAAGCCGGAAGAAGTTGCTGAATTAGCAGCGTTTCTTATGTCAGATAAAGCCAGTTATATTAACCGTCAGGTGATTGGCATTAATGGAGGTCTATATTAATGACAAACAGAGTTGTTGTAACGGGTATGGCAGGTGTCACCTCGTTAGGAGAAAGTTTAGATAGCGTGTGGGAAAAGCTTCGCCAATATAAAAATGGCGTCGTGACCATGGATGAGTGGGACAAGTACGATGGCTTACAAACCCGTCTAGCCGCTCCGATCCAAAGCTTTGAGCTACCTAAGCACTATACCCGTAAGCGTATCCGCTCAATGGGACGCGTGTCGCTACTCTCAACACGCGCTTCAGAATATGCGTTGGAGAACGCGGGCCTACTCGGTGAAGATGTTCTAACTGACGGCTCGACGGGGATTGCATACGGCTCATCAACGGGCAGTACCGGGCCAGTCTCCGCTTTTGCTACCATGTTGCTTGACCACAGTACGCGCAATATCAACGCTAACACCTACGTGGCAATGATGTCGCACACCACTGCTGTCAATACCGGATTGTTTTTTGGCTTGCGCGGCCGCGTGATCCCGACCTCTTCGGCGTGTACCTCAGGCTCGCAAGCGATTGGTTACTCATACGAGGCAATCAAATACGGCATGCAAAAAGCCATGGTCGCGGGCGGGGCTGAGGAGCTGTGTCCGACAGAAGCCGCCGTGTTTGATACCCTATTTGCGACCAGTCAGTACAATACGCAGCCACATTTAAGCCCAAGACCGTATGACAGTGACCGTGATGGGCTAGTTATTGGTGAGGGGGCAGGGACACTGATCCTTGAGGAGTATGAGCACGCGAAAGCACGAGGCGCTAAACCTATCGCAGAGCTGGTGGGTTTTGCCACTAACTGTGATGCTGCCCACGTTACTCAGCCAAGAGCGGAAACGATGCAACTGTGTATGGAAATGGCATTGAAAGATGCTAATTTGCAGCCCGAGCAGATAGGTTACGTTAACGGTCACGGAACAGCGACTGAGCTGGGTGACATTGCCGAAACCCAAGCGACATATAATGTTTTTGGTAATCGAATGCCGATTTCAAGCCTTAAGAGCTATTTCGGTCACACTCTGGGCGCATGCGGTGGCATTGAGGCTTGGTTGACCATTAATATGATGAATCAGGAATGGTTTGCCCCAACGCTCAATCTGGAAAATATTGATAGTCGCTGTGGTGACCTCGATTATATTCATACTGAGGGTAGAGCCTTGTCATGTGAATATGTTATGACAAATAACTTTGCGTTCGGTGGGATTAATACCTCGATGATCTTTAAAAGGCTATAACAATACTCATTGCTCACCGATGAGCAATAACCAGGGAAGGTAAGTATGTTTGCGAAGGCCGGTTGGGTAGGGCGTCTCATAGTGGCGCTGTGTTGGGTACTCTTGGCGAGCAACAGTGCAGTCGCTAAACAAGGGTTAGTCGACGTCGAAACACTGTTTCCCGACAAACAGGTAAAGCGGTGTGATAATACCTCGCAACCGCTGTTATTAAGGCAAGATGAACCGCTGGTTTTGGTGGTTCATGGCTGTCGCTCTTCCGCTGGCCAATTTAAAGCGCTCGCGCAAGTTTACGAGCATCTTGGTGAGCAAACCGCGTGTTTTGAATATGACGATCGGCGCAGTCTGGAGAAGGTCTCAGGCGAGTTGATCGATGCGATGAACACCTTAAGTCCAATCGTCGGAGACGAGCGGATGGTTGTGCTCGGTCATAGCCAAGGTGGTTTGATTACCCGTCGAGCTCATGCCGACAATCGCCAAGATTCGAAGACACTCACACATGACAACATTGATATTGCCACGATATCAGCGCCTTTTAATGGCATTGAGGCCTCTTCCCACTGTGGCATAGGTTGGTTACGTATCGCTACCTTGGGTATTGTGGATGCAATCTGCTATGTGGTTGCGGGCCCAAAATACTTAGAGATCCCACCTCAATCAAGCTTTATTGAACAGCCAGGCCCTTTGGCGAATCAAGTGCGCTCCCATTTAGTCATCAAAACCGACGAAACCGATACCTGTCGGTCGTATTCTTCCACTGGGCAATGCGACCAAGATGACTATGTGTTTTCTTTGGCTGAGCAAACTCAATATAAAGTTGAGAACTCGTTATTAAGTGAGACGGTGGTGATTGATGCAGGACACGTTGAGATCGTCGGCGGTGAAACCACCACGCCGTGGAAGTTGATTTCTTTGTTGCAGCAGCACGATTTAATGACGCTACCTGCTGATAAAGACAAGGTGGAATTTATTCAAGTCGTGAATCGAATATTTCAATTCAATATTTACTAATGTCAGGAGGACAATATGAAACTTATCAATGTGATTAAAATCGCACTCATTTCTCTACTGTGTTTTGCGCCATTAGCACAGGCAGCTAAAGTTATTCCAGTAGAGGGCCAACCTATGTATTCAGAGCTTAGTTTTGATGATGCTCGTGTAATTTTTGCTCAGGCGGCCTCAAGACGCGGTTGGAGTGTGAAAGACGGTGAGGAGGCAAACAGTCTGATTGCTGACCTTCACGTTCGTAGCCATTATGTTGCCGTTAACATTACTATTCATAAAGATAGCTATGATATTAACTATCACGATAGCGAAAATATGAAGTACAAACCGAACGGCACTATCCATAAAAAATACAATGCTTGGGTTAGAAACCTAAACAGTGATATCCAAAAGCAGCTTCGCGCTGCACGATGATAATAAGGGAAAGTTATGTATAAAAAACTATTAAGCGCAGTGGTTTTAGCAGGCGTGTGTTCAACGTCGGCCTTTGCTCGTGACGACGTTAGTGATTTTGATATTGCCGAAGTACTCGCAAGTGCTGATGGTCAATCTGTTCTGGGTAGCGACATTCAGTTCTACTTTGGTGATCAAAAGCACCCGAGCATTGTCAGCAACCTTGGTGAGTACAAAACCAACAAGAAGACCAACGCCGTCAATAAATCGGACAAAGAGGCGTGCTCTTGGGTGTTTTTGTCAGCAATGAAGACCCTTAAGGATCGCGCTGTCAAAGAGGGAGGCAATGCGATTGTGGAGATCAAGTCAAACTACAAAAACAATCTGACCTCTAGCGAAACAACTTTTCAGTGTGGCGCTGGAACCTTTGTCGCTGGTGTAGCGTTAACGGGTAAAGTCGTAAAACTGTAATACGCGCAGTGTAAAATCTCGCCGCCTTGTGGATAGCGATCTACAAGGCGGTTTTTTTATCTGTTGTAAAAGAGAAATGTATGTACAAAAAAGTTATCGCCGCGTCTGTTGCCTTGCTGCTGACCGGTTGTGCAGCACCCAAATACCAAGGGAGCGCTATTGACCACGAAAACCCAAATAATCAAGTGACCATCATTAAAGATGAAGCGACCCGAGACATTTTTCTGACTACAATGCTCGATTGGTGTGATGCCAATCAGTACACGTGTAAGGTTTCTCATGAGGGAACCGAGCAAGACGAAGATGAGTTAACGCTGGATTACATTGCTAAGTGGAGCTGGGATATTGCCACTTTCATTGGCGAAGCTAGGATCTCTGCGTTTTACGAAGGGGAGCGTGTGGGCAATGTTACGTTTAGTGCACCCAACAACGCCAACTTAAACAAGTTCGGTGATGATGAGGCGCGTATCAGCGCGATGATGGACGTTTTATTCGGCCTATCGAGCAGCGAGCAAGCGACTCAGCGTATCGAAGATGGTGATTTTTAATCACCAAATAGCTCGGGCTCAGTTAATTCTTACTGGGCCTGCAAATTCCTCAATCTCTACCAGATAGAAATAATAGTTTAATCAATTCTTAATCTTGTCTTTTTTTCCGATTTCTCTGGTCGTTTGGTTACAAGTGGTTTTCATTGCAGCAACGTTGAATAGTAAAAAAACAATTATGTTAATTACTTTTTAATTTTGCTTATCGCACGTGGTTTAAGGTGTGTAAGCGAATTTCTCTACAGTAAATTGATCATTTACGTTATAAATTATAGTGTTATCAATAATAGTGTGAACATCTGATTATTGGGTGTGTTGCAATATTTTGTTATGTAAATGTCATAATTTGGCACCATTATCTCCTCGTTCAAATCGAAGACTTACGGTTTGATGCTTTCGATAAGTTTGAGAGTCGAAAGCTAATTCAATTAACTGGAGATAATAATGAGAGTTGCAGTAACTCTACTTACCGCCGCTATTTTGACGGCTTGTAATAGTTCTAATGATACCGACAAACCTACTGATCCACCTATTGATCCGCCATTGCCACCATCACTAACCGGTTATGCAGTTGATGACTTTGTATTAGGGGCCAAGGTTACCGCTATTAGCTTAGATAGCGATCATGTCGTTGAGGTAACCACCAGCAATTTTGGTCGATTTGCTTTTCCTGGTGGTGATAAAAGCCTAAAAGAAGATGAAACCTACCTGATTGAGGTCGAAGGTGGACGACTTAACCGCGCAGGTCTGGAAAGTGATAAGTCATTTGAAACGAGCTTTGAGGGTCACAAGCTATCTGCGCTGGTTGTGGCAGGTGAACTTGAGGAGTTAATCATTAACCCACTAACAACCGGTATCAGTCAGTATGTGGTTGAAAACCAGTTAGGTTACGCGGACTATCAGCAACTTTTATCTCTATTACCAAGTGATGTGCAGAGGTTGAATACCTTAGGTGAGACGGGTTTTAATGACCTGAATGAACTTGCCTATGCGATGTCATACTTCACCAACGCAACTTCAACAACAGGTTACAAGCTTGATGGGCTGGCAAATATCCTAGAGTCGCTTGCAGACAATGGCATTCTTGACGAGGATGACGTTGTGACGCCTGCACTCGCTGAGGAGTATATGGCTCGTGCGCTTTTCCATGCAGAATCCCGTAACAAACACATTAACAGCGCTGGTCAATATACAGCTGAATTTAACAGTGATGAGAGTGCCCTTCGAATCGGTATCGTACCAGATACGCAAGGGGACAACTTCAATAACTCGTGGTTGCTACAAGACGGGATCATGAACTTCTATGCGGAGCAGGATGTCGATCTTGTACTTGCAGTAGGTGATATTACCAACATGAATACTCAATATGAGTATGATCATTGGCTGCGTGTGATGGATAAATATCTTGAAGATAGTGAGATGAAGATCCTGCCTGTTCGTGGTAACCATGAAATTTTCCCAGATGGTCTCGACCCTTCGATGGGGGCGAATATTTTTAGGCGTAATGTCAATCATATGACCGAACACGCCGAGCAGATGCCGAACTACGAAGGACTGACTTACGCGAGTGTAACGGATAACGTATTAGTTATTATGATGGACGCGTATATCCACGATAATGCAAGTGAGATTGGCCGGAACTCTTGGGTAACCACCTTCCCGTGGATTAAAGAGATGGTCGAGAAATACCGTGATCAGGTAGACCATATTTTCCTAGCGACCCACGATCCTATGTTCGGTCGCCGCAGAAATGGTCGTTGGACATCTATCGACTCTTGGGGCTCTATTCTTGACCGACCAACCGAGCAGGGCATTGCCTTACGTCAGGAAGTCATGGAGTACTTTGCCGACAACAATATCACTTACGTGTCTGGTCATGACCATCAATATGCCCGTTCAGTGATCTTGGCGGATGAAGATCGAAATGTTGATGTAGAGCTACAAAAACAGGTGCCGGTCAATTACTTCGATCACATGATCTCAGGCAATGCGTCGTTCAAAGAGTACAGCACGCGTTATTTTGCCGGCGCGCACAGTGATACGGAAAGCTATCACGAGCGAATTGTTGGTCGACATACTATGTCTTCTCTTGAAACTGTCGGCCTTAACGCTTCTATTTTCAACATCCAAGGTAATCTCATCGACTACACCGCTTATGTGGCGCCACACAAATATAAACAGAGTCATCAGGATGAGTATGAGGCGAATGAAAACTGGGATGCGTTTGATTATGAGGGTATTCCATGGCTTGAAATTGACCGTTTCAGTAAGGTGAAGGGCGCACACAGTTTTATCTTGGATAGTGAAAGCAATAATCAAGCTGAGACGGGATTGATCCACTTAGCGTCGCATGCTGACGACGATTACGTTGGCACCCAGGCTCAGTTGTTGAACTATATCAACTATACCTTCAACACCTACAACGCCAGTGGAGACACAGGTGGTTCTTATGGTGGTGAGGCTCGTGAACAGAACCAAGATACCCTGTTGACCTTCTCATTCCTCTCTGATGCCAATGGCAGTGAGACGATCACGGATGTCCTTCTAGTGAGTGGTACGCAGCAGCAAGATGGTGCGCACCTAAACCACGGTGGTGTTTTGCAGGCAACCAACGACGAACGTTTTCATGAGAATCGTATCGACTATGGTGAGGAAATTGATGGCTTTATCGGCGACAACTTTGGTGACCTATACGCTCTGGGCTTTGTGGTACCAAAAGGGGTAAGTCTCGATTCGGTTGAGCCAGCTCGCTTTGATCAAGAGTTGGGGCAGTGGGTATCAATGGCCCATCCTGATGGTGCGCTTGAAACAGATACACCGTTCCAAGACAGCTATCTTCAAGCTGGTGGTGAGTTGCCGGATGAGGTATCGAACTTGATAGATACAGACCGTCACTTGATTCACGGTATTGACTCACAGCAAAGACTGGTTTGGTTCTTGTCTAACCAAGACGGTCATTATGCACTAGTCAATAAAGGGTCAGCGTTGTCCGCTTCACGATAATCTATCGTTTGAAAAGAGCAGCCCTAGGGGCTGCTCTGTATACAGAGTTACAAGATGAAAACAAACACTACTTTTGCCACTTTTTTTGGCCTCTCGTTCCTTTACTGCGTTGCAGACTACCATTTGGCACAAATTGAAAATACGATTGTGATTGACGATCGAAGTGTTTATGACTTTCTTTACCATGATTTAGAGATCACAAACCAGTCGGGCTTTGAGAATGTTCTTAATGGTTTAGACCATGACGGGCAAAAGCGCCTGTTTAATACACTGGTGACCAATGAAGTGCTTTACGACTATGGTAAACGAGCAGGTTTGGGTGAAGATGATAATGATATCAAGACCATTATTATCGATAAGGCGCAGAATGCGATAGAGATGAGGCTGCTCGCTGAGATTGATTTGAGTGAGCGGGAAGTACACAACTACTACGCAAACAACTTAGACAAATACGTAGATGAGGCGACCATAAATCTTGAGCTGATAAATTTGTCTAGTCCCTCTCAGGATACGGTTGAAAGCTTGCTGCTAGAGTTAGCGCAAACACCTAGCATTGCCGCTGATGACATCTCAGATGTAGAGCACATGCCCACCGTTTTTCATCAGGCTGATGAATCTAGACTCAGAGCGATATTTGGAACACAGATTCAGCAGCAAATTTTTGCGGATGCAAGCGTCCCTCACCGATTAAACGAGTGGCAAGCTGGGTTTGAGACACGCTTTGGCTACCATTTATACCGCGTCACGGATTATCAGCCGAGAGTACCCGTTCCTTTTCACCAGATTAAAGAACAGGTGGCGAACGAGTTACTGATGTCTACGTTGTCGGTTCGGTACCAACAAGAACTCCAAGCCATGACTGATAACTTTGATGTGACTTATGATCTTGAGCTAAGCGGTGAGCCAGATGTTTAAGCGTGTCTTCCTCTCTCTAGTATGTCTAGTATCTCTTTGGCCGGGTATAGTCACAGCTCATACGCTCGACTCGATGTTTATTTCAATTTCAGAGCCAGAGGAGCATGTGTATCGGGTGGTCGTGACACCAAGTAGTAAAGGCGACAATGGCAATACACCGAGTCTAGTGTTTCCGGCATTTTGTCAAAATGAATCGCTGCTTCCGGACTATTACCTTCTCAGTTGCACCGAGTCTTTGGTCGGTAATGAGGTGGCGGTAGAGTATGTTATTCAAAACTTGCACGTCAACATTGTAGTTAATTACCTTAATAGGCATGGGCAAAGCTCGGTTATAGAGACCAAGCATGCCGATCACTTCACTCTCACTGAACAGGCACAAACGACGGAGGCTTTCTCCTTCAAAACAGGCTTTGTTCATATGTTGTCGGGTATCGAGCATGTATTTTTAGTGCTTATGATTGTTCTCTTGTATCAAACTACGGTTAAATTAGTAAAGGCAGTCAGTCTTTTTACCGCTTCGCACCTGTTGTCAATGCTAGTTGCTCCTTGGCTGTATGGAATAATATCGAGCGATGCCGCCTCGTTTGCTATTTATCTGAGCTTGGTGCTTATGACCTATCAGAGCATTCAATATCAGCAAAAACATCGTGTGCCCATTTATTTGTTTATCGTCTTAGGCATGTTCCATGGTATAGCTATGTACGGTGCGGTTGCAGAGACGCAAGTTGCTGAACATAGTGCCGTCGAATTGTTCTATTTTAACCTTGGTATTGAAACGGCACAGTTGTCACTCTTAGCGGTGGTTCTCGTTATCGCAAAGGTTGCTCGTTCCTTTCAGTTTTCATTGCAAGATGTTGAGCAGAACATACAGTTGGCAAAATACAGCATTGCGCTGTTGAGTTGCTATTGGCTCACTGACCACCTGTTCTCGAGGCTGGTGGTATAAAACAGCCTCGGCTTTTGGTGTTGAGGTTAAAAAAATAGATAAGACAGGCTTTTTTGCAATGGAAACGATGCGCTAAGCTAAGCAGTAGCCGCCAGCAACAGGCGCTGATTTGATCACCTAGTGACAGTTTAATTGCCTATACTACGAGGGTTAATGATAACTGTCACAGTATGGGGGAGTTCATGGTGAATTATAAAATTTGCTTAGCTTTTGTGTTGTTCATGTCCGCCTTCGGCACCTTAGCGTCTACTATCAACCCCATACCGAGTAAGCCTGGCTTCAGCGGTGTGGTTGGTGGTGGGGCCGCTTACTTTCATGTTGAATCTAACTTTATTGGCGGCAATCGTTTTGTTGACCTTGATAATGAACAGGTGTCGAGCCTAAGCTCCTCCCCAAGCAGTGAAGCAAGCTTTTCGCCCGATATCCAACTTGATATTCGATATACCTTTAGTGATGGCAAGACGCAGATATTTGCGGGTAATGCGCTGGCCGACTTGGTTCGCCTCGACCTTTCACAGCAGTTGGGCATTAAGCATAAGTTAGATGGGCTAGGGACCTTATCTGCAAGCTACCTATTTTCTACCATACCAACTGAAGTCTGGGAGGACCCGTTCTTAGTCGGGGAAAAAAGAAAGCGTTCTAATCGCGATTCTAGCGGCTTTAAAGTGGCGTGGGATGATATATTCCAAGCGCCTATCGGTGTGGCTTACACCTATCGTAATGTCGATATAGACCAAGAACGCAGTGGGGAAGCATTGGTGAACCTGGGTCGATTGAATTCGACACAGCAAAACAAGCTAAATAGAGAAGGGGCTATTCACCGCTTGGAGGTGTTATCTCTGTTAGATATCGCCCCCAATCAGAAGGTGTCACCGGAATTTACCTACACCCGCTTTGACAGTGATGGTGCCGCCGCCTCATCAGACAGTTACCAATTTCAACTCTCATACTTGTATGTCGATAACGATTACTCATGGGTAGTGACCTCTTTTGTGTCCCAGCGAGACTACGATGAGGCCAATCCAATATTTGACAAAAAACCGGACACTTTCGGCTTTGGATTAAGCAGCTCAGTATTTATCCGCAATCTATTTCCCGATCCGAACGTCGATTTGCTGTTTGGTGTAGCTTGGGTAAACGGCGATTCAGATGTCAACTTCTACGACAGCGAAATCATCGCAGGAAACGCATCAGTACTATATCGGTTCTAGCATAGGGATAATTGGAAAGGAACTCCTCTTACATAATTGGAGTTACAAAATGAAAAGGCATCGAATCTAGAGGCACGTGAAGCCTTAAAACAAGAATCGAGAAGCTACAGCGATCGTCCTCGCCTCTCGCCTCTCGCTTCTCGAATCAAAAAAAAAAGCTGCGGCCCGAGACTATCAACGAGCTGCAGCAATGCTTAACTAACAATGGAGAGGATAGTTAAAAGGAGAATCTAGCTTACAAGGTAATCGTAAACACCTTGTGCGACTGGGATACCATTCGCTTCGCACTGAGCCTTGTACTCCACTTGTGGATCGTTTGGCGCACGAACCTTATCAACACCAGGTACTGGACGTACTGCGCGAAGCTCTTGCATCATCACAGCCATTGTTGTTGAGAATAGCGGCGTGCCTAGACGAGTTGGGTCGATAACGATCACAAGGCTTGCTAGCTTACGCATCTTGTCGTATTCGCCGTACATACGCGTGATGTGGTTACCGAAGTTTGCTCCCATCAAGACGCCAGTCAGAGCGTCGATTGCCAGCGCGATACCAGAACCTTTGTGAGCACCAAATGGTAGAAGGTTTTCAACTTGGTGTGGATCGGTTGTTTGATGACCATCTTTATCGATAGCTAGACCTTCACCAATTTGTTGACCCGTCTCTTTAGCATGTAGAAGCTTACCAAACGCTGTTGCACTGGTTGCCATATCAACGATCATTGGGTGTGAACCCTCTACCGGGAAACCAAACGCAATTGGGTTAGTACCAAGGAAACGCTCAGCGCCCCCGTGTGGTGCTACACAGGTGTCAGTTTGCGTCATCGCAATTGCGATCATGCCTTTCGACGTTGCCTGTTCCATAAAGTAAGATAGGGCACCACAGTGAGAAGTGTTTTTCACGCTCACAAAACCAAGACCTGTTTCAGCCGCCATCTCGATGCCGTGCTTAGTCGCAGCAATCAGTGCAGAGTGACCCATACCATCATCAGAATCGAGTACAGCTACTGACGGTGAAACCTGTTCGATGCTGAACTCAGCGCTCTTGTTAAGGCCGCCTGCCGCGATACGTGTGCAGTAGTGCTCAACGCGCATAACACCGTGAGAGTGAACGCCAGTTTTATCAGCGTGTACCAGTACATCAGTCACTTCCTGAGCGGTGCTTTGGTCAAGACCAGCGGCAGTGAGTTTTTTCAGTGCCAATTCGCGTAGATCGGCTTCTTTTACATTTACAGTTGTCATAATACTTGTCCTAATCCTTTAGAAGTTAATCACGCCTTTAACCAAGTCACGGTTCTCTACAACGTCTTGCTTGTAGGTGTTGCCGAAAGTTTGGAAGTCGTAGTCTTTGTTTTTCATGATGTCTTGAGAAATTTTTCCTGCCGCCATCAGTTCAATGACTTTTTCAAAGTCTTGGCGAGTAGCATTACGACTACTTAGTAGCGTGGTCTCTTTCTTATGGAACGTTGGATCGTCAAGGACCAAGTCACCAATATATAGGCCAATGAAGACAATCTTGCCGCCATGGCGGATCAGTTCAACACTGCGGCTCATTGAGCCTTTGTTGCCCGTTGCATCAAGCACTGTGCATGGTAGGCGACCGCCAAACGCGTCTTTAAGCGCTGCTTCATAGCCTTCTTCCAATGGGTTTAGTGCTGGCACGTTTAATTTAGTTTCAACGTGCTCACGGCGACCTGCGTCAACGTCTGCTACCGCGACGCTAGCGCCTTCCGCTTTTGCGATGGCAGCTGCAGCAAGACCGATTGGGCCTGAGCCGACAACAAGGACATTGTTTCCTGGGCGAACTTCAGCGCGACGAACGGCATGGGCACTGATAGCGAAACATTCAACCAGAGAGCCCTCAGAGGCAGAAACATTGTCTGGCAGTTTGACTAGGTTGTCTTCGTAAACCGCGAGGTACTCAGAGAAACCACCGTCTTGGTGCACGCCGTAAAGCGATACATTCTCACAGCAGTTAGTTTTGCCTTCTTCACATGCTGCACATTCGCCACATGGGATACAAGGGATGACTGAGAAACGCTCACCAGCTTGCGCCGTTTTACATGCTTCACCCACTTTCTCAGCTGTACCACAAATTTCGTGACCAAGTACGCGTGGGTAAGAGAAGAATGGTTGACGACCCGCGTAAGCGTGGATGTCGGTACCACAGATACCAACCGCATTGATCTTTAGTAGTACTTCGTTTGCCTCGATAGTCGGAATATCGCGTTCGATGTATTCGATCGAGTTTGGTTCGTTACAAATTAGAGTTTTCATTGTTTCAATCCTGGAATTCAAATTACTGAGTTAGCTCGGCAAACATCTGCTTGATGCCGTTCTCTTCAATGCGTTCAAATGCACTCAGTGTCTGTTGCTTAAATAATTTGTGTTGTTCTGCGTTGTCGCCGAAGACTTTCTCGACTTTTAATAGCTCGTTGGCCATCTCAAGTTTGGTTGCTGTACCTTTTACAATCTCAGCGAAGGTATCAGCCAGTGGGTCAACCAATTCGCTACCGGTTTGTACTGCGTTGATCACAAAGTGCATCCAACCTGCGATAAGCACTGGCAGGCAACGTGTGGCAATGCCGCGCTCGTGAAGCGTTAGGAATGGATCAACGGCGCGTTGTGGCAGTTTTTGTGAACCGTCCATCGCGATTTGACCAGTTTTGTGCTTGATATTCTGGTTACTAAAGCGGGCAACAAGAAGCTCTGCATACTCATCAAGGTCAACGCTTAGGCTTGGGTTAAGTGACTTGGCCTGCTCTTCTTTCATCAGGGATAGCGTGACATCGCGCAGTTGTGAGTCTTGCATACACTGATAGATGAACTCGTAGCCCGCTAGCGTGCCGTTGTAAGCAAGGAATGAGTGGCTGCCGTTTAGCATGCGCAGTTTCATTTCTTCATAGGGCAGTACATCTTCAACGAGCATCGCGCCAGCTGCATCCCAATCTGGGCGACCCGCAACGAAGTTGTCTTCGACTACCCACTGACGGAAGTCTTCACATACCACGCCACAAGGGTCACGGTAACCAGTTTCTTGCTCGATAACATCAAACTGATCTGGTGTCATTGCTGGAACAATTCGGTCAACCATAGTGCTTGGGAATGAGGCATTGCTCTCAATCCAGCCTTTGAGTTCAGGGCTGCACAACTCAGCGAACTCTAGAACTGCATCGCGAGTTAAATGACCGTTTTCAGGAATGTTGTCACAAGACAGGACGCTAAATGCCGGTAGACCCGCTTCTTGGCGAAGTCTTAACGCCTCAGTGATCAGGCCAATAGCCGATTGCGGTGCTTGTGGCTGTTGTAAATCGTGTGCGATAAGCGGGTTGTTCACATCTAGACGACGTGATTGTGGGTCAACACAGTAGCCTTTTTCGGTGATAGTGAGAGAAACGATTTTGACTTGCGGTTCAAGTAGCTTATCGATTGCCGCTTGGATACCGGTATCCGGTGTGTGAATTGATTCTGTTACGGTACGAACTAAGCGAGTTTCTGTTTCTGTTGCCGACTTTTCTACAACGGTGAATAGACCTTGTTGTGCGTTCAAATCGTTAATCAGATCAGAAGGGCCAAACATATTGATCTCACAAATGCCCCAGCGAGAGCCTGTGATGTCATTCGTTAAATCGTTGTAAACAGCTTGATGTCCGCGGTGAAACGCCCCAAAACCGATATGCACGATGTCTGTTGTTAATTCTTCACGAGCATACGTTGTTTGGGTGGTATATCTCGCTTTTTCAATATCTAAACTGTTCATGTTCAACCTTCAGAGTTAATTGATTAACCAATGCCTAGATTTATACTGTTCAATCAGACTGATTTCAGTGACCAAAATCACACATAAGCGACCAGATGTCAAATACTGGTTAACCAAATCTGTATTTTAGTGTTTTTTGTGATGGTGGTATCGTTTTCAAACAATGTTATTGAGGTTAAAAAATAGCCTGTAACGCCGATTTTGCTTATGAATAGGAAATGTGATCTGAGTTGGTAAATCTTATGTGTAATTGGTTGACCATAGTGGTGTTGTTACTTACTATTTGTGCTAAGTGGTTGCCATTTAGGTATTTGGCGCCGAAATGTTTAAGATTGTCGAGATAGAACTGACAGATGAAGGGAGAGATAGACTCGATGGACAGCACAGGATTTAGCGAAATTCTCAGCTTTGGTGAGCCAATGTTTGAGTTCAGCCAAGTGGCTCAGGCCGGTAGTGGTTCTGCAGACTTTTTAAGCGGGTTTGGTGGTGATGCCTCTAACTTTGCGATTGCTGCAGCGCGTCAAGGCGCGTCAGTGGGTATGTTGACTCAACTGGGTGATGATGAGTTTGGTAAGCGCTTCTTGGAGTTGTGGCAAGAGCAAGGTGTTGATGCAAAAGCAGTAAAAACGCTACCGGGCGTTGCAACAGGCGTGTACTTTATTACTCACGATGAGGACGGTCACCACTTCTCTTTCTTGCGTAAAAACTCAGCAGCAAGCCGTATCACACCGGCAGATTTGCCACAACAGGCGATTGCCAACGCTAAACTGCTGCATGTTACCGCAATCACTCAAGCGATCAGCGACTCTAGCTGTGATTCTGTCTTTGCGGCAATCGAGACAGCCAAACAAAATGGCACATTAGTTTCCTACGACACCAACTTGCGTCTTAAGTTGTGGTCACTGCAACGCGCGCGCGCAATTATCAATGAAACAGCATCATTGGTTGATATCTGTTTCCCAAGCTTAGATGAAGCACGATTGGTAACGGGCCTTGAGCAACCAGACGACATTATCGACTACTACCTAAAACAGGGTGCCAAAGTAGTTGTGCTTAAGCAAGGTGGTGACGGCGCTACGGTTGCTGATGGTAATCAACGCCATTTTGTTCGTCCGCACAAGGTAACACCGGTTGATGCAACTGCGGCAGGCGATTCGTTTGCGGGTTCATTCTGTACCCACTTTGTTAACGGCGAACCGCTCGAAAAATGTTTGGCTTATGCCAATGCAACGGCATCAATCACGATCACAGGCTATGGTGCGGTCGCGCCACTACCAACGTTTGAACAAGTACTGGCAAGACTCGCAGAAGCAAAATAAGGGACTATGATGAACGATTTAAATCAACGCTTGGCGGAATTGAAAGTAGTTCCAGTCATTGCACTGGACAATGCAGAAGATATCCTTCCTTTAGGTAAGCAATTGGCTGAAAACGGCCTGCCTGTTGCTGAGATCACTTTCCGCTCAGATGCGGCGGCGGAATCTATCCGTTTATTGCGTAAAGCTTACCCAGAAATGCTGATTGGCGCTGGCACAGTATTGAATGAAGCTCAAGTAATCGAAGCAAAAGAGGCAGGTGCCGACTTTATTGTTTCTCCAGGCTTGAACCCGAGCACAGTAAAAGCTAGTCAAAAACATAATATTACTATCATCCCAGGTGTGAATAACCCTTCTTTGGTTGAGCAGGCACTCGAGCTTGGCATCGACACGGTGAAGTTTTTCCCAGCAGAGGCATCTGGCGGTCTTGCGATGTTGAAATCACTGCTTGGTCCTTACCAACAGATCAAGGTGATGCCAACAGGTGGCGTGAGCCCAAAAAATATCCACGATTATCTAGCACTGCCTGCCGTACTGGCCTGCGGCGGTACTTGGATGGTTGATAAATCACTGATCAACGATGGCGCTTGGGATGAAATCGGTCGTCTCGTGCGTGAAATCGTCGCTAACGTTTAAGACAGGTAGTAGTAGTAATGAACACAGCAATTAAGAATATTGAAACCAAACTGTTTAAGATCCCGTTGAAAGAGATCTTGTCCGATGCTAAACACGGCGATCATGACCACTTCGAACTGATCACCACAACCATTACATTGGAAGATGGTTCACAGGGTACTGGTTACACCTACACTGGCGGTAAAGGTGGTTACTCAATCAAGGCAATGCTTGAGCATGACATCCAGCCACACTTGATTGGCAAAGATGCCACTCAAATCGAAGAGATCTACGACTTTATGGAGTGGCATATCCACTACGTAGGTCGTGGTGGTATCTCTACCTTTGCAATGTCATCGGTGGATATTGCCCTTTGGGATCTGAAAGGTAAGCGTGAAGGTCTACCACTGTGGAAAATGGCGGGTGGCAAAAACAACACCTGTAAGGCTTACTGCGGCGGCATCGACCTGCAGTTCCCACTAGAGAAACTGCTGAACAATATCCGCGGTTACCTTGAGAGTGGTTTTAACGCTGTTAAGATCAAGATCGGTCGACCAAATATGCAAGAGGATATCGATCGCATCAAGGCGGTACGCGAACTAATTGGCCCTGACATCACGTTTATGATTGATGCCAACTACTCGTTGACTGTCGAGCAAGCTATTGAACTTGCAAAAGCAGTAGAGCAGTACGATATCACTTGGTTTGAAGAGCCAACACTGCCAGATGACTACAAAGGCTTTGCTAAGATCGCGGAAAACACCAGTATTCCTTTGGCAATGGGTGAGAACCTGCATACTATCCATGAGTTTGGTTACGCGATGGATCAGGCAAAACTTGGTTTCTGTCAGCCTGACGCATCAAACTGTGGTGGTATCACGGGTTGGTTGAAAGCCGCTGATTTGATCACCGAAAACAACATACCAGTCTGTACCCACGGTATGCAGGAACTGCACGTTAGCTTGGTTTCTGCTTTCGATACCGGTTGGCTAGAAGTTCATAGCTTCCCGATTGATGAATACACCAAACGACCACTAGTAGTTGAAAACTTCCGTGCGGTTGCATCGGATGAGCCAGGTATTGGTGTGGAGTTCGATTGGGATAAGATTGCTCAGTACGAAGTCTAATATTGCAGTGCCCATTACAAAAAACGACCCTAAATAGGGTCGTTTTTTTTAGGGGCGGGGTGCGAGTTACACTCCGTTCCGAGGTGCGAGTAACCCACCATTTGCGATAAGTCCTCGCACCCCGTAGGGCATAGCCCGCCCCCGTACCTCGCCCCTTTGGTTCACAATAAAATGTTGACCGAAGTTTGCATGATGTTAACCAAATCACGGTAAATTGAGCGACCAATTGCTATTATTGCATTTAGTGAAGTGGGTGGTACGGACTTCTTAGCTCAGCTAAGCGTATTTGTGGTGTACATCACTTCCATAATCGGTTAGCCGCCGATTTAAATGTTACCGGTGAAATTGCACTTGGTAGCGAAAAAAACCGCAACAAGGACGTTCGTTTTTTCTTGATTGGCTGAGGTAAAACTAAAGAAAAGACACCCCTTCGGTGAGCAAGGTAACAGTCAATGATTATCTCTGTATTGATACTAGGAAGGTAGCAGCAGGGTTAACAGTTACGAAGAAGAGTCACTGAAGGTAAGACGAAAGATTCTCGTCTGAAAAATCAACAGTTGCCATCTTTAAACTGCGTTAAGCAGTCAACGTTAAGTTGGTTTAACTATGGCTGACATATTCAAATCGATTCGTCATTTAGCAAAATAGTTATGTTCGTTTCACGTGTCAGTCGCCCCACTATTTTACAAGTCCATTTGGGCTTTTCTAGGAAGAAGTTTTCATTTTAGTGTTCAACTAATGGTTAGAAATATGGATAAAAAACTTTTAGCGAAAACAATGCAAGTGATGTTTGCAACCGCGGTCATTTCGGGTTGTAGTCAAAGCGTTGATAACAGTAATCTACAGGCAAAAGCGGAGTCTTTTGACTCGCAAACGGGTCCTAACATCTTATGGATCATCACCGATGACCAGCGACCAGACTCAATCAGTGCCTATAACCAAGTGATGTACGGCACCAAAAACAGCCCTCTGGGTTATGTTGAATCGCCAAACGTTGACCAATTAGCCAAAGAAGGGGTTCTTTTTACTAACGCGAATAGTAACTCTCCAGTTTGTGGTCCTTCTCGTGGCTCAATGTTGTCGGGTCGTTATCCATTCCGTAACGGTCACTATGCCTTTGAGTTGACACACCAAAATCCTGACTTTGTCAGACCAACAATTTCAGAGTCTATCCGTGATGCGGGCTACCAAACCTCAGTATTTGGTAAGGAAGACTCGTACATTTTCAAATGGGGACCAGGCCAAGGCTTCCATGACGCTGGTCTTTTCGACTATAAAGTTCACTTTAAATCAGACCTTCAAGCCAACGGCATTGGGGATCTATTCACCAAGGTTCAATGGGGTCACAATGATTCTGGTGAGTTTGTTAACCAAGGCTTGACGGAGACAGTACTTTACCCGGACGGGACGAAGAAGACCTATTTCCTCAAACGGAATAATGAACCGTTAACGGAAGAGGATATTAGAGCTAAAGAAGAGGTCAACGAAGAGTTCGAAATTTTACGCGCTTATACGCGTTGGAACACGGACCTGATTTTGGGTGGTGAAAACCCTCAACCAGCTGACGAAACGGTAGATGCGTACATTGTAAAAGAGTTCCAAGCTTACCTAGACAACGCTGACAAACGCTTCAGAACCAGCTTTGGTAAGCTTGCGCAGGGTGCGGATTCTAGTAAGCCACAGTATCTTCAGCTTGGTTTCCATTTGCCACATACACCAGTACTGCCACCTAAAGAGATCCGTGATCGCTTTAAGCAGCACACATACAACATTCCTGAGTACGATCGCTCAGAGACAGAGTTGCTGCCAGATCAGCTAAAAGCCGTACAAAAAACGGGTGATATTTACCCAATGACCTACGAAGAGAAACAGCAAGCTATTCAAGACTACTACGCGTTCGCGGCGCATGGTGATGACTTGATTGGTAAAGCAGTTGAAACCTTCAAGAGATACAGTGAAGAGAATGGTCAAGAGTATCTGATCATCTTTACCATTGGCGATCACGGCTGGCACTTAGGCGAGCAAGGTCAAATGGCGAAGTTTGGCCCGTGGCTACAGTCAGTAGGTAACGCAGCTATCGTTGTGTCTTCGGATAAATCACTGATCCCAGAAGGTAAAGTGTATAAAGACTTCATCGAATACGTTGACTTTGGTCCCACCGCTCTTGATGCTGCAGGTGTAGATATTAACGATAGCCAGTTTGATTACCTAGATGGTTACAGCCTGTTTGATGTTTATCATGAGCGTCTACCAAAACGTGAATACGTTCTAGGTGAAGCGAACGTTATCTCAGGACCTCGTGCTTACCTGCACACCGAGCGTTTCCGCTTCTCTATGCGCACTCGTCCATTCAGTAACTGGGTGAATGAATCGCAGCTAGGCCAAGACCTTAAGTGGGTACTGGAAACGACGCCAGAAAAAGCAGAGATGGCACTGTATGACTTGGCTCACGATCCACTAGAGCAGAAGAACGTTGCCTACGATCCAGAGTACGCAGCGCTGGCTGACTGGTTTAGAACTAAGCTGGGTAACATCGCAGTAGGTGATGGCCGTGCCGAAGCAGACTGGTCAAAAGCCAATAGCTACCACATCAGTGATTTCGCTCAAGGCGCAGACGATAAAGTCGCTGACATTCCAGCAGATATTATTCCTGCTATCTAAGTGCTCCTTTATTAGTACTCTTTAGCCCCACTTGTGTAAAAACTCGTGGGGCTTTCTTCTTTAAACGGCAGAATCGAGAGTCGAGATCGGACTTCGTCCTGCGAGTACGCTACGCTCGAGGTGGTGAAACACTTGACAGTGGTAGTCTGAGTTGGAAGATTTTCTCGCTTCTCGCTTCTCGCTTCTCGCTTCTCGCTTCTCGCTTCTCGCTTCTCGCTTCTCGCTTCTCGCTTCTCGCTTCTCGCTTCTCGCTTCTCGCTTCTCGCTTCTCGCTTCTCGCCCGGGACAAAAAAGTCAATTTGATGTCATTGCTGTTAACCCAATCACGGTAAATTGGATTACCAATTGTTAGTATGGTTTTAGCTGAACTGCAAAATGCTATAATTGAATTATGCATCTGTATAGGAGCCTCTTCTAAGGCGAATAAAATCAGGAGTCGGTCCGCACATACCGGCTCGTGGGGTATTCACTTGGGTGATAAAAGAGGAAAAGGGCAGGCATAAAGGGATTTTGAGGGTTACATCGTTCAGGTAGTGAGGTGAGAATCGAGGTTTCTCTATCTTTCGCATCAAGTCTGTTGGCTTCCAATGGTTAGGAGCGTTCAGGCACATCGATCTTTTTGAATTCAGTCAAAAACTCATGGTTAGTTATATGAACAAAAAAATATTAGCGACAACAATGCAACTGCTGTGTGCTACGACCGTCCTGTCCGGTTGTACTCAGGGCGTTGAGCCAACCAATCTGCAAGCGAAAGCAGAGACATTTGAATCTCAGGCAGAGGCACCACTGGCACCCAATGTGCTTTGGATCATCACTGATGACCATAGACCTGACTCTATAAGTGCTTACAACCAAATCGTTTACGGCACGGAACATAGCCCGCTTGGTTATGTTGAATCACCTAATATTGACCAATTAGCCAAAGAGGGCACCTTCTTTGTGCATGCAAATAGTAATGCACCGGTTTGTGGCCCATCTCGTGGCTCTTTGGCGACGGGGCGTTATCCATTTAGAAATGGGCATTATGCGTTTGAGTTAACACACCAAAATCCAGATTTTATAACGCCAACTGTAAGTCAAACCTTGCGTGACGCTGGTTACCAGACCTCTCTGTACGGAAAAGATGGCTCGTACATCTTCGCCTGGGGGCCGGGTCAAGGTTTTAATAGCGCAGGCCTGTTCGATCACTATGTTAACTTTAAAGCTGACTTACTTCATAACGGCATCGGCGACCTCTATACTAAAGTAGAGCGGGGGGAGAATTTTACCCAACTTGGTGTTACCGAAACCATTCTGATGCCTGATGGCTCGAAAAAGACATACTATATATCAAGAAAAGACAGTGATTTAACCGAGGAAGACAAACAAAAACTCGCCGAGGTGGATGAGGAGTTTGATATTCTCCGCTCGTACACCCGTGGCAACCCTACGCTCATACTGGGCGGAGAAAATCCACGTCCTGCGGGTGACACCATCGATGGGATCCTGATTAAAGAGATGATTAGCTATATCGACAATGCTGATCAACGCTACAAAACCAGCTATGGCAAGCGATTAAACGGCGCGGATACATCGAAGCCGCAATTTGTACAAATCAGTTTGCCGCTTCCTCATACACCAGTCTTGCCACCAAAAGAGTTCCGTGATCGCTTTAAGCAGCACACATATACAATTCCGGAGTATGACCGCTCTGAAACTGAACTGTTGCCTGAACAGCTAAAACGCGTGCAAAAAGCCGGTGATACCCACCCGATGACATACGAAGAGAAGCAGCAAGCGATCCAAGATTACTATGCGTTTACTGCCTATGGTGATGACCTAATTGGACAAGCTGTCGATGCCTTCAAGCAGTACAGTGAAGAAAATGGTCAAGAGTACCTGATCATCTTTACCATTGGTGACCACGGTTGGCACCTAGGTGAGCAGGGAATCATGGCCAAGTTTGGTCAGTGGAAGCAGTCGGTGGCGAACGCGGCTATCGTTGTTGCCTCGGACAAGTCGCTGATCCCGGCTGGCAAGGTGTACTCGGATATGGTTGAGTATGTCGACTTTGCACCAACTATTCTTGATTTTGCCGGGGTTGACCATACGAAGGAAGAGTTTGATTATCTTGATGGTTACAGCCTGTTTGATGTTTACCATGAAAGACTGCCTAAACGTGATTATGTGCTTGGTGAGGCCAATGTAATCTCAGGCCCTCGTGCATACCTTCACACAGACCGCTTCCGCTTCTCGATGCGTACTCGTCCTTTCAACAACTGGGTTAAAGAAGACCAGCTTGGTAAAGATATGAAATGGGCACTGGAAACGACAGCAGAAAAAGCAGAAATGGCGCTCTATGATTTAGAGACCGACCCACTTGAGCAAAAGAATGTCGCGTACGATCCGGAGTATGTAGAGCTAGCGGACTGGTTCAGAAACAAACTCGGTAATATCGTGCTTGGTGATGGCCGCGTCGAAGCCGACTGGTCTAAAGGCAATAGCTTCCACATCAGTACCTTTAGCGAAGGTGCGGATGACAAGGTTGCCGACATCCCAGTGAAATTGATACCTGCGTCCTGAGATCCAAGAATTGAAAGTCAATAAGTAATTAACAATAGCCCCGATTGTGCAAGCAAACGGGGCTTTTTTTTAAGAGGCGAGAGTCTAGAAGCGAGAATCGAGATTCGTCAACTTCAACATTGGCGTAAATAGATGAGTCTGATCTTTATGCTAAAAAAATACCCGAGCTGTGCTCGGGTATATGGTAGTAATAACCTAATTATTACTTGTAGCGACGTTTGTACATTGAGCTGTGTAGGCGCTTGGCAGCGTCTGTCATCGCTTCGTATGGCACGTCAGCGGTTGAGACGAAACCAACGTTGTAGTTTTCGCCATCGTATGAGCGGCCAGTGATTGGTGAGTCAAGGTATTGGAACCAGTGAGCACCAACGAAGTATGGGTTATCGATGACAGAGTGCATGTAGGTTTCGTACATCTCACCACGCTCTTGTTGGTTGTCAGCGGTGACCAATCCAGGGTGATAGAAACCGACATCTTTCGAGCCGATATGGAACTCACCGATGATGCTTGGCATATCCACTTCCTCTAGGAATGTCCAGGCGGCAGGGTGAAGACCTTCTTTGTACCAGTTGTAGCTCACAACGTCACAGTATTTCGCTGCAGCACGAACCACATCTGGGGTCATCCCCCAATCGGCAAAGCGACAACCTAGGTATAGGTGGTTTGGTAGCTCTGCTTTGAGTGCTTCACGCACCACTTTGAAGTACTGACTTGCAAACGCTTCTAGCAAGATGCCGTAGTCAGCAAGCTGTGCTTCGTTGTGCTCAAGATCTTTAACGCCATGAGCAATCACTTGCCATGAGTCGTAATTAGTGCCCCAGCTTTGGTTTAGTGCCTCAATGGTAGTGTACTTTTCAGTTAACACTGACATAAACTCGACTTTAGCTGGGCAATCGGCAACGTCGCGACCTAGGGTGTGGATAGCAATACCATGCTGACCCGCGATGGTGCCCATACGACCCCAGCTCTTCTCATTGTCGATAAAGATACCCACACACCAAGGCGTGTCTTGGATCTCTTCACGAACTTGCTTGACGGTGGCTTCAGCGCGCTCTTTAAACACAGGATCAAATGGGTCAGGGATTGGTGCCCAGAAGTCATCGCCACTACTTACGGTCTTGAAGTTACCGATAATCCAACCGTTAGCGAAGAATGGGATCTTCTCATTTGAGTAGTACTCAGGCGCAGTCCAGTTACCTAGCGAGGTAAAGCCCCAGTTCAGCATACGGTCCATAGTGACTTCACGCCATTTTGCCATGTAGTCTTCGCCGTATTTACGCTGCAGGTTTGCCGCGTAGAAACTGAAGGTTTCACCTTGGTCTAGAGCACCTTCAAAGTTTTCGCGCATGTACGCATAGTGCTGGCCTAGTGGCTCATCGTAGCTTGGTAGCCATTGGAAGCAGTCGCGGCGGATATCACTGCCCACAAACGCGGTTCTTTTAGCTTCCATTGAGACTTCAAACTTCTCAATTGAATCTTCAGGGGTGAGGTCATCAGGCGAGCGCTGCTCAACCAGTGAGTGGTCGTAGTCAACACCTGTTTGAGTGTAAGCGTTAGCAAGGCGAATAATATCGATACCAGTGGCAAAGTAAGGGTAGCCTTCTGGGTCAACCAGTGACCACTTGCCATCAATTTTTTCGGTGCGGAAGAAGCCAGTTGCTTCATAACGCTTGCCCTCGATGTAGCCACCAAAACGCGAACGATCTGGCATTGCGCCTTCTTTTAGCTGCTGCAACTCACGAGCCGTGCGCTCAGCCAACTCTTTATCGTTATGAACCTTTTCTGCGTACTCGGCCGCAGCATTTTGACCGTATTGGTCAATCACATTAGTTAGGAACGATGGGTTAATTTCTGGGTTGAGCATTAGGCGGAAGTTTGAGTACTCCAGCTCGTGGTCGATCATGGTGCCTTGAACGCTAAGCTCGATGCGAGCAATGCTGCTCAAATCAATGTTCATTTCGCCCCACATCCAGGTGGCATAAACAAACGGGCTATCCCAAGGTGCTGGGTTTGAACGCAGGCCAGAATAGTAGTTGGTCTTACCTTTGAGTAGCTCACCTTTGAGCTCAATCATGTAGGTCTGGCTTGAATTACCCGCGACATTAACACAGCGGCTGTGCATCTCGCCTTTTTCGTTAAAGATGTTGATAAACAATTGGGTAGAGCGCGATTGAAGATTATCGACATCAAAGGCGAAACAGAAGTTCGGCATTGCACTCCAGTCCCATGTTTCACCCTCGACAGGCTCAAGAAACACAGAGGTGTACATATTTTCTTTACTGTGACACTTCGCGTTAAGCTTCGCAGCAGGCGTCATGCTTGCGTCGACGTTGTTGAAGCGGAATGCTGAGGGTAGGGTATCAGCGTTGAAGTCGAAAAGTGCTACCGAGCGATCGTGCTCTGAATACTCAACGATATCCTTAATGGTTGGTTTCATTGTTATAACTCTCATCTAAGACAAATCCTTACCCTACTTTAAGGCTAATATCTCTCTTTGTTAACCAATTATTTATCCTGTTCAACCAATATATGATCGCTCTCTCACTCTATTGGTGAATTTATCAAGCTCAAAAGTGGGACTGTAAACGATAACCTACAGATCTAGCGCAAAATCCCATTGCTCACTACTGTTAGTTCGATTGGTGTACTGGTATACTGAATAAACTTTGCGAAAATAATGAATATAATAGGACTAAAGGTCCGGGTCTGAATTGGGTTGTAAATATGAAGCAAACAACAAAGCGCCGTTACTACGACATTGGTCTACAAATCGAAGAGCTACTCTATTCAGGTGTCTTCAAGGCGGGAGAGCGCCTTCCATCTGAGCGTGAATTGAGTGAGCGATTCGAGACCAGTCGTGCAACTATCCGCGAGGCGATCATCATGCTTGAGCTTAAAGGGCTCGTGGTGGTGCGTCAGGGTGCCGGCATTTATTTTATCGATTCCCCAGAGAAAATCACGCACAGAACCATTGTTCCGCACAATGATGTTGGTCCATTTGAGTTGCTGCAGGCGCGCCAAATTATTGAGAGCAACATTGCTTCTTTTGCTGCGACTCAGATTAAGATCAACGAATTACGTGATCTTAAACGCGTGCTGAACGAGCAAGAGCAGGAACTTAATGGTGATAGCGAGCGCTTTGAGGATCTGGACCGTCAGTTCCACACTCTGATTGCTGAATCAACGCAAAACCGCGTTCTGATCAATCAAGCCAATGAGATGTGGCGCAGTGTACGAACGCAAAACCCGTTGTGGAAAGCGTTGAACGATAAATATCTGCACGAAACGAGTCTGCGCCAAACTTGGATTGATGACCATAAAAAAGTGTTCATGGCTCTGCAAAGACGTAATCCCGAAGAAGCAAAACAAGCGATTTGGGATCACTTAGAGAACAGTAAGCAAGAGCTGCTGAAGATTGCCAGCTCAGGTGACGTTGAAGCAGACTTAGATGACTACTTCTTCGCGATGGATCTCGAAATCTAGGCGCTAGCCGAATTTAAAGGCATTGTTAGCATAGCGTTAGGACAAATAGTAAAACAGGCCACTCAACGAGTGGCCTGTTTTTTATTGCCTGATGTCTATTTCAGATCACCATAACGGTTTTCATACAACGCAGCGTGGAACTGTTTTGCGGCATCAACCAGCTCTTGATACGGAGTATCAGTAACCGTGACGAAGCCATTGTTGTAGTTCTCACCATCGAAAGCACGTCCGGTCACCGGTGAATCAAGGTACTGGAACCAGTGAGCGCCAACAAAGTACGGATTGTTAATCACGCTGTGCATGTAGTGCTGGAACATGTCCGCACGCCATTGTTGTGACTCGCCACTGATAGGGCCAGGGTGGAACATGCCACTGTCCATAGCGCCGAAGGCAAACTCACCGATAAAGAGTGGCTTGTCGTACTCGGCCATCTTGTCCCAGTCACCTTTTGATTCGAGATCGTAAGCGTAGTGGTTGACGGACATGATATCGACATAATGACTTGCAGCATTTGCCGCTTCATGCGTGAGTCCCCAATCAGCGAAACGTGAACCCAAGAACATGTGGTTTGGCATCTGCGCTTCAAGTTCACTGTGCAGCACATCGAAGTAGGCATCCGCATGCAAGCTCAAGAATAGCGAGAAGTCCTCTTTGATGGCGTCATTGTAATCGCCAGAGAAGTTATAGCCGTTAGCCAGTGCATTCCAATTGACGAACTCTTCACCCCAAGCCTGGTTGAGTGCATCGATATCGCTGTATTTGGTCTTAAGCGCAACCATGTAGGCAGCCTTACCTGCGCTCTCTTTCGCATCAAGACGCAATGCGCCGATAGCCAGCTTGTAGTGTTCATTATCTGAGCTTGAGTTACCCCAGCTTAGCTCGTTCTCAACAAAGACACCGATACACCACGGTGACTCATCAACGTCTTTGGCGATCTTATCCACCATCCTACGCACTGATTGGCGGAACTCAGGGTCAAATGGGTCGTGCATGGCCCACCAAACATCATTGTCTGTCGCGATGCGCTGGTGGTGACCGGTGATCCAGCCGTGAGCGGTATAAGGCACTTTAGTGTTCGAGAAGTAGCCAGTGTCTGACCAGTTACCCAGTGAGGTAAAGCCCCAATCCATCATGCGGGCAAGGACAAGATCACGCCATGTATCAACCGCCGTATCGAACGAATCATGGGCGAATTTACGTTGCAGGTTCGCCGCGTAGAAGGAGAACACTTCACCATGCTCGAGTGGGCCTGCGTGGATCATCTTACTGTACTGGTATGATTGCGCTAGTGGGTCATTGTAGTCAGGTAGCCAAGAGAACATATTGTTACGCAGTTCAGCTTGGGTGGTTCTTTCCCCTTTGCGCTCGAGGTAAGGTGTAGTTGCGATCTCGCTTGGCTCCATCAGCGCAGGATCAGGCCTCTCGATGCTGTTAATGGCTTTACCCGTTGTGGTATAGGTGTCGTCCAAGCGGATATTATCAAGGCCAGTAGCAAAGTAGAGGTAACCGTCAGGATCGACAATAGCCCATTTACCTTTAATTTTTTCAGTTCGGAAGTAGCCGGTCGCTTCCAGTTGTGGGCCGTCTTTCCAGCCGCCATAGACTGAGCGATCCGCCATTAGCGATGCATTTTTGATGAGGTCAAGATCTTGCTGGGCACGCTCTTGGAGTTGCTCATCGCTAGTGACTCGGTCTTTCCAGGTTGAGCCAGCAAATTGACCGTATTTATCGACCACGTTTTCAAAACGTTTGGTATCAGCTGCTAGGTTGGGTAGGAGGAAAATATTTGAGATCTCGAGGCTTGATTCGTTCTGCGGATCAAACTGATAGAGACGGAAACTGGTGATGTTGCTGGTGTTGAGTGTTTCTTCACCCCAAGCAAAACCAAACTGTTGAGGCTGACCAGGCTTGCTTGGCGGCATGCCGCGCATCCCTTCACTAAAGTGTTTCTCAAGGTTTTGTAACGTAAAGTAGAAAGTGCCGCTATCTCCAGGTGAAAGCTGAACATAGCCGGTACGTGCGCTCATCGAGCCGTTAGGCTTAAAGCCATCATCGACGCGGATGTAGAGCTGAGTTGGCTTTTCACCGGTGTAGGTCATTTCAAACCCGAGCGTAAAATCACCATGCTCGCTCCAATCCCAA
The DNA here is from genome assembly GCF_051660965.1 of Vibrio glycogenivorans. Lineage (NCBI taxonomy): Bacteria > Pseudomonadati > Pseudomonadota > Gammaproteobacteria > Vibrionales > Vibrionaceae > Vibrio > Vibrio glycogenivorans. The sequence goes on along the minus strand of NZ_JBPVIS010000003.1, from coordinate 260,372 downwards.
GCGTCAGGAGTAGAGAACACAATGCCTGGGAACTTATTTTTGTTGCCGTAGTTGACTTGAAGAACCTTGCTATCGCCTCTTTCAACAAGCTCGATCTGTGAGCCGTTATGGCTCTCAATGATGCTAAGATCCCCATCGCTAAAGCTGTGAATCGGTGCGATGATTTGTGCAGCGCTTGCTTGAGCAGCGGCCGGGCTAGCATCTGCAAGCGAACTGCTAGCCGCTTGCGCATGCCCCATACTCAAAAGAATGCCTGAAATCATTAAAGACAGTGCTGATTTTCTAATTTTCACCTAAGACTCCTTGCGAAAATTGCATTGGTTAGTGAAAGGATATTATTGGACTAATATGTTCCAATATAGATTAACCAATAATTGAGTTTAGGTTGTTTTTGATTACCGAATTTGTGATTTAAATTGCACAACTATAGATAGTGAGTGAAGACGGTAGATGGGCAAGATGAATATGGGTTCGTTATATACATGAAAATGTGTGTTTTTTTGTCACTGCGTCTTGAGCTGTCAGCGATACCACTGACCCTTGGTAGGCACCGAGGTAGAAAAAGGCAGTGAAGAAGCCTGAGAGCTTCCTCACTGCAGGCGATTACCTATTTAAGATCGCCATAACGTTTTTCATACAAGGCGGCGTGGAACTGTTTAGCTGAGTCAACCAGTTCTTGATACGGCGTATCGGTTACGGTCACAAAGCCGTTGTTATAGTTCTCTCCATCCCAAGCACGTCCACTGACTGGCGAGTCTAGGTATTGGAACCAGTGTGCGCCGACAAAGTACGGATTATCGACCACACTTTGCATAAAGTGTTGGAACATATCACCACGCCATTGTTGTGATTCACCACTGATAGGTCCTGGGTGGAACATGCCACTGTCCATCGCACCAAAGGCAAACTCACCAATCATGGTTGGCTTATCGTGTCTGGCTAAGCCACTCCAATCACCTTTTGACTCCAGATCGTAGGCGTATTGGTTATAGGACATCACGTCAACAAACTTGTTGGCTGCATCGGCGGCTTCAGGGGTGAGTCCCCAGAAGGCGAAACGTGAGCCAAGGAAGAGGTGATTTGGCATTACCGCATTGAGTTCGCTGTCCACTACACCAAAGAAGGCCTCGGCGTGCATGGTTAAGAACATCGAGAAATCTTCTTTAATAGTTGATGTGTACTCACCAGTAAAGTTAAAGCCTCGCTCTAGTTCTTGCCAGTTGGCAAATTTCTCGCCCCACGCCTGGTTAAGTAACGCAATGTCAGAATACTTTTCCTTGAGAGCGCTAACAAAGGCTGCCTTAGCGGAGCTTTCGTTGGCATCTAGGTTAAGCGCGCCAAGTGCGAGTAGGTAATGGTCGGCATTCGAGCGGGTGTTACCCCAACTGAGCTCGTTCTCGACGAAGGTACCAATACACCAAGGTGATCCATTGACGTTTTCGGCAATCTCTTGCGCCATAGTGCGCACCGATTGACGGAACTGTGGGTCGAACGGGTCGTGCATCGCGCCCCACACATCGCCGTGGGTTGAGATGCGCTGGTGGTCACCGACAATCCAGCCGTGCGCGGTGTAAGGCACTTTGGTGTTCGAATAGTAGCCATAATCAGACCAGTTACCCACAGAAGTAAAGCCCCAGTCCATCATGCGAGCTAGCACAGATTCGCGCCAAGTTTCCACGGCTTGGTCGAACGAGTCTGGGGCGAATTTACGCTGTAAATTTGCCGCATAAAAAGAGAATACCTCGCCATGATCAAGTGGGCCGGCATGGATCATATGGCTGTACTGGTAAGATTGGGCCAATGAGTCATCATAGTCTGGCAGCCATGAGAACATGTTGTGACGCAACTCTGCTTGAGTGGCCTTATTCCCTTCAATAGTTAGATAAGGCTCAGTGGGTATTTCACTTGGGCGATAATGAGAGGTATCTGGAGATTCGATATCAGTAAAGGCGATACCCGTCGTCGTGTAGGTGTCATTGAGTCGAATATTAGCCAGGCCCGTGGCGAAATAGAGAAATCCTTCTGGGTCAACCAGTGCCCATTTGTCGTTAATCTTTTCCGTTCTGAAATAGCCAGTGGCCTCGACCTTCGGACCTCTTTTCCAGCCACCGAATTTAGAGCGATCATCCATTAGCTTCACGTTTTTGATCAGATCAAGGTCTTGCTTTGCGCGTTCTGTGAGTTGCTCTTCGCTAGTGACTTTTTCCTTCCAAGTTCCCCCCGAGTATTGACCAAATTTGTCTACAACATTTTTAAAGCGAGTGGTGTCAGCTGAAAAGTTAGGCAGCAAAGCGATGCTCGCGATCTCAAGGCTTGATTCATTCTGTGGCGCTGACTGATAAAGACGGAAATTTTCAATAGTGCTTAAATTAAGGTGAGTTTCGCCCCACGCGTAACCAATTTGCTGAGCTTGGCCTTCGCGGCGTGGTGGCATACCGCGCATGCCCTCAGTAAATTGTCTGTCTAGGTTTCGCAGTGTAAAGTAGTACATGCCGTTATCACCAGGTGAGAGCTGCACATATCCAGTCCGGCTATTAATGGCGCCCTGCGGCGTGCGTCCATCGTCAACGCGAATATAGAGCTGAGCCGGTTTTTCTCCGGTATAGGCCATATCGATACCTAGCGTGATATCACCGTGCTCACTCCAATCCCAACCGCCAGGGACAGAGAATACAATGCTAGGGAACTTGCTCTTATTGCCGTAATTGACTTGAAGCACCTTAGCGCCATCTCTCTCCACTAAGGCTACCTCTGAGCCATTATGGCTTTCAATAATATCGAGATTACCTTGATTAAAATCGACAATAGGTGTAACGACTTGGATGGCATTACGGGTACCCGTTTGCTCGTCATTCGCCTGTGATAATTGGCTTTGTGCGAAAACGGTCGGGTGATTCATGCCTAAGAGAATACCTGTCATAACGACAGATAATGCAGATTTATGCATTTTCACGTTTAGCTCCTTGTACGGATAATGATGGTCAATGTCTGCTCTAATTACATGAATATAGATTAACCAATATTAAAAATAATTCTGTGACTTAATACATAAAAGCTATATTAGCAGTTTGCCCTGGGCGGTGAATGTGAGTTTTTAACAGTTTTGATGAGAAGTGTATTGTTTTTAAATTATTGAAAATAATAAATAAAATTATTATTTTATAGTGTCGATCATATAACTGGCCCACGTTGTGGAAAATTTATCTGAATACAGATATATTGGTCAACAGAAAGTTGCTGCAATCATTACAAGGTCGTGGGAAGAGTCACTGAGAATTAACCGATAATTTGCCTCCAAAGGTGAGGTTAACGAATTAGCATGTCTAAATTAAGAGTGCAGTGATATGCCACTAAGTCAAAGATGGAATTGGAATGAAAAAATCAAGGTTAAAGTCGGTATTGCTAATCACTGGAGCGTTGTTTTCAGTGCCAACTGCTTATGCGTGCCCGTTTCATGATCTTGTCACAGATGGATTGACTGATGAGATATCTATTACAATTGGATATTACATTAAACACAATAGAAAGACCGCTGTGCTGGAAGGGAATCTAGCTAACCAACGAATGGCAATGTATCTTTTCAGCATGAGGTTGAGTCAGGTGAATGAGGCTGTTCCAAGCTTTCATTTGCGACAGGCGCTCGATGGGCACTATTCATCATTTGAAGATAGTTCCGGTGTCAAATTGGTTGAGTACAAGTTTGGTGAAGTGCTACCTATATTGATCACAGAAACCGATGTTTTACTGGCACTCGCACAGGGCAAACTGACATGGCAGTTTGCCAAAGAAGAAGGGTTAGTTTCGATTAATGCTGGTGAAGAAGAGCGCAAAGAGTTGGATCGGGTTTTTGGTGTTGCGTTTTCTGAACAAGATAGAGTCGAGAGTCGAGAATCGAGAGTGGGCGTTGCCCGGCGAGGAAGCCCGAGTACACTGTTAGTAAATCGTAACTAACGACTTAGTCAATTTTTCTAGTTCAGCAAAAGAAAAGCAGATACCACAAGGTATCTGCTTTTTTATTTGATCATGAACTGAGGTTTAAGCCTCTGACAGTACTTCTTTTTGCTTTTGTGACTTGTTGGCTAATAGCTCTTCAATTTCTTCGATTGACTTGTCTTTGGTCTCTGGAAGAAGCTTCATAATGAGCAGTAGACCGATGCCACTGAATGCTGCGTAGATTAGGAAGGTATTCGCTGCACCTAGGTTGGCAAGTTGCCATGGGAAGAACTGCTGGATGAAGTAACTGGTGATACTGGTTACGATGGCAGCAGTTGGAATAGCGGCACTACGGATTGAGTTCGGGAAGATCTCAGAGAACAGCACCCACATGATTGGACCAATTGAGATGTGGAATGCCGCGATAAAGCCCAGGATACCGAACAATACTAGGTAAGGATTGACGCTGATGGCTGTTTCAATGATCAAACCTTCGTGTAGGCGGTATTCAGACAGCGGATAAATGGCAGCTAGCGCCTCTTTGAATTCAACATCCGTCAGGTAAGTGATGCCCTTCATTGGCTCAAGTACGCTGACATCTAAGCTGGCTGACAGTGTGACCAAATCCGCTTCTGTTAGAACAAATTGCGCGCTATTGAAGCCGTACCAACAGGTTAGGTGACTGACGAGTGCACAAGCAAGGCCGATTAACAGTAGTGGGCGACGACCTAGCTTATCAATAAAGGCGATAGCGACGAGAGTAAAGACAATACTGGTTAGACCAATGTAGAGTGACTGTTGGAATGCGATATCGCCACTAAAACCAACTTGCTCAAACACGGTTGGTGCATAGAACAAGATCGCGTTCATACCGGTTGCGCCTTGGATGATCGCAATGGCAACACCAATAATCAATGCCGTGCGGTATTTATTAGTAAGCAGTGTTTTAACCTGATTACCAAAGGACAACGCATCAGTGGTCTGGAGTGAGCTCTTGATTTCGTTGAATAGCGGTGTGACTTCCTCTTCTTTGTTGAGGTTTTTCAGAACCGCTTTCGCCTCGTCTTCACGACCCTTAGCGATTAACCAGCGTGGTGATTCTGGAACCGTGCATAGTAGACCAAGCCAAACAAAGGCAGGGATAAGCTCTGAACCTAGCATAGTACGCCAGATACCTGCGCTGGAAAGAAGGTAGATGCTATCGGTTGCGTTGACTACCAAGTAGTAGTTAATAAAGTAGGCCCCGGACAAACCAATTACGATATTAAACTGGTTAGCGGAAACAAGCTTACCGCGCAGACGTGATGGTGCCACTTCCCCAATATACATTGAGGCAAGCGATAGCGAGCTAAACGCAAGACCGCCTAAGAAGCGCGCGGCAACCAACACCTCGAAGTTTGGCGCTAACGCAGAGCCAAGAGCGGACACGACATACAAGGCCGCAATCAGCAGCAGTGTGTTCTTTCTTCCGTAAGCATCAGCAATTTTACCAGCAAAAAGCAGCGCGATAATCGCACCAAGACTCGGTGCACTAACCACAGTACCGATTTGTAGATCGGTGAGCCCAAATTCAACACTAATATAGCGCACCGTACCCGAAATAATGGCGGCATCAAGACCAAAAACGAAACCACCGAACGCAACGATCAACGCATATTTCATCGCGTTTCTTGTTTGTTGTTCCATAACATATACCTTTAAAATAAATTGGTTGATCTATTGTAGGCGGTAACTGGGGTATGTGTTTGCCAGTTGGATCACAATTGGTTCAACTGTTGGCGGTGATATCGATTTTTTATCAACCAATGTGATGTGCGTCGAAAAAGCTGTGCATTATGTGAACAGGGACATGCTGTTTTTGATATCTGTGGTAGAAGGGTTTATTGCCGTGAACATAATTTAGTAAAAATAACCAGGAAGCAAAGCGATGAGTAGCGCAATAGGCTCGGTCTAGGCCCGAAAAAAAACGCCTCTCACTTAGGAGAGGCGTTCAATGGAACCAACTTAATCAAAGAAATTACTGCTCGATTCTGATCGGCATTTCAGCATTTGTCTCTTCAAGCCACCTATCAAGTTTTACCTTCATTGAGTCGGCCACATCCTTATTTCGCTTCGCTAGGTTACGACTTTCCCAAGGGTCTTTTTTAAGGTTGTATAATTCGACCGTATTATCGTCATAATAGCTGATAAGCTTGAAATCCCCCTCAATCATGGCGCTGCTCAAACGGTTTTTTGCATGCCAGGCATAGTTAGGGTAGTGGAAAAATATCGCGTCGCGCTCTAGCTGTTTGTTTTCAGTCAGTACTGATGTTATATCGATACCATCGATATTTTCATACTGTGTGCTATCAACATTGGCGAGCGACAAAAAGGTTGGGAAAAAGTCGACGTTAATTACTCTTTCCTGACTGACAGTGTTACTTGGCACTTTGCCAGGCCAGCGGACAATTAGAGGAACACGAACGCCACCTTCATATGGCCAGCCTTTACCCAGTTTCAAACCACCATTATCACTGACTTTCCAAATACCACCATTATCGGATGTAAAGACAATTAAGGTATCGTTGGTGAGGTTCATCTCATCTACTGCATCTAATACCTTACCCACTGAGGTATCCATCGCTTCTATCATCCCGGCGAATACAGGCATCCCCACTTTTTTACCCTGTTTCTTCCTTAGTTGGTATTTCTCAAGTAACTCTTCAGGCGCCTGCAAAGGAGAGTGCACAAGGTAGTTCCACATGACGGCAAGGAAAGGTTGTGGGCTTTCTTGCCCCATAAAGCTAATCACCTCATTAGCCAAGCGTGTAGGCAGGTACTCTCCCTCTGGGCCGTCAGTGATGTAAGGGTTTTTGTAAGGAGAGTACCATGACAAGGGACCGCCGAAAGGCCCCCCTGCAACGGCAACATCAAAGCCTCGATTCTCTGGTTGGGTTTCAGGAAATTCAGCTTCCCAACCGCCTGGCTTCAAACTATTTAAATGCCATTTACCAAAGAAACCGGTTCTGTAACCGTTGTCGCGTAGGGCTTCGGCAAAAGTCGTTGCTTCGGCGGGTAGGTTGCCCAAAGTCGGCGCGTCGCGAACGACAGCATTCTCAGGCGTATAGTCGTGAGGGGAGATGTGATTAGTAAGACCAAGGCGAGCAGGGTACTGACCGGTAATTGCTCCAGCTCGGGAAGGAGAGCAGACGGGGGCACTCGCATAGGCGTTTCTAAACAGCATTCCTTGCTCAGCGAGCCTATCTAGGTTAGGTGTATCAATATCATGATTTCCATAAACATTGAGGTCTTCCCAGCCGAGATCATCGACCATTATCATCAGTATGTTTGGTTGACTCTGAGTAACATTCCCTGGAGAGAAAGTACTTTGATTTGTTGATAATTGATCTGCCGAACAGGCCGAGAGACAGCCAGCAAGAGCAAGACATAGGGATTTATACTTCATAAAATAACCAACCTATATAACAAATGGAATCTGCCCCTTTTGTAGGGATGAAAAAAATTAATTGTTAGATGAACTCAATATGGTGCACGTTCTAGATTGAAGTGTTTGTGCGCCAAACGGTGAGAAAGACGGCTATGAATCGCTGTGTGGAATTACAATTTAGCGACCAAAACCCATTAGCAAGACCGCGCCTCAACCAACTGAAAGGCAGTCATAGTCAGTACTATTCAAGTGGTGAAGCTGTAAAAATCTTGTGCCATGGTTAAGGGTTAGCAAGGGGAGCCTAACAATTACTCATTCCACTCTTGTGGAGAATAACTAATAGATTAGGCCACCCTAACTTTGTTTGTGTCGACGATTAGCAGCCGTCGTTGGTTTGCCCTTTAGCGGCAATACAGATCGGCTGAACACCAAGCTCAGTGCCTTCACCTCGGTCGTTTTGAACTTTGAGCATTAGGAAATAAAACTCATTGTCTGGCAGGTCACTGGTTGGTACTAGGCCCTGCTCGGCAAAAGCTGGGAGGTCGAGAGCATAGGTTAGGGTGCCCGTCTGGGTTCCTACTGCCTCTTTGATCATATCAAACTGACCCTTTCCTCCGCCCGCATAATCATTGACTAGACTCCAGCCAGGTTTTTGCAGGCGACGCAAGAACACCTGAACGCCTTTAGGGATTGTCGCATTCGAGCCGGCATTATAAGAGAAGGTAATCTCCAATGGCTGGTCAATTGGGTTTGCCTGCTGTTTAAGCTTTGCCATATCAGCCATATTGATGTTAATCGGCTGGAACTCTTCAACATCCAAGCTTAAGCTATCGACGACGTTGTTTGGCTGGTGACTACCGTTTGCAGTAGCCGTGATCTCCACTTGGCCTTCTTTGAACAGCGTCAATTGACCCTCGGGAGAAATCGCGGCGATACTCGCGTCTGAGGTAGACCAGGTGATTGTCTGGTCATCAGGACGCTCACTTGGGTCACTCGATGTCAAAACTGCAGTAAAGTCGACGATATTACCGACATAAACCGGTTCGTTATCGTAATTAATGGCAATGTCTGTGACGTAAATGGGTTCAAAGTCGCCAACAAATACCTCAAATTGCTGAGTGACTGCAGGGTCTAGCGTTGAGGTCAGGGTAATAACCGCGTTGCCGTGAGTTAACGCTTGGATTTGACCTTGCGGGTCGACACTGGCCACCGAAGGAGAGGAAGAGTTGAACTCTACCGAATCTTTCGCATTAAGTGGCGTAAACTCAGTCTCGAGTTGGAATATCTCGCCAGGACGCAGCTTTTTCTCCGTTCGCTGTAAGGCGATTGCAGACGGTTTTGGTGCGAGACCTTGGTCGGTGGTTAGCGTGCTATTGGTTTTCGGCTTAACAAAGGTGACGGTCTCACCATTACGCCAGGTGACGGTTGCTTTATTAACTTTTTCACCTGCAGCCAGACCAAAGTGGGTCAGGTTCATTACGCCTTGTGAGAATGCCTCGCCACGTGAGCCAACTTGGTGAGATGGGGTAGTGCCAGATTCTGTTTCTATCACGACCTTAGCCCCTAGTGGGTCGATATTGGCAAATGGACTGTAGCCCACATCGACGTTGAGGTAGTTGCCTTGAGATTCGGTGATGTTTTTATATAGATACCAGTGACCGGTTTCATTACTGCCATTAAGCAGGTCAACCTGACCATTGCGGTCGAAGTCAAACGCCTGCCCCATGTCACCGTGGCCGGGGTCTGTGATATCATGGGCACCGTGATTGGTCGTGATTTCAAAGGTGCTGTTACCTGTATTGACTAACAAGAGATCGGTGACGCGCTCTTTAACAAAGCCGTAGCGGTAGATAAATAAGTCGTTCCAGCCATTGTTGGTGAAGTCGCCATAAGTGACGCCCCAGTGGTTGCCCCCTTGAGGAATATTCCACTCACGCGAAGCGTCGACAAACTTATCGCCTTGGTTGATTAAGAGAACGTCGTCGACATTGCGGTTATTAGGCTCCCAGTCCATGTTAACAGCGGTGATATTGTCGAGAGTAAAGCCAACCATCCAGTAAACTTTACCGTTTCTGACCCATTCCATCTTCCACTCGCCGTTACCGACGTGACCGATGTAGATACCATTCTCTTCACGCTGCTCAGGCCAACCTTGCGCGTCTTTCGGAGCAATATCCAATGAGTGTGGGCCGTTCTTCATTTGCGGGTGAAGTTGACTTTTTTGGAACCCTTCCGCCCACATCCAGATTTTTTCCTTATTGTTGCCAAGGAAGATAGGGTAGCCGTCATTGTACTGGCGATAGGTTAAGTGAAGATCTTTTAGCGTGATGCTGTCGCCTTTATCGGTAGTCAGCTCGATCAACGTACGACCAGGATTACCATCGTCGCGCATATCTAACTTCTTGGTGACCGGGTTAAAGTCGTAGCTCTTACTGGACATCAGATACTCAGAAAGACCCCGCGATAGGTACAAATCGGGCAGCCCATTATTGGTCAGATCCATATCTGCAGCTGCTTGAACCGCATTTAAGCCTTGCATCTCTTCGGGTAGCCACTCAGACGTGACGTCAGTAAAAGTAAAGTTTCCTTCGTTTTTCCATAAGGTTAGCGGAGAAAATAATACAACATCAGGTAAGCCATCGTTGTCAAAATCGACGATGAGTGAACGCTCACCTGGCGCATATTCGATACCGGGGACACGAACTTGGTTGAACGTACCATCGCCGTTATTTTGGTAAAACAGTTGAATGGGACCGTCATAGTTTGGCGTTGTTGCATTAACTAAGACAAGGTCGAGCCAACCGTTATTGTTGAGATCAATCCATCGTGCGCCACGCCCGCGTGCTGGGGTGTTAATACCAGCGTTGTTCTCAGGTTGAACAAATTCGCCATCACGATTCTCAAATAAAATATAAGAGGTAGGGTTAGTCCCGTTAGCGCCACCCATGGCAAGCATTAGGTCAAGTTGACCATTGTTAGTGTAATCACCAAAGGCGGTGCCATGGTAATCACGCGGATGATCGAAGTATGGCTTTATCGTGACAGACTTACCTTCACTATTAGTAACAAGCTGTGGGGCAATATAGTTATGGTTAGTCAATACGGCATCGTAGAAACCGGTGCCCGCGACGTCGCCTACAGAGGGGCCGCCGTATTTGTAGGTTTGCTCGGTGACTAAACCTATGTCCTCTGATATGTCAGTGAATGTAGGCAATACTAGGTCACCCAGAGGTGTCGTGGTCATTGACTTTACTTTGACGGTGCCCGTACGCACCGACAGCGTCAGCGGAAGTGTTTCTTCTGTCGCTGCCTTGGTGTCTGCAAGATAGCTAACGAATCTCAGCGAATGCTCACCACGAGACGGGATGTCTACGTGGTCAACCAAAATACTTTCTCCCTGCATAATACTAATAGAAGCGAAGGCAGAGTCGATATCAACCACAAGGTCGATGGCTTGAGCCTCCTTGGGTGAGGTAATTTCGACCTCGATATTGACGTCACCACCAACCGCTACCGAGGCTGGCAGGGTAACTGTTGGCAACTCTCGAGGCATGGCTATGCTTGACTCGTGGGAGTTTGTTCCGCCACTACAACCTAGCGTGGTTGCAACAACAAGGGCGAGCAGACTCATTGCTGCATTTCTAGTCGAAATGGTATCTTCAACACGCATAGTAAATCCTTTATTTGCACATTTGTTGTGGCGATCATAAAGGTTATCAACCAAATGCGCCATAGGTTGATATGTCTGGTTGTGATGAAGGTAACTATCGGTGTCCAATCAACTGAGTGACTCACCAAAAAACCAAACAAATGATGTAAAAAAGCCTCTCTGTTAAAAGAGAGGCTTCATATTTCGAGTGAAATCGATAAATGAATTAGCAGCCGCTATTTTGACCCGGAGCGGCGATACAGATTGGTTGAACACCAACCTCAGTACCCTCGCCTCGGTCATTTTGCATTTTTAGCATCAGGAAGTAGAACTCGTTCTCTGGTAGCTCGCTGGTTGGGACAAGACCTTCTTGAACATAGTCTGGCAGGTTTAATGCGTAGGTCAGGGTACCAGAGCCTGTACCTACCGCTTCTTTGACGATGTCGAACTGACCGTTCTTTCCGCCAGTGTAGTCATTGACGAGTCCCCAGCTTGGCTTTTGTAGTCTGCGCAAGAAGACTTGAACACCATTTGGAATCACAGCATTAGAGCCAGCGTTGTAGTTAAACGTCACTTCCATTGGCTGGTCAATCGGGTTGGCTTGCTTCTTAAGCTTTGCGTCATCGGCTAAGCTAATCGAGATTGCTTGGAACTCTTCGACATCGAAGCTCAAAGTATCAATCACTTTGCCCGGTTTTTGGCTACCATTGGCAGTTACCGTGATATTGACCTTACCTTCAGCCAGCATGGTTAGCTGACCATCTTGGGAGATACTTGCCACGCTCGGGTTTGAGCTTGACCAAGTAATCGACTGGTCATCAGGCTTTTCACTTGGGTCACTTGAGGTAAGTACCGCACTCAAATCCACCATATTACCGACGTAAACTGGCTCATTATCGTAATCGATCTTAATCTCAGACACATACACTGGCGCAAAATCACCCACTAGTACCTTGATTTGTTGCTCAACGTTTGAATCGATGCTCGAGCTGACAGTGATCACAGCTTCGCCATGGGCTAGAGCGCGAATGTTACCTTGCTTATCAACATTGGCAACCGAAGGATTAGCCGAAGTAAATACCACGTCATTCTTCGCGTTAAGCGGCGCAAACGTAGTCTCTAGGTTAAACTTCTCACCGACGCGCAGTTTTTTCTCTGCGCGTTCGAGTGTGATTGCCGTTGGTGCTGGCGCGATACCTTGCGCGGTTTTAAGCGTGCTGTTAGCGCCCGGTTTAACGAAGGTGACGGTTTCACCGTTTCGCCATGTTACCGTTGCTTTTTCAACCTTTTCTGACGGCGCTAGACCAAAGTGAGTCAGGTTCATCACACCTTGAGAGAAAGACTCACCGCGTGAGCCAACTTGATGCGATGGTGTTTTGCCAGAGGCTGTCTCAATGACGACTTTAGCGCCAAGTGGGTCAACGTTAGCAAATGGGCTGTAGCCGACATCGATGTTGAGGAAGTTGCCTTGCTCAGCGGTGATGTTCTTATACATGTACCAATGACCAGTTTCATTACTGCCATTAAGCAGGTCGACTTGTCCGTTACGGTCAAAGTCAAACGCTTGTCCCATATCGCCGTGACCAGGGTCTGCGATGTCGTGCGCGCCATGCGCGGTTGTGGTCTCGAAGTAGCCTTTGCCGGTGTTAACCAACAGCAGATCTCTCACGCGCTCTTTAACAAAACCGTAGCGGTGGATAAACAGATCATTCCAGCCGTTGTTGTTAAAGTCGCCATAGGTCACACCCCAGTGGTTACCGCCTTTAGGAATGTTCCACTCGTCAGAAGCGTCAACAAACTTATCACCTTTGTTCACCAACAAGAAGTCATCGACGTTACGGTTGTTCGGCTCCCAGTCCATAGCGACATTGGAAATGTTTTCAAGCGTGAATCCAACCATCCAGTAAACCGCCTGATTACGGATCCACTCCATTTTCCATTCGCCATTACCAACGTGGCCAATATAGATACCGTTTTCTTTACGTTCTTCTGGCCAGCCCTGCGCATCTTTTGGTGAGATATCAAGCGAGTGTGGTCCATCTTTCATTTTCGGATGAAGTTGGCTCTTCTGGAAACCCTCAGCCCACATCCAAACTTTGTCTTTTTTGTCACCCAAGAAGATTGGGTAGCCATCGTTGTATTGACGATAGGTCAGTTCAAGATCTTTTAACGTGATGGTACTGCCTGGCTCGGTAGTCAAGTCAACTAAGGTGCGCCCCGGGTTACCTTCGTCACGCATGTCGAACTGTTTAGTCACAGGGTTGAAGTCGTAGCTCTTACGTGACATGAGGTACTCTTCAAGACCACGTGAAAGATAAAGATCTGGTAACCCGTTGTTGTTCAAATCCATATCCGCAGCAGCTTGGATAGACGTTAAACCTTGAATTTCCTCTGGTAGCCATTCAGAAGTGACATCAGTAAAGGTAAAGTTTCCGTTATTTTTCCACAGTGTCAGAGGCGAGAATAGCAGAACGTCTGGTAAACCATCGTTATCAAAATCAAAAATCAGTGGGCGTTGACCTTGGGCATACTCGATGCCCGGAACGCGAACTTGATCAAAGGTGCCGTCACCATTGTTTTGATAAAACAGCTGAGTTGGGCCATCATAATTTGGTGTCTTAGCATTTACTAACAGCAAATCCAGCCAGCCATTGTTGTTTAGGTCAATCCAACGTGGAGAGCGGCCGCGGGCTGGAGTATTAATCCCGGCATTATTCTCTGGTTGAACAAATTTGCCATCGCGGTTTTCAAACAAAATATAAGAGGTTGGATTGGTACCGTTAGCACCACCCATCGCGAGCATCAAATCAAGTTGACCATTATTGGTGTAATCGCCGAAAGCGGTACCATGATAGTCCAATGGGTAAGGGAAGTAGGGCTCTACAGTGACTGATTTACCCTCACTGTTGGTAACAAGCTGCGGAGCAATATAGTTGTGGTTATTCAAAACCGCATCATAAAAGCCATTGCCAGCGACGTCTCCGACAGATGGGCCACCGTATTTATAGGTCTGTTCTGTCACTAAGCCAATATCATCTGAAATGTCCTTAAATTTCGGCAGAACCAGGTCACCCAATGGTGTTGCGGTCACTGATTTAACTTCAACCGCGCCAGTGCGAACCGATAGAGTTAAAGGCTGCTTTTCATTACTCTCGCTCTCAGTCAGATCGAGGTTACTAACAAAACGCAATAAATGTTCGCCGCTAGAGGGGATATCGACATGGTCGATTAGTACAGTATCACCCTGCAAGATACTAATAGATGCAAAGGCTGACTCGGTATCAACTATTAAGTCGAAGGCCTGCGCCTCATTAGGTGAAACAATCGCTAATTCGATATTGACATCATTACCGACTTCAACCGTTGTCGGTAGCGTGACCGTTGGTAATTGACGTGGGGCTTTAACGCCTAAATCAGTTGAGCTAGCAGCGCCACTGCAACCAAGCGTAACGGCAATGGTCAGCGCTAATACGCCGAGCGCCGCGGGTTTGGTTGAAACTTTATCTTCAACAGGCATGGTTAATCCTTTATTTGCACATTTGTTGCCCAGATCATAAATCTTATCAACCAAACACACCATGGGTTGATTGCTATGGATGTGACGAAGGTAACAATTGTCGCCCAATTATGTGATATTGATTAACCAATGTGTAGATGGAGAGAAAAAATAAATGAAAGTAAATCTGGCCTACGCAATAAAAAAGGTAGTGAAATGATGATGGTAACGTTTAATAAATGTAGTTAAATTGATGAATTTATTAACGGTATCGTCGGTATCATACTGAGAAATTTGCACTTGGTCACAAAATAGTTCGTACAGTCTATGCCAAATGTCTCATAGTGGTTATTAAAAATCAGTAAACAATGTGTTGACTCAAATGGCATTAAAGAAAAACCCTTTATATCAATGCTTTAAATTAAATTGAGTCAATTGGCTAGTTCACTAGTAGCCCTGCAATCAAAGTGTTTTGTCATACAAAATTGAACTGTTTTTGCCAATAAAATGCGCTTTAGTTCAAATATTTTTGACGAAAAACTCACTTGAAAGAGGAAATGTAACCCACGTCACGTTAAATTGGACAACCAGAGGTTAGGATTGTTGCCAGATATCAATGATTGGTTAAACAGTAACGTCAGGAATTGATATCGATGAGGTTTACAAGGAATTCAAGAAACAGTCTATGAGCTGGTTCTGAGCTGAAAAATTTATAACAACGATACAGAGACCATCTCTGTAACCAATATCATCGCCTTATTGGGCTGTGAATATGATCTAATTTGATAGGAAGAAACTCATGAAAACGATGAACACTAAGGTCGCTATCCTACTTTCAACTGCTTTGTTTGCTACTTACGGTTGTCAATCAACGTCGGCTTCAAAAACTCAAGCTGCACCTAAAGCAGTTGCGGCTGCGCCAGCAGCTAAAGCAGACCCAAGCAACCCACTAACAGCGCCACAGCTAAACCTGGCGAAAGTGGTTGAGGAAAAAGGCACGTCTTTGACGCTTGAGTTCCCAGCGGTTTCTGATGCTGATAAAGGCAAGATTTGGCCAAGTGCTCAGTTCCGCGCACAAGGTGGTCCATGGGATTGGTCGGACAAAGAAAGCTTTATTGTTGACGTCACTAACCCAATGGATCAAACCGCGCACTTTATCCTAAAAGTTTACGATAACCAGCACGGTGGTCAGGCTACAGCAATCAGCCACAAGGTTGAAGTACCAGCGGGTCAGACTCGTCCAGTTGAGATGCGCTTAGATAAAGATGCAGCCAAAATGGGCGGCTACTGGGGTGGTGAAAACATTAACCTTCAGAAAATCTCAATGTTCTCTGTTTACGTTCAAGGTCCAGTGCCTAAGCAAACAATCACTCTAGATAACTTCGAGCTACTAGACTAAACGCTCGCAAAGACTATAAATGGGCCACTAAAGGTGGCCCATTCAATAGCAAATCAATCTGACGAATAGATTCTTTTTACACTTGCCTTCGCATTGGGCGGTGTCTGTTCGCCACCAATAATTGAGTGGCTTTTCTCAATTTGATAGGAAAATATCAATGCAAACTACCAAGACTAAAGTAGCCGTTGTTCTGTCAACGCTGTTAGTTGCTGCTTATGGTTGTAAATCTACGGCGAATGCCGATGCGCAATCACAGCCGGCCACAGCCGTTGCAGTCGCAACACCAGACGTTAATTTAGATACCTTCTTCGCTTCGGCTCAATCTCAGCATGCTAAAAACAAAATGGTTTCTGGCACGGGCGTAACGGTGGGTGATCAGGCGCTACAGATTGATTTTGATGCGGTTTCTGACCTTGATAAATACAAAATCTGGCCTTCAACAAAGTTCTCTCCACAAGAAACAAATTGGAACTGGAACGCAAAAGGCAGCCTTAAGTTGGATGTGACTAACCCATCTGACAAGGCGGCTAATATCGTATTTAAAATAGCGGATGATCTCGGCAAGATGGGAACCGAGAGCAACCAGCTAAGCTACGCGGTCTACGTACCAGCGGGCGAAACGCAAGAAGTTGAAATGCTGTTTAACGGCGGCGTGCGTAAGCTCGATGGTTACTGGGGCGGTGAAAGCATCAACCTGCGTAAAATCCAACAGTTCGAGATTTTTGTTCAAGGTCCCGCGGACGCTCAAACCGTTATCGTTGATAACCTACAGCTTGTAAATGCGACGGGCGACTTCATCTCGGCAGAAGAGCGCATAGTTTCGGTCGGTGAAGTGCCAACAGTGAAATCGATCACTAACTTTGAAGCGGGCGAAGAGACATTCGTTAAATCAACGCGTGGCTCTAAAGCCAAAGTAGTGAAGACAAAAGATGGTAAAGGACTCGAGGTTAAATTCTCCTCTTCTAACGCTTACCCGAACGTTATGTTCTCACCAAAGACGCCTTGGAACTGGTCTGATGTGGGTGACTTTAACCTAGCATTCGATATTGAAAACCCAAGTGATGAAGCGGTTCAGCTCTACATCCGTGTTGACCAACACGCTGACGCTGACGGCGCAAAGGGCAGTATCTCTAGCTACACTATGCTACGCCCTGAAAACAAGAGCACTTACTACTTGGCACTGAGCCAGTCTGAAGGGCATGTGGTTTCAGGTATGCGTAGTGAGCCACCAAAGCTGGCTTACGACGCGCAAGCAATCAGCCGTGGCTGGGGTGAGAAGAGCCTCGATACTTCAAGTATTTACAGCATCCAGCTCTACTTGCAAAACCCAACCAAAGACGCTGAGATCATCGTTGACTCAATCCGTCTTGTACCAGACCTAGACGCCGATATGACGCGCTACAGCAATATCGTCGACAAATTCGGTCAGTTCACAGGTGATGATTGGGTAGAGAAAATCCATTCAGAAGAGCAGCTTAAAGCGGCAGGTCAAAAAGAGCTGGCGAATCTAGGTAACGCTCAGCAGATGGATGACCGCTGTAAGTTCGGTGGCTGGAAAAACGGCCCACGCCTAGATGCAACCGGTTACTTCCGCACTGAGAAGCTCGATGGTAAATGGACGCTGGTTGACCCAGAGGGCTGCCTATTCTTTATCACCGGTCTTGATAACATCCGTATGGGTGATACCAACACCATCACGGGTATGGACTACGAAAACTACTGGCAAAAAGATGGCTACCATGTAGCGTCTGAGCTGCGTAACTCAATGTTTGAGTGGTTGCCAGAGAAAGACGATCCACTGGCTGTAAACTACGGCTATGCTGGCCGCGTTCACTCGGGTACGTTAAAGAAAGGCGAAGTATTTAGCTTCTACCGCGCCAACCTAATGCGTAAATACGACACGGACCAAGATGAAGCGATGCAGATCTGGAAAGATGTGACGCTCGATCGTATGGTCGATTGGGGCTTTACTACGCTAGGTAACTGGATTGACCCAATGTTCTTTGGCAGTGAGCGAGTAGCTTACCAGATCCACGGCTGGATCAATGGCGATCACAAACGCATCAGCACTGGTAACGACTACTGGGGCCCAATCCATGACCCGTTTGACCCTGAGTTTGTCAACAGTGTTAGCGCGATGGCGGATCACCTGGTTGAGCGCGTGAAAGACGATGACCCATGGCTAGTCGGCGTGTTCGTCGATAACGAAATCAGCTGGGGTAACGTACACAACGAAGCAAACCACTACGGTCTGGTTGTAAACGCACTAGCTTACGATGCGAATGAAAGCCCAGCTAAGCGCGCCTTCACTGACCATTTGCAAGCGAAGTACAAAAACATTGCCGCGCTGAACAAAGCATGGGGCAGCAATGTGGCGAATTGGGCCGAGTTCGAGAAGTCATTTGACTACCGTTCAGCACTGACTGCTGGTATGAAAGTCGACTACTCAGAGATGCTAGAAATGCTGTCTGATAAGTACTTCTCAATTGTTCGCGCTGGTGTGAAGAACGTACTGCCAAATCACCTTTACCTAGGTGCGCGCTTTGCAGACTGGGGTGTAACACCTGAGATTGCTCGCGGAGCAGCGCCACACGTTGACGTGATGAGCTACAACCTGTACGCCAATGACATCAATGACAGCAAGAAAGCGCACTGGAAAGACCTACTGCCTGAACTGGATAAGCCAAGCATGATTGGTGAGTTCCACTTCGGTGCCACCGATACGGGTCTGTTCCACGGCGGTATCATCACGGTGTCTAACCAGTCTGAGCGCTCAGAGATGTACGTTCGCTACATGAACAGCATCGTCGAGAACCCATACTTCGTCGGCGCCCACTGGTTCCAGTACCTAGATTCTCCAGCAACTGGACGTGCTTGGGATGGCGAGAACTACAACATCGGCTTTATCACTATTGCAGATGAGCCATACGTCGAGCTAATTGATACAGCGAAGCAGTTTAACGCTGACTTATATCCAAAACGTTTTGCAAATTAACTAGTCACGGTGGCTAGACGTGAATAGCCACCGTCATTTCTTAATCTTAAGGAAAAGTACATGAAGACATTTAAATATACCCTACTAGCGGCGGCTATTGGGGTGAGCTTTGGGGCTCATGCGGTAGAAACACTGATTGAAGACTACGATGGGTTTCCAGTAACCGACCCGGTAACGCCAATTGATAAAGGCACAGCGCTTGAAAACTACCCCAGCGCAGATTGGAGTTCGGTAGGGGAGAGGTCTTGGAAGGTAATCTCACGCGAAACATTTGACAATGGTGGTACTGACCATAATAAGTGGGGAGATGGCGCCTCAACCTATAATTTTGCGTACTGGGATTGGTCCGATCAAAAAGTAGTCAGACTTGACGTTCAAAACGCGACGGGTGTACCGCAGCAAGTCACTTTAAAGGTAATGTCAAGTGAAAAATACTCGAAAGAATACGTAGTTCAGAAAGGTTATTCATTGAATGCGTCTTTAGACAAACAAACTATCGAAGTTCATTTGGAGGATCACAAAGCTGAAGATTCGTTGTTCAATCCAGAAGAAGTTCACGCAGTACAAGTAGTTGTCGGTGGATATAACCTTGATCCCGGCACGTTCTATTTTGACAACTTGCGTGTTGATGACTTAGAAGACGATGGCGGCGATAACGGTACTGAACCAGGCACAGAAATCTTAGTTGACGACTTTGAAGGTTATGCAGGTACCGATAATGAACTGTTTGACAACTCATGGGGTGGTGCGAAAAACACAGTTGTTGACCATCCGATTGCAAGTGAAGACGGTAAAGCTTGGCATATCGAATATAGCGCTGACGGTGATCAGAAGTACGTAATCTACAGACTTGATCAATTGGGTAAAGATGGTGACTGGAGTAACTTCAGTACGTTAGAGCTAGATGTTGTTAATACTTCAGAAAAACCGATGCAACTTCTTGCTCGACTTGAGTCCACGGCGAGCGATGTTTGGGATCAGACTTACTACTATAGCCCTGCATATATTGACATTACAGCAGAAACTGGGGTGCAAACATTTAAGATCGATCTAGATGCGGATCACCCGAATCGCGGAGAGAACTTCACTAAATCTTCGGTTGATAGAATACGTTTTGTACTCACTGTATCGAGCGGGAACTATGAGCCTATCTATATTGATAGTATCCGCGCTAACAACTCAATTGGTGAAGCTCCAGATGATGGCGAAGACGTCAAACTTGTTGACTTCAGCAAATTCCCTGGCGGTATCCCAGACGATCGTTTCGTTGACAACGCTTGGGAGACGTATGATTACGCGCAACACAATCGCACTAACTCCTCTTACTCTTCAAACGATGATGGGTACTCTTGGGAAATAGATTACGAGGAAGGCCTAACGAAGTTCTTCCAACTGGGCAGCCTAGAGACAAAGGATTTTTCAGAGTTCAAAACATTTGAGGTCGATGTTCTTAACGAGACAGGCGAGACAGTCAATGCATTGGTGCGTTTAGTCACTGGTGAAGATTGGAACAAGTTCTCTATCTATAAGAAAGAGATAGCATCGAATGATGAAGGCAACTTCGAAACGCTCGCATTCGAGTTTATGTCAGAAGACTTCATGGAGTCTGGCTTTGACCCAGCGGATATTAAGACCGTTCAGTTTACTCTTGCTAATCCGATGGATAAAGACGTTACGCTCTACTGGGATAACTTGCGTATCTCTAACCGTGATGGGGATACTGGTGATACGGATGGCCCAGGTGAGCCAGGTGATGGCGAAGAACAAATCGTTCAAGACTTCGAATCCATGAATGTAGGTGCTGATATTTTCTGGGAGTCACCTCTCCATAACGAAGTTGTCTACCTAGAGGATGAGGATACCAAAGCCGGAGAAATCATCTTCAATGGGAAGAATCAAAGTGGACAATGGGGCGCTAACATTGACATGGTCAAAGCAGCCAAAGTATTTAAGATCGATGTAAAGAATACTTCCGCTAGCTCTCACTGGGTTAAATTTGAGATAGCTGCTGCCGCATCAACTGTTGGCGATGATGGTAAAAATAATTGCTGGAGCCCAGAGTGTAATTCAATTTCATCTAAGAACATTCCTAATGATGGCAAGTGGCATACGATTGAATTTGAAATTGCACAAGGTGCCGGAACCTCATTTAAACAAGATAAAATAACTGGTTTCAAAATTAGTACACCAAATGCCTACTCAGCAGACCCAGCCACTATTTACATTAACAACCTACGCGTAGGTGGCGAACTAGAAGGTGATGGAGATCACGGTGACAATGTAATCAACACCATCCCTGAGTACAAGGACGAAGGTGGTAGCTTTGGTATCTTCAGCTTCCTGCTGATGCCTCTAGTGGCGCTATTCCGTCGCAGAAAATAAGCAACAACCTGTGAGTGCCTCAAGGGGCACTCCATTTTTTTATCAATTGTAGAGCAGCGTTGTCGCTGCTCTATTCATTAACACTAAGTGGCTTGCAGTATGATAAAAAAAAGCACAATAACAGCGGTGTTAAATTTAGGTCTAATTTTAACTCTCTTTTCCTCATTCAACGCTCAAGCAACCGATATTCGCACGCCGATGGTCTTTCCTGGCCGCGATGGCTTAGTGCTTGATATCGTAAAACTGGCACTGAACAAAAGTAGTGTCACGCCAACGTTCATTCCCGCTGAGGAGTATTTAACAGATGCTCGCGTAGTTGAAGAGACACGCACTGGCAATATTGATCTCATCTGGGCCGGCGCGTCGTCTGAGCTACAAAACCAACTTAGAGCAATTAAGATTCCGATTTTTAAAGGCTTATCTGGATATCGCACCTTTGTGATTGAGGAAAGTACTCAGAATCAATTCAATCATATCCAAACCTTAGCTCAGTTAAATCAACGCAAAGCCGGATTAGGTCGCTTTTGGAGTGACACCAAGATCCTTGAAGCGGCGGGTATGGAAGTGATCCAGCCAGTTAAAGCTGAAAGCCTGTTCCATATGGTTGACGGTGGCCGCTTTGACTATATCCCACTTGCTGTGCACGAATCGCAAGGGGTGGTGGACATGCAGAACAACAACAACGTCAACCTTGTCGTAGAAGAAAACCTGCTGCTGGTTTATCCCTCTGCGATGTATCTCTATGTCTCTAAAGACAACGAACGCTTATATAACAATTTAAATCATGGCTTAGAGCAAGCGATTGCCGATGGTAGCTTTGATGAGCTGTTTTATAACTCAGAACTTATTACTCGCACGTTTGCCACTAGTAATATCCACGAACGGGTAGCGATCCATATTGATAATCCATTTTTACCTCACGATGTGCCATTAGAACGCGAAGAGTTGTGGCTTGATATCAACCGCTAGAGATAGGAACGAAAATAATGAAAAGTAAATTAAGTCGCACTCTGTCACTGTTTTTGATTATTGTCGGTGTGTTTGGTATCGCGATTGGTAGTGGCTTTAGCTATTTTATCGTTAAAGATCGCCTAGAAACCAACTATCAAGAAGATGTGCATGCGCAGATCGAGCTTGCTGAAGCGGCCTTGGTCGAAGCCATCTTTGTCTATGACTTTGAGCAAGCAGAAGCGGTCGCCAATGCGATGGTGCGCGCGGATATCTTGAACGCAGTGACTATTGTCGATCAGCGTGGCAAGAATATTGCGGTTTCTGGTCAACCAATTTCAACACTCCCAACGACTGAACACGTGGTGAATCGTGGTGAAGATACGATCGGTACCATTCAATTTCAGTTCAACCCCAGCGTTATTCAAGACAGCTTAGCCGGTGAGCTGTTCCTAATGGTGGTTGGGATTATACTGGTGCTGATTATTGTGATCGTCAGTGTTTACTTCTTTACCAGTTACGCTGTCATTACGCCAATCAATCACGTCGCTAAGTCATTATATGCCCTCTCAAGCGGTGAAGCGGATCTCTCGCAGCGCATTCCTGTCCAATCCAACAATGAAATTGGTCAATTGACTAAGAACTTTAATATGTTGATGGATAACCTAACCGAGATGCTTGATAGTGTCGCGCACGCGGGTAAATCGATTGATGGCTTGTCTGCCCAACTTTCGGATGTTGCCAAGCGCTCGATGGTAGATGCTAATGCACAGCACGAGTCAATGCAGTCGGCGGCGACTTCGCTTGAGGAGATCAGTGCCTCTGCCGATGAGGTATACCGCAACGCCGAAGTTACGCTAGAGAAGACTAAGCTTGCTCTTGAAAGTTCAGAGCAGGGTGTGGCGATGGTTAAGAAGAATGGCGTATTAGCAGGGCACCTTTCTGAGCAGATCAGTGATACTTCAGAACGCATCGATGCCTTGATTCAGTCTTCTTCTGATATTGGCTCGGTGGTTGAGGTTATTCTAAACATTGCTGAGCAGACAAATCTACTGGCACTGAACGCAGCAATCGAGGCGGCAAGGGCTGGCGAGCAAGGGCGTGGTTTTGCTGTGGTTGCCGATGAGGTAAGAGCGCTGGCACAGAAAACGCAAAACTCGACCTCTGAGATTGAAACTATTGTCACCAGCTTGCAAAACAACGCTAAGCGTGCGGCAGAGTCGATGCAATCTAGCCAAGGGTCCTCACAAGAGGTCACCTCGGCTGCGGAATCATTGTCGGAAATCTTGAGTCAAATATCGACCAATATTCAAGTGATCAACAATATGAATAACGAGGTGGCGGTTGCGACTAAGCAGCAGAGCGCTGTAACTAAGGGTATCGTGGTCAACATTGACGATCTTAACGGCCTGGCGAGTTCGATTGCTTCGAGTGCTTCGGATTTGGAAGATAAAACGGCAGACCTATATAAGCTCAATTTAACCCTGACGGATAATGTTGCACGCTTTAAGCTTTAGCCTTGGTTATATAGGTTATTCTTGAAGATGTTATATCGTCCATTTGGGTAGTATATAACTGTTTTAGAACAAATATTGAACAATAAAAACGACATCGCTGTCTCGCGATGTCGTTTTTATTTATACGCCCAAAAGCCTTATTACTCTTAATATTATGCAGTGTGAGATCTAACTCACGAAACGATAGTGATACCCGATAATTGTCACAAATATATGTTTAATTAGTCCTCAAGCGCGGTTTGACTTTACGCTAAAGATCATTTGCCAAGCAGGTGATTGTGGTTGATATGCGTCTGAACCACCTGTTTTTACGGGTATTGAAATCAACTGTTACACCACAGATGACGTTTTTTACATCTTTTATAGCCTTTCTTACAGCCATTGTGATCCACGCTATGTTTTCTGATGTCAACCTATTACTCATTGTTGTTAACCTTATCACGGTAAATTGGATTACCAATTGATACAATTTTTTGCAGATGAAATGGATGACGTCGATAGCTTTCAAAGCAGTGGTAGTTAATTAATGTCGAGCACAACCAGTTCACGGACTTAATCAAAAAATAATGGGTTAATAACATGAAGCGTGGAATATTTACTCTCTCTCTAATCGCTCTGGCAGTTGGTACATTTAGTCAGTCTACATACGCCGGCCTAAAATATGGTCGATACGAAGGTTTATCGGTATCAGGTTATGGTAAAGCATCTTTCGGTGTGACTAATGACCGTCTGATGCACAGAAAAGCAGAAACAAATGCGAATGGTTTGAACTATGTTCAAACAGCCGGTAACCCATACACAGAAACAGGCAGCTTAGGCAACGAAGGTGGTGAAGTTCACTTATACGTTGATTACGGCCTCAGCAAAAATGATCAAAACTGGGTGGCACACATCGATTTAGCCAGTGGTGCGACTCAGTACAGAAAAGACAACGACGCGGTTCGAGGTGATAACATCTTCTTGGACCAGTGGTGGGTACATGGTGTTGGCGTGATCCCAAGTAACCCTGATGCCTCTGTTTGGATGGGTAAACGTAAATACCCTAAATACTCACCAATCAGTGGTAACGATATTACTCAATCAGATGGTATTGGTGTGGGTATCGATAATTTCGATGTAGATTTTGCCAAGTGGAACGTCGGCATTGTTGCGCCTAACTGGGGTGGTAATTACCACAGCTGGTGTGGCGAGCGCGGTGGCGAAGACGTTGGCTGGGCTTGTCAAGGTGAGAAGGGCTGGGGTGGTACTTACTACAGCTTAGTGTCGAGTCTTAAAGCAATCGAAGTCACTGATTGGTTAAAAGCGGATGTATTCGGTGCCTATCGAACTTACTATGGCTCTGATAAGAATATGACCGATGTAGAAGGTGCTACGCCGACTGCAAAAGATAAACTACCTGATGGTTTCCAAATTGGTTTCCAGCTCACCCGTGGTGCGTGGACAGAGTTTGACCGTTTAGCGGTTCGCTACAACAATAAAACTGCATCTGGTGTTACACAAACATGGCTACACAACCCAAGCCATCAAATTGGTGGTTACTTCACTGGCCTGAAACACTTTGGTGGTGCTCAACAATACCGTCTCGAGTATACCCTTTCTCACGAGACCGCTATTTTTGATGATGAGGATTTCAGAAAGTACGGTAACGACTACATCTATGATGAAACGTACTGGAATCAAGCGGTTATCGCAGGTACCTACATTTGGAACCAACGCACCTCCACGAAAATTGAGTTAGCGTATGACCAAATGAAGTTCGTTGTTGCTGAAAACTTTGACTTTGCAGCCAACCAAGACGCTTCAGTGCACAAAGACGGAACAAACTCATCTTATAAAGTGACGCTAGCACAAGACCTACACATTGGTGGCTCTCGTTATGACAGACCATTAATTCGTTTCTTTGTCACTTACGGCAAGCTTGATACGAAGACTCTGGCCTACACCAACCTTGGTGACTGGCGTCAAGACAATAACCAAGACTTTGTTAGCAAACTTGGTACACGCGATGCGTTGTCTGCCGGTGTCATGTTCCAAACTTGGTGGAACTAATTCAGTCCGAAATATAGCAAGAATAATATTTAGTAATGCAATGGAGTCTTAATTGACTCCATTTTTTTAAGCTTATTTTAGTATGTAGGAAACATTTGGAGTAATAAGTGAATAAGAAAATCATCGCATCGACGATACAACTGATGGTTGTATTGCCAACCCTGTATGGGTGTAGCCAAGGTGCTGTTAGTAACAGCGCCCAAGTCCCGGCCAAAGCCCCTGTTCAAGCCACCGCACAAACATTTGATGCTCAATCTGCACCTAACGTACTGTGGATTATCACCGATGACCATCGCCCTGATTCAATCAGTGGCTACAACAAGGCTATGTTCGGCACCAAGGAAAGCCCCTTGGGTTATGTGGAGTCGCCAAACACAGACAAATTGATCGAAGAAGGCACGCTATTTACCACGGCGTTTAGTAACTCGCCAATGTGTGGTCCTTCACGTGGATCTTTGCTGTCTGGCCGCTACCCGTTCCGTAATGGTCACTATGCATTTGAGCTCACTCATACCAATCCTGATTTTGTCCGCCCAACCGTGCCAGAGTCTGTCCGTGATGTCGGTTACCAAACCGCCGTGTTCGGTAAAGAAGACGCGTATATTTACGCTTGGGGTCCAGGCCAAGGTTTCCATGACGCGGGTTTCTTTGACTACAAGGTTCACTTTAAGCACGATCTGCAAAAAAATGGCAAAGGTGATCTGTTCACCACCGTGCATTGGGGCCATGATGAGAACGG
This sequence comes from Vibrio glycogenivorans, assembly GCF_051660965.1. Taxonomy (NCBI): domain Bacteria; kingdom Pseudomonadati; phylum Pseudomonadota; class Gammaproteobacteria; order Vibrionales; family Vibrionaceae; genus Vibrio; species Vibrio glycogenivorans. The sequence goes on along the minus strand of NZ_JBPVIS010000003.1, from coordinate 233,838 downwards.
TAAGCTGCAAAACATGGGTTCTGCGGAAAAGGTTATTTATCCAGATGGCAGCGAAAAGACCTATGTTATCCGTCGAAAAAATGGTGAATTAACAGCCGAAGAAATTGCCGCAAAAGACGCCGTAACGGAAGAGTTCGACATACTTCGTGCTTACACACGTTTCAACCAAAACTTGATTCTTGGTGGTGTCAACCCAATGCCACAAGATGAGACGGTCGATGCTTACATCGTTAAAGAGCTGCAAAACTACCTTGAAAACGCCGACAAGCGCTTTAAGACCAGTTGGGGTAAAACCGCGCGTGGTGCAGATTCAAGCAAGCCTCAGTATATCCAGTTAGGCTTCCACTTGCCGCATACGCCGGTACTGCCACCAAAAGAGGTGCGTGAGCGTTTCCAAGATAAGGTGTACAACATTCCAGACTATGACCGCTCTGAAACTGAATTGCTGCCACGTTCTCTACAGCAAGTACAACGTGCGGGTGATATCTACCCAATGACATACGAAGAGAAACAACAAGCGATCCAGGATTACTATGCCTTTGCTGCACATGGAGATTACCTGGTAGGTAAGGCAGTTGAGTCGTTCAAGAAGTACAGCGAAGACAATGGCCAAGAATGGTTAATCATCTACACCATTGGTGACCACGGTTGGCACCTTGGCGAGCAGGGCACCATGGCCAAGTTTGGCCCATGGAAACAGTCTGTTGCCAATGCGGCGATCGTCACTTCATCGGACAAGAGCCTGATCCCAGCCGGTGCGGTTTATAAAGACATGGTTGAGTTCGTTGACTTTGCTCCAACCGTTTTGACCGCAGCAGGTATTGATGTGAACCAGCCACAGTTTGATTACCTAGATGGGTACAACTTGTTTGATGTTTACAATGAAAAACTACCAAAACGTGAATATGCACTGGGTGAAATCAATGCTATCGGTTCTCCTCGTGGTTACTTGCACACCGATCGTTTCCGTTTCTCAATGAGAACGCGTCCTTTCAACAACTGGGTACGCGAAGATCAACTCGGTAAAGACATCAAGTGGGCGCTGGAAGCGACACCTGAGGAAGCGGAAATGGTGCTGTACGATCTCGAATACGACCCGTTAGAGCAGAAGAATGTCGCTTATGATGCAGATTACGCTGAGCTTGCCGACTGGTTCCGCAACAAGCTTGGTAACATCGTGTTAGGTGATCGCCGTGCTGAGGCCGATTGGTCAAAAGCAAATAGCTACTACATTAGTGATTTTGCGCTCGGTGCGGATGACAAGGTAGCCGATATCCCAGCGGATCTGATTCCAACGCTTTAATACTGTAAGGGCGTCATTACAGTGGTCACTTGACTATTTTGCCTTTGACCCCAATTTAAACTTTGTATGCGGGTACTTACTTTAGTAAGTACCCGCATTTTCGTGTTAGGAGTGAGCCAAGCTATTGCAACCACACAACCGTCAAGCGCATTCAAGTGGCTAACCGCATCTGATTAATTTGCGCTCAGAACACCAAAATTTGCTTACATTAGATGAAAAAAACCTACACAGCGCACGATTTTATGATTAAGCCCATATTTCGATTAACCTTTTTTATTTACTGTTAACCCAATCACGGATAATTGGGCGACCAATTGCCATAATCAATCGCGATGGAGATCATGACATGGAAATTTGGACAATCTAAATAAGGATCTGGTGGCCAAAAGAGGGTCATCCTTGTAATCGTTATTGATGTTGCGTCCGTGCTATTTAAACTACCCTGTCAAGCAACCAAAACACTGTATCGCCCTGGCTATGCCATGGTGACTCATGATTAAGAGACCTTTCTGTCGGCTTTGCGGGGGAATGTGTCACTTAACGTGTTTAACAAAATATTTGCTTCTTGTTCCACTCCATCTTTTTCCAATGATTAGGGCGTTGACCCCAGCGTCCGGGTAGAAAAATTCGCGTTGAATTTAGTCTATAACGAATGGTTAGAGATATGAAAAAGACACTCTTAGTTACATCAATGCAGCTATTGTTTGTCCTACCAACCCTGTCAGGTTGTAGTGATAGCAATAACTTGCAAGCATCAGCAGAAACTTTTAAGGCCAAGCCTGCCGCAGAGGCTGAGGCTGCACCTAACATCCTGTGGATTATTACCGATGACCACCGCCCTGACTCAATCAGTGCGTATAACCAAGCCGTTTTTGGCACCAAAAACAGCCCACTCGGTTATGTTGAGTCCCCTTACATTGACCAACTGGCTGCTGAGGGTACCCTGTTTACGACCGCATTCTCTAACTCTCCAGTGTGTGGTCCAACGCGTGGCTCGATGGCGACCGGTCGCTACCCATTCCGTAATGGTCACTATGCATTTGAATTAACTCACCAAGCCCCGGACTTTATCACACCAACTGTATCGCAAACCCTGCGTGACGCGGGCTACCAAACGTCGGTTTATGGTAAAGAAGATGCTTACATCTTCAGATGGGGTCCAGGTCAAGGCTTCCACGAAGCGGGACTGTTTGACTATAAAGTCCACTTTAAACACGACCTGCAGAAAAACTTTATCGGCGATCTCTTCACTGAGGGCGTCTATGACTTCAATGATGACGGTGTGTATGAGATGCAGGGCACCACTGAAAATGTGGTTTACCCGGATGGTACAACTAAGAGCTACTTCCTGAAGCGTGCCAAAGGCGCACCGTTAACCGAAGAAGATTTGAGAATGCGTGCTGAGGTGGATGAAGAGTTTGAACTGCTGCGCGCCTACACTCGTGGTAACCAAAATCTTATTCTGGGTGGTGAGAACCCTCAACCGGCAGAAGAGACGGTTGATGCTTACATTGTTAAAGAGTTTAAGAACTACCTAGAGAATGCGGATAAGAAGTTTGAGACTAGCTGGGGTAAGACGGCGAAAGGTGCCGATACGAGCAAGCCTCAGTACATGCAGCTCGGCTTCCACCTGCCGCATACACCAGTACTGCCGCCGAAATCTTATCGTGATCGCTTTAAGCAGCACACGTATAACATCCCAGCGTACGATCGCTCTGAGACAGCGCTTCTGCCTGATCAACTGCAGAAGATCCAACGAGCGGGTGATGTTTACCCAATGACCTACGATGAGAAGCAGCAAGCCATCCAGGATTACTACGCATTCTGTGCACATGGTGACAACCTGATCGGTGAAGCGGTTGAGGCATTCAAGAAGTACAGCGAAGACAATGGCCAAGAGTGGCTGATCGTGTTTGCCATCGGTGACCACGGCTGGCACTTGGGTGAGCAGGGCATGAACGCTAAGTTCGGTCCATGGATCCAGTCAACCGCGAATGCAGCAATCGTGGTGTCTTCAGATAAGTCGCTAGTTCCTGCTGGTAAAGTTTATAGCGATATCGTGGAGTATGTGGATTTCGCGCCAACGGTTCTAACAGCAGCAGGTCTGGATGTTACCCAAGATGAGTTTGATTACCTTGATGGTTACAACCTAATCGATGTTTACCACGAGAATCTGCCAAAACGTGATTACGCGCTAGGTGAAGTGAATGTTATCTCTGGTCCGCGCGCTTATCTACATACAGAGCGTTTCCGTTTCTCAATGCGTACTCGCCCATTCAACAACTGGGTGAACGAGTCGCAACTAGGTAAAGATCTTGATTGGGCCCTGACCACCACACCAGAAAAAGCCGAGATGACGCTTTACGATTTGGACAACGACCCTCTAGAGCAAATCAACGTCGCTTACGATGAAAATTACGCAGCGCTTGCTGACTGGTTTAGAAATAAACTCGGTAACATTGTGTTGGGTGATGGTCGTGTTGAAGCGGACTGGTCTAAAGAGAACAGCTACCACATCAGTAACTTCGCCGAAGGCGCTGATGATAAGGTTGCTGATATCCCAGCAGAGCTGATTCCAGCGAGCTAACCAGGAGTATGCCAAGCAGGTCGTAAATGTAGGTCTGCTTGGCTTTCTTGTATAAACGGTGATTATTATCCTGATCACGGTGTATTTAAGCTACTTGGGCTATTTCAGAGGCCGCTATATATTTTGGTCTCAGAGTAATTCAAATAACAATTAATAATAATCTCTGTTTATTAGTTTATGCCAATCGATACATGGATGATTGGTCAGGCATTATATTGCTTTTTTTAAGCAGTATCAGTTTACTAAATTATACGTGGATAAATAGTAATGCGAAGAAGAGACTTTTTGAAAAAATCATCTGCAGTGGGACTTTGTAGCATGATACCTCTGCAGGTGTCAGCGGCAAAAATTCTAGATGACGTTATCTCAAGACAAGACCCGAATGAAAAGCAGTTGTGGCGTGATCCTAATGCAAGCATGGAAGATCGCGTAGCCGATTTGATGTCGAGAATGACCCTCGATGAAAAAATTGGTTACTGTGGCTCCCGAATCCCTGAGATTGACCGTCTGGGCGTACCGTTTTTTGAGTGGTACGGTGAGGCGCTGCACGGCATTATCGCTTGGAACTGTACGCAGTTCCCACAAAACAGCGCAATGGGTAGTACTTGGAACCCTGGCCTGATGTTTGATGTTGCAACGGCAATCTCAAACGAAGCGCGCGCACTGAAAAATGCCGGTGAGAAAGAGGTAATGATGTTCTCACCAACGGTAAACATCGCCCGTGACCCGCGTTGGGGACGTAACGGTGAGTGTTATAGTGAAGACCCGCACCTGATGACAGAAATGGCGCGTATGTACGTGCGCGGTATGCAGGGTAACGATCCTAAGTACACCAAAACCGTCACTACCGTTAAGCACTTTGTCGCCAACAACGTTGAGCACCGCCGCGAGTGGATTCACTCAAATATCAGCAAGAAAGACCTTTACGAATACTACTTCCCAGCCTACAAAACTATGGTGGTGGATGAAGAAGCCACTGGTATCATGACCGGCCTTAACGGTCTAAATGGCATCCCTTGTACTGCCCATAACTGGCTACTGAATGAAGTTCTTCGTGATGAGTGGGGCTTTAAAGGCTACGTGATTGCTGACTGGGCGGCTGTAGAGGGTCTGCATAAGCGCATGAAGTATGCTGACAGCCAGCCAGAAGCGGCAGCGATGGCGATTAAAGCGGGTGTTGACCAAGAGTGTTTCCGTAACAACGTCAGACGTGCACCGTTTGTTGAGGCACTAAAACCTGCCATCGAGCAAGGTTTGTTGACAGAACAAGAGCTAGACGTCTCTGTTAGTCGTCTTCTTCGTCTACGCTTTATGACTGGCGACTTTGATGATCCGTCACTCAACCCATACTCACAGATCCCAACCACTCTACTAGAGTGTGACGCACACAGAAAACTGGCGCGTCGCGCGGCAGAAGAGGCGATTGTTCTATTGAAGAATGACAATGTTCTGCCTCTTAAGCGTGACACTAAGAGTATTGCGCTAATCGGCCCGTTTGCCGATAGATGTTGGATGGGTATCTACTCAGGCTTCCCGAAAAACAAAGTCTCACCACACGATGGCTTGAAAAAGGCGACAAATGCGGACGTTCGCTATGCACTCGGCTGTGAAGTGACTGAGCACGAAGACGATGCGAAGCACATCGAGCAAGCGGTCGCAGTGGCAAAAGATGCTGAAACCGTCATCATGCTAGTTGGTAACGATGAGACTACTTCAACAGAGAACTTTGATAGAGATTCGATTACTCTACCTGGCAACCAGCATAAGTTGATCAAAGCAGTTCAAAAGGTTAACAAGAACATTGTCTTGGTGTTAATTCCAAGTGGTCCAACCGCAATTCCATGGGAGCAAGAAAATATCCCAGGTATCGTTTGTGCTTGGCCAAATGGTCAGGAGCAGGGCGATGCACTAGCGGACATGCTGTTTGGTAAAGTGAACCCGGGCGGTAAACTGACGTCTACTTGGTTTAATTCTGACGACGATCTGCCAGATATGCACGATTACAACGTCGAGAATGGCCGTACTTACATGTACTTTGACGGTAAGCCACTTTACCCATTTGGTTTCGGTTTGAGCTACACCAGCTTTAAACTAGATAACCTAGCGGTTAGCTCAGCCAAAGTGGCAGCGCAAGATACACTGCGTGTTTCAATCGATGTATCGAATACCGGTAGCCGTCACGGTGATGAGGTAGTCCAGCTGTACATCCGTGATGCGAAATCTAAGCGTAAGCAAGCACTAAAAGCCTTTAAGCGTGTTGGCGTGCCTGTGGGTGGCAAAGTCACTGTTGAGCTTGATGTACCGTATGAAGCGTTTGCCCATTACGATACTGAGCAGAACAAGTTTGTCGTGACCGAGGGTGATTTTGATATCCTAGTTGGTAATTCAAGCGATAACATCGCGCAAACCAAGACAATCCGTGTTGCTGGTGGTACTCCGCCAATCGTTAAGCTTGGTGAGAACAAAGGTGGTTACTTCACTGAAAGCGATCCTAAGCGTCAATTGGCATGGAACTTCTTGTATCCAAACAACCGCGGTATGACGGCAACAGCCGCCTCTACCGACAGTGGTAACGGTTGGATTGAGTACGAAATCACCTTCGTTGACCCAGGTTTCTATGTGAATACATGGGACGCGGTACTGAACTTCGACAACGTGTCTAAAGATGCGGTGATTGAGACCTCAATGGCCGGCGCGAAGATCGCGAGCTACGAGCTAAATCAGCAACGCAGCCAAGAGATCAAGATCCCAATCCCACCAGAGTATGGCCGTCCGGTGCGCTTGCGTGTGACTACCATGAAAGGTGATGTGACCAACGCGTCAATCAAGGTTATCTCACCAGGGGATGTGCCACCATTTGTGGTTAACAAGATCGCCGCAAAGTCTAGCTAATATTAGCTGCTAGAAAGTAAATAATCTTAATATCCTATCGCTGCTTATCTTCCGGTAATTTCTTATTGGAGATAAGCAGTTTTTTGTATCTCCTACATTATTTTTGAATAACGGCAACTTTATCAGCCGGACTTGAACGTCACTATGCTGCCTTTCAATTTAGCCCAGGATTGACACAATAAGTGGGCAAATTATCTTAGTGGGCTTGTCATGGTAAGCACTATCAACTTTGATATCACAAAATGTGGTGTATAAACGTCAAAGTCTCTATCTCAAATAACACTTTGGGGCCTTTGGTCTGATCAATTTATTCTAATTGGTTAATATTAGTGCAAAATTGACTGTGTCATCGATCGAAGGATTGACACTGTGGTGATGAAATGGACTTTTAGGGACCGAGAGAATGAATAGAATAGCCAAAACAGCAATTGCCAGTATGTGCTCGCTACTGGCGTGGTCTGCTGTGACAGCCGATGAGATAGCAACGTCACCAAAACCCAATGTCATTTTGATTTACGCCGATGATATTAGTGCGCGCGAACTGCCAATTTATGGCTCTTCGCAGTGGTCAGGTTTTCGTGGAGAGAGCGTGAGTGACCCAAGTAAATTGGCCACTACGCCGGTGCTTGATCGCATTGCATCGGAAGGTGCCTTTATTGAGACAGCTTGGGCAGCAACGGTGTGTTCGCCTAGTCGAGCGATGATGATGACAGGGCGTTATGCCAGTATCCATAAATGGTGGCACAACAAAGATTATGGGTTTGTGTTGCCCAAGGGATCGCAGCAAATTGTGACGCCAAAGCCAGGTTGGATTACTTATGAAGGACCGTTGGAAGGGCGAACGGTTAACCTGTTAGAGACGTCAGAGTTGCAAATTGGTCATTTAGCCAAAAATGCGGGTTACGCCACTATTTGGGCAGGCAAAACTCAAATGCCCAAATGGGATCAGTATGGGTTTGATGAGGGGGTCTTTACCCCCGGAACGCGGTACGAAACTTGGAACAATAGAAGTCCCTACACCAGCTTTGATCTGATACCCAAACAGGTAGATGGGAAACGCGCTCTGATAAACAAAGATACAGGTGAACCGATAGAGTCTCGCTCCTACGCTCAACAGAGTCGACTCTGGCAACCCAGCGTGACATTGATGAATCACCCCAGTAACTCGGAAACGTTTGAATTTTGGCCCAATACTGAGGAATCTAAAGCCGACTATGGTCTCACCACCTACGGTCCAGATGTAGAGCTAGACTTTATTTTCGAATTTATGGAGCGGAAAACCGCAGAGAATGAACCGTTTTTTGTCTATCATACCAGTCACCTAGGCCATGACGCGTTTGATTGGCTTAATCCGTCTTCTCAAGAAAAATGGCCCGGCACCCCAGTGGTCCACTGGGATGGTGAAAAATACACACGGGTAGAAAGCAAAATTACAGGTGAAAATGGTTCCTATGAGACGTATGGCACAGTGACGGATCCTGGTATGGCGAGCCATATAACCTATCTTGACTATCAAATTTGGTTATACCTTGAGAAGTTAAAACAGCTGGAAATTGAGAATGATACGATTTTATTATTTTCTGCCGACAATGGCACCAGCGGCTATGGTAAGCATTCACACAGTAAACAACTGGGTATGCACGTTCCTTTGGTGATCTATGCTCCTGGAGTCGAGATGAGTAAGCAAGGTAAGCAGCCGGTAATTGCCTCTATCGCCGATGTGTTACCCACACTAGCGGATATCATGCAAGAGCCTATTCCGACCGATTATGTGGTTCATGGTGAAAGCCTGTGGCCATTTCTGACGACAGATAAAATCAAGCATCGTGATTGGATTTATTCGTACAAAAACCATCGTCAGATGATCCGTGGCGATAAAGTGATGAAAGATGGTGATGACAAATGGTGGGATGTATCGAGTTCGCCCGCGGATTTAATCAGCTTCAATGAAATTAAAGATTGGTCGAAGGTTTCCGAACAGCATCGCCAAGAGCGAGATAAACTGCTGTTGGTTTTGCCGCACTTTGATACCTATCAGCAAGAGCATGACTTTATTAGTTTGGAATAAATCCAGTGACTCGCGATTGGCTTGCTCTGAGCCGTCCGATATTGTCTATTGCGCTAATCTTATTGCTATTTCAGCGCTGTAGACTGGGTCGAAGTGAGAGGGGAGAGGCGATAACTTAGCCTCGCTACTTATTGCGAAACAGTTTCGCTTCACGGATATCTATGTACTGAGCGAACAAAAAACCCGCCACAATGGGCGGGTTACAAGCGTCTATTGAACAGTCTTGGTCTTAGTTTGAGTTCTGGAATGTACCCGCTTCAAGGATTTGACGTTTTACCTTGTAACGACAGATGTAGTTCCAGTTCCACGAGGGATCGTACTTGTGGCAAAGGCCCCATTCTAGTGAGTGTTCTTCTTGCTCCTCAGGTGTGTCCGGGCGGAAAATACCTAACGCCTCTGGTGCACCCTTGATGTACGACATGATTTCGAAGTTGATACCGTCTGGTGCCCACTGGATAGTGTTCTTCTCAGGGCCATCTGTGGTGATTAAAGACGCGATACCGCCATTTTGATGCCAAACGGCTACTTCATGGCCACTGTTTGAGATTGGGTTGTACTCAGATTTCACGTAAGGGCCAAGGATATGATCAGCAATTGCAACGCCGTGTTTGATCTCACGACCACCCATGTTCATCTCTTCACCCATGGTTTCACCTTTGTAGTAAAGGTAAAACTTGTTGTTGAAGAACATGAGACATGGATCGTGCACCTTGTGGCTATCAAAGCTGCCTTTCGATTTAACGATAAAGCGGTTGTCTTCATCGCCATCCCATTCGCCATCGCGTGCAGGGCTTAGAATTGGTGCTTCTGATTTAGTCCATGGGCCGTATGGGCTGTCAGACCACGCCAACGCGATCTCTTCAAACTGACGGTTAGTGTACGGAGTTTTAACCGTTTGGTAAGTAAGGTAGTACTTACCTTCATGGACTAGTACTTCTGGTGTGAACACGGCGCGATCATCGTATGAACCAGGCTCTCCAGCTTGAATCGCAGGGCCTTCCTCTTTCCATGTGATGCCATCTTCAGACGAGGCGTGCCAGACTTCAGTCAAATCCCAAGGGAAAACTTTATCTTCTATATTACCAGTAAATCCAAGTGTCTCACCTTCGCCCTTGGTGTACCAGCAGTGGTAAACACCATCAACTTGAATCACAGCGGTAGGGTCGCGTCGAATCACACCGTCTTCAAATTCAAAATCTCCCTTAAGCTCGATTACATCGAACTCAACGACCCATTCTGGTCCTTTGTTGTCATAGCCTAGCTCAATTGCGCGTTGGCTAGCGAGACTGAGTTTCTTTCCTGAATTTTCCATTTTTGCCTCAGATACTTGGAATTGATGTGAAAAAGGTAAACCAATTTGTTGACTGGTGCAACAGATGCTGTGAGCTAGGTACGAATAGCGTGATTGTGAGCACGTTAATGACGATTGGATACGTTATCTGTGCATTTATGCTATTTCAAAGCACGAAGATTTTATGACCTGGGCATTAAATATCTAAATTTTAAAGCATCAAGTTGAATAGTTACTGATGCTATAAATCATATGCCCTGGCAAATTAATTTCATCGAATAGAGAACCAAAATCTTGAGAGGTGTCGCTTTAAACATCGACATACAATGCTATTATCGCCCATCAACGATGATTGGTACGATGTTCGCCCAAAATCACAAGGGCAGAAAACAGCAAATTCATCAAAAGGTTAACCAATATCACTCCACAAGTTATCCAATAATCAAAAACTGTTACACCTGTCACTGTATCAAGCCAATACGTTCTGTACTATTCCTTTAGAAATTTGATTAGTCGGGAACGGCTGTAAAAGGAACGTAACGGAGTAACTATGAAAACCGATTCAAATAGAGTGGCAATGGGCAAGCTATGCCTGATGTACTTTTTCTATAACTTCTTTTGGTCTCTGACCTCCGGCTCTTTGTTTGCTGTTTGGCTAAACGACAGAGTTGGCATTGATGGGTCTCAAATTGGTGTGTTATTTGGTCTACAAACCGGTATTGCCGTGCTCTTTAAACCTGCGATGGGTTATATCATGGACAAACTGGGGCTGAAAAAGCACTTGCTGTACTTTATTGCGGTACTGAGTGTCCTTATTGGTCCATTCTATCTTTATGTCTACGCTCCTTTACTTGGTAATGATGCCACGTTCTGGGCCGGCGTTATTATCGGTGCTTGTTACTTAGGCATGCTATTCCAGGCGGGCAGTGGTGTAATCTGTTCTTACTCTGACCGTTTCGCCCGTTGCCACAATAATGACTTCGGTTTGGTCAATGGCTTTGGTATTGCTGCTTGGGGTGTATCAGCGGTTCTCGCTGGTTTCCTTTACAATATTGATCCTAACCTTATTTTCGTTGCTGCAAGTATCGCTGCATGTTTGATGCTGTTCTTTGCCTTCACCCTGCGAGTTAAGCATCTTGAAACGGTTGATAATGAGGTTCTCTCTGCTGAGAAAATTCAAAGATCAGATGTTATTACGCTGCTGAAAAATCCAAAAATGTGGGCATTTATGACCTATGCGGGTACGATTTCAGTGGTTTTCTGGACATCGATGACGCAGTTTACTCGTTATTTCGTCAGCTTCTTCCCGACTCAGGAAGAGGGCATCACATTTAGCTCGAACATGGACGGTTTGACATCGGTCTTCCTATTCTTCGTCAGTGCTAGCGTACCATTCGTGATTAAACGTATCGGTAGTAAGGGCAGCTTGATCCTAACGGCATTCGGTATCACCGCTTGTCTATTGCTTATCGGTTACGCTGGTTTGGGTGAGAAAAACCTACCGATCGCGATTGGCGCAAAACTGCTGTTTGGTATTGTTAACCCGCTGCTTATCGTTTCAGTGTTTGCTTATATCGCCGAGCAGTTCGATAAGAAAGTGAACTCGTTTACCTACATGTTTGGTTTCCAGGTCATCAACAACATCATGACCGCGATTGCTGCGCCATTTATGGGCAATATGTACGATATCTACGGTTTCCCAATGAGTTACATCTACTTCGGTCTGTTCTCACTGGCTGCAACCATCCTTGCCTTCTTTACTCTGAGCTCACCAAAGGATGCTCCGAAAACAGAAGAACAAAGCGAACCCGTTACAGCCTAGTCTGTTAATCGAAAGAGGATAATTCAATGAAATGTCTTTATATCGTGCGTGGCCCATTTGGCACAGGTAAAACAGAATTTGCCAATACTATTTGTAACAATGTTGTGTCTTGCTGGGACTATTATGCTCGCTATGGGATGAACAAGTTTGACGCTAAACTTAAAGTACATGCTGATGAATATTGTCGTGAGTCTGTAGTGCAACTGATGCGTGACAAGGTGGAGAAGATCGCTGTCACTAACTCATTCTCTAAGAACAGTGATTTGGATTTTTTCTATCAGATTGCTCAAGATAATGGGTATGAGGTATTTAGTTTGGTCATGGATGCCAAAGATACCGACAAGTACAAGCGTGACGCGCCGGAGGATGTGATCCTTAAACAGATTATTAACCTTAAAAACAACGTCCCATTCCATCAAGGGTTCTAATTTAGTCTGTCGTTTAGACTAACTCAAACCGCCTAATCGGCTAGTACGATTAGGCGGTTTTTATTTTTATGTCATTAAAAACATAAGTAATGAGTTGTAATATAACACCCACTATTGTTACACTATAACAATAGTGGGTGTTATATTATAACGTTAATGGAAAATATATGATTTTAACTGCTAATATAGCATGTCAAGGTTATTTGTAAGCTCTCGTAATTGTTTGTATTAATTTAACTTTGTAATTAAAAATTAATAAACTTTAGTAATGTAAATTACATTGTCGACCTATTCCACATAAATTGGTCAGATATATTCTGTAATATAAAGCTTGAGTTATGAATCACGATAATTTTTGTGGTCGAATGACAATATTAAAATTCCAATACATAAGGAATGATTGTCATATGAAGAAGTATAACGTAATTTCCCCAGTGGGAATTCGCATGCTAGCACTTTCCGCTGCTATATTAGCAGGTTGTAATAGTGATAATAGCAATGGAGACCGAGATAATGGTAGCGACGTTGTCAGTTTACCTGCGCAAATAGAGGTTGGGGATGATATAGATATTAGTGTTGATGTTATTTCACCTGAGGTGCTGCAAGCATTTGAGTTGGATGTTGAAATAACGTCAAACTTTGCCTCCATTAGTATTATGAGCGGCGATACGATCCTAATTGATAATGTCGATATACCTTCACAAGGGGAGCACAAGTTGCGACTAGTTGCTCAGCTTCCGGCAGACAAGCTCACAACTTCATCGAGTGATGATGGAGAGGTATTGTCGGTTGCGGTGCGTAACGGCACGGTGACGCTCAAGTCCGTTACTGCGACTCCACTTAATGAAATGACCTTGCCGAGTTTTTACGACGCTTCCAGCGATATCGGTTTAGAAACCGAGGTCACATACAAGTATGGCGGCCCTTCTGTTGGTGATTTCGAGGGGAATGGTTTTTACGACGCTGTACTGAACAATCATAACTTTATTGCACCACAATTAATGACTAACCATAGTGGGCAAAGTGTTGATGTTAAGCCACAGTGGGATTGGCCAAGAGACTATCATGGTACGGCTCTTGGCGACTACACTAACAACGGACACTTAGATCTGATGGTGGCAATGGGTGGCGCCAATGGCACCAGTCCTTCTTCTTATATATTGTTAAAAAATGAGGGTGGAACGTTTGTAGAAGTCGAGAACAATGCGGGTATCAACACACCGGCTCGAGGGAGAGCGCCTCGGTGGGTCGACCTGAACAATAATGGACTACTCGATTTAGTCTTGGTTAATGCAATGACACCTAACTACGATGGGCCACAACAGTTGTTCTATCGCAACCTAGGCGATGGTACGTTTGAACAAGTTAGGGTAGCAGGTATCGAAAGAGCAGGCGGTGAAAGGGTTCTCGTACTCGACTTTAACGATGATGGTTACCAAGATCTGATGCTGTTCTCACCTCTGTCGCTTTGGCAGAACAATGGTGACTTTACCTTCACTGACGTAACAGCAGATTGGCTGCCTGCGAATGTCCACGGTCTACATCAAGTCCAGGCCGCTGCGGATATGGATTTGACCAATAATGGCTTATCGGATCTTTATCTATCTCGCGGGCTACCAGAATATCAATTATCCAGAAAGTCCTATGATTTTAATCCAACCACCAAACAGTTCGATGTTCGTGATGATGGAGAAAAAGGTGAAACACTGGTTGATTTAGCCACTGATCCAGGCAGTACAATTACTTTAAAAAATCTAGAGTTAACCTATCGTCAATATAATGATGGCTATCCAATTTATCTTGGTAGTGACAAAGATAAGAAATGGGTTTATGCAGAGGGCTTTCAGGAAAACCAATTACATCCTGATATGAAAGATGCCCCTCATTTCCTTGATATTTCACCAGCAGACGCTGAGGGTTGGCCAGAACAACGTGACCAAAATGGTTTTTATATTGGTCACCTCGGTGATGGTCAATGGAAAGTAGAATGGGTCCGCGATCAAAACGTATATTGGATGGTTGGCTTTACCATTGAAAATGTTAATGATGTTTCGATGGACTGGATACCAAATAATCGTAACGTAAACGACATCCTATTAATTAATGATGGCGAAAAATTTGTTGATGCCTCTGAGGAATGGAATATTCCTAAAGGCGGCAACCACTGGGGCGTAACCTTTGGTGATTTTAATAACAATGGATGGAACGATCTATTTATTCACCGCTACGGGTTCCTTAAAGAGCGTATTCGCGACCTGTTGTTGATCAATAATGGAGAGGGCTTTGAAATTACCACGGCGCATGGCGCACATGACGTATTGGATCCTGGTCATGGCGATATGGGGCAAGCGTTTGATTTTGACCGCAACGGTCGGGTCGATCTGCTCAATGGTAGTAACGAGCAAGGGAAATGGTACCTGTACAAAAACGCCACCGCTGATCATGGCAACTTCCTAAACATCGATGTTGGTTACAGCCCTGTGGGCAATATCGACCCGATGGGCGCTAAAGTAGTGATCGAAACCGCTTCAGGGACAACACCGTCACATCGAGTTGGTTCGCGTGGTGAAGTCTTCTCACAAGGGGTGATGAATTTAACTCACTTTGGTTTAGATTTCTCAGAGTCTGTTGATAAAGCGACAGTAACTTGGCGAAATGGTGAAGTCGTTACCTTCACTAAACCAAGTGTCAATTCAACTTTGTTGTCAGCGAATGGTGATTCACCACTACCTGTGTCTATTGAGCTTGAAAGGGATGAGAAGAAGCTGCGAGTTGACGAGCAATATCAGCTTGAGCCGTCATTTACTCCGCTTAATGCGCTGACATCTGTTACCTACCACTCGAGTAATCCAGCGGTGGCGACGGTTGATCAATTAGGAAATATCACAGGGGTGAGTGAAGGTGATGCCACTATCACTGTCCAATCAAGCGAAGACACCAGTGTCGAGCAGACAATCGCTATTTCTGTAGGTGATTTCGATCCTAACTATGTCACTGACATTCAGATCGAGCATGATGGAACATACTTATATGTTGGTACGGAAGTGGAACTTGACTTTGTGTTGACTGCAAGTGATCCACTGGAGAAACCGGATGACGCTACGGTAAGCTGGAGTAGTTCCGACGACAGTATCGCGCGTGTATCGGTTGATGGCAAGGTCACGGGCGTGACCGAGGGCAGGGTTGACATTGTGGCCTCGGCTAACGGAAGTGAACAACCTAACATGGTGACTGACACGATAAGCTTTGACGTTGAAGAGTATCAATCTCCGTTTGTCGTTTTTGACAATACTGACTGGTACTATAAAACAAAAGCTAATCCAATCGATAAACCTCTTTTGGTAAATTTGAGCTATCACGCAGGGTCCAATGACACATTATCTGGCGGGATTCGAGTGTTTTTCCGTCTACTTGAGAATTGGCAGGTTGTGAAAGATTACAACGGCCAGTCAAGTGGCGAGGCATTCGATGTAATAGCAGAGACAATTGGAACCGACCTTGGGACAGTGACCTATGAGTTAGACTTGCCTGGGTTCGCACAAGCTGGTTTGGTGCCGTCGGAACATTTACCAGAAAACCAATTCTACTATCTGTACGTAGTGGGTAAGAGTGAGAGTGGTGAGGACTTTCAGAAAGCAGTATACCCAGTGTGCATTGTGCCGCCTGTCGCGGAAGGAGAGACCCCAGAAAACTGTTAGCACAAATGGTTTGGTCTCACTAGCACTTAAGCCAGTAGGCTAAATACCAGTAAAGGGGTGAAGCTCAGTATTGAGCTTCACCCGTCATGTTTGGCTTAATAACATGACGGGCGAAATGGCATTCGATATTCAAAATAAGTATTTGTCTCAACGGTCTTGTGTGAGCCTTATAAAAACGCCTTCAGCAATGCTGAGGTCGTGCTTATCTGTGCACGAGAATAGGAAGCCGTCAAGATTGCGAGAAAACCTAGCTATGAATGATTGAGTCGTTGTTGTAAACCAAAAGAGCAAAGCGTACATAATTGCTTCTTTAACAGCAAGAATACCCACGATCACACCTCGCCTCTCGCAGCAAAGCGTTCCCGCCTCTCGCCTCTTCCCCAAGGGAAAAAAAAAGCCCTGCGCTTTAAAAGCACAGGGCGAAAACTGCAGATTGTACCCCCATGTACCCACCTGCTAATGGACCTCTCTTACAAGGTGTAAGAGAACACTTTGCTGTCGGGATTAAAGATAAACCGGTTGTGACCTGTGGTCAACCAGTTTTATTGATAAATTTACAGTTTCTACAACTAAATGCGACATTGGTCTTATAATTAGACTTTGGTCAACGTTTAGCAGCACGTATTCGGTAATATAAGTGTCATTGTTGTTTTACTTTATTACCAATAGGCATTATTGGTGGGTCAATGGGCTTTTGTGTTGACCAGTTATAGTGACGGGTTTGAATTATCTTATGGCAGAATTAATCAATAAACGCAGATATTTTGATGTGGGTACCCAGATCGAAGGTCTGCTGGAATCGGGTGTTTTTAAGGTTGGTGAGCGCCTTCCTTCTGAGCGTGAACTGAGTGACATGCTGGATACGAGTCGTGCTACGATTCGTGAGGCGATAATAATGTTAGAACTCAAGGGCTTGGTTGAAGTTAAGCAGGGGGCAGGTATCTACTTTATTGATGTTGAAGATCAAAAAGTACAACCTATTCTAGCACCCAAGAGTGATGTCGGCCCGTTTGAGTTGCTTCAGGCTCGTCAAGTCATTGAAAGTACAATTGCTGCTTTCGCTGCGAGCCAAATTAAATTTAATGAACTGCAAGCACTGAAAAAGATACTGGTGCAGCAGGAAAAAGAGATTAATGGCAACAGCGCTAAGTTTGAAGAGCTTGACCAAACATTCCATCACATGATTGCAGAATCAACGCAGAATCGTGTATTGATCAACCAGGCTACTCAGATGTGGAGTTCAGTGCGGATTCAAAACCCATTGTGGCGAGAGCTGAATCAAAAGTATCTCCATGAAGAGAAACTAAAAAACACCTGGATTGAGGATCATAAGCGTATCTTCGTTGCACTGCAGAAGCGTAATCCTGAAGAGGCACGCCAAGCGGTTTGGAATCATATTGAGCAAAGCCGTCAGGAATTGATGAAGCTGGTGATTGCTGAAGATGCGAGCCCCGAGTTGGATGACTTGTTCTTTGCACAGGAAATCTAATTCTTTTGCCTAAAACACCGTCAATCTGCTTGATTGTCCGAGGTAAATCACAAAAGTTAGATTTGGCGCACATACAACTGGTCGATTAGTGGTAATATGTGGTTAACCAGTTGGATGTTTGGCTATCCAGTTCAAGTCTAGCTGTCACGATAAGTTTAAATTAGGAATAGCTATGAAACGTTACCAAATGTTTGTAAATGGCGAATGGATTGATGCGAAAAACGGCAAAGTTGACCAAGTTATCAGTCCTTCGACAGAGGAAGTGATTGCAGAAATTCAAGACGCTGATCAGGCTGATGCTGATTATGTACTTGAAGTTGCGAAAAAGGCGCAGAGTGAGTGGAAGCGTGTACCAGCTCGTCAACGTGCTGAGCTGCTACGTAAGTTTGCCCAAGAGATCCGCAATAATCGTGAATACTTGGCAGAGTTGCTAGTAACAGAACAAGGTAAACTTCACCGCGTTGCACTGGGTGAGGTCGATGTAACGGCTTCATTTATCGATTATGCCTGTGACTGGGCACGTCAAATGGACGGTGATATCGTTCAATCTGATAATGAAAACGAGCACATCTGGATTCAAAAAATCCCACGTGGTGTGGTTGTTGCGATTACTGCATGGAACTTCCCACTAGCACTAGCTGGTCGTAAAATTGGTCCAGCATTGGTTGCGGGTAACGCTATTGTTGTTAAACCAACATCTGAAACACCACTTGCAACACTTGAGCTTGGTTTCCTAGCTGAAAAAGTAGGTATTCCAGCGGGTGTGCTTAACATTGTTACTGGTGGTGGTGCTAGCCTAGGTGGCGCGCTGACTGGTCACCCATTGACGAATATGGTGACAATGACCGGCTCTACGCCTGTTGGTCAACACATTATCAAAGCTTCTGCGAATAACATGGCGCACGTACAGCTTGAACTCGGTGGTAAAGCACCGTTTATCGTTATGGAAGATGCGGACCTTGAGCAAGCCGCGGCGGCAGCACTTCACTCACGCTTTGATAACTGTGGTCAGGTTTGTACTTGTAACGAGCGTATGTACGTTCACAGCAGTGTTTACGATGAGTTTATGGCGATCTTCATGGAGAAGGTTCAGGCGATCAAAGTGGGTAACCCAATGGATCCTGAATCAGACATGGGACCAAAAGTTAACCGTCGTGAGCTAGAGCACATGGAAGAACTTGTTGCTCAAGCGATTGATGAGGGTGCGAAACTTCTTCATGGTGGTAAGCGCATTACTGGTGGCGATTTCGATAAAGGTTTCTGGTTCGAGCCTACCGTGCTTGGTGATGTAACTCAGAAGATGACTATCGTTCACGAAGAAGCGTTTGGCCCAATCCTTCCAGTGCTTAAGTTCGATACGTTCGAAGAAGTGGTTGGCTATGCCAACGACAGCGAATACGGTCTGGCAACCATGATCTGTACGCAAAGCATGAAGTACGTACAACGTCTAACTCACGAGCTTGAGTGTGGTGAGATCTACGTTAACCGTGGCCACGGCGAACAGCACCAAGGCTTCCACAATGGCTACAAGCTAAGTGGTACTGGTGGCGAAGATGGTAAATATGGCTTCGAACAGTACTTAGAGAAGAAGACATTCTATGTCAACTTTGGCTAAAATAGCCCAAGTTTAAAGTCAGTAAGTAAAGCCGAGGGTCTGTCCTCGGCTTTAGTGTTAGTTAAAGCAGGATATACAAATGGCAGAAAAAACACCAACCAACAAATACGCAGTGCCCGCGTTGGACAAAGGTCTCGACATCATTGAATATCTTGCATCGCAGGAGTCGCCACGCTCTCAGGCAGAAATCTCTACCGCGCTGGGGCGCAGTGCCAATGAGATCTACCGAGTGTTGGTTGGTTTAGAGGCACGAGGCTACCTTTACCGAGAAGAGGTTTCGGGTAAGTACCGAATCTCTCTAAAACTCTACAACCTTTCTCGTCGCATCAGTCCGGTGCATAAGGTTCGCCAGTTCGCCCTGCCGCATATGGAAGATTTGGCGTTTTCTACTGGTTGTTCTTGTTACCTCACCATGCTGTATCAGAGTCAGACCATGGTGATCGTTCATGCATCTAGTCATGAGCCTGTTTCACTCTCGATCGCTGAAGGTACGTTGATTTCCACCATGTCGACATGCCCGGGTAAGATCTTACTTGCCAACAGTAAGCCAGAGGTTAGCGATATGATTTTGGAACGCGATAGCGCGTACCAGAACATGTCTCAAGCAAAACAGGAAGCACTGGCACAAGAGCTTACCGATATAAGAGAGCAGGGTTTTGTATTGGCTCCAAGCCCGTTCGTGGCAGGTGCCGAGGAGTACTCGACGCTTATCGGTCAACCTGAAGGTCTCGTGATTGCATCACTGTCTATTTCCTCAATGCCTTCCCCGCTCAACGATAAGGTTGATGCTGAAGAGTTGATCAATAAACTCCAAGAAGCGGCCGCTAAGATCACGGTGCAGCTAGGCTGTTAACTCTGCCTGATAGGTTCAACGTTGCGCCAGTTACATTCCTTTAGCTTCGACTAAGGCGCATATCTTTGTCGATAATCTGCATGATCTTCTATTTTTACTGAGCTAACTACAGAGCTTTGACTCGCTCACGCATCGAGAGCTTAAAAGGCACGGGCAACTTCACGTCTGAATAATGGCGCAAAAGAGAGCGCCTGTCGCGTACTTTGCCTGATCGCAGAACAAAAAAATAGAGGCGTGGATAGGGACACGCCTCTATTGAGGAATAATAGAAGCATGGATAGGAGCACACCTCTACTATTATTTATTACTTTCTATGCTGTGGCACCAGGCCACATCATTAACTACTGACTATTTTCTGCGGCGCAGCAACACCATCAGAGGCATCAGTAGTAAGCTGAACAAACCAAAACTACCACCTTCGTTTTTGTACTCAGGAATGGTGTTGATCACTTTGTCGCCGTGGTCGCCTTCACCTTCAAGTGCATCCGCTACACGCAGATTGTTCAGATAAATCTTTGTTTGATTGCCAGAATATGCGTTAGGCGTTCCTACGCGGTATTTGCTGGCTAAAGCTTGGTCGAAGTCGCTTAGAGCACCATCAGCGATAGAAAACTCTATCGTATGCCATTGACCATCGGCAGGAATGAGTTTTGAAGCAACTGAGTAGCACTGGTTTTGTGCGCAATTGCTTGAACCTATCTCAAACTTAACCCACTCAGCGTTCTTGGATTCATTTAGAACATCGACCTTGAACACTTTTGCGTTGCGCACTGGAATTATGTCATTAGTGGCATAAGGGAAAAATATGCCTGAGTTTCTCGTTTTTTGAGTGAAATTGACCATGAGGGCATTGAAGCCTTCTTCTTCCATATATACCACTTCGTTAGCTACGTGATAAACAGGCGTTGTACCGAGTCTACTTTCAAAGTCCTCGACCACTTGTTCCTCTCCTGGTTCACCAGGCTCACCTGTGTCAACGTCGCGATTAGAAACAACAATATTGTCGTAGTATAGGGTAGTATCAACGGACTCACCGCCGGAACCAGCAAGTCTAAATTGGACTCTATGGACAAGGTCTTTATTGAACTCTTCACCTTTGATGTCGGCCTCAAGGTTAACCATGATGGTCTCGAATTGGTCTTCTTCACTTGGTTTTACTGTGACTGGATATTGTAAGTAGTACTCGTCGCTCCACTTGTTTTGTGTCAGTACCCAGATGGATGCATTAACAGGCGCATCCGATGGGTTTAACACATCCATTTCCAGTGTTTTCCAATCGGCCCAGTTGTTTTCTGAAGGGGTGATTTCAGCATACTGGTTGAGAATATTGTACTCTAGCTTCCAAGATAATCCGTGGGTTGCCGAGTCATACTCATCGGTGACTTGCTGAGATTTAACCGAGTGGTTACCGCCCATCACATAGCCATCATGGTAATCAAAAGACTCAATGGTCGTTTGCTCTTCATCATCGACATCACCTGACTTCAACTCTATTTTATCGATATACAATGGAGCGATGTTGGGTGAGTAACCTCTTAAAGCAAAACGAATTGACTCGACAAATTCTTTAGTAAAATTGTCACCTCTATTGCTCTCGCTATCCAAGTCAAGTGCGAAGACTTGAGGCGTGGCAACGGCGGTGATCGCCATATCGGCCGGGCTGTAGAAATCCGCTCCAGTATTGCCTGATTGTAGTCGCGCCAGGAGTGTCATTGGTAATCCAGATGTATTGATAACGGTGATTTCGACCGTATCGTAAGCATCCCAATTCGAATCTTGCGCATCATTGACCCAGTATTCAGAGAACACCTTGCCGTCTTCGAACTCGATAAGCCAACTATTGAGGTCAGCATCTAATGGGTTAGCCTGAACACTTTCTGATGCCGCATTTTGATTACCTTGACCCTCTGGCCATACCGAGTCGGTGTGACCGTAACCACTGAAATCATTAATTAGTTTTGGATTTTCAATTGGTCCATTGTCGCCATCACCATCGCCATCTCCATCCACTTCATCATCTGCCCGCAGGTGGTCGATATAGATCATCGTCCCCTCGACTTCTTTGACGGAAGGATAGAAGAATATGCGGAAAATATTCGCTTTTACAAAGTCTGCGGGGAGGGCATCATCAGTTAAATCAACAGCGAAAGCGTCATTTGATTCTCCGGCCCCAAGAGTAAATACACGCTCCAGCGCCTTGTTTCCGCTATCTGAAGTAGCGACGAATTTGACTTTGAACTCAATATCTTGTGATGTTGGATTTGATGCGCCGAACTTGAAGACTTCTTGGCTACTCCAGTCGAACTCAGGTTCGATCTGAAGATTTCCTCCGGTTGACATATCGACTTGCAACGAGTGAGTACCGTCAGAGGACCAGCTGTCACTAATCTCGTTAGGATGGCCACCAAAATTACTGTAATACTCTTCTCCGACCATATCTGGGTATTCAAAGGACTCAATCACGACTTCTGCTGCATGAACACCTATGCTAGCTCCAAGTGCGGACGCGATAAGGCTCAATTTAAATAATTTCATATTGTGCTTTTCCTAAATAATTGTGGGTGGTTATTCAAGTTGCACAATCATTACCAATTAAAATTGACTCTGTTAGGGTAAAGATTGGCTTTGTATTGTTTTTATATTAATAAGGTCAATACAGGATGCTTACTTTTCTAATCAAATCCTAAGGTGACCTTTTTCTTGTTCCAGGTATGTCCTAAAACCAAAGAAACTTCACGTATCTAAATTTAAATTATCCAACAAAATACAGGTGCTTTTTACGTTCGTCATGTCTTACAGAGAACCCTCTTGGAGCCTAAATTAGCGTTGGATAGAAGTGTCCCTACCATGGAATATAACTGTTTCCGTCGGCATGCTATTTAATTGTTTTTAAGTTCTCCTAACTTTTAAGGCGAACTCTATTTGCATAAGTGGCCTGTTACTCTCGCAATGTAAGATTTGCTCCGGTCCCAAGTTAGCCTGACCACAGAGGCGAACAGGGCTTGGCGATGCTACACAGTGCCCATTACATAGCGATTGGCTAGGCAGTGATGCATCAATTCATAATATGCGAGCATCTGATGCACGATGTTAGTTAAATATCTATATGTTTCTCCTGAGTAAAGTTACTGTTTGCTATGTCTTTGATCTAAATAAATACAGTCTTATCAATGCTTAAAATGTAAGATTTAGGTTCTCATTCGCTAATTGTCATGTCGCATTCTGCTACGTTTAATTACGTTTTGCCCCCAAGTTTGGGAATTTAATCCCACTTATGTCTCTATGTGTATATCTTTGGTTTAATATTTGGGAGTTGAGTTCCAAATGTATTTTTATTAGGTAAAGTACTCTCCTCTGTTATGAGAGAATGATATTTGGAAATCGAGTTCCATATTTACGTTCTCTTAACGTTACTCACGTTTCAATAAAACCATACGCCGTCCACACAAGCTTAACAACAACTATAATAGCATTTTATGCTCTAGGTAACATTTTAGTAAGATCGATGTTGTTTATTAGGGGGGGTATTGTAAGTTTTGGTTTAATGGATAAATCGTGAGCAAATTAACCAAGCTTTGGTGACTGGGTAACTTGTGTGTTGCTACTCATTGAGGTCTTCCTGAACACTCACAGTGGCTTATCTATCAAAATGCAGGGCTTAGCCTTCTTTGTAATCGGGTATTGCAAGGGATAAGTCCCAATTACAGATTATGAAAAACACAATTGTACAGGAGTAACTATGCCTAGGACTTGGCCCAAGAGTAGGGTGATTCCCTTTGTTTTTGCGAGCAGCTTGATTGCCTCATCGGTGTTTGCTGAGACTTCAATCGCAACTGATCTACTCGTCAGTCGCAACAGCCCAGTCGCATTCCAGCACGTTTTATCCGGTAGCAATACCAAACGTGTGGTTTTTGATCTCGATAATTCTGGCGATTACGCAACGATTAGCCTTTATGCCAATGAACAATTGGTGATTGATAACCTAAACGTCCCGGCAAGTGGTAAGCAGACCGTATCAGCGCTAGTGCGCTTTGATCAGCTAGGAGAGGTGGATTTTAGACTTAAAAGCTTGAGCTCAAATATCAAGGTTCAGCGCCTTGTATTGGAGGATGTTGATACGGTTAGTATCCCTCAGTATGTCGATATCTCGCGTAAGGCTGGACTCGATAAGGTGAGTTCACTCAAGTTTAGCGGACCATCGGTTGCGGATATCAATAACAACGGCTATTACGATTTTGTGGTTAATAATCATAATGATGAGTCAAGCAAGATCTACTGGAATAATGGTGATGGTACGGTGACCAAACACCACAAGAACCTTTCTCGTTGGTATAAGCATGACTTGCATGGCACATCGTTTGGCGACTACAACAACTCCGGACAATTGGACCTGCTCCTGGCTCAAGGAGGAGGGAATGGACGAAACCCCACTCGAGCGAACTTTTTTCATAACAAAGACGGAGAGTTTGTTCTTTACACAGGTGACGTTGGCATTGAAATGGGTGCCCGTGGCCGAGCGTCAAAATGGACAGACATTGATAACAATGGCCTGCTGGATCTTGTGTTGATCAATGAAAAAGGGCTCTACGGGGAAAAGCCGCAGCACCATTTTTACAAGAACTTGGGTAATGGCAAGTTTGAGATGATGGATGTGGGTGATATCCAGAACCAAGTCTCATCACGGACCCTGATCACTGACCTTAATAACGATGGTATCGATGATTTCATCTTCTATGATCATTATCACCGCATGTCGGTATGGTTGGGGAATGGTGATTTTACCTTTACTGAGATCACCGACCGATTTCCTCCCGAGTTAGTCAATAGCAAAAACATCGCTGCAGTCGTCGATATTGATATCAACAATAATGGTCGCAAGGATCTCTACTTTGCTCGTGGTAAAGGCTACGGCATGTCTCCAATGGTGGATTTTGACCCAGAGCTACAGCAGTTTTCTATCGCCTCGAACCCGACCCCTGGGCGCGAGGAGTGGACGTTCGAGGCACCGGGTAGCCTAAAGATAGACAACTATGATTACCTTGGTCGATTCCCATTTGTCGGTAAAGATTACCCAATCTTCCTTGGGGCAGATAAAAAAGCATTCAACGTTCAGTCACGTGAGGAGTTTGAGTTTTCACCCTCTGATGCCAAGGGCTGGCCTGAAGACACGTCCGCCAGTGGCGCCTATTTCGGTTACCTTGGTGACGGTCAATGGCGCGCTGCATTAGTCAGAGAATCAACGCTGTTTTTTACCTATCGATTTAATTTAACTGGCGTGGTCTCTTATGAGCTCGACTTTAAACCGATTAACCGCAATTTCCGTGATTACCTGATCCGTAATGATGGCGATAAATTCGTCGATGTATCCCATGAGTGGGATATCCCAATGGGCGGCGATACTCAGGGGGTCACTCGAGGTGACTTTAACAACAATGGTCGCCAAGATTTGCTGGTTTACCGCTGGGGTAACCTTAACCATCGTATCTCTGATGTCATGCTACTCAATAATAACGATCGCTTTGAAGCGGTGACTATGCATGGCGCGGCCGATGTCGGTGGTCCTGGCTATGGTGATATGGGGCAGGCGTTTGATTTTGACTTGAGTGGTCAGCTCGATATCCTCAGTGGTAGTGCTTTTGGTGAGTGGTATCTTTACAGCAACCAATCTCCGGATAATGGTAATCACACCTTGGTGAGAGTAGGGTATTCACCGCGCGATAATGTTGACCCGTTATCAGCCACCGTTGAGGTGAAAACGGCAGACAACGTTTGGCGCCAGCGTGTTGGCTCAGCTGGGGAGGTGTTCTCACAAAGCTTGCTCAATATTGTCCACTTCGGGCTCGATAAGGCCGATGAAATTGAGTTGATTACGGTGACTTGGCGTAACGGCGAGACGATGGAGTTTGTAAACAAACCGGTTAATCAATTAATCGATACCAATAAGCCTGACCCGGAGAGTATCGCCATTGTCGCGATTAGCGAAGATATTCGACAAGGGGCGGTGATGAACCTTGACTTGAGCACCACACCTATCAATGGCAACGATGCAGTGGTGTGGCAAAGCAGTAATGATAACGTGCTTAAGGTGAATCAGTCCGGTCAAGTGACTGCAGTAGGTAAGGTGGGTCAATCGGCGACTATTAGCGCATCAAGCCAGGCCAATGGTCAACAAACTCAACGTGTGCTCGAAATCGTGGAGTGGTCGCCAAGACCAATCAAATCCTTAGTGTTGAGTGCAGAAAAGACAGAGATGATCGAGGGGCAAAGTCAAACTTTCGCGCTAGAGGTCATGCCAGCGCAGCCGGATGACGCTCGCGTTTTATGGCGCAGTAGTGACAAGGGTATCGCTACCGTTGACTCAGATGGTCAAGTCACCGCGAAATCTGCCGGGGACGTGGTAATCAGAGCGTACGCTCGCGCTAACACGGATATCTTTGAGCAAGTCAATCTCACTGTCGAGCCAAATGTCCCTGGATTTGCCCGTTTTGTTGATAAGAGCACGCTGAAAAAATCGGTCGAGCTTACGGAAAACCTAGAGTTTGAGCTTGATTACCATGCGGGTACAGGCAACCAGGTGATCTCTTCTAACGAGGGTGGAGTAAAGCTGTGGCTGCGCCACTTTGAGTATAATGCTAATCGCAAACGTGCTGTGCCGAAAAAAGACATCGTGCTAGTGGATTCAACGGTGCTTAATACCGAATCGGGTAAAGCGACGTTCAAAATTGCTGTCGATGATCTCATCCCGGCAAGCGAACTGCCCGAGGGAGAGTTCTACCTACTAAGAGCCACCTTCACCTCCAGCGACGGCACTTTCTTCAGCGACGAAATACGCCCAATCAAGTTCGTCTCCAAGTAACACCCAAAAGAAAAACCTACTGAGATAACCAAATCTCAGTAGGTTTTCTCAGAGTAACTCCGGACAAAAAAAGTACACGGAGTTAACCTGTTCGATGAGATTACAAACGCGCGATTTTCTCGCTTCTCGCCTCTTCTAATTCTTCACTGGTTTGAAAACTCGTATCCAGTCGACGAGCATATTTCGGCGACCCGATTTATCCGCCAGCTCTTCATCGGTTGGGTTAAAGTTCCACCAGTCTTGGAATTCCATATTGATGATAATGTCCATTTCTTTGTTGAAGCCTTTACCCTTCTGGAAATCATAAGGGTCGATAATCGAAGCCGGTGAAGCCTCACTAGCAGCCTTCAAAATATCAAAATCAAATTCACCTTTCGATTGTTTATAGACATCCATTGCTTGCCAGCCTTTAACGACTAGCTTGTTGTCTTCACCCACCTGTGGATAGGTGTATGACCAACGCCCGAACTCTTTAGTCGCAACGGCATTGTTGTACAATACGCGTACCAACTCACCGTCAATGAAGTACTCAAAGTGCCATGGATTTATCCAGTTAACCCCAATTTGCATGTATTGGCGATCGCCGTTGTTCCAACCATGCTCGCCCCATGATTTAGCCCCACCTGGTATCTTGCTTTTCCAAAAGCTTTCCTCATCGCGAGGCTGATAATCTGTGAATGGGGTGCGAATAAAGGAGTGGTGGCTTAGGTGAATTTTGTCAGCGAAAAAGCTATTGCCATTATCCGCACCAGGATAAGCTTCGAGTATGTCAATTTCTTGAGTGTCGTCAGGACTTAGCAGCCAGAAAGCGGTCGCCATCGAGATGTCGGGCATACTCACACTAGCTTCAACATAGGCCGGGTAGTGGACCGTATTGTTCGACGATATACAACCTGAATTGATACCGGGTTTGCCTTGCTTATGCGAGCTCTCACTGCGAGATAGCATAAACTCAAGATTGCCATTCTCAACTTTTACATGGTCGTGCTTCCAGTAAGTCGAGCCTGGACCGTCCCAACTATTATGATAAAAGTTGTACCAACGGCCATCGCCAAAGTCGACTTGCTCACTGGTCGGCGCGAAGACGTAGTCAAAAGTATCCGAAATATGAGTTTCTTCCTTCCACGTCATATTTTCTCCTGCAAAAGCAGGCACGGGAAGCGTCGCAACCGATGCAGGATCAAGTTTATGCTTGGCATAACCTTTAGCTGAGATATCGGTTAATACTGACCGACTGTCTGGACCAGGTGTGGTCGGCGCCACTTCAGTTGGAACCACAGCGGCAATTGACGCTGACGCGACAAACAGTGAGGTTATAGCAACTGCTAATAACTTTGGTTGGGTACTAATCATAATAGTCCTTATACATTCCATTAGGTATTGGGTTACCAATGTTTCACATAAACAATAATTTAGTTGTTTTATGGTATGTACTATATGCGATTTTGGATAACCAAAATCACATATTGATCCGATATTGGTCGAGCTACCAATCAATAATGATGAGAGTGTGATAGACGTTAGGTTTTTATTAAGCGGAAATATTTTGAACGAGGCTTGATTCTGATTACCCAAGGCTCCCTTTTGCCTTAAACAAAAAACTCAAAGCGAGTAGGTTAGCCAAGTGTCAGAGCATACTAGAAGCGCACGATATTTCCTCGCCTCTCGCCTCTCGACTCCCACCTCTCCTCACAAAAAGTGAGGACAAAAAAAAGGCTCATAGCCACGGAAGAAGTGCGTGTGCCTATGAGCCAATGGATAAATTAGTCTTTAAACCTAGCTGAGGATGTTTTCACCACGGTTTTCTTTTTGCGCGATAGTCACCGGCCAGCCTGGGTAGATGTTGTCCAGGGTAGGATCGCTGATATCGGCTAAGTAACGGATTGCTGTACAGGTGTAAGTCAGTTTCTCAGTATCAAACTCAACGATACCAAAGCCACTGCCTTTCTCGTTCGCGTGTACGTAGCGGTTACCACTCTTACCTACAACAGGGTTTGCAACGGCATACACATAGCTTTTCCCACCGAAGGCGTCTGTCGATTCACCAGTGTGCGGTAGTCCATGTGCTGGTGGGTTTTCTCGCTTGTAACCGACAGAATCGGGTAGCCAGTATCGCTGCCAGCCGGCACTAATTGCTGGAACGGCGAAGGCCCAGTTACTATCCCTTTGCTCCTCAACACCATATTGAGATAGCGTTGCTAGGTGTGTATCACCACAGATATGCAGTGCCATAGATTCACGGATGGCGTTAATCGCACGATTTCTACCACTGAGTGGCCAGCCATTACCATCGAAGTCGTATTTCAAGTAGTTGTTTGGACCACCGCTATGGGTTGAAAGGCTCGCCCAGGTTGTCTGACTGAGCGCGGCTTTAAGCTTTTGCGAATCCCAGTTTTGACTCCACTCGATTAGGAATTGCTCCTGAGTTGGCCCAAGCAATTGCAGATCGTCTCGGTGAAGATCAGGGTTGAAATACAATGGATCTTCGTCTTGACCAGTGACACCCACTTCAGCGCCAACCTTATCAGGTCCGGTTTTAAATTGGCGGTCAGACAGAATCGCAAAACCAACATCGGCATAAACCATTTCACCGAAGTAGGCAGTGATACCGTTGAGTGCCTCTTTTGGCGCCGCATCATAAGGTGCAGGGTGGTGTGAGGTGTGAGTTTTATGGACAACGTTTACCATGCCTGGTGTGTGAATAAAGCCAGTTAGGACTGAGGCGGTTGGATCGCGCTCAGGGTTTTCCATTGGTACGCCGCCTTCACCCCAGAAGTTACCCTGAAGAACATCGTGATCATCTGGGATACAGATGGTCGGCGCAATGCTCATAGCGTCGCGGAAGGCCCAGCCAAATAGGTAGTATTTGCGTAGGTAACACAGAATCGACTTATCTTCTGGTGAGCGCACCAAGCCAAAGCCACCGTGGCTTTCATAAATTTGGTCACCGGAGAAGAACAAGATGTCAGGATTACTGCGCATAACGTTGTTCACGAGTGGCTCATACGGGTACGAGTAGTAGTTCTGACAGGTAAACGCAGCCATTTTCAATGGGCGTCCCTTAGGCTCGGCTTGAATCACGCCTGGCCACTCATCAGTGGTGTAGCTACCGTCTTTGTGCTTCTCTTTATAAACGACTTTGTAGTCAACAGCCTGAGTTGCATCCCATGACTTGATTTCAAAAGTGGCAATCCATGCAACAGGATCGAGTGGCGCGCTTGAGTGTTTCACCCACTTACCATCTTGTTTTAGGTGCAGCTCTAGCTCTTGAGTATCGTCTTTACCCATTGGGCCAGTAAAGCCAGTCAGCTTAAGGTCGTGGCCTTTATCGGTCTTATTGACGGTGTACATCGACCATAGTACCGGACCAAAGTGCTGTTCTGGTTTAACGGTAAATGCGGCGCCGCGTACTTGCCAATCACGGAAACGGTAGTTTGAGCCTCTCAGCTTAGCAGGTAGGTCGTAAGAGCCAGTAGAAGGGATTAAGAAGTTGCTGACAACACCGATATTTCCAAGCAGTTCATTACTCGCGGCAATATTGGTCAGTTTGCCAATCAATTCGCCGCTTTTAACTGAGTAGGCTTCTAGGATTAGGGTGATAGCACCGGCTACGGCAGAGCCCTTCAGCTTAAGCAGGATCTCGCCTTCGCCAACATCTTCCTTCAAAGTCAGGGTCTTGGTGCCAAGGATAAGCTTGTCACCTTTATAGCCAGCATTGTAACCATTTTCTTCAAAGAGGTTGCTTCGATACTCATTGATATCGCTCTTGGCACCGATACGCAAGCACGCACCACCGTCTTGATCTAATGTGTCGATTCGCTGAGCTATCACCGACATTTCGAAACCACCTTGAGGGTTGGTCACCTGATGAGTCAACAGGTGTACACTGCGGTTACCCCCTTCTCGAACGGTCTCGACGCCACCGTCACGGAGGATCCAGTCATCCATCGGGTTAGCCCAGTAGTCGCCACCAAGCCAGATACGGTCATTAGTATTGCCCCAGTTATCTGAAAAGTCCGCAGGCTTTGCGATTTCTGTTTGCTCTTGAGCGTGAGCCACCGAACCTGAGCCGGATAATCCATAGTGAGCCACACCGCCAGCGACGATGGTGCCCCCCACTGCTTTTAACATGTTACGTCTTGAAAGGTTATGTTCCATGATTATTACCACATTATTTAATCAAACTTATAAAACTATTCCTAACGAGTTCACATCTCGATAGGTCATATCAAAGTCGCCGCACTTAGTAAGTTGGGCTATAAGAAAAATGGTTTAGATACTATTAAGCTGAAACCGTTTGCGCGTTTTCCTCGCTATCTTGGACGGTTTCTTGAGATTGTTTTTTCGAGCTTAATGTAAACATTGCGAGAATCGTTGCAGAGCCGGCAAAAATACCGCAGTAGATATAACTCATGGGGAAGCCGTAACTATCGTACATGGTTCCCATGATTGGTGAGGCTATCGCGGTCATGATGTTGTTCACCACCTGGAAGCCAAACATGTAAGTAAACGAGTTCACTTTCTTATCAAATTGCTCCGCCACGTAGGCGAAAACGGAGACGATGAGCAATGGGTTAGTGATACCGAAGAGTAATTTTGCGATTATCGCCAAGGTGAGGTTTTTTTCTTCACCCAAACCGGCATAACCAATCATTAATAAAAACGTGGTGATGCCGATGGCAGTAAGAATTAAGCTGCCTTTTGCACCGATTTTTTTTATGACCAAAGGCACACAAGCACTGACACCGAACAGGAAAATAGCGGTCAGGCCATCCATATTCGAGCTGAAGGTCACACCTGCCTCTTGAGTCGGAAAGAACTCGATAAAGTAGCGGGTGAATTGGGTCATCGATGTCCAGAACACCACCGAAATCGTGCCTGAATAGGTCATGAACGCCCAGAATTTAGGGTTTTTGAATAGCTTGACGACATCGTGACGCTGGATTTTTTCTGCTGAGATAACTTCGTTATCGGCGTCATCAAGGTACTTCACTCGCAGTGAAATGGCGAAGGCAAACATTAAGAACGCTGCAACGCTGCATGCATAAAAGAGTAGATCAGGGTCGATATTATACAGGTATCCACCCAAAATTGCCGATGCCCCCCAAGCGCAGATGCCGAACCCGTTGACTAGCCCGAAGTCGTTATTGTGGCAGCGAGCAAAACGGTCACAATAAGAAGCGATGACTGCACTGCCAGCTTGGAACAGCATACCTAAATAGACTGAGCCGGCGAGAATGCCGAGCATAAAGGTGTCGGGATCGCTCAATAGCGGCCCGTAGACAAAAATATAGAAAGGACCAATCGCGACACTTAAGATAGAGATGAAGTAAACCAGGTGTTTTTTCATCCCCAGCTTGTCCATCACATAGCCCATTGCAGGCTTAAACAAGACGGCGATACCCGCTTTTAAACCAAAAAGAAGACCGATTTGTGATCCTTCGATGCCAACCTTGTCATTCAACCAAACGGCAAATAGTGAGCCTGTACTTAGTGACCAAAAGAAATTATAAAAAAAGTACATCAGGCAAACCTTGCCCATGGCGACTCTATTTGAATCCGTTTTCATACTTTCTCCATGTATCTAGGTTAATGGTATTGGTTGATAAACTGCCAACGAAAAGAGGTCTTTAATTTGACGAAGATAACTCTGCTTAAAGTAATAAGATTTAAGCGCACTTAAAATGTAAGCAAACACAACAAAAGGTAACTCTTATCAGGATTGCTATTTACATCTGCCAAATTGCCCTTGCACAAAAATGTTTTGTTGCGCGATATTCCCTGATTGACCGCCACAATCATAAGTGAAAAGAGTGAAAGTAAAACACTGAGCTATTGGAATTGGTTGATATGTCACAAAAATTATGGTCAAGATCATATAGGGATGTAAAATTCCATTTTATTAAGTGTTTGAAAATAAATGCAAAATAACCGGATGGATGTAAAAAGTATACATAAAGTATCTGGCTGACAACTAAAAAACGCTCCTCATTTGCTACCAAGATCACTGCAATTTAAAGGATTGATAAGTATATTTTTTCAAGCGATTTGTATAGCCAAAAAAGGCGACTGATTGACCGATTTTTTTGACGCAGTCGATGGTGATTTGTGTCAATGATTAGACAAGATTTTAGATAAAAACTTTGAGTAGACGATATGAAACCTAGGAAAACCCAGGTTGCCGTTTTACTGTCCTCTATTATGTTTTGTAGCATTAACTTCGCACTAGCGAATACCACCACGGATGTGACCAGTGAGCTCGGTGTGGTCACGAACCAAGATGCGCAATTGGATGGTTTTTTCGAACGGGCAACGGTAAACCACGCAACATTGAGTAAAGTCAGTGGCAGCTATCAAGTAGACTTTGAGGCAGTGTCTGAGCAAGACAAGGCGAGACGCTGGCCAAATGTCAAGGTCACGCCAGAGAACGGGACATGGAATTGGAATGATCGGGGTAGCCTGAAACTGACACTGTCCAATCCACTCGAGCGCCCAGCCGATGTTGTTATTAAACTCAGTGATAGAGCAGGGTTAATGGGGGCAAGTTCTAATCAACTGAATTACGCTGTTACTGTGCCAGCCGGTCAGTCGACCGAGGTAGACCTGCAGTTTAATGGTAGCCAACGTAAGTTGAATGGTTATTGGGGGGGACAAAAGCTTGATCTGCGCCAATTGGCTGAGTTTGCAGTGATTGTGCAGGGACCAAAAGATGCGCAAACGATTCTAATTGATAACCTTGAACTGACCGCTGCAGCCGGAGATTTTGTCTCGGCAACCGAGCAGGTGGTGATTGCCAAAGAGCCCATTGAGACCTTACTCGATGTGATGAGCTTTGACCAAGGGCCGATCAAAAATGTTCGTCCTGTCGGCAGCGAGCTAAAACTCGTGGAGCAAGGTGACGGCTATGGTCTGGAGATCCGCTACTCAGCAGATGAAGAGTATCCAAGTGTCACCTTCAGGGAAGCGCAGCCATGGGATTGGTCTGAGGTCGGTGATTTTAACCTTGCGCTAGAGATAGCAAACCCTCTAACTGAACCAGTACAGCTCAACATTCGCGTTGACCAAGCCGAAGAAGCCTACAAGGGCGGGACTGCCAACGGCTTTATTGACAGTATGACCAACTACATCACGCTGCCAGCCGAGAGTACCAACACCTACTATATGCCGCTGAGCATTCTGACCGGTCATGTTGACTCTGGGATTGGTAGTGAGCCACCAAGACTGTCCTACAATGCTCAGCCTATCAGTCGTGGCTGGGGGCTTGATGAGCTTGATACCAGTAGTATTTATGCCGTTAAGTTGTATCTGCAAAACCCAAGTAAAGACCGCACTATCATCGTTAACAACATCCGCTTGATACCGAATATCGATGCTAACTTGTCTCGATATAAGGGCATGGTGGATCAGTATGGTCAATTTACCGGCTATGATTGGCGCGGCAAAGTCCATAGCGATGAGCAGTTGCGTGCCAAGGGCGCTGAAACACTAGCGAGCATGGAAAAATCGACTTCGTTTGATGATAGAAGCAAATTTGGTGGCTGGGCCGATGGGCCAAAGCTTGAGGCGACGGGTTTCTTTAGAACGGAGAAAGTCGATGGAAAATGGGCTTTGGTTGACCCAGAAGGTTATCTGTTCTTTATCACGGGTTTAGCCAATATTCGCAATGTTGATATGGGGACCATTACCGGGGTTGATTTTGACAATCATGTAACCCGCGAGGGACGCACTATCGCGTCTGATTTACGTCATTCAATGTTCAGTTGGCTGCCAGATTATGACAGCCCTTATGCTCAGGCCTATGGTTACGCGCGAGGAGTTCATAAGGGCGCAATCAAAAACGGTGAGACGTTTAGCTTTTATATCTCTAACCTGATGAGAAAGTATCAAACCGATAGCGCTGACGAAGCGATGGATATTTGGCGTGAGGTGACTCTAGAGCGTATGCGCGAGTGGGGCTTTACCACCTTGGGTAACTGGATTGGTGACGACTTCATTGGCACCGAGAAGGTTGCTTATCAGGCGCATGGGTGGATCCGTGGTGACCACGCTCGTATCAGTTCGGGGAATGACTACTGGGGAGCACTTCATGACCCATTTGACCCGGAGTTTATAGTCAGCACCAAGCAGATGGCGCAGGACGTGGCAAGCAAGGTTGATGTCAATGATCCTTGGCTACTTGGCGTGTTTGTTGATAACGAGGCAAGTTGGGGTAACCCGAATAATCAAGCCAATCACTACGGTTTGATCATCAATGCATTGAGCTATGATGCCAGTGAGAGCCCGGCTAAAGCGGCTTTTGTCGAGCATCTTAAATCAAAATACCCAACCGTGGATGAGTTAAACCAGCACTGGGGGACTCAGATAGCGTCTTGGGAAGATTTTGCTCGGTCGTTCGAATACCGAACTACTTTGAGTGCAGGTATGGAGCACGACTACGCTGAGATGAAGGTAATGTTATCTGAGCAGTATTTCTCAATTGTGCGTCAAGAGATCAAGCGTGTGTTACCTAACCACATGTACTTGGGCGCACGTTTTGCTCCTTGGGGTGTGACAGAAGAAGTCCTGCGCGGGGCCGCACCTTATGTTGACGTTATGAGCCACAATTTGTATTCCAATGATCTCAATTCACCCAAAGCGCACTGGCGTCCATTACTCGAGGAGTTCGACTTGCCAACTATGATCGGTGAGTTCCACTTTGGCGCAACGGACTCTGGGTTGTTCCATGGCGGTATTATCACCGTGACCGATCAGGCAGAGCGAGCCAAGATGTATGCGCATTACATGCAGTCGATTGTCGATGATCCTTATATGGTCGGTGCGCACTGGTTCCAATACCTAGATTCTCCGGCAACCGGTCGCTCTTGGGATGGGGCAAACTTTAACGTTGGCTTTGTCTCGATCGCTGATGAGCCGTATCAAGAGTTGGTAGAGTCGGCACGTAACTTTAACCAGCGCCTATATAC
The DNA here is from genome assembly GCF_051660965.1 of Vibrio glycogenivorans. Classification (NCBI taxonomy): domain Bacteria; kingdom Pseudomonadati; phylum Pseudomonadota; class Gammaproteobacteria; order Vibrionales; family Vibrionaceae; genus Vibrio; species Vibrio glycogenivorans. The sequence continues at coordinate 197,973 of NZ_JBPVIS010000003.1, read as the reverse complement.
CAACCGTTTTGGTCAGTAAAGGTATGAATCGGGCTGGTCAGCAGTGCTCAGCCCGATTTGAACGAAAGAGGAAGTGTTTTGATAACGCTAGCTAAGGTTATAAAGTTAGCGATGATGTCCCTGATCATCGCTTTGGTTTGTGCTCACAGTGCTGCAAAGGACAGCAGTGAAGTCGTGCTCGAGGAATTAGCAGAAACAATGGCTGAGCCTAAAGAGATATATCCAATTGACTCAGGTTTTGGTCCTGAAGGGGATCTGAGTGACATTGATATCTGGAAGACACCACCACAACAGGACCCGCATGGCTTCGGCCCATCTTGTCAGTATTCTTGCCACGACCCAATCTAGGACGATACCCAAGTAAACCTCGCTGCAATGACAGATTGAGGTGACTTGGGCATCTGACGTTCTACTCTGGTGACAAGGCAGGTCGATGCTCGATGGATATCTCGTTTCGAGACAACATAACGGGTTTCACCTTTGAGGGACTGTAGCCAAAGTACTTACGAAATGAGTTACTGAAATGGTAAGCGTCGGAAAAACCTAATTCATACGCGACTTGGTTAACTGGTTTTGTGCCCCTTTTCAGCATACCCAGTGAGATATCCAGTTTTAGTGCTTTATAGTAGTCTTTCGGTGTGGTTTTCGTGTAGATCAAAAACTGCTTTCTTAGATGCTGTTCACTACAAGCGGCATATTTTGCCATCTGGCTAACATGCCAATTCTCCGAGAGGTGATAATACATTTCATCGATAACTGAGGATACCAACTCTTGATTCTTTGAGCCCTTTTGAGAGTTATTGATCAATAGCCACTCATGGAAAATCTTATTAAAAAGAGCCGCCGCATAGTTTCGAGAGTAAATGTCATCATTGGCAAACACAGTCAGTAGTTCTTCGAACTGGCGATTGAAGTAACGATTATTTTCAAACTGAATGGTTTTTTGTTTCGTTACTAGATCTTTGAGTTGTTGTTCTATGTAAACCTCTATCCAAAAGAGCTTCCACATATATCCGTCACACCAATATCCTTTAATGGAAGCTGGCTCTAAAAAAAGAAGACTATTACCACGGATCTTAATGATTTCACCCGAGTTTAGCTCGATCAAACCTTGACCCTTTTCGGTATAGATAATCACCAAGGTGTTATCGGCCATAGGGAGTTTTCTATCTCTAGGCCAGATGTTTAGGTAACTTTCATCACCAATCACATCCCAAAATGAGCGAATCCTTATTGGTGTGATACCCACGGTATCACCGAGAATCATAGGAGAGTTTTTCATAGCAAGTCTAGCGTGAATCTAAAGTGCATAAAGTGTATCACTTAGTGATAAATTTAGCTGGGGTTCAGATTGAAATATCGATGCCCATCACAGAGTGATTGGTATATAAACAGACTAAAGATTTTGGTTCGTTTTTTACATGTGATATTTCGTTAATTATATTTAGTTTGTCGGTTTTTGTGCTTATTATGGCTAATAATCTATTAGTAAAATGCTATTATATATGTGGAGTTAAGAGTGTATGCGCTCAACAGTTGATCATAAGTTTTTGAACCGGACAGAACGAAAGCACGGTTATCAGGTATCACAGGTAGATCGTAAACCCAATATGATTCTGATCACTGTCGATATGATTTCTCCTGACTGCTACAAAAACGATCGACATCTATCCAAAGTGATACGAACGCCCAATATCGACTTAATTGCTGAGCAAGGGGTGAACTTTACTCAGGCGTATACCACCAGTCCTCTGTGTGGTCCTGCACGTGCGGCAATGTTCACCGGAATGCATCCGCCTTACTTGACTAATTCCGAGCGCGCACCGGTAGGGTGTAAAACCGACTTGAGTTGTGATGATGTGATTTTTCAGGATTATCTCAAGGCTGAGGGTTATACACTTAAGCATGCTGGTAAATGCCATGTTGGGGTCGAGAAGTTTATCGGCACCTTTGGCGAGAATGTTCACGCCTGGGATCGCTGGGGGCCACCGACGATGGATGATGATAGATACATCGACTATCTCGATTCAATGGGGGTGTTGCCGCCAAGGTATCGGCGTGAATTGACCGGCCTGCAAGCCGATCGCCAAACAAAAGCCAATTCGTTTGGTGGCTGGATTGAGCAAATCGATGGCTCAGACTTTCCTACACAAGCCCATTATTCGACCTTCTTAGCCGACTTGACCATTCGTCAAATCAAGGCGGCATTGCGTCAAGCACCAGACCAACCATTCTTTGCCCAACTGGATTTCTTCGATCCTCATCAACCATACTCGATACCCAGTGGTTTCGAGGCAAGATATCAAGCGATTAAAGCCGCGATAAATCTGCCTTATAGTTACGTCAATAGGAACAATGACGCAGAGCCTTCAGAGAGCACTATCTATCCTTTGTATCAGCGATACTGGGGAATGTACGACGATGAACTGGCTAAGGATTATATTGCTGCGCACTTATTACAGGTTGAAGTCGTCGATTGCGCCGTGGGGATTTTGATTGATTACCTGAAATCTGCCGGGCTTTGGGATGAGTGTGCGATAGTTTTTTCTGCAGACCACGGAGACATGAACACTCGACTTGGTTTAGCTGATAAAGGCGTCTATTTTCAACCGGATATATTCTCAGTGCCTTTATATATTAAGGCACCTAACTCTTATGGGCTGGTGGATAAGTGCGTTGAACAAACGTGCTCTTCGCTGGATATCGCACCAACTCTACTTGGTTTTGCTGGCATCAAAAAGCCGCTCAATATGGAAGGGTGCGACCTCATCCCTGTTGCCGTTGGAGCCGAGCGAGAGCCTTTGCAGCAAGTCTTTCAATTAGGCATGCATGTCGGCATGAATCTGGGCGCCGGGATTAAGATAGATGTTGGGCAGGAGCAATGGCTGTATGGCTACAATGCTTCAACAGGCTACCAAGAGCTTTACGATATTAATCAAGACACGCAGATAAACTATTTCTACGACAGTGAATACGACAATCTTCGCCAGATTGCCATCGACCAGATGGCTGATGTATTAACCAGCGATCCACGCTGGCGCGGATACTGGGCATCGTTTCGTTTGCACAATGCCGATTATTTGGACAAACAGGCGTGCGCTGACATGCAAATGTTGAAGCCGGCAGTATAGACGCACACTCTAAATAGCTAGACTGTTGGCTCTGTGGGTAGGAGTCGAGCCAACAGAGCTAACTATGACGAGGAAAGGATGATTTATTCACACAACAAGCGCAGCTTAGCCACTCTGCGAGCGATTGAACTTGGTTATGACCAAAGAGGCCCCGAGTGGCTTATCGAGTTCGATGTGTTGCCACTCAAAGGTGATTTTGCTAAGCAGGCTGGCATTTTTCGCCGCGACCCTAGTGCGATTATTCAACACGAGGGGCAATATCATTGTTGGTACACCAAGGAGGACCGGCAACCCAAACCACTCAAGGTTCGCCCGCACGACAAAGCTTTCCCTTACCAACAGGCTGTTGTGTGGCATGCGATCTCTGACGATGGTATTACGTGGAGTGAGCAAGGCGCAGCAATTGAGGTTGGTGAGCCCGGTCAATATGATGACCTAGCGGTGTCCGCGCCCGAAGTGCTGGTTTATGAAGATCGATTCTATCTGGTTTATCAGACTACAAGTACCCCTTGTACCCAAGGTCAATTTGTAGAGATTGGCCTGGCGTGGTCAGATTCGCCATTTGGCCCGTGGACCAAATTATCTGAGCCTATCCTAAGCCCACAGCGCGTCAGCGAGTGGCTTGGTGAAGAGGACAAGCGCTCTTTGGTCAAGTCCAAGGGCAGTTTTGATAGTCACAAGGTCTGTGATCCCTGCCTGATGGTCTTTCGCGACAAGTTTTACCTTTACTACAAAGGCGAGACTATGGGCGAGCAAATGAACATGGGTGGGCGCGAGACCAAGCACGGTGTTGCCATTGCCGATAAAATCTTTGGACCTTATGTAAAATCAGAGTATAACCCGATCTCCAACAGTGGTAGTGAGCTAGCCATATGGCTCCACAACCGCGGTATCGCCTCACTGATCACCGGCGAAGGCCCCGAAAAGAACACCATCCAATGGGCAGCCGATGGTATCAACTTTGACATTATGTCCTATATCAAAGGAACCCCAGAATCACTCGGGATCTATCGTCCACCATCAGATGACCAAGCGACTTTAGCCGATCCCGGCTTGCAGTGGGGCTTGTGTCACCAATATGACCTAGCGAATAAAGCCTACCATCTCTGCCGTTATCAGATCCGCCGGCAGGTGTTGGGGAAATATCAAAACCGCACCAAAGTCTAGGCTTTGGAGAGGCGAGAAGCGAGATCGCTGCGCTGCGAGAGGCGAGGGGGTGATCGTTGTAAGTGTTTATGCCTGTTAGGGTTTGTATCGCTACATTAATCCAACAACGCCCTTGCTTTGCGTTTGGGAACGAAGTCGTCTCCGCAAGCGATCTCCTCGCCTCTCGCCTCTCGATTCTCGCCTCTGCCTTTAATTATTGCGGCAGAACAAAATCTTACTAGCCTTGTCCCCAACCTGCCAAGCATGTGGCGTATTCGCTTCAAAAGTGATGGCGTCACCTGCTTTAAATTCTATCTGTGAGGTCTTTTCCTGGTTGTCTTTGGTGCCGGCGAATAGGGTGCCTTGGCCCTCGATGACATACGCTAACCAAGTGTTTTCATCGCTGTGCAGGGGAAACTCGGCGGCATTGGCTTCGATATCAAATACAAATATAAAGAACTTGTTGTCTTCAATAGCGAGTCCTTGCCAACCTGGGAAGTCTAGTGGTGTATATGCGGGTAGGGCTTTGCTGGTGAGGTAACTGCTGTGGTTATCCAAACTCATGGTGATATGTTGATTCATACTCTTATCCTTAATGAAAAAAAAGAGGCATTACTGCCTCTTTATTAGTGAACAAATTACTCGTAGTCCCACATCTCCGGCCAGTAGCGGTAGATACAGTGACCGTGGCGCTCTAGACGCTCTTGAGCCTCTGCAAGGAACTTAAGGCTCTGCTCTTTGGCTTGCTCTTGGTTGCCAATCAGCAGCACGTAGTGGTTGTTAGCAATCTCGACACCTTGTTGGTCTTTCAGTGTTAGAACCACCTCGAACTCTTTCTCGGCATCGCTTGGCACTAGCCACTCGATTCCAGCCAGTTGCGTCGCACTGTCGATAGCAACATCTTGAGTCAACTCACCTTTGCAACCAGTTGGTTTGCCTTGGTAGATCACTTCCCACTCAAGCGTGACGCCTTCAAGCGCATGCTGATAGTCGTTGACAATCCAAAGGTTTGCGTTGAATTTCGAGCCAGCATCCCAGCGGCGCTTGCTAAACTCAAGGCTTGGCAGCACTGGCTGATAGGTGCGTTTTAGGTAATCGAAGCTGATCTTCTTCTCACCGTAGAAGTCCACGACACCCCATTTGATGTCTGGCACATGGGTAATAAAGTGACACAGTGCCACACCACTCATCTTCGGCTTGCGGCGACGATAGGTTTCTAGCGCAAATTGAATCACGGTACCTTGAGCGATCTGCGTAGCTTCAACAAACTCCTCTAGTGAACCTAGCTTGTAGTCATTAAAGACTTCAAAGTTGAGGTTCTTAAGAATATCGATATCCGCCCAGTGGTATGCCCAGCTTGGACCCATTGGCCATAGCTCATTCTCAGGAATGAATTTCTTCAGGCTGTCGATGGAAGGCGCCGAGGCCGCGGTTAGCTCAGGAATAATACAGCAGTCGAGCGCTGGGTAGTATTCTTCCATAAACTCAGCGCCACCTTGGTAGTAGTGCTCGTTAGCATGGATTGACTCATGCGCTTTAAAGCCCATGTTTTGCGCTGACTCAGAGCTTAGCGGTGAAGCAAGTCCGTATGGAACGTCAGTGTGCTCAGCTACCGATTCGCCGATGATCTCCATCAGTTTCTTGTTACCGCTCTCTTCGTGTGCACCGGAGAAGAAGACCTCTTCACCCCCCATCCAGAAGATGTTCGATGGGTGGTTACGACGCTGCTTAACCGTCTCAACACACTCGTGCAGTACGCCATTGATGAAGGTCTCATCTTCAGGGTAGGCTTGAGTTGCCAGCGTGAAGTTGGTCCATACTGTGATACCTAGCTCGTCACACAGGCGATAGAAGTCAGGGATCTCAGGCGGGTGCCAGCCGAAGATACGCAGGTTGTTGATATTCGCTTCGCGCACCATTTCTAGGCGTTTTTCGTACTTCTTCAGGCTGTTCTGACCGTAAAGGAACGAAGGCTGACCACCCCAACAGGCTGAGCGCAGGAAGTGGCGCTTGCCGTTGATAAAGAAGGTCCAAGGGAACTCAGCTTCATCGCGGGTATAGCCCGGGTTGAAGTCCATGGTGACTTCACGCAGACCGATGGTTTCAGAGGCGACGTCTAGCTCAGTGCCATCTTGCTTAACGAACACATCGAGTGAGTACAAGTTTTGATCACCCATATCCCACGGCCACCACAGCTTGGCATCGTCAACATCAATCTGTGTTGTTACCTCATGCTCGCCTGGCGCAACGGTGAGTTTGGTTTCGCTGAAGTAGTCACCGGTTTCGCAGTTTTTACCGCGTAGGTGAGAAACCAAAGTGATTTCTTTAGCGCTGCTCTCGTGGTTGACAACGGTGTAGCTTGCATTGACTACGGCTTTGTCATCGCCCTGAACCTTCACATCAGTACGGATCTCAGATACGCGTACATTGTCAGTTGCTTCAACGCGGACAGGACGCCAGATACCAAACGGTACTAGGCCAGAGAAGTAGTCACCAGAGAAGTTAACTTTCTTACCGCCGCAGTTGCGGTAGTTCTTTGGCGGCGGATCAAGTTTAACCATCAGCATGTTTGAGCCATCGCGCCAATCGGCGAAGCTTGCACACTCAGTGATATCAAACTCAAACTCCGAGAACATACCTTCGTGCTTGCCTAGGTAATGACCATTGAGCCATACCTCACAGCTGTAATCCACGCCTTCAAAGACTAAGCGGATCTTTTTACCCTGCATTTCATCAGGCAACGCAAAGCGACGGCTATACCACCATTCATATTCTGCCGCCCACTTGGCGCGGTGCATGTTACGACCAAAATATGGGTCGTCAATTTCATTTGCTCGGTAAAGGTCGGTGTAGACATCACCCGGCACCTTAGCAAAGTTCCAACTAAAGTGCGTTCCTTGGTATTCCGCCGGTAAAAGGTGAAGTCCCTCGATGACGCCTTGGCCTGGGCGCATGCGCTCCATCTGCCAACGATCACCGCTTAAATCTAAGTTAATACGTGTCATACATCCTCCATAAGGTCGATACAAATACTATATTCAAATATGAATGTGTTATTCAAATGGAAATTTAACTAGTTGAGGTTATTTTGATCGCGATCTCACTTTGTCGTCAGTCACGGTTGAAATCCCGCTTATGTAACAAAAGTGTCGTCATATTTAGGATCAAAGCGAGGTAATTAGCTGTGTGGTCACAAATTTGAATCGTGCTTTTCTGTTTATCTTGACTATTTTGAAAAAAGTGGGTTTTAATTTATATGTGAATCCGATATTTATATATGGAATGATAATAATTGCGCTAATACGCCGAATATAGCCATGTCCGAATATGGTTATATGCGTAAGAGCCTCAAATTTGCTGGCACGGTAGACCTGAATGGTAACGGCCACCTAATTACGACCCTAGGTGGTACAGGTGCTACCGTGTCGGCAAGCTAAAAGCACAATTACTTCTGAGGAAGTCAAACTATGAAAAAACCGTTAGAAGGAATAACGGTATTAGAGTTCAGCCAGTCTATGTCTGGACCCTACGCAGGTCTTCGCCTTGCAGATCTCGGTGCTCGGGTGATTAAAATCGAGCAGCCGAAATATGGCGATGCGTGTCGCCAACTAGCGACCAAGGGCATGTGGGCGAATGGCGATAGTGCGTTGTTTCATACTGTTAACCGCAATAAATCGTCGTTTGCCGCCGATTTGAATAATCCTGACGACATTGAGCTTATCAGGAAGCTGATCGGCAAAGTGGATGTGATCACCCATAACTTTCGTCCTGGGAAAATGCAGTGTTTAGGGCTTGACTTCGACACCATCAAACAGCTCAACCCAACATTGGTTTATGCCCAAGTCAGTGGTTATGGTGAAGAAGGGCCATGGCGCACTAAGCCTGATCAAGATTTGCTTGCTCAGGCCATGTCAGGTTTGACATGGTTAAGCGGCGATCAAGAGCAACTGCCGATCCCATTTGGCGCTGCGGTAGCGGATATTCTGTGTGGGACGCACCTTGTCCAGGGCGTCCTTGCTGCCTTGGTGCGCAGACGTCGCACCGGTGAGGGGGCCAAGGTTGATGTCAGCTTGATGGAATCGGTAGTGGATTTCCAATTCGAGGGACTCACTGCTTACCTGAATAATGCCGATTTCGCCCCGGTGCGCAGTAAAGAATCCAACGCTCATGCGTATTTAGGTGCCCCGTATGGGATTTACCAAACCAAAGATGGCAACATTGCGCTAGCAATGGGTGACCTTTCACAGCTTAACACGGTGTTAAATAGCGTAGAGCTTGAGCCTTACTGTCAAGGTGAAAGGTATTTCACCGAGCGTGACGAGGCGAAAGCGATCATTGCCAAAGTGCTCAAAGCACAGTCTTCAAGCTATTGGTTAACACGCCTTCAAGATATTGGTTTCTGGTGCTCAGATGTTTATGACTACCCACGCTTGATGGCCAGCGAGGCTTACCAAGCGTTGGATATGGAATTAGTGTTGGCTCGAAATGAGCAGACACAAATCCGCACCACGCGCTGCCCAATTCGCATCAATGGCCAGGTGATTAAATCTGACAAGCCGGCTCCGCGCCTTGGTCAAGATAACCTATCAATTATCGAGGAGTTTGGGTTATGAATTTACCGTTAGAGGGCATTACCGTTCTCGATTTCACCCAACTCTTGTCTGGTCCTAGCGCGTCAATGCGTTTGGCAGACCTAGGTGCTCGCGTGATAAAGGTAGAGCAAGCTGGCAAGGGGGACTTATCGCGCCATCTTTACGGAGAGTCTTACCGCCTTTGCGGAGAGTCATCGTTTTACCAGGCGATCAATCGCAACAAAGAGAGTGTCGAGCTAGACCTGAAAAGTTCTCCTGATGACCAGCAGTTGGCCAAAGAGCTTGTCAAACAGGCGGATGTGGTGCTGCACAACTTTAGACCTGGCGTGATGACACGCTTAGGCCTGGATTATCAGCAAGTCAAAACCCTTAATCCTGACGTGATTTATGGGGCGATCTCAGGCTACGGGACGCAGGGACCATGGCGTGACAAGCCAGGGCAAGATCTGCTGCTGCAAGCCTTATCAGGATTAGCCTGGCAAACCGGCAGCGACCAAGACGGCCCAGTGCCAATGGGACTAGCGATTGCCGATATGCTCGCTGGCGGTCAGTTGGTGCAAGGTATTTTGGCAGCACTGGTGTCCGGTGAGAGCACGCTAGTCGAAGTGAGCATGCTTGAGGCCATCTTAGATTTTCAGCTCGAGCCACTGACCTTGTACTACCAAGATGACCAGCCCGTGGTTCGCGGTGAGGTGAATGGTGCGCACCCGTTAGTGGCGGCGCCTTATGGTCTCTATCAAACTCAAGACGGCTACATGGTGCTGGCGATGGGCTCAATAACCAAATTGGGTCACCTCCTTGAGTCTCAAGAGCTGCTAGCATTTCCTGACCCTAGCGAATGGTATCCACGCCGTGATGAGATTAAAACGATTATTCGTGAGTTTCTGCTAACTGAAAGCACAGCGCATTGGTTAGCCATTCTAGAGCCAGCTGATATTTGGTGTGCTGAGGTGCTCGATTGGCAGCAAATGCTGGCCCACGATGGGTTCAAGATCCTTAACATGCTGCAGACGGTCGAGCTGAGCGATGGCCAGAGTTACCAGACCACCCGCTGTCCAATTCGCATTGATGGTCATGTCTTTACCAGTCCAAAAGGCGCACCAAGTTTAGGTCAAGATAATCAGACAATTCGCGCTGAATTTTCAACAAAAATAGAGGAGGTAATATGAGTCAACAACCTTGGGTGACTTATTGTCACGATAATCGTGTTGGTGTGATCACCCTGAATCGCGCCAAAGCCAATGCTTATGATCTCGAGTTTGTCACTCAGTTTGCACAAGCACTCGAGCAAGCGGAGCAAGACTCGCAGGTTAATGCGGTGGTGATTCGCAGCGCACTCGAGCGCTTCTTTTGCGCCGGTGCAGATATCAAGGCGTTTCAGGCCAACTCAACCGAAGATAATCAGCGCATGGTTGACCAAGCGCGTCGCAATATGGCGACGATAGAGGCAAGTAATAAGATTTATATCGCGCAAATCGAGGGACATACCCTGGGCGGCGGACTTGAGATTGCAATGAGCTGTGATGTGCGCTTTGCAGCATCGGGTAAATACTATTTCGGTTTACCAGAGATCAAGCTTGGCCTGATCCCAGGTAATGGTGGAACTCAACGCTTGCTGCGATTAGTTGGTGCAACACGCGCGCTGGAACTATTAGCCACCGGGGAGAGCTTCACTCCAGAGCAGGCTGAACAATGGGGATTGGTCAATCGACTCTATCAGCCAGAGCAACTGTCTGATGAGGTGGTCGCCTATGCCAAAGCCATTTCAGCAGGCCCTGCCTTAGCCGTCGCAGCGACTAAGCGCGCGATACAGGGTGGGGTGGCGCTATCGCTTGAGAAAGGTCTTGAGCTTGAAAAATCGCTTGCAGATGAGCTCTATGACACCCATGACGCCGATGAAGGCTTTAAAGCCTTTGTTGAAAAGCGTGAACCAGTATTTTTAGGGAAATAAGAAACGGTAATCAATATGACTAATAACGTGAAACACTACCCTTGTTTTATCCATGGTGAATGGGTAAATGCCTCAAACGGCAAAACCTTTGATGTGATTGATCCGGCGAACGAGACGGTTTGGGCAACCATCCCAGATTGTACTCAAGAGGATGTTGAGCAAGCGATGCAGAGTGCGCAGCAGGCGCAGCGCGCCTGGCAGATGCTACCAGCGATTGAGCGCGGTCGTTACCTGCTTAAGCTGATTGAGGTAATGAAGCCCAAGCGCGATCACTTTGCTCACCTGTTGGTCAAAGAGCAGGGCAAAACCTTACCTGAAGCCTACGGTGAATTCGATGATACTTTGAACTATATGACGTATTCCGCTGAGGCTGCGCGTCGTATTCATGGTGAAATCGCACCTTCTGATGCCGCCAACGAGCAGATCTATATCAACCGCGTGCCTTACGGGGTGACACTGGGCCTATGTGCTTATAACTATCCGCTTGCTTTGATTGGTCGTAAGATTGGCCCGGCCTTGGTTACTGGTAACACCATGATTTTGAAAGCACATGAGGCAACGCCAGTGACTGCGTCGGAGTTCTGTAAGTGTGTCGAAGAAGCGGGTATCCCTGCGGGTGTGATTAACTTGGTCAGTGGCGCGGGCATTGATGTCAGCTCTTGGCTAGTCACTCACCCCTTAACGCGTCTAGTGTCGCTAACCGGAAGTACGCGCGCGGGACAGGCCATTTACAAAGCATCGTCTGACAACGTGTCTGGCCTAGTCTTAGAGCTCGGTGGTAAAGCGGCGTTTATCGTCATGGAAGATGCCGATATCGACAAGGCCGCTGAGGCGGCGGTGATTTCTCGCTATGCCAACTGTGGACAGGTATGTATCTGTAATGAATTGGTGCTGGTTCATGAGTCGGTTGCCGAAGAGTTCACCGCTAAGGTGCTAGAGCGAGTGAAGCAAATTCGCGTTGGCGATCCGATGACCGATGTTGATATGGGCCCGAGTGTTACTCAGGCCGGCCTAGATCGCGTTGCGACTATGGTTGAGCTTTCGGTGGCGCAAGGTGCCAAGGTTGAGATTGGTGGTGGACGCCCTGAGGGCGAGCAATTTACCAAAGGGCACTGGTTTGCACCGACCGTTCTGACTAATGTCACGGCAGACATGCCGATTGCAGCGGAAGAGCTGTTTGCCCCTGTAATGCCAATCATCAAAGTGTCTAGCCTCGAAGAAGCGATTGAAATTGGTAACAACCGTGAGGAAGGCCTGTCGTCTTACATTTACACCAGCGATATCAATAAGATCATGAAGACCATCAATGAGCTTGAGGTCGGCACGGTGTTTGTTAACCGTATGATCACGGGCAATGTGCAAGGCTATCACTCAGGACATAAGCGCAGTGGCATAGGTGGTGAGGATGGTATTCATGGCATTGAGAACTACCTGCAAAAACGCGTTGTGTACTGGAGCTATGACGCGTAAGGCTTTTAAAGGAGATAGGGATGAAATTAAATGTAGTGACCCTAGCCATTGCAGCGAGTTCAATGGCGTTGTTTGGGTGCTCTAATGAACCTAATGGCGCTTCGACGCAATCATCGGGTTCATCTCAAGTCAAACAGGTTGAGGAGAACCTGTTTGCTAACCATAAGACAGGACACGCTAAAGCGAAAGCGATTAAGGTCGGTGGTGCCTCACAGCTAGAGGTGAAGTTTGATGCGGTATCAGATGCCGACAAGTACACCTATTGGCCGCATATTCGATTTGCACCGCAAGATGGACAGTGGAACTGGAACGACAAGGGCAGTTTGGTGGTGGATGTCAAAAACCCCTCACAAGAGCAGCCACTGAGCCTAGTGCTTAAATTATCAGATAGAGTCGGGATGGTGGGATCAGCCGACAATGCTGTTAACTATGCAGTACAGCTGCAGCCGGGTGAAGACCGCAGTGTCGAGCTGATCTTTAATGGCTCGAAGCGAAAAATGCCGGGCTATTTCGGTGGTGAGAAGCTGGACCTGACTAACTTGAGTGAACTCCAGGTTTATGTTCAAGGCCCAGCTGATGCGCAAACCGCTATATTAAGTAACTTTGAACTGGTTGATGCGACTGGCGACTTTATTGCTCAGCAAGCACAAACTTTTGATGTTGGGCCGATCCCAACTATCAAGAGCTTGAGTCAATTTGAAAACGGTAACCTCGATATTGTCAGCTCCAAGCTCAACCCAGGCACTCAAACCAAGTTAGTCAAGGGGACCAACCAAGACCAAACGCTAGAGGTAATGTTTAGTCAGCAGTCCGAATACCCTTCGGTGGCCTTTAGACCTGCGACTCCTTGGAACTGGAGTGATGTTGAGTCATTTAACTTAGCGCTAGACATCGAAAACCCAACCGATGATCCTGTGCAGGTCTACGTACGAATCGATCAAGCCGAGCACACCACTCTAGGTGGCAGCGCTGATGGTGTTGTGGATAGTATGGTTGGCTCGATGGCAATCGCACCCAACTCAGACTCGACGTATTACATGGCCCTTTCTAAGCCAAGTCAGGATGCAGTAACAGGGATGCGTGGCGAGCCACCAAGAGCGAACTATAACGGGCAAGCCATCACCTATTCATGGGGAGAGCAAGACCTAACCAAGCTTGATAATATTCATACCGTGCAGCTGTTCTTGATGTCGCCCAATAAAGACTACAAGCTGCTGGTCAATGGTCTGCGTTTGGTTCCCGATCTGGTCTCAGATACGACTCGTTTCAAGGACATTATCGATGAGTTTGGTCAGTTTACCGGCTCTGACTGGTCTGAAAAGGTCAACAGTCAGGAGGAGTTGCGACGTCAAGGGATGGACGATTTTGCCCGTCGCGGCACCGTTGCCAATAACCCGGGCCGCAGTGCTTATGGTGGTTGGTCTGATGGACCACAGTTTGAAGCCACGGGCTTCTTCCGTGTCGAGAAAACCAACGGTCAGTGGAATATGATTGACCCAGATGGCTATCTGTACTTTATGACTGGTATCGACAATCTGCGTACGACAGATACGATGACCATAACTGGGGTTGATTTTACCGATCCTGATGCGCGCGCTGGGGGAGAGGTGAAGTCAGAGCTGCGTCGCTCGATGTTCAGTTGGCTGCCGGAAGACGACTCAAAGCTTGCACAAGCCTATGATTACGTGCCCTTTGTACATAAAGGTGCGGTTGAGAAAGGCGAGGTGTTTAGCTTCTACCTTGCTAACTTGATGCGTAAATATGACGTAGACACTCCGCAAGAAGCACTGGAAATCTGGCAAGATGTCTCGCTCGATCGCATGCTCGATTGGGGCTTTACCTCGCTCGGAAACTGGGCTGACCCATCGTTTTATGGCAACGAGCGCGTGCCTTATGTGGCCAATGGCTGGACGATGTTTGGTGGTGAGTTCAAAGGCATCAGCTCAGGTAATGATTATTGGGGACCAATTCCAGATCCGTTCGACCCTGATTTCGTCCAAGCGGCAAAAAATACCGTGGATAAGATCGCAACCGAGGTTGATGTGGACGACCCATGGCTGATTGGTGTGTTTATTGACAACGAGATGAGCTGGGGTAACACCGCTAATGAAGCCAACCGATATGGTATTGTGGTCAATGCGCTGAGTTATGATAGCGCAGACAGCCCAGCCAAAGAGGCTTTGGTTAGCCACCTCAAGCAGCGTTATGGTACGGTTGCGAAGCTTAATCAGAAGTGGGGCGTTGACGTCGCAGATTGGGCAAGTTTTGCTAAGGAGTACGAGTATCGTGGTCGCTTAAACCCAGCCATGCGTGAAGATTACGCTGAAATGCTTGAACTGATTTCAGCGCAGTACTTTGCCGTGGTAGAGCAAGAGGTGAAGCGAGTACTGCCTAACCACATGTACATGGGCGCGCGCTTTGCCACTTGGGGCGTAACACCGGAAGTGGCCAAAGGGGCAGCACCGCATGTCGACATCATGAGCTACAATCTCTACGCAAATGACCTCAACTCGAAAGGGGACTGGAGCCGTTTGCCAGAGCTCGACAAGCCTTCGATGATTGGTGAATTCCACTTTGGTTCGACAGATACTGGCCTGTTCCACGGCGGTATTGTGACCACAGCTAACCAGCAAGAGCGGGGTGAGATGTTCACTCAGTACATGGACTCAATCCTTGAGAACCCATACTTTGTTGGCGCGCACTGGTTCCAATACACCGATTCGCCAGCGACAGGTCGAGCTTGGGACGGTGAGAACTACAACGTCGGCTTTGTTACCGTGACGGATACACCGTATGAAGCGCTGGTGGAACATGCCAGAGCCTTTAATCAAACCATGTACGAGAAACGCTATAAGCTGACGCAGCGTTAACGGCGGTAAATTACTCCGTTTACTTGTCGGTGTATTTGGTTTACAACTGGGGATATAAATCGGTGCTATTATTAGCACCGATTTCCTTGCTGAAATACGCTGACAAAAAACTCGTTTTATTTTTGCTTGTTAAATGTGATATGTTTTTACTTTATTTTTGGTTGTAATTCAATTGAATGTTGATTCGAGTTGATATGAAGAGGGTAGCTGATGGTTTTAATTGCAAAGCTGTTATTTGCTCAAGGGGGTTTGTAATCTGAAAGTATAGAATCCTATCAGTATTCTCAGTTTGCGAACGTAATATCTCAGTCGTCAATATGCATATAAATGCTAAGAGTAAGTCAAGAGTTGATGTTTGCTACTATACTTAACCCTGTGGTTGAATTCTCAAAGTGGAATTTCTGGGGGGAATATGAAAGTACTACATTTTTTGCTTGTTTTCTTCGGCGCCTTAGTCCTTGCGAGTTGCGCGAGCAACCCATATGGTGATGCATACAATACGTCTTCAACGAGAACCATTCAGCAGGTGAGAACAGGCGTTATTCAGCAAACAGAGCCTGTAACGATTGATGGCGATAGTAATGTTATCGGCACCGTTGCCGGTGCAGCGATTGGGGGGATTTTAGGCTCTAGCATCGGGGGCGGGAAAGGCTCTGATATTGCAGCAGTCGGTGGCGGTGTTATCGGAGCTGCTGCCGGTAATAAGGCATCACAAGCCATCAGTCGCAAAAATGGTGTTAACCTGACGATCAAAATGGATGATACCGGAGAGGTGATTGCTATTGTCCAAGAAGCCAACCCGAACATGATCTTCTCCGTGGGTCAGAGGGTCCGGGTAAATATTGATGGAAGGACTGCGAGAGTGGTTCCTGAGTAAAGGTGAAGTCATGCAATTAACCACTGAAAGCGGTAAAGTTCCGGTTTGGTAGTTTAATATTTATCGAGATCTTTTCGCTTTCAGTTCATCGTTATGATGTTTGTGCCTAGTGATTACACTTAGCGTTTTATTTTTACACCTTGCTAGAAATTTTGGTGAGCGTGTCATTAGGTACCCATAAATAATATATCTAGTGATAATAATGGTGATGGAATTACTTATTATTTTTGATGCTGAGCTTGGTATCCTGTTTACAGCATAGCTAAAACATGCAGTGGCCCACCAATTTTTATAATGATTATCATAAGAAAATATGTGATAGGTGAGTCGCATATTACTGTTTACCATTGTGCAAGAACCGATATTATCAGCTTTAGTTAGTACTATTAGCTAAAGTTAGTAATGACCCTGAGATAAAGTAAATTCAAACGAGAGGAGGCGATGATGAAAAAGCTTTTTACCGACGCACTTTTGCAAGCCAACGCCGCTTATCCAGATAGCGAAGATTCTTCATCCCTCAAGGCTATAGTTGAACTTGCCCTATCTTTTAACCCCTCAGAGCTAGCCGATGATCAAGCCCGCCTCAAACTCGCCGTATTGAAGGCAGAGACAGCACTTTTAGAGCTTGAGATCTCGGGAGGCCAACCGACGAACGAGCAGCTTTGTCAGCTTTACGCCACTCTCAAGGAGCTATGCACGAGCCAGTGCCTGAGCCTAATCCAGTCGTCTTATGCGCTATCGGAAGTCCACCGAGAGCCAGTCAAAAAACCACACGAAACCGTTCATTAGCACTGCCACTGCAATCGCTCGAGCATTACACGAAGTTAAGGCTTCAAGAGCTAAAGCTGTAGGTTCCTATTTTTCATCCAGTGCTGTGCTCAAGGAAAACCGGCATCACAAATTTTATTATGATTTATATCAATAACCACCATGGGGGGTTGATGTAGCCTTCTGCGCGTTCAAAAACTGGTCACAAAGATT
The DNA here is from genome assembly GCF_051660965.1 of Vibrio glycogenivorans. Classification (NCBI taxonomy): domain Bacteria; kingdom Pseudomonadati; phylum Pseudomonadota; class Gammaproteobacteria; order Vibrionales; family Vibrionaceae; genus Vibrio; species Vibrio glycogenivorans. Next base: position 180,955 of record NZ_JBPVIS010000003.1, on the reverse strand, counting down.
TTATATCGAGTGAAAATTAGAGGATAGATCGCAGTGAAGAAGCTAATGACCATCGCATTATTATCAGTGTTGGCGACAGGTTGTACATCAAGGATCCAGTCATTGCCAATGTATGAGCAGACAACTGAGGCGCAGCGAAATGAGCACGCTATGGAGCATTTGCGTCAACTAGACTATCTGCAATAAGCGGATATTTTGTGTTGACCGTAAAAAAGCCAGTAGATGTCATCTACTGGCTTTTAATGTGAATCATCGGTTAGCTAGTGCCGTTTAGCCGATGATGTTTTCACCACGGTTTTCTTTTTGTGCAATGGTTACCGGCCAGCCGTCATAAATGTTGTCAGCTGTTGGGTCGGTTACATCCGCTAAGAATTTATACGCAGTGACAGTGTAAGTCAGCGCTTGGGTGTCAAAGTTAATCACACCAAAACCACTGCCTTTTTGCTGAGCGCGAACGTAGCGGTTGCGTCCTTTTGGTTTATCTGGGTTGGCACAAGCGTACACGTAGTTAAATGAACCGAACGAATCTAGACACTCACCTGTGTGTGGCAAACCGTGCTTGGGAATATTCTCAAGAGGAATGCCCATTTGCTCTGGGAACCAGAAACGCTGCCAACCCGCGGCGATAGCCGGTACCGCGAAACACCAGTTACTGTCACGCTGCTTTTCAACGCCGTATTGTGACAGAGTGGCTAGGTGAGTATCACCGGCAATTTGTAGTGCCATACAGTCACGCATGATACCCACCGCCTTGTTCTTCGGTTGAATTGGCCAGCCGTTACCATCGAAGTCGTACTTCATGTAGCGGTCAATTTTACCATTGTGGGTGTTGATGTTAGCCATAATGGTTTGGCTTAGTACTGCTTTAAGTGCGTGGTTATCCCAGTCCTTACTCCATTTCTCCAAGAAGGCCTCCTGCGTTGGACCCAGAAGCTCCAAGCCTGGTTGGTCAAGCTCTTTGTTGATATACAGTGGGTGCTCGTTATGACCAGTACCACCGTGAACCGCACCGACGCGATTTGGACCACTCTTGAACTGTCGGTCAGAAAGAATGGCAAAGCTAACACCACCGTAAACCAGGTCACCAAAGTAGGCTGAGATACCATTTGAGGACTCATCTGGATACGCGTTGTATGGCGCTGGGTGATGTGACGCGTGCGTCTTATGCACCGTATTAACCAACAGCGGTGTTTGAATATACCCAGGAGTGATTGACGCGCTAGGGTCTTTCTTAGCCGCTTCTTCTTCCATCAGCAAGCCGCCTTCACCCCAGAAGTTACCTTGCAGGATGTCATGATCATCAGGGATACAGATGGTCGGGCGATCGCGCATCGACTCTCTAAATGCCCAGCCAAATTGATAGTATTTACGCAGGTAACATAGAATAGCTTTGTCTTCAGGTGCACGAACCACACCGTAACCACCATGGCTCTCATACAGTTGGTCACCAGAGAAGAACAAGACATCAGGGTCGGTTGCCACAACGTTTTTCACTAGAGGCTCATAAGGGTAAGCGTAGTCATTCTGACAGGTGAACGCAGCCATTTTGAGCTGCTTGCCTTTTGGCTCTGCACGCACAATACCAGTCCAAACATCAGGCGTTTCTGTACCATCTTTGTGTTTTTCGAAGTAAACCGCTCGGAACTCACGCTCTACCTCGTTATCCCAGTTAGGCACGCTAAAGTTGGCGACCCAGCCATGAGGGTCAAGTTGCGCCTTAGCATAGGACTTCCAATCCGCGCCATCTTTAAACTGCAGTTCAACAAACTGGTTGGCTTTATCGCCCATAGGGGCAGTCAATACACTGAGGTTCATGACATGACCATCAGAGCTGCGAGAGTCACTCAAGGTGTACATTGACCATAGAATCGGACCAAAGCGCTGCTCTTCTTTCTCTGAGAAACCTTCACCGCTTAGGGCAAACTCGCTGAAGCGGTAGCGACAGCCTTCTTGCTCGCTAGATTTAGCCGGACCCCAAGTCGAGCCAATTCTGAAGTTACTCACGACGCCCACGTTACCAATTAGGCGGTCGTTAGGTACGATTTCAGTCAGTTTAGCAATCTCTTTGCCTGTTTCTTGAAGGGTCGCTGTCAACTCAAGCGTCATCGCGCCCGCAACCTGTGTCCCCTTGAGGTTAAGCAATACGTCTTTGTTATCAATGTTTTCACTGATGTTTTTCACACCACGACCAAGCACGAGTCTTTGCTGAATGATACCTAGATCGTAGCCACGTTGAACAAAACAGTTGCTGCGGTACTCATTGATATCACTTTTTGCCCCAAGGCGAAGGCCGCCACCACCATCATTATCGGTTTTTTCTACTCGACGAACCACAACCGAAACATTGAAGCCCTTATCTGGATTAGTCAGTTGATGGGTAAGAGAATGAACGCTGCGGTTACCGCCCAAGCTGTTGACTTCAACACCGCCATCTTTCACTTCCCAATCTTCCATTGGGTTTGCCCAATACTTATTGCCAACCCAAACGCGGTCATGCGTGTTTTGCCATGGGTCTTTTTGGGTCTTATTCAGAAGGGTGGCGGGTGCTGCCGTAGACGGCTCTTCTACTGCGGCGATCGCAGTGCTTTTACATGCCGCTACACCGCCAGCTACCATACCTGAGGCAAGAAGCTTAAGTGTATGTCGTCTTGAAACTTTACTGACCATAAGGAGAATCCTTTAATACATCGTTGGAAATAGAAGCGAAGTGTTCAAGATTCAAACAGTTTCAATAGGCCTATGAAATAATCTGAAATCGGGAGCAACCTCGGAATGTTTTTTATGCTACATGGTGGGACAATTAAATAAATACGATAAACACAATCAAATGATGTAAAAAACGAAATAGGCTTAATCCCTATTTCAATAATTTAAGTTATGTCACATTACAGAAAATTTAAATAGGATTTTTAACCCAAGAATCACTTCATTTTTGACCGATTAAGACGATTCGACGCCACTAAGATCGACACTCAAAAAGCAGGGTAAGATCACAAAAAACGAGTCTTGTTGATCTGGTTAACAGATGTGGCAGTTTTTGGTTTACCTTTGTGGCGATGGTTATATAAACTGGTTTAAACAATTTGATGGCGTTGGCATGAATTCAGGTTGCATGTGTGCTACACACCTGAGTAATGATGTGGGTTACCGAGTATTGTCTGGTATTAAGGTTGTTTGGTTGACCACGAAGTGTTTGATTGTCTCGGCGAGGTAGCTTTTGGGTGGATTTATCGAGAAATGTTGGCGAGCTATCACCTCGAAACTATCGCCTCAAAGCTATCGTCTTAGAGCTAGGGTTTCAGCGTGACGGAGCGCTTTCGCCGGTGAAGATTGTTGTCTGTTAAATAATGTGAAAATAAAACTAGCTAAGGAAGAAATTATATGAAGGCTGCGTCTAAATCGCTTTTATTAGCGAACGCCCTACTTATTTCAGGCTACGCTGTTGCAAGTTCGCAAGTGTTTGTTGACCTTAATGTAGAGCATGAGGTTGGTGGCATTTCTGAATTTGATCGTAGTAAATATATCGTTATGCATTCAAAAGTTACCGAGCCAGACTGGCGCGGTGAGGATGTTAAGCTTCAATATTTACTTGATGACTTGGATGTATATTTTGGGCGCGATAATGGCACCATGCCGCTGCGTGCTACGCTCGTCGACCAAGACCCAAATCGTCCAGGCTACGCTGACCCGAAAAGCTTGGCAGAGCTCGGCAAGCACCATCGTCTTGAAACCTATGGTAAGCAACTGGCGAAGCACCACAAGTATGATGACCGCTTTGAGGTCATGATCGGCGGACAAACGCACCAGTTCTGGATTGGTGAGCACACCGGAAAGGGTGGCTGGACATTTAAAAACACCGATGCAGTCGGTGAATTTATGGGTAGATTCATTAACGAGTTTTATCGTGAGGATGATGAAGATCCATCCAAAGGTCACAAACGTCCGAAGTATGTTGAAATCCTCAATGAGCCCCTCTACGAGTTAGTGACAGTCCACGGTAATGACCCAATCGATACCTTTATTTACCATAATGAAGTGGCAGAATCATTCCGTAAGCACGTCAAAGATGACTCTGTGATGATTGGCGGCTACACCACAGCATTCCCATGGTTTGATGATCGCAACTTTGATCGTTGGGAAGAGCGCATGAAGCTGTTTATCGATACCAGCGGCGAGCACATGGACTTTATGTCGATTCACCTGTATGACTTTGGTTACCTTGGCCGCGACAAGGGTGAGGTGAACTTCCGTGGTGGTCGTATCGAAGCCACTATGGATATGATGGAGCAGTATCAATACCTACAATTGGGTGAAGTGAAGCCGTTTATGATCTCTGAGTACGGCGGTCGTGACCATAAAACCGAGAAAGAGACTTGGTCAGCACGCAACGACTGGCAAACCATGCGATCGTTTAGCTCGATGATGATGCAGTTTATGGCCAAGCCGGATCAGATCCTTAAAGCGATTCCATTTAGTTTGACTAAAGCGGAGTGGCACGGCGAGGAGGGTCGTAACTACCCATGGCGTATTATGCGTCATAACGACGAGAAGAAAGGTGAGAAGGGTAGTCACTACATCTACACCGATATCATCAAGTTCTATGAGTTGTGGTCTGATGTCAACGGTACGCGTGTCGATACTAAATCGGTTGATAAAGATATCATGGTCGATAGCTACGTTGATGGTAACAAGGCTTATGTTGCTATCGCGAACGTATTGAATCAGCCTGCTGAAGTCTCGGTTAATCTGCTTAATGTCCAAGGTGCTGAATTCGAGAGCTTGAAGGTTAAGCAACTGCACTATGTTGATGGTGAGATCAAGCTGACCGAGACGTCTTACACCAACAAGCCTGAGAAGCTAGCAATCGATCCTGAAGGCTCAATGATCCTTGAGTATGTGTTCAAGAACCCAATTGAGATTGAAGAGAAGTCGGTTGAGCGTAAGTACTACGCGACCAGCTACCATCAGCCAATTAAGAAGAACCAGGCGATCAACTTTAACATCAACGATGTTCAAGCCAATGAGTTTGGTGAAGCGGTACTTCGTTTAAGCTTCGGACGTAAGCACAACAAGTCTCAAAAACCAGTCGTGACGTTCAACGGTACGCAACTAGAGCTACCAGCGAAACACACCGGTGATGGACAGGAACATCGTCCTCAATTCTTTAGCATGCTAGAGATTGATGTGCCAAACGAGCTACTGAAAAAGAACAATGAAATTGCGATTACGTTCCCAGATCGTGGTGGCTTTGTGACCAGTACTACGCTGCAAACGTTCGAGTTTAGTTCAGACGTGCGCAAACTGGCTAAGCGCTAAACGCCATTTCGCAAGACTAAAGGCAAAGGCTAAACCCTTTGCCTTTTTTTATGACTTACAGATGTTTAGGCGCAGGCTCAGTGACTCAATTGCTCACCTGCATTTCATGTGATCGATTCGAGGTTATTGAGTAGCGTTAAAATCATCGCTTGCGTTTCACTTTGCAAGAAGCATGTTCACTGTCACAACAATGAATACTCACCCTAATTCAATGTTCAACTTGCACCGCAAGTGCGTTGTTACGTGGGGGTAACGGTATACTGAAAACAGATGTTAGTTATTGGGAGTATCACGATGTTATTAGCTATTCTTCACAAAGTTTGGATGATTGTTATTGCCTGGAAATATGCCTCGATTGCGGCGGTGATTGGTTTGGCGTTTAGCAACGGTGTCTTTGCTGCAGAACTCTTGCTAACTGGTAATGAGAGTTCAGATTAACCTAGATATTTCTTTGCTAGAATAAGCTTAAATTAAAAAAACGGCAGGTTGCCGGAGTTTGATGAGAAGAAACAACGCACCTTAAATATAAGGTGCGTTGTTATTTATGGTTGGTATTAAGCCTTGACGACTTTAAAGTTGTCCCACGCCTGGCTGGTTGGCATGACCTCAATATTATTGATATTGATGTGGCTTGGCTGCTCGGCTATCCACAGCATAATGTCGGCGATGTCTTCGGGTTGCAGTGGGTTGGTGCCATTATAAATCTGGTTGTATTTGTCTTGATCGCCGTTAAAGCGGACTAAGCTGAATTCGCTCTCTGATAAACCCGGCTCAAGGCTGGTGACACGCAAACCAGTGCCTGCAAAGTCTGAGCGTAGATTACGCGAAAACTGTGCGACAAACGCCTTGCTCGCTCCGTAAACGTGTGCGCCAGGGTAGCACCAATTGGCGGCGATGCTCGCAAGGTTGATAATGGTTGCTTTCGGCTGCTTGAGTAGGGTAGGCAGCAGCGCGTGAGTGACATTAACCAACCCGGTGACATTGGTGTCTATCATGGTGTGCCAGTCATCAAGGCTGGCTTGATCGGCAGGGCTTGCGCCTAAGGCCAGTCCGGCATTATTGATCAAGATTTCAATATTTCTAAACTCAGCCGGCAACATCTCGATGACGTCGGTCACGTCCGATTGATTGCGCACATCCATACTGGCAATGTGTACCCGGCAGTATTGTCCAAGTTCATCAGCCAGTGCTTCCAAGCGTGATTGACGTCGACCGGTTAAGATCAGTTGATAGCCTTGCTCACCAAAGCGACGTGCAGCCGCTTGACCAAAGCCAGAGGTGGCACCAGTAATAAATACGCTGGGTGTAGTCATAGTTAATATCCTTATCGATTAAAGCATCCACAATGCGCGCAGCAAAGAGATCGCCGAGAGCGAGAGCATTAAGTAGAACGCCACATGGTGAATGAGTGGATGATCGGTTTTGCGCTGTGCCCATTGTCCAATAAGCAGTGCAGATAAAGCGGCTAGACCATAGACAACTGGACGATCAGGGAGCAAATGCCACTGCCTTGTGAGGGAATAACTACAGCCCACAACCAGACAGGTGGTAAGAAAAAAGTAGCTGATTAAGCAATGACGCTGCTCGGCAAGTGGCAGGTTGCTTTGGCGCATATAGATAACCACTGGCGCACCGCCAGCAGAGACAGCGCTGGTGGTCCAACCCGACATAAAACCACACAGCCAAGCCGATCGCGAAAGCCATTGAGTTATCCGGTTTTGGCTATGGGTCATCAGTGCTAGAACCAAGATGGCCCCGGGGACCACTAGTTTTAATATCGGATCTGGTAAGTAACTGAGCAGCAAATAACCGAAAGGGACGCCCAGACCTGTTGCCCACAGCAGTGGGGAGAGCTTTTGTAAATCGGTTTGCTGCCAGCTACGCGCGACTAGGGGCAGCGATATGATTAGGTCAAGCAGTAACACCGCAGGAACCATCTCAGCAACGGGGTAGAAGCTTGATAACACCAGGATCACTAATGCAGAGAACCCAAACCCGGTGTAGCCACGTAAGAAACCCGCGATCAGCAGCGTAGCGATGATGATGACCTCAAGCACTTTATTAACCCCATTTACATCAATCGTTCTTTAGCTTGATGGTCGCCGATTTGGCCAGGGGTGTGTTAGTACCAGTTAGAGTAAATTTTTGGGGCAGTGGAAAAATAACGGCATCAGGTGGCGATATCTACCCTTGGGTTGGCTTTGGTAACTGATTGGTTTCTTGGGCAAAAGGATGCTTAAGTCACAGGTTAGATTCGCTGTGGTTATTCTTGATGATATGTGTTGTTATTATGGTTAACCAAAATGGCAGGAAAGATTGACCGATGTGCGATGGCGTGATTGAGTCGTTAGTGTAGTTATCATCGTAGTCGATAAATAAAAGAGGGAAGGGAATGAAATTGTCGAGTACAAAGGTCACTTTATCTGTTGTTATCGCGCTGGCTAGTGTTACGCCGTCACCCGTGCTAGCGGCTGATAATTTAGCTCCCAACATCATAGTTATTCTGGCGGACGATCTGGGATATAACGATGTGGGTTTTACTGGAGAAACGCAAATTCAAACCCCTAATCTTGATCGTTTGGCGTACGATGGGGTTATTTTTCACAATGGGTACGTGACGCACCCATACTGCGGGCCCTCACGCGCGGGATTATTGACCGGTCGATACCAAGCCAGGTTTGGCATGGAAAATAACATCACTTATGCGCCTCAAGACCCGCATATGGGATTACCGCTGTCCGAGACTACCTTTGTTGAGCATCTGCAAACCGCGGGCTATCGAACCGGTATGGTGGGCAAATGGCACCTTGGTGGCGCACTGCATTTTCAGCCGCAAAATCGCGGTTTCGATTACTTTTATGGTTTTCTTGGTGGTGGGCATAACTACTTTCCTGACGGGGTCGCCGTAGGGCACCACAACGAGTACTGGATGCCGATGGTGGAAAATGGCAAGCCCGCGATTTTCGATGAGTATCTGACCACTGCCTTAAGCCGTAAGGCTGCTGAGTTTATTCAAGATAGCGCGGGTAAGCAGCCCTTCATGCTATATGTGTCTTACAATGCGCCTCATGCGCCATTGCAAGCATTAGAGCAAGATGTGGCGAAATACGCGCATATTGAAGATAGAAGACGGCGAATTTATGCTGCGATGGTGGACTCGATGGATCAAGGCGTGGGGATGATCATTGACTCTCTCGAGCAGACCTATGAATTGGATAATACCCTAATCTTCTTTCTATCTGATAACGGTGGGGTCTACCCTGAAGCTTGGCAACCCAAATCTGATTGGGCGGATAACTTCCCCTTTCGCCGTGGTAAGGTGGCGCTGTTGGAAGGAGGAGTGCATGTCCCGTTTATCGCCCACTGGCCTGATGCGATAGCCAAGGACACCCACTTTGATGGTTTGGTTTCCGCTTTAGATATAGCCGCTACTTCACTGAGTATTGCCGGAATCGATACAGCGGAGATGAAACTGGAGGGGAAAAACCTTATCCCTTATATCCAGGGAACGAAACAGGGCTCGCCACACAATGCGCTGTTTTGGCGCTTTGAAGAGGGTGACCATATTTGGGCAGTGCGCACACCGACCCATAAGTACTTGTCTCAAGGCTTTCCCAAGGTCACAAGCAAAGGTGTGACAGACCCTGGGGTTCAAGGTAAATCCCTGTTTAATATGGTCAATGATCCCTATGAGCAGCATGATATCTATGGTCAAGAGCCTATGGTGCAGCAACAGCTCGCTGAGTTGTGGAACGCCTGGAATGCGGACAATACGCAAACGATTCTTCAGCAGAGCTATCCGTATAAAAAGACTATCAGCAACTTTTATGACAGCTTGTACCAAGAGCGGGTGAAGCTTGCCCAAGAGCGTGAACCTTATTTTATCGATTAAGTTGAGTGATACGGGTGTTTTAAGTGATTCGTAATCGAAGAGTGTTGTGGACAAGAGGCGAGAATCGAGAGGCGAGAGTCGAGGATAGATGACTCTTGCTTCTTCTCGATGCTCGCCTGGGTTGGGCTTAGCTTGATTGTGCGGCGGTTTTGTTGATTACGAATGCTGGGACTTCGCCTGGTGGTGTGATTTGGATGGAGTGGTTTTTCACATCACCTGCCAAAGTGCTGACTCGTAAACGAACCGGTTTGCCGTATTCTGGTGGAATTGGGATTTTAATCGGCTGATTTAGTTTTTGCTTCAATTGGTAAGAGGCGATTTTGGCGCCGCCAATAGAGGTCTCGATCACTGCGTTTTTCGATGCAGATTCGAAGTTGAGTGTGGCATCCCATGTGGCGACATAAAAGCCCGGATCAAGGAAGGTTATCTCGTACTCTACCCAGCCAAGGGCCTCATCACCCTCAGTCGCCGCGGTGGTCATGCCCTGATTATTCGGATACAGATAGTTCCAAGCCAATTGGCGCTTGGGATCATCCGCGATGAAATAGCCACTCTTATTTGCGCCCACTCTTGCAACAGGTAGCACACCTCCGGCAACCTGGATTGTTTTGGTTGCGGCGATATCCACGCTTGAGCTACCGACACGGATCTCAAAGTCACCAGGTGAGACGACATACTCTTTATCCGAGGTATCATAGTGAGAAAACGCCTCATAAGGGAGCGTGATTTCAACAGGCACAGTTTGCCCTGCGGCAACACTGACACGCTTAAAGCCTTTCAGCGCTTGCTTTTTGTTTGAGTTAGGGTCTTTGACATACACTTGGACTATCTCATCTCCATCTCGTTTACCCTTGTTAGAGACGGTTGCAGAGACCACAAGCTTGGCTTGAGCCGCGACAGAAGTCGTGTTCAAGGAGATATCTTCGATAGTGAAATTGGTGTAGCTCAAGCCATAGCCAAATGGATATAGAGGTTTGCCGTCAAAGTACATGTAGGTGCGGCCATTCTCGATGGTGTAGTCGTGCAAATCGGGCAGGTCAGCTTCGGAATTAAACCAGGTTGAGCAGAGTTTGCCACTTGGGTTGACGTTGCCAAACAGGACGTCAGCCAGCGCGTTTCCTTGCTCTTGGCCATTAGGCCATGCGCAAACAATACCTGGAATGTGCTCTTGTTCCCATGAAATCGCCGTTGGACCGCTTGGAACCAATACTAGGGTGATGTTGCTATTGACCTTTTGCACCGCTTTAATCAATTCGTGCTGTCTACCCGGCAGACTCAGCGACATGCGGTCAACGTTCTCAGTCGAGGTTGATGAGTCGTTACCCACTACCAGTATGACGCTCTCAGTGCCTTTCGCCGCTTCAACTGCCTTGGCAATATTGGCGTCGTCATCCTCATGCTCCGTCACGCCACAACCGGTTGCAAAGGTGATCTCTGCGTTAGTCACCTGGCGCAATCCATCTAGAGGTGAGACTTTACTACGTGGGAATCCAGAGTAAATACCGAGCCAGCAGCGGTCAGCAAACGGACCGATCATAGCGATGCTGTTGAGATCTTTGCTTAGCGGTAGCGCATTGTCGTTTTTGAGCATGACGATGGATTGCTCAGCGGCTTTTCTGGCTAACTGTATGTGGGCGTCACATTCAAGGACAGATTTAGGAATATTGGAGTAAGGTGATAAGGCAGGATCATCAAATTCTCCGGTCATAAAGCGCAGGCGCAGCAGCCTTTGAACCGAAACGTCGAGCTCACTCTCTTCAATCAGACCTTGCTCGAGTGCCGGTTTTAGCGCGTATACCATCGGCGCCAGTCTTTCTGCGTTTCTGAAACACTCTTGGTCAACACCCGCTTTGAGGGCTTTTGCCGCGGCTTCAGGCTGGCTATTGGCGTAGTGCATATTGATCTCAAGACCACGAACCCCGGTCCAGTCCGCGATCACATAGCCTTTAAAGCCCCATTCATCACGCAATACCTGATTGATCAACCAGTCATGAGCGCAACACGGAACGCCATTGAGACCGTTCAGACCCATCATCATTCCCGTCGCTTCCTCATCGACAATACACGTCTTATAAGCCGGGAAATAGTATTCATAGAGCTCTTTTTCACTGATATTTGAATGGATTCGATTGCGACCTGTGTCGATGTTATTGGCGACGAAGTGCTTAACCGTGGTAACCGTTTTGGGATGTTTAGGGTCGTTACCCTGCATGCCCCGTACGTACATACGGGCGATTTCCGACATCAGGTGAGGGTCTTCACTATAGCACTCGCCATTTCTTCCCCAGCGAGGATCGCGCGCCATATTCACCGTTGGTGAGAACATCATCAACTCTTTCTCTCCAACATTTTTCAGTGCGCGTGCTTCGTTAGAAATGGCTGTGGCAACATCAAACATTAAGTCAGGGTTCCAAGTACAGCCCATGGCAATATTTTGTGGGAACTGGGTGCAGTTCCAGGCGATGAGTCCATGCAGCGCCTCCCCATACCACTCAAAGTAGGGTAAACCTAGTCGCTCACTTTCTGGGATCCTGGAGCCAAAAAAACTGATTTTTTCATCTACCGTCATTCGGGAGACTAAATCAGCAGCACGTTCTTCAGGGCTTGCGCTGGCGTCTTGCCATAAGGCTGTCTCAGCTGAATCTTGCCGAGAGGAAACGTCACTCATTATTTGTGCCATAGAGATAGGCACAGGAAGAAGGCCGCACAAACCAACGGCTGATGATTTTTTCAAAAACTCTCTTCTACGCATCATTATTCGTTTACCTAGTGTGTTCATTGTTAATGGTTAGCCGTGCATTACTGAGTTTTACTCTATCGAGCAAAACTCTTTTCGCTAATATTGGAAAACCAATAATGTGCTTTGGATCGGTGAATTTGGTCAACAATTACGATATTGGTATATTGATTCCGTCATCTGATACAAAATAGATAGATGCTTGGGTGAATCCAAGTTACTGACTTTAAAGTCAATATTCAGGTTAAAATTAAGTAAAGTGGCCTTAGAAGGGCCGGCTCTTTTCCGTCATTTGCAGAGTATCTATTAACAAAAATAAGGAAGTTTCAATGAAGCAGTGGTTTATTAATCTAATTTGTTTGAGTTTTATCGCCTTTTCGTTTCATAGTTCGGCGAGTGTAGAATCAAGACCCGACTTTGACCCCAAAGCAGATTTATTGCTACTGCAGTTTGATAGCAACCCAGATGCGGATGATATTATGTCAATTGCGGCGGTCGGCAGTATGTTGAAGAAACTCGAGCCAAGTAATATCGATTACTTAGCCGTCGCAGGCGCTTATGGCAGACAAGGCAAGCTCTATATTCCCAGCCCTGAGCTGTTTAATTTGGTGTTCAGTGATAACTGGGTCGATGCACATGAAAACAAGCCAAAAGCCGCACAGGCAATTCACGCCAAAGCCAAGCAAACCATCTCTGCTGGCGGCAATGTTTGGGTAATGGAGGCTGGGCAGTCTGATGTGTCAGCGGCTTGGGTTGCTTTGCTGCAAGAACATCTATCGCCCGCGGAGTTAAAAGCACACGTGCATATTGTTCAGCACAGTGACTGGAATGAAGAGCAAACCACACCAGCCGACTTAGCGTTTGTTAAACAGCATATCTCTTATCATCGAATTGAGGATGGCAATGTGAGAACTAACAGCACGGCTGGTTTTTATGAGGTTAACGCAAAGTTTGTTGAGGTCATCAAAAGCAATCCAGTACATGGTGAATCCTGGAAGCTGGCCTTTGATATTGCCCACGAATATAACGGTTTAGACGGGCGGTATTTAAACCCTATGATCGCTAAGGAAAATGGCGTTGATTTCTCGGATGTTGCTGAGCTGATATGGATATTAAAGCTTGACCAAATCAATGATGTTGATGATTTTGCCACCTGGTTGGATATCTACTAATTACTATCTCTTATGATGAGATAGACAATAGCAGGTGAGGGGCAACGGGCCGCTCACCTGGCGAAAAATAGGATCAACCTTACTTTTTCATCATATTGGCTAAATCAGCAAATGGGTTATAGGTCGCACTTTGATGGTCGTCCTCACCCGGTTTGATCTCGCTACCGTATCGATCATGCTCAAGGTATTTGCTGTGCTCATGATCATGGCAGTAAAGGCAGAGTAACTCCCAATTGCTGCCGTCCTCAGGATTGTTGGTATGGTCATGATCCTTGTGATGCACAGTGAGCTCACGCAAGTTTGAATAGACAAACTCTCTCGCACAACTGCCACATACCCAAGGATAAAGCTTGAGTGCCTTCTCTCGATAGTCGGATTCCTTGCGCGCATAAGCCGCACTAGAGCCATAAAAGTCTGACGACATAGTTCTTTCCCATAAATAACAGCATGTCGCGCGATGCTAACATAGTCCCAAGTAACCTCAAGGTGCAGCTTCAGACAAATCACTCAGGTATCAGATCGCGGTCACAAACTGAAGCTTATAACTCGGATAGGAGGTTTGGCTATAAATTCATCACCTTTGCGCCAGTGCAAATTATTGATTACCCGATGTTTGTTTATATAGAGCAATTGATCCAAATCATAGGGCCTTTCCTCGCGTCAATCGTAATCTGAGTGGCACGTTACCTGATAGACCAAACAAGCTACAGGCTGGTTTGAGTGTATCCCCCTTTAATTGATAGACCAGAAAAGCACGGCTATCGTGCGCTTTATATTAGAAGGATGTAATGATGAGCAAGTATGATGACGCGATTAAACTGATGGATGAGTGTTGTGGCAATGGCAAAGAAATCATCATAGCGCTCGCAACAATCTCTTTAGAGCCCGGTGTTGAGGGTAAACCACGCCCAGCAAATCGAATGCTGTGTGCCTACTACGAGGATGGAGATTTTTACGTCTCGACCGATGCACAATCTAACAAGGTGCTTCAGATCGAGCACAACAATGATGTCACCATCGCAGGTATCGATGGTTTTTCCTTCCACGGGATTGCAGAGAACCTAGGCTGGGTAGGCGCCGAGAAAAACCGCCATATAAGAGATAAGTTCAAGCAGACTTTCGATTGGTTTGACAGCGAAGGCGACGAAAACAACCCGGATTCAATCGTACTATTAATCTCCCCAACCATAGGTTCGATTACCGATTTCGAAGCCCGTTATGGCCAACGGGTGTTTGAGGTGGATTTTATTGAGCAAGTCGCGAAATAAAAGGTTCGAGGCGCGGGGACGGGCGTTGCCCTACGAGGTGCGAGTGGTTTGAAGCGCGCAGTGAAATCCTCGCTCCTCGGAACGAAGTGTAACCCGAACCCCGGAACGCAGTGAAACTCGCTCTTAAATTAGTTGGGCGAGTTTTCTAATCCCCGCTTCGATCTTATCAGTATCAATCGCTGAGAAGCCGAGGCGGATGTGGTTGCGGCTGTCGATGTGAAAGCGGGCGTAGTGTACTGTGCCCGGTTCAACGAGCACGCCGAGCTCCTTGGCTTGGCGGGTGAAGGTTTCGCAGTTGGTGTGTTTGGGCAGCTTTAACCAAAATGCGCTGCCGCCGACGGAGTCCGTGGTGATGCATTGTGGCAGGTGGGTCTCGATCGCTTGGCGCATGATGCTCCAGCGCTCTTGGTAGCAGTTTTTCAGTTTGCGTAGGTAACTGTCGTAATGCCCAAGCGCAATGAAAAGTGCGCAGGTGCGCTGATTATTGGCTGGCGCATGGCGATACATCAGGCGGCGTAAGCTGCGCACTGCATCAATCAGCGGGCGCTCAGCGACCATGTAGCCGAGTCGAAGCCCGGGCGAGAGGGATTTGGAAAGGCTGCCGATATAGATGACGCGTCCATTAGTATCGAGACTTTTTAGTGAAGGGCTCGCCTGGTGCAGCACGTTGACCTCACTCTCATAGTCATCCTCGATAATGATAAAGTCATGCTTTTCAGCCGCGACCAACAGCGCTTCTCTTCTTGCCATCGACATGGTGACGTTAGTGGGGACTTGGTGGCTGGGAGTGACATAGACGTAGTCACACTGCTTAAGCTGATCACTGACCTCGACACCTTGGCAATCAATGCCCAGTGGCACGATTCGTGCGCCATGTGCCGAGAAAATATTGCGTACATCGGGATAACCAGGCTCTTCAACCCCTAAGCATGTGTCTTGGTCAGAGAGCAATTGAGCGAGCAAAAATAGTGAGTTTTGTGTGCCGATCGTGACCAAAATTTCTTCGTGATGTGCTTGGATGCCGCGTTTGGGTAATACGTTGTTTTGTAGCTGTTTAATCAGTGCAGGATCATCGCTGTCGATGGAGTCTGAGATCCAGTCTTTCACCACCCCTGAGCGCTGGGACAAGCGACAACACTCGCGCCAATGACTTAAAGGAAACAGCGAATGATCAGGCTGACCAAACAAAAACGGATAGGGGTAGTCTTGCCAGTTTTTCGCTTTGACGATATTACGTTGACTTGAAAGGTCTTTTTTGACTCGCTTTGCCCAAAAATGGGCGGGTTTTGCACCAAAATTGTCACTGATACTCGGGGCAGTACCACAAGTATTGGGCTCAAACGCCGCCGCATTTGGGTAGTAGCCACTACGCTGTTGCGCCTCTAGATACCCTTCATCCACCAGCCTATCGTAGACTAAAACCACGGTATTTCGCGAAACACGTAGCATTGATGCTAATTTTCTACACGAGGGCAGCGCTTTCCCCTCAAAAACCCCATTGCGCATCGCTTCCAACAGATGTTCCCTGATCTGCTCTTGCAAGCTCCGCTCAGGCGAAAACTGGATATGCAGGAGTAAATCACTCTTCATTACCTAGCCTTAAACGTTGTTATTTTAATCATTAATTTAAACTGTGCATCAAGCGTGCCAATAAACTTTTTAAGACGTGGAAGGCTAGGGGGCGGGGCGCGGGTACGGGCTTTGCCCTACGAGGTGCGAGGAGTTTAACACGCGTTGTGGACACCTCGCTCCTCGGAACGAAGTGATACCCGCGCCCCGCACCTGTGATTTTTTGTCACCATAAATAGCCAATTCTGGATCTAACCCAAGTCTGAGTCGATTGCCTATGTTGTAACAAAAGGCAGGAGGGCTTATGGATTACGGACAATCAACTCAGGTTCAGCTTAGCGCTGAAGGTGTCGAGCAAATCAAGCAGTGGGACAAATCCCATGTTTGGCATCATATGACGCAACACGCGCAGTTTAAGGACCAAGCGCCGTTGATCATGTCGCATGGTAAAGCGGAATATATTTGGGACATTAATGGTAAACGCTATCTTGATGCCAGCTCTGGTGGTGTATGGTGCGTCAACGTTGGCTATGGTCGTGAGCGCATCGCGGAAGTGATCAAGCAGCAAGCCATGCAACTTAACTACTTTGCTGGCACCGCTGGCTCACCGGTAATGGCGGAGTTTGCTAATAAACTGATAGAGAAAATGCCGGGGATGAGCCGAGTGTATTTCTCAAACTCAGGCTCCGAGGCAAACGAAAAAGCTTACAAAATAGTCAGACAGATCGCGCATAAGAAATATGGTGGCAAGAAGAACAAAATTCTCTATCGTGAGCGTGATTACCACGGCACGACGATTACTTGTCTAAGCTCAACCGGGCAAGAGGAGCGACGTGAGCAATATGGTCCGTTTACGCCTGGATTTGTCGAGTTTCCTCACTGTTGCGAGTATCGTAGCCAGTTTGATTCGAGTGAAGACTATGGCTTGAAGGCAGCACGTGCCCTTGAGGAAGTGATCTTGCGTGAAGGCCCAGACACCGTGGGCGCGATTGTGGTCGAACCTATTACGGCGGGTGGCGGCGTGATTACCCCCCCAGAAGGTTACTATCAAGAAGTGCAGCGTATCTGCCAGCAGTACGATATTCTCATTCATGTTGATGAAGTCGTGTGTGGTATTGGCCGCACGGGCAAATGGTTTGGCTATCAGCACTATGGCCTCAAGCCAGATATTGTCACTATGGCTAAAGGTGTGGCTTCTGCGTACGCCGCTATCTCTTGTACCGTAACAACAGAGGAAGTCTTCGAGCAATTTAGCCAGAACCCAGGCGATAAATACGACTATTTCCGCGACATCAGTACCTTTGGTGGTTGTACTATGGGGCCAGCCGCGGCATTAGAAAACCTCAAGATCATTGAAGAAGAGCAGTTGGTGAGCAACACCCAAATGGTCGGAGAATATCTCTTAGCCAAGCTGTCTTTGCTTAAGGAGCAGTTACCTATCGTCGGAGATGTGCGAGGAAAAGGGCTGCTTATTGGCATTGAGCTCGTCGCAGACCAAGCAACCCGAGAGCCGCTAGCAGAATCGCTGGTCGCAGAGGTGGTCGCCAACTGCATGCAACGCGGCGTCATCATCGGCCGCACCAACCGCTCATTCGCACGCTTTAACAACACTCTATGCATAAGCCCACCGCTAACCTTGAGCCTAGAGCAAGCCGATGTGATCATCGAAGCGGTGACCGCAGCAATTAAAGACAAAGTACCGACGACAACAGCTTAACTATCCAAAACACTTTGCTATCCCAGCTAAAAAATGCCCTAGTTTCCAACTAGGGCATTTTTTTTAGGTTCGAGGAGCGGGTTACACTTCGTTCCGAGGAGCGAGGGGTGGGCGCGGTAAGTACACCTGTCTACTGAACTCCTCGAACCCCGTAGCGAAGCGTACCCGCGCCTCGCCCCTGTAATTAAGGTGCGAGTTTCGGGCTAACGCCCTCTGAGGAGTGAGGGGTGGGCGCGGTAAGCACACCTACCCACTAAACTCCTCGAACCCCGTAGCGAAGCGTACCCGCCCCTCGCCCCTCCAATGTGGTTGCACTATTTTAGTGCCTCACCATAGTGCACATCTGGACCAATAAAGAAATTAGTTGGCCCTACCGAATCTGTGATCAAAGTCTTAGGGTAAAGATGTCATACAGCATATGAGGACGTAGACATGAATAGATTACTAACTAAGTCTCTGAAAAATAAACTAGTAAAACAAACCGTGCTTCTCGGAGCGCTATTGTGTTCATTCAATAGCTGGGCGGCAAAGGAAGTGACCATCGGTTATCAGGGCATGTACAACCCAATGAAGTTTGCCATCGACCAAAAATTGATTGAGGCTGAAACTGGCTACGATATTAAGTGGCGCAAATTTGATTCAGGCGCGCGTGCGATTACTGCAATGGCGGCGGGTGCTGTTGATATGACAGTAGCAGGCTCAAGCCCAATTGCGAGTGCAGCCAGCAACGGTGTCGATATGGAGTTGGTGTGGGTGATGGAAAACATCGCCGATGCAGAAGCCTTGGTAGTTAAAGAGGGTAGCGGCATTGCTTCACCGGCGGATCTTAAGGGTAAACGCATTGCCGTACCGTTTGTCTCAACAACCCATTTTCATATGTTGTTTGCCCTTGAGCAGTTTGGCTTGACTGAGCGCGATGTCAAACTGATCAACATGCAACCGAACGCGATTATGGCAGCGTGGCAACGTGGCGATATCGATGGTGCGTTTATCTGGGATCCAGCTCTGGGTCAAATCAAGCAAGACGGTCGTGTACTGATCAGCTCTAAGCAGCTTAGTGCCTGGGGTAAACCAACCTTTGATGGCATGATCGCTAATAAAGCGTTTGCTGCCGCTAACCCTGAATTTGTCACTCAATTTATCTCTGTGGTTGCCGGTGTGGATGAACAGTACCGCGCGGGTAAAGACAGCTTCTCTGCGCAAGACCCAATGGCAGTATCGGTTGCCAAGCTTGCCGGTGGCGAACCAGAGGGTGTGGTTGAAGCAATGAGCCTTTATGAGTTCTTGGATGTTGAGACGCAGTTGTCATGTCAGTGGCTAGGCTGCGGCGCAGAAGGCGGTGCTAGCCAAGCGCTTAAGGCCACCTCAGAGTTCTTGCTTAAAGAGAAAAAGATCTCTGCACTTAAGCCTGACTACAGTGTATTTATCAACCCAAGTTATGCGGCTGCGGCTGTGTCTCAGTAATGGCCTAACCTGCTAATACCGACAAGGACGTACTGACAAGGAAGTAACGTATGACTGCAGAAAAAACATTAAAAATTCAAGATGTCTCAGTGATCTATGAGGATCATCAAGGTGGTGAGCCGGTGCGTGCTCTTTCAGGTGTCAACCTAGAGATTGAGCAAGGCGAGCTGGTGGTTGCACTCGGTGCCTCAGGTTGTGGTAAGACGACCTTACTTAATCTGATGGCTGGGTTTATTCCCCCAACGGAAGGCTACTTGACCCTGGGTAATTCATCAATTGAAGGTTTACCACGAGTCAGCATGGGGCGTGAAATTGGCGACCAAATCACAGGACCAGGGGCTGATCGAGGTGTTGTGTTTCAAAAGCATGCGTTATTTCCTTGGTTGGATGTGATTGAAAACACCGCTTTTGGCTTAAAGCTCAGAGGGGTCGACAAGAAGCAGCGCTTGGATCGCGCGGCGAAGTACTTAAAGTTGGTTGGGCTTGAGGATTTCCATCATCACAAGGTTTATCAACTCTCCGGCGGGATGCAACAGCGTGTCGGCATTGCACGAGCCTTGACTAACGACCCAAGTATTCTCTTGCTTGACGAGCCGTTAGGCGCACTCGATGCTTTAACCAGAGAAACGCTGCAAGAGCTGTTGCTCGATGCGTGGCAGGCCACCAACAAGATGATGTTTTTCATTACCCACAGTGTGGAAGAGGCGCTGTTTATGGCCTCACGCTTGATCGTGATGTCACCAAGACCCGGACGGATCACCCACAGCTTCGAGTTAGATTTTAACCGACGCTTTTTAGAGTGCCGAGATGCAAGGGCAGTCAAGTCTATGCCGGACTTTATCGAGATGCGTGAGACAATCCTTTCCATTATTCACCAAGACGAAGTGCCGGAGGTAGCCTAGTATGAGTGACGTACTGTTAGCGACAGAGACGAAGATTTCGGCAGGGAGCGCGGAGACCAGCCAAAAACCAAGCACTGAACCTGAGCAAAAACAGGACAGTCAACTACACAAGACGCCCCCGTTTTTTGTTCTTATCCAGGCGATTAAACGCAGAACATTAACCAAGGGGAATTACTATGGTGAGCCCGGGCAAGGGGATTCACGCTTGGTGTCTGTTTTGGCGACTTGCTTTTTTATCGGCTTGTGGGCGTTGGTGACAGAGATGGGAATGGTGAAACCGCTGTTCCTTCCGTCTCCGAGTGCGGTGATTGAACGCTTCTTTGACTTAGTGGTCAATGGTTTCTCTGGCGTTTCATTGGCCGAGCACCTTAGTGCGAGCCTAAGCCGTGTGTTTGGTGCCTTTTTCCTCGCGGTAGTCACCGCGGTGCCAATTGGTATCTTAATCGGCGCCAATGTCTGGGTTCGCGGTATATTTGACCCATTGATTGAGTTCTATCGCCCACTACCGCCTTTGGCATATCTGCCTTTGGTGATTATTTGGCTTGGTATTGATGAAACCAGCAAAGTGACCCTGATTTATCTTGCGATGTTCGCCCCGATTGCGCTGAGTGCTCGAGCGGGAGTCAACTCGGCGCGCAGTGAGCAGATCCAGGCGGCGTACTCGATGGGCGCGAGTAAAGCCCAAGTGCTTTATCATGTGATCATTAAAAGTGCCTTGCCAGAGATATTAACCGGGTTAAGAATTGGTATCGGTTTTGGTTGGACGACGCTGGTTGCGAGTGAGATGGTCGCCGCTGAGGCTGGGATCGGATTTATGGTGCTTAACGCCGCCGAGTTTCTCGTCACGGATGTGGTGATCGCGGGGATTATCATCATTGGTGTGATTGCCTATGCGTTTGACCTTTTGATGCGCTACCTTGAGAAAAAGTTGGTGCCTTGGAAAGGCTTCTAATTGAGCACACTACGCTGATAAACACGCTGATAAACACGTTAATAAAAAGGCTAGTTCTCTAGCCTTTTTTGACACAACAGCGTTAGTGGGCATTCAGCACATTTTGGCGCCTTATTACAAAACTGCTGACCGTGTTCTACCATCAGTCCATGAAAGTAGTCATACTTATCGCGTTGGTGGGATAAGGCGCTATCCATCATTGCGCGAAAGTGGTCATAATTTTTCGGCACATCAAGGCCATAGCGACTGAAGATCCGTCTTGCGTAAGCATCAATCACAAACGAGGGTTTATTTAGCGCATAGGTGAGGATCACATCGGCGGTTTCATTACCGATACCTTTGATCTTGAGCAGCTCTGCTCTCAATCCCGTCACATCTCGAGTCAGCAGTGGATCGACTTGATAGTTGTATTGCTTAAACCACGCAAGTAGAGACTTGAGTTTAATTGCTTTTTGATTGTAATAGCCACTTGAGCGAATCAGCTTTGCAAGCTCGTCTTGCTCAATACCTTCTATCGCCTGTGGGGTGAGGGGAGAGGGTAAATTGTTGAGGGCCTTATCTACGTTGCGCCAGTTGGTGTTCTGCACCAGAATCGCTCCAACCATCACCTCAAATGGGCTGGTACTCGGCCACCAGATAAAATAACCATAATGCTGCTCTAGTTGATAAAACACGTCCGATATTAGCTTGGAAGTTGACATTACCCATCTCACTGCAAGGTTATCTTTAGGCCACTAGAGTAAAAGTGTAGTTAGTGTTAGACAAATTGGCTTGCGTTTGTTTTTGACTGGCGTTTAGTATTAGCGCTTGGAAAAAACGCAATGGAAACCCGAGATGCCACTAACACAATTTATTGAACGACTTAACAACGAGCCCGCTGAGATTCAATTTAGCGAGACCATGGCAGTCATTGATGCCTTGTATGATTTCACGCCAACGGATTTTACTAATGGTGCGGTGGAAAACCTAGCTGGGACAAACAACGGCTCGTGTAAAATTCTCGCTTTTGGTCAACTGCAAGGTTTGAGCAAAGAGCAGACACTAAGCTGTTTTGGTGATTACTACCGCATTGACGTGTTGGGCAATCCTTCAGGTGATGACCACGCCAATATTCGTAACTTTATTCTCCATGGTTGGGATAAAGTAAGTTTTAAAGGTCAGCCGCTGATTGAAAAACGTTAAGTTTAACCCACAGTAATCGAGATGAAGTGGGATCTTGCAAGCCACTTTATCTCATTCTCAAAATAGTTTTCCTGCGTATAATTCCTTAATTTGATTAAATTTTGTCATGTTAGTCACTCAGTTGCTCTTACAGTGCACAATTAGCATGAGTAACATAGATTGCTCTATTAAGTTTTGATAGATTAGCGACGTTGAAATAAATTAGACCCTTTTTCCTCGGAATGCTGAAAGCAATGTTTTGAGGTCATAGTGTTATTCTGTTTAAGGACACGCTTATCAAGTCTAGTATTTGAGCGTTAAATCCAAGCTGTTGACGAAATTATTGGAAAATCTATGAAATATGTCCCTTTTAGAACGATCGATGCTCTGTTCGTTAAGATGTCAATTAACGATAAGATGTGGTTGTTATCAGCGATCTTCCTTGCTGCAACACTGACGCTGGCGACAGGACGCTACTCTGCTCAATTAGCTTCTTTTGAGCAACAAGCTGTCGCAAGCACTCAAGCAAGAGCGGAAGGGATAGCCGCTGTAATAGGCAATGATCAAACGCGTTTGCCACAAAATATCGATATCACTCGCAATGCATCACCCTCAAGATTTGACGGCCATACAGCTACTGCCAGCGCTCGACTCGCTTCTGGGGAGTATGTTCGCGTACGTCATGATTATTCCGCGGATTATTCATTGGTGAAACAAGAGGCACGTAATACGCTATTGCTGAGCCTGTTATGGATTTTACCGTTTGCGCTGTTTTGCTATTGGATTACGTCGTTTATTAATGGTGCATTGTGGATCTTATACAACACAACCAAGAAGATCTCTCAAGGGGATCTGACCTCACGCTTGGGGCTTAGATCGGGTCGCGATGAATTTGGCACGATTGGTTGTGAGCTTGACTCTGCGATGGATAAGCTGGCTAATTTGATCAACGTGGTCAAAGGCAATGCCAATAACTTGGATAATCTGTCTGAGATGTTTACTCATGTAGTGGCCAAGAACGAGTCTGAAATCGATGATCAGTGTATTTCGCTTGATTCCGTCGCGACCGCAATGGAAGAGATGACGGCTTCATCAAAAGAAGTAGCAATGGTTGCCAATCAGGCAACAGAACAGACGGAGAAAGACGCCGAGTACGTCGAATCTAGCCAGCAGCGTGTTGTGTCATCGATGCAGGAAATTAGTCACCTAAGTGAGCTAATCAAGCAAACCTCAATCTCGGTTGAAAGCCTCAATAACGGCACAACTCAGATTAATGAGGTGATCACGACCATCAACGCTATCTCAGAGCAGACCAACCTATTGGCTCTAAATGCGGCGATCGAAGCAGCTCGTGCTGGCGAGCAAGGGCGTGGTTTTGCGGTTGTGGCTGATGAGGTTCGCACCCTTGCTGGTCGTACCCAGCAAGCAACTGTTGAAATCCAGACGATGATTGAAAAACTTCAGGCAGAGAGCCAGAGTATCGCGACGATTACTGATCAAACGGTACAACAGGCGCAGACCAGTAGTGATTTGGTGGCAGAAATCGGCGGTGACGTAAGCCGAATTGCGGAGTCAGCTCGCTCTATGATTGCAATGAGCGTACAGATTTCTGGCTCCGCACAAGAGCAGAGCGCCGTAGCAAGCGATATTGCAGAGCAACTTAGCAATGTTCGCAATCATGCCAACAGTATGAAGAAGCAGATCAGCGGCAGTGCAGAGGGTGTGGCGCAGGTTGGCAATGCTTCAGGCGAAATTGGTCAAGTGCTATCAGGCTACCATACCGAGTAAGTCGCTACTGACTAGTTGACAAAGGAGCGCGTTGCGCTCCTTTTTTCGTATCGGCCAACACTATGCCCCGTGAGCTCTGCCGACCAAACTCGCGGGACTCTGAACGTTTCGCGTCAGGCCGTTTGGTGGATGCGTTGGTACCTGACTTTAGTTAGACTGGCTTGGTCGAATTTGGCAAATACCAGTCATTGTCTTAGCCTTAACTTACGACGTTATGTAAGAGATTCGCTATGTCAGAGCAAACATCTATCTATTGGCCAGATTACTATCACCCGCGAAATGCGCGTATTCATGTCAAAAGCCAGGTGATCAGTGACAATTCACCTGAAACGATCTGGCGCTGTTTGGTTAACGCAGCATGCTGGCCGGGCTGGAAGCACAGCAAAACATCGGTACAGATCATTCATGGCGATGGACACTCTCTGGAGCGGGGAACTGCGTTTCTGTGGAAGGCGGGTTGGCTTGCCTATAACTGCACGGTTGTTGAGTACCAGCCTTTGCAGCGCATCGCTTGGAAGGGTCGGCTGGGCAGCACTGAAATGTATCATGCCTGGGTGATTGAGCCGTTAGAGCAAGGGAGCCGCGTGATCACCGAGGCTACTCAACGCGGGGGGATGACTTGGTTGACGCGCCTCTACCAGCCAGCCCGAATGCAAGCTTATCATCAAAAGTGGCTGCAGTGCTTAACGGAGCAAACCAGCTGTAAAAACAAATAAGCCAAGCGAATGGCTTGGCTTATTTCGATCTAACATTATGGCGTAAAAAAAAAGCGCTATTTACCGTTAACTAAGCGCTTATACAGTGAGTCTTTCAATACCGCTCTGTCATGCTTGAGCTGGTGCATCTGGTCATCGCCAATTGGGGCACCGTTAAGTTCAAGGGTGCGGATCTGCTTATCGATCGCATCGTACTCCTTCATACTGTTGAGAAAGTCTGCGTCGGTCTCTTTAAGTTTGTTGATCGCAGCTTCGTGCTCAGGAAAGTCGTTATTGAGAGAGTGTACTTCACCTAACATAGTGTCTCCTTTCGTAACCGTTGGTTTTGCATCGCTAATCACAGTATAGAAGACAAGAGTGAGTTTGCTGCACCGTTACATTTTACTCTCTGGATGTATGATCGATCGCACGCTATAGTACCCCGAAAAACACCCAGAATATCACCTCAAATAACCTCTCAGTTAGTGCGTCGATTTAAGTGAATTGAGTCAGCAAACTCATCCGTATTACAGATGTCTGGCAAAGTGTCGATTGGCGCGTTTTTGATCTTGGTAACGCATTTGTAAGTTAGACATCAATTTCTGCCATTTCTCTGCTAGGTGGTACTGTTGAGCAGCGAGCAGTTGGTTTTGCGCCTTCTCTATCGTCTTTGTTGGCATGCTTAGATACAGGTTGTTGAGTAATCCTCGTTCAAACTCTTGCTCGGTTTTGACCGAGCCAAGCTCACAACAGAGACCGTAAGCATAGGTTCGCGCTGCTTGTGTTTCTGGTGAAGAGACCTCAGTCTCACATAACTGGTTGGTTAATAACTTCAACCTCTCAAAAGCTATCTTCATCGCCTTTACCCCGCGGAAAGTTTATACAAATTCATCTATTTAAAAGTTATGCCTTAGCTGAACTTAGAAAAGATTGTTTTTGGTCAAAAAATACCCAGGTGTGGCGCGTGCAAGATCACTAATTGACGGCTTTTATTGGTTATTGATGAGACTATCGGTTCATCAGCGCAACTTTGTCGTATACCCAAGCAACCCCAAGATGCAGTTTCAGCTAAGTAAACTTGCCCGAAGGGAGCCAATATACATCTTGAGGTCACTTGGGTATATCTCACATCAGCCAAATCAATGAACCAATCGAAATAAAACACCACAAGCTGATGCCAAGCACCATTGGCTTAATGCCGGCTGCTTTGAGGTTATCAATAGAGATGCCAGAGCCGATCAGGAACAAACACAACACAAGTGTTTGCTTGGCTACAGAGAAGATACCCGAATAGATCAACTCAAACTGCGGAAGCCAATCACTGATCAAGATCGCGAGGCAGTAGAAGAGGATAAAGTATGGAATGCTCACCTTGCCGTTGTCGCTGCGAAAAATAAGCGCACTGACAAAAGCGACGGGAACAATCCATAGCGCTCGCGCAAGTTTGAGGGTGGTCGCGGTGAGCAGCGCTTGTTCACCATAGGCAGACGCCGCTCCCACAACTGAGGAAGTATCGTGTATGGCGATAGCTGCCCATTGACCGAAGGTGACTTGGTCTAAATTCAAGGCATGCCCTATGACCGGAAAGATAAATAGAGCAATCGAGTTGAGGACAAAGATAGTGGCGAGAGCAAGCCCTATCTGCTGGTCTTTGGCTTTGATGGCTGGCGCGACGGCAGCTATGGCACTACCACCACAAATCGCAGTTCCCGCAGAGATCAAATAACTCAGGACCGTGTCGAGTTGCAGCAGCTTCGCCAGCAGCATACCTAAGGCAAAGGTGGCGGCAATACTAGTGACAATCAGACCAATACCGTCACCGGTCACGACGAGGGCCTGCTCAAGACTGATGCCAAAGCCAAGACCAATAATTGAGTAAGACAGTAGTTTTTTGGTCCATTTGCTAACCGGGAATTGGGTTGGCACCATGCCAAAAGAGGACAAAGCAAAGCCCAGGGTTAACGCCATAGGCGATGAAATCCAAGGCGTGAGACACAGGAGTCCGACGATGTAAAAAAGGGTTCGTTTATTCATGTTCATTTATTCGAGGAACTAAAGTCCTGCTCCTGTGCAGTCCAGCATCTAATCACCAGTGGTGAATACCAGGTAAAGTTTGATTGCTTTTCAAGAGTGCTGCGATGGGTATCGAGAGAATGAGAGCATAATACATGGAAAATAAGTTTAAATAAATTTAAACTTATTTTATCAATGTTTAATAGAATTTAACGATGGCTTCAGGAATCACACTCCGTCAGTTGACGATATTTCTGCATGTTTCACAGTCAGGCAGCTTAAGTGATGCTGCGGCAAAACTCTACCTGTCAAAAGCAGCGGTCAGCATTGCTATCTCGGAGCTGGAGAAGCAACTCGGGCATACTGTGTTTGATCGCATTAATAATCGACTTCAGCTCAATCATCAAGGCAAACAGTTACAACCCTTAGCGGATGAATTACTGGCTAGGCATGCAGAAATCGAGCAGTTGGGGCAAAAAGAATACTCGTCCCTGGCAGGGTTGAAACTGGGAGCAAGTCAAACCATTGGAAATCACATGCTACCTTCAATCTTAGCTGCGCTGAATGCGCAATATCAGGATGCCGGGTTGCAGGGGGATAAACTTGGTTTGATTGATCCAAACATTCAAATTACCAATCATGAATCCTTGTGTGACCAGGTAGCTGAATTTAAGTTAGACATTGGTTTAACTGAGGGGCAGGTGAGCCATTCAGACTTAGTGGCGTTGCCTTTTGCCAGTGATGAAATGGTGATTGCTTGTCCGCCCAATAGCACATTGAGTATGGATAAACCAATGAGTTTAGATGAGCTATCTGATCAACAGTGGCTGTTGAGGGAGTATGGTTCAGGCAGTCGCGAGTATTTCATTAAACACGTTTCCCCTTCACTCACGAGTTGGGGGGAGCTCTATCAATTTAACTCTGCAACAGCCATTATCAATGGTGTCAG
Source organism: Vibrio glycogenivorans (assembly GCF_051660965.1). NCBI lineage: Bacteria > Pseudomonadati > Pseudomonadota > Gammaproteobacteria > Vibrionales > Vibrionaceae > Vibrio > Vibrio glycogenivorans. Next base: position 153,360 of record NZ_JBPVIS010000003.1, on the reverse strand, counting down.
TGCGGGATTGGGTTTTTGCTGTTTATCAAACTTATCGCTTGATGCGAGTCGAGTAGCACAGAAGCTACAAAGAGTGAAGTTGGACAGGCCTTTGACGCGTGAGTATTCGATTGTGCTGCACAAAAATAAGTTTCGCAGCGTTGGGCTCAATCAGTTGGTTGGGTTTATGCAAAGCTGGGCCAAGAGCCAATCTTGAGGCGTAAGCGGTTAGTCCTGCTCGCGGAATAGGGCTTGAAGGGCGTCTAACTCATCCTCTGTCAATATGGTTTGAGGTTGAGTACGACGTAAATGCAGCTCTTGCTCGAGACGAATTAATTGCTCGCTCGAGAGTCGGCCGACTTGTGAAATGAGTTCACTGAATTTTTCATTATCCATAAGGCTGATCTCACTACTGCTCGCTTTTGTTGTATCTGTTTGGTTGCACATGGTCTCTTTCATCGCAGGACCTTGTATTCTCAATAGGCAAAAAGCATACGTCTAGCACGTCATTTACAAAACAGTGTTTGGACAGATTTGTGTCAAGTCTGTGCAAAGTAACGCCAAGTTAAGCAACATGACACCTATTAAACTTAGGATCTAGCACGCCATTATCCAAGTTGTATTGCCGTTAATTGGCACAGGATCTCATTTCTATAAGTGACCAATGATTCAAAGAGCCGAACCGGTAGAGCCAGAGTTGGCGTAAATAATGTGACCTAGTTAGTCGTTTAGACAAATGTTTGATGAATGGCTTGTGAAAGAGGGATATTCCACTGCACTATTCGCAAATTCAATCCAATCATTGTTAAGTGAAGTAAGTAAATGAGAACCGAAAAAGAAAAAATGTTGGCCGGTGAGGCCTATGATGCGTGGGATGAAACTTTATACAACGAGCGAATTGAGTGTCGTAAAACCTTGATGGAGTTAAATAACTCAATCCCCAATTCTGAAGAGTGGCGAGACGCAATTGACAAGCTTATTCCGGACTCTGAGCAAGCGTTTCTTGAACCCCCTTTTCGTTGTGACTACGGCTACAACATCAAGCTGGGCAAAAACTTCTATGCCAATTTCAATTGCGTAGTGCTAGATGTCGCCCCTGTCAAGATTGGTGACAATGTGATGTTTGCGCCAAACGTGCAGATTTATACTGCAGGTCATCCACTTGATGTTGAGCAACGAGTGGTAGAAGGCGTTGAGTTTGGTCTGCCAATCACCATTGGCGACAATGTTTGGCTCGGAGGCGGGGTGATCGTCTGTCCAGGTGTCACGATTGGCGAAAACACCGTTATTGGCGCAGGCAGTGTTGTCACCAAAGACATCCCGGCCAATGTCCTCGCCGCAGGCAGCCCATGTAAAATCATCCGCCCAATCGATAACAACCAGTGATGAATGTTGAGGTCACTTGGGTATACATCTATCACTAGTTGGCGTACTGCGAAATTGACCTCTGTTTGGTAACTCCTCGAAACCCGCAACGAAGTGTAACCCGCCCCTCGCCAACTAAAATAGCGTTAGTGAAGTTTTCGCAGGCTGCCTAAGCGATAAAACAGCAAAGAAAATAGAAGTAGTCCACAGCCTACCAGCTTGGTAGCAGGCATCGCTTCGGCGTAGATCAAAACGCTCAGTACAACCGTCCAAACCGGCTCGAGCAGCATCAAAATCGCAGCTGAGGTTGGCTGGGCAAATTTTTGTCCGCTGGTTTGCATCACATAGCGGATGCTGGTGGCGAGCAATACGCTCAGCGCAAACCATTTCAGCGTCGGTGCCGAAAGGGTGCTTGGCCATTGCTCAACAGCGGCTGAGAGCAGTGTACCAATGATTCCAATCACGAACAGTTGAATAGTAGTCAGCGCCAGCGGTGGGATTGTAGAGGCGTATTTGCTGTTGAGGTTAAAGTGAACGGCCAGTGCCATCGCAGAAAGTAAAAACAGTAATTGGCTGCTTGCGAACACGAATCCGCCGTCGTAAGAGAGCAAAAAAAGTCCGAGCGCAGCAATGGGCAGTGACCACCAAAATAGGCGAGTAGGCTTTTGGCCGAACATTACCCAGGCGACGATGGGAACGAACAGCATCGATAGGCTCATAATAAACGCGCCCTCGCCCAAGGTATCTGAGATAGAGATGGCATAAATCCAACAGAAAATCGCACACCCAAGTACCACTCCGACACCCATCGCTGATGATAACGCTTTGCTCGGGATCCGACGCAGTGTTTTGCAACAAAAAGGCAAAAGAAAAACACTGGCAAGAAAAAAGCGCGTACCAATAAACATAAACGGCGGCATCTCTTGCACCGCTTCTTTTGAAAACACCCATCCTGCAGCTGCGAGTAGGGTGGTCAGAACTATGATTAAGTCGCCTTTGTTGATCATTTTCATCGGAATAGGGTTGGAAATCTCTGGGTCGCTATGATACTGCAACACGAGGTTTGCTACCTATTAGTTATTCGTGCGTAGGAACTAAAAATTACTAATAGATGATATAGGCGACCTATGTTGATGAAAGACGTGTTAATGAAAGAGAGCAACCTACCAACGCACAGAGTGGCTCGTTTTGGTAAGTTTGCATCCCTTGCTACGCGCGTAGCGACAAACGTGGTGACTGAGGGCTCCAAACAGTGGTTTAAAGGACAGCGTCCCAATATGAGAGACTTGGTGCTGACACCACACAATATTGCTCACCTGGCGGATCAGCTTGCTCAGTTACGTGGCGCAGCCATGAAGCTCGGTCAAATGCTCTCGATGGATGCCGGGGAACTGATTGACCCAGATTTGGCTGAAATCCTCGCACGATTGCGCTCTGATGCCAATCCAATGCCAGCAAAACAACTTGCACAGGCGCTTGAAGATGGTTTAGGTGTTGACTGGAAACAGCATTTTTTGGCGTTTAACTTCAAACCTGTTGCCAGCGCATCGATTGGCCAAGTCCATCATGCCTATGCTGAAAACGGCGACTCACTGGCAATCAAGGTTCAATATCCTGGGATTAGAAAGAGTATTGATAGTGACGTAGATAACGTCGGTACACTGCTTAACATGGTGGGATTGATCCCTGAGGGGGTAAATTATTCCGAGTTACTTGAAGATGCCAAGCAGCAGCTTCATTTTGAGGCTGACTACCAGCGTGAGGCAAGATTTGCGGAGCGCTATGGGCAGTTACTTGCAGGGGATAGCAACTTTGTTGTGCCCAAAATCATTCGCCACTGCTCAAGTGATAGTGTGTTATCGATGGAATACCTCAATGGGATTGCTATCGAAGATTTGGCCGGACACGATCAGGCGACCCGTGACCATGTTATGACCAAATTGCTCGAGCTGCTATTCAAAGAAATTTTTGAATATCGCTTGGTGCAAACCGACCCTAACTTTGCCAACTACCTTTACCTAGAAGAGACCCAACAGATTGGTCTACTCGATTTTGGTGCCACAAGAGAGTACGACGAGCGGATCTGTGAGGGTTACCGCTTAGCGTTTGCTGCGGTGATGCGCAGTGATAATCAAGGGCTTAATGCCGCACTCGAGCAGATAGGGTTTTTCAGTGAAGAGATTGCGGATGAGCAGAGACAATCGGTTCTTAATTTGGTCTCGATTGCCTGCGAGCCGATGTTGGTGCAAGGGCGATACAATTTTGCTACCAGTGATTTGGCACCAAGACTTCGCGATGCTGGAGCAGCGCTGAGTTTGGAGCAGGGGTACTGGCATACGCCTCCGGTCGAGGCGTTGTTTTTGCATCGCAAGATCGCGGGGTTATACCTTCTCGCTGCTAGGTTAAAAGTACGCGTCGATATCCACAAATTAGTCCAGTGTTATTTGTGAAGCAAGCCAAACAGTGGGCGGTGATAGTGGTATCACCGCCTCTCGCGTTTCTAAAATACAAAGTTAACCATAATGGTGTAAACATTAGCATCAGTATCATCACCTAATTCTGCACCTTCGGCTACCGCGAATGCACCTCCGTATGGTGTAAACGCTTTGAATTTTTGCCACTCGGCATTAACAGACACGTTCGGCAGCAAATCATAACGCGCTCCCAACGTGAAACTATTGCCCGCTTTTCTAAAATTAGAGTGCTGAGAGTCTGAATACTGTTGACCAAAAATTGCGTAAGGAGTCAGCTTATTTACATTATATTCTGCACCCGAATACCATGACTGTCTCTGGTCGCTCGCTTGCGCTTCAAAAGTAAGAGTAGCTTGGCCAAATTCATACTCGAAGCCTGCAGCGTAGAGATCAACCTCGACATCTCGAGTTGGTATGGTGACGGTCCCACCAAAAGGAAGGAATGGAATCTCACCAGGACCAACTTGGAGTATAGCATCTGCGTCATATTTGGATCGAAGGTAGGTTAAGTATGCTCGATAGTTTTCACCAGTGATAATGCTATTCAAACCAACGGTGTATTGTGTCTCGATCTCCAGTCTAAATGTAGGTGTGTAATCAACGGTATTACTATCTTTAAACCCTACAAATGGAGTCAGCGTCAATGTAGTAGTATCGAAATCATGATTCCAAGTTGCGCTGACCCCATTGAAAGCCGTGATTCCCAAAATTCCGTCATAAACTTCACTTGGTGGTCTTGCATAGGTATAGGCGTGACCGACATAAAAGTACTCAGATTTTAAAAATACTGGAAGTCTAAGCCGACCGACTTTGGCCTCAAAGTTATCCCATTCGTAGCCAATGTAAGCCCACTCTAGCTCAGGCTCTCCCCAATCATCTTGTGGTCGTTTAACCACCTGAGCAGATGCTTTTAAGGCCTCATGATAAAAGTCGAGTTGTAGGCCTAATATTGTGTCACAATCAAAACAGTTAGAGTCGTCTATGTTACGATTAATTAAAACAGGTGTTTCATTGTCACTCGTCGCCCAAGAAGTAGTACCAAACCCACTAACTGAAAGGTTATCTGTGAGATCAATCGCTGCCATGGTTTGGAGTGGAAGTAAGCAAAGCGTCCCGTAAATAATATTCTTTTTCATGTTATTTCTCCGCACCAACGACATAGATAATATTGGCATTCTCTGGTACTAACCTCAGAGGGGCATAACCAATACGGCTGGGATCATCATTCAACCATTCAATTAACTGATTAACGTTATTACCATCAATCTCTTTGGGGGGCCTAGCTTTGCCCGAAAATGACAAGCTTGCCCAATGGGCGTTCATCTGAGCTACGGTTTTACCCAGCAGAGATTTATAAAACTCTTCGCGCACATTGGTTCCTTCGGGCCAGTCAGACAGCTCGATTCGCTCGCCTTGGAGCTTTTTGGTTTTCCCACGATAGAGCTTTTTGGCCTTACTCACACTCAGTTGTTCAAACTCAGGATTAAGAGAGATGATCGCGAACTGCTCAGAAGCAGAGAGGGCGAATGAAGTGGATAGGGGAGAGAGACCTAACAACACTGCAAAATAGGCCGCTCGATTAAAAAGTGTTCTCGAAAAAAGTTTTTTCATAGTTAACCTCTCCCTGCTAGACGATGCTTTGCATCTGCTGAAGGAGTTTTTCCTTTTTAATTGGCTTAGGTACATAAGCATCCATACCAGAGTCGTAACACTTCTGTATATCGTCATCGATAACACTGGCTGTGAGGGCTATGATTGGGGTTCGATTGAGACCCTCTTGTTGTTCATAGGCCCGTATCTCCTTGGTGGCTTCGTATCCGTCTTTGATTGGCATCATGCAGTCCATCAGGATAATGTCGAAGTTACCGCTGAGATAGGTGTTGATGGCCTCCTGACCGTTGTTGGCGATTTCATATTGATAGCCGGCCTTCTCCAAAAACAGGCTAGTCACCATTTGATTAACCTTGTTGTCTTCTACGAGCATGACCCGTTCTTTTTTGTCCTCTAACGGGACATTGGGTTGTGCACTGACGTTGTGTGAATCTGGAGTTTTAGTTGGGGCTTGTGGCCGCTTATCATCCACAGCCTTTGAGGTGCTCTCTGAGGCTAGATTCTCAGAGGTTGTAGCAACTCCCTGAGGACTAACGCTGGAATCGATGTGATCAAAGATCTTTTCTTTGAGCTGATTACCTTTAAACGGTTTTTGTACGTAACCGTCCATGCCTACATCAAAACAGCGTTGGACATCATCGTCGACCACACTGGCGGTGAGGGCAATGATCGGAGTCTTGCGGGTATTAGTGTCTTTTTCCCATTGGCGAATCTCAATCACCGCTTCAAAGCCATCTTTAATCGGCATCATGCAATCCATGAGGATCAAGTTGTAACGTGCGCCACCACTAATGATATCTACCGCTTCTTGACCGTCGTTGGCGATGTCAAAATCAAAACCTAGGCGAGAGACGTGTAAGCTGGCAATTTTCTGATTAACCTTGTTGTCCTCGACAATCAATAGTCGTTGCTTGACCTCGAATTGGCTATCTTCCTTGGCTACCGACTGAGTCATTGCTTTGTCGCAATTCTCAATCGCTTTAACCAGGCGAAGTCCGAAAACAGGGTTGGTGACTAGGGCAGAGATACTGCTTTTATAATCAAAATTTTGGCTGGCAAAGTGCTGAACCAGACAGATGCGGTTATTGTTACCCTCTAGTTGGGTAAAGGCGTCGACGAGGTCATTAGCTTGACTTGCAGAGGACTCAAGATACACGACAAGCGCTTTGGCAAGGTCGGATTCTAATTGAGAAATTGAACTCACGGTTTGTTTGATAGGTAATTTGTAAACCTGCATCTCATGCAGTAACGACTCTAACGCCGCCGAAGGCTCGCCGACCAGCACAATCGGTGCCTTGATTGCGTGTTTCGGTGTGTAGTCTTGCTTATCAAGAGGCACCTCTAAGACAAAGCTGAAACGGCTACCCACTCCTTTTTCAGAATGGAGCGCAATCTTACCCCCCATCAACTCAACCAGTTGGGTACTAATTGCCAGGCCAAGCCCAGTCCCCCCAAATTGACGTGTTGTAGAGCTGTCCTCTTGGGAGAAAGGCTCGAAAATCTTGCGTTGCTGCTCAGCATCGATACCAATGCCAGAATCCTGTACAGCAAACTCTATCTTGGCATTGTTATCGGTGAGCTCTAGGCATTGAGCGCTGAGCTCGACAGTGCCCTCGCTGGTAAACTTAACGGCATTGGACAAGAAGTTCATCAGCACTTGACTAAGACGGTGATCATCGATGATTAAGCTGTAGGGCATATCATTGCTGATGTTGATATTGAGGCCTATCTCTTTCTCTTTGACTTTGGGCATTACAATCGAGGCGAGATCATAGACAGTTTCTCTCAAGCTCGAAGCGTGGGGGCTCACAATCAACATGCCGGACTCTATCTTAGAGAAGTCGAGAATATCATTGATCAGGGTGAGCAATAGATGCGAAGAGGTCTCGATGGTGTCAACATACTCACGCTGCGTCGCGGTCAGTTGGGTGTCCGATAATACCTCAGAGATACCAATCACACCGTTGAGCGGGGTACGGATCTCATGTGACATATTAGCTAAGAAACTGCTTTTTGCCTTGCTCGCCATAATGGCATCGTCTTTAGCCTTTTCAGCTACTTCAATCGCATGTTTGAGCTTTTCTTGCGCATGCTTTCGCTCAACCGTTAGTCGCTCCACCTCGTTGGCGAAGGTATTAAGCTCATCTTTACCCTTGATATGTGATGAGAGAGCCAGGCCATCTGGAGTGCGCTCATCAATAAGGTACTCCAGTACCAATTTGAGGTTGTTGGTGACATGGCGCGAGAAGCGCACAGTCACAATCACAACCGCCAAGCTGATCACGATGAGTGTCAGGGTGAAGCCGGTGATTTGGTTTTTGGCAGCGGTGGCTTTTTGGTCCACCTCAGAGCGCAACTGACTTTCAATGTTATCCGCGACACCTTCAAGGAGTACACGCCGCTGCTCGAGTACAGAGAAGCCAACTTGGGCTTGCTCAAAGGCCACCTCAGCGATTTGCTCTTCCTCTAACAGGGTCTGCATGAATTCGCGACCTTGTGAAAATACTTGGTTGCCAAACACTTCAAGCATCAGTGATACCTGTTGTTCGTCGGCATTTAGGGCGATGAAGCGTTCGAGATAAAGAAGCTGGTTCTGACTTAGGGCTTGTATCTCATCGGCGATTTCTGAATCAAACTCGGCCTCTTGCAGATAGCTGTTATACAAAAGGTGACTTAAAGCGTTTTCCTTCAACCCCCAAAGCATCAACCACTCGATTCTGACCAAAGCGCCAAGGTCATCCTGAATGTCTTGCGGGGCAGCGTTGAGTTGCAGAGTTTCGATTTTAGTCAGCAACTCTTCGACGATGTCGGCTTGTGATTCGATAGCATCATATTGGTCATAGGCATCTTCGCTTTCATAGAGGAACTCAACCGCCTCCTGCATTTCTGCCATACGCTCAGCCAACTGGTCATCTAAGGGGAATAGGTTGGGCAACAAGGGGATCTGGATAGCGTGGCTATTGTCCAGTTGTTGTAACGCATCTTGTTTTGTCAGCAACTCCTTATCTGCGACGATTGACGAGGAGAGGTGATCGATAAATTGTGAGGCGGATTTAATTTTCTCTAAATCTTGAACCTGGTTTTGCAGCCCGTGTACTTGATTGAATGCCAAGGCCGCCACGAGAATAATTGGCAATAATACCAGCCCAATGAGCTTATATCTTACTGATAAATCGTGCCATAGCGTCATAAATAATACCCAAATAATGCATAGATCTGTTTACTACAGAAATCAGTCTAGGATACAAAATCTCACTTTCAGGAAAAAAAGCACAAAAACACCCCTCCTTTGCTATAGTTGTAAAAGTGAGATACTTAGGTAGCTCAAAAGTGAGCCTGTTGTTAATGAATTGTGTAAAAAGTTAGTGATTTTTGTGTTTCTCATTGTTAATATTGCTAAGCTTTTCCCCACAAGAGGGTAGCAATTCATTTACATGTGTTGATTGAACAAATACTTAACAAAAGCGTAACGCAACACACGTTAGATGTATTGAAAAGGCGTGCTGTCAAGCTGGCTATGGATGGTGAATCGGTCAGGTAGTACGAATCAAAAACATTAATGTTGGTTCAGGGGAACGACGTATGGAAGGAAATAGCCGTTGCAGAGCAAGGGAGCAGGTCAGGGAAGAGAGAGAAGAGAACCAAACAGGGTTCTCAAGCAGCCGTTCCTATGATCCTTACTCCAACTATATTTCTGATATTGTGGGTATCGATCTGTTATCTCCCGAAGAAGAGCTTCATTACGCACGCCTCAATCGTGCCGGTGATGTGAGTGCTCGTGATACCCTTATAGAGGCGAATCTGCGCTTGGTGGTAAAGATTGCCAAAAGCTATACCCGACGTAATCTTGGTAACCTCAATCTGCTCGATGTGATTGAAGAGGGTAACATCGGTTTGATTAAGGCGATTGAAAAGTTCGATCCAGAGTTGGGTTATCGTTTCTCTACTTACGCAGTATGGTGGATCAGAGAGAGCATTGAATCTGCTTTAATGAACACTAGCCGTACAGTGCGAATCCCAGTGCATGTGGTTAAAGAGATCAATAAACTCGCCTCAAAGAGTTCTGCTTTTCACAGGGCGGAATCACACGCCAGCTCGGTTTCTGAGCTCGCCGATGAAGCGCAAATGTCAGTAGAGAAGGTGAGTGAGTTGGTAAAATTGAGCGGCTTTATCGAGACTTCAACCACTGCAGATATCCTCTCTCGTCCACTTACTTTAGATGAGTGCGAGAGTGAGACCTGTGTCGATCCACTGGATATGTTTCAAGATCAAGAGTTTGGGACTTCACTTGAGCATGTGATTGATTCTCTGCCAGAGAAGCTGAAAATGATTCTTATCAATCGTTATGGGCTGTTTAATACCCCAGCAAAAACCCTAGCTGAAGTGGGGCAGATCTTAGGTATCTCCAACGAGCGAGTAAGACAACTACAAATAGAGGCCATCGACAGGATACAAAAACGGCTGATGAATGATGGATGGGTTTGAGCAAAAAAGAGGACTTAGGTCCTCTTTTTTTCCCTGTCGGGAAGAGGCGAGAGGCGAGATCGCTGCGCTTCGAGAGGCGAGAACCATATCGTAAGGAGTTGAGTCCTAAATCGAATGTCAATGTTTAAGTCCGTTTCCAGACTCATTTCTGGATCGAGGGAATATCACGCGAGACAAGCTACTCGCTTCTCGCAGGGCAAAGCCCGATCTCGCCTCTCGATTCTACGATTGCAGTTCCGTATCAGCAAGGCAAGTCAGTTGTTCGAGTGCTTCTTGGCTGGCATTGCAATAGGGCCAGTGGTGGGTGAGGTGTTGTAGTGCGTCTCTATATTGGTTTGACTTGAGTAAGAAGACGATGGTGGCTTCATAGCGGGTGCGGTCGGCTTTTGCCTTGGTCATTGGCTTGGTATGACAGTGCCTGGTACTTGGCAGAAAGCCCTCGTGATACCAGATGTCAAGGATATCCCTGATTTCCTCTCTCGCGCTCGCTAAGTACGCGTCGACACAGTCGCTGCACGTGCAAGGAGGGTGAACACTGTGTTGTTTAAGGTTGCTTCTTCGCATATGAATCCATTTCAGCTAGCCTGAACTAAGGCCGTATCTATAATCCTATCACCAAAAATTATCTCAAAATTGAGATTGGTTCACAAGTGAGAATTTGCTAGCCCATACTCGCTAAGTACTTGTCTGTAAGGCCAAAATACTTGCTGTTACCATCTGCCTCCAACACCATGCTAAGGTTGGTTGAGGAGATTAGGTTGGTGTCGTTTGACGAAAAGACCACTGTTTTTTTGAGCAACTTGTCACTAAAGAGTTGGTTAAAATAGTGGGCGTTTTCCTTTTCAGAGCCACAGAATGGCTCGTCAATGATGTAGATCTGCTGCTCAAGCGTGCCAAGACCTAAAGCGAGACGCAGCTTTTGTTGCACGCTGTTGGGAAAGCCCTGGACGATATCCATCGAGAGTTCGGTACTTAACCCCTCCTTAAACCAGTATCCAAGATCAAAGAACTCAATCCACTCGTTCATTTGCGTGGTCGGCATAACACCATTGTGGAAAATAAAGTTGGCTTCGAGGCTACCATCGAAGATATGCAGCTCAAAAGGGATATGACAAATCGACTTTCTAAAACGAAAGCTATTGAATTGCTTAATGTTATACCCATCAAAATACACAGCGCCTTGGTAGCGATCTTCCATCCCGGTTAGCACATTGAGTAGGGTCGTTTTGCCACTGCCTGAAGGACCGGACACTACGGTTTTTGAGCCTGGCGCCATCTTGAAGCCAAGGTTAGTCAGTCCAGTTGTGGCACCCAGATAGCGGTGAGTGATGCCACTGCCAACAATTAAGCCCTCAAACTGACGCACCGGGGGACTTTTATGCAGGGTCAACTTATCATCACCCAGCGCCATCAGGTTGTTTATCTGCGCGGCTGATGCCTTTAACGATTGGAACTTTGAGATCGAGTTGTAGATCCCCATGATAGGCCCTAATGCCTTCCAGACTAAGATCACCGTGGCCAGCATCGCCCCTGCATCTGAGGTGCCATCCATCACGCCTACCACCGCAACCACGATACTCGCCGTACCTATCACCTGGATTAAGCTTCCCCCAGCGGCTTGAACTTTACTATTGGTCACTGCAACGCGCTCTGCATCACCGGTGCTTTGGCTGTGGCAAGCGCGAAAACGTGATTGGATCACACGCAGCAGTGGAAGTCCCTGTATGGTGCGAATTCCACGCAATATCTCGTTCCATTGGTAGGAGACCATAGCGTTGGCTCGCGAGCTTTGTGAGGTTGCTTGGGTGTATTGATAACGTGAGTAGACACAGAAAACTAGCATTAAAAGTAGTCCAGTGAATACCACAATCGCAGCGGTACCCGACATAAAGGCAATAGCGATGATAAACACAATCACAAACGGCATATCGAAATAACTCATGGTCGATTCAGCAGTGACCAAGCGGCGGAAATTGTCGATATCCTTAAGGCGAGCTAACTGGCTTGAAACGCCTGCGCTGGATGTCATTGAGTAGGGTAGCCACAGCAGCTTAGACACCACGTTTTTTGAGATGTGCACGGCGAGATCTTTGCCTGAGGTACTGATGATCTTGACCCGGAGCTTTTTAAACGTGTACTCAGCAAAGGCAACGATAATCGCAAACAGTGTCAGCCAGTACAGGGTGCTCACCGAGCTGGAGGTGAGGGCAAAATTATACACGCTCATAATAAAAAACGGCTGCAGCGCGCCGAGGACACTGATGGCAAAGCTCAGTATGATCAGGCTCTTTAGTTCACTGTTGTAACGATAAAAAGAATATTTAATCCAGTTGGACTTATCCTGTGATTCCGGCGGTGGCTCGCGAAACAGCCGCGAATATTCGCTGATCGAAATAGTCGTACAGGGGGTGTTGCTCGCTTCAATCTCGAAGGTGGTATTGTTGTTGTAATCAAAAAGAATCAGCTTATTGTCATGATGGCCGACCAAGATTGCGCACAAGTTTTCGATTTTGACGAAGCAGATGTTAGTGAAAGTCTGCAACTCAAAGGTGTTGCGGTGCTTTTCGATATTGCACTGATAGCTCAATCGCTCGAGCGTTTCGGTGAACGCGTCGGTATCATTAGTTGCTGGGACAAAGGCGTCACTGAGTAGGCTGGGTGTGCCCTCCCACTCAACTGAGATAAGCAAATAAGCCAACCCCCGCAATAGCGGAGAGTGGCGATAGCGTTCATCATACGCAGCGTCATCAAAGTCTGCTAAGCGCTGAGAGATATTGTTGAAATCGACTAAGATACCCATAACTTAACTCTCCACCGTCTGTTTCTGTGTCGCGGCGAACTCACGCTCGAGGCTGATCTTTTTCAGTTTAGCGGTGGCGTCAATCTTGTTGCTTGCCACGATAGTGATCTTGTTTTGCGTACGACTGATCAGTGAAGCAAGAATCTTTCTGACGAAGGTTTCGTCATAGACAGCGTCAATGTCATCTAAAATAATCAGTGGTTTATCTGCAAGAATCGCTCGAACAACCAGCAGCGAATACACAACCTGGCGTGAAAACGGCATGCGCTGATTACCACTTAACTCGGTATAAAAGCCATTCGGCAGGCTGTCGATCTGCGCCTTGATACCAAGTGTTTCACACAGTGAATAGGCCGCGGTATTTGAACTTGGCTTGAAACAGGTGAGATTATCGATGATCGAGCCCTCAACAAAGGTACTGCGGTTATTGATCAGGATGACGCTGTTCTTCCATACGTTGTAGTTGATATCGTCAAGCGATTTATCATTGATCAGGATAGCAAGCTGAGGGTCGTGTTTCTGCCTTGCTAGGCAAGAGGACAAATGGGTTTTGCCGGTACCACTGCGTCCAGTCAATAGAAAAGCAGTGCCACGGTTCAGTTCAATCCGCTTACCATTAGGGAATGTGACCTTGATGGTTTCTACATCCATATCCTCATCTTGCTGATTCTGATCGGCGACTAGGTCAAGTACTTCAGCAATACGCTGGATGTGCATTTTGTTCAACTTCCAGCGACTGAGCGTACGCATAACTTGCTGGTAAGGGGCAAAGTAGCGGTTGGTGAGCATGATGATCGCGGCCATGATACCTTGACTGGATTCTAGGTTAATGACCGCCGATGCCAGTAACACCACCACACAGGCGATTGATAACTGCTGGATAAGAGATAGGACTAGGCCAAAGTGTGACTCAATTTGCTCATAATTGATGCTCTCGGTCTCACGCTCTTTGATCATCTCGGTCATCAAGCTTTCTACCCGATACTCCATATTCCGCGCCTTGATATCCATAGGGCTTGAGACGATTTCGATGATTTTTGAGGTGGTGAGACCCTCAATATCGGACTTGCTCTGCAAGTTGGCGACTTTTTTCTCTGATAATCGCACGGCAGCAATGGCCAGCACCGTTGAGGCTATGATCAGAGTTATCCCTGCGCCGAGGTTAATCACACCAATCAAGGCAATGGTAATAATACTGACGGCTAAGTTAATCAGGGCTCTGACGGATTCCCCGCCAAAAAAGGCTTTGATTTCGGGGATCGTGGCGATCCGCTCTAAATACTCGCCCGGCTCACGGGTACGGAACTTGGAAAATTCAGCCAAACAGATCGAGCGAAAAACCTTGTTAGTCAGGTTGGTCTCAAACTGACTCATCAGCGCGGAAGAGATCTTTTCCTCTTGCGCTTTAAGTTGATAGTCGAGATAGATGGCGCCAAGGATAATGGTGAACAGTAAATAGAGCGTATCTTTGGCTTGGTTGGGTAAAACCCGGTCAAAGATGATCAGAATGGAAAACGGCAGCACCAAGCCAAGCAAAGTTGAGAGGATCGTCGATGCGGTGAGATACAGCTTGTCGGCGAGGTTTATCTTTTGTGAAAAGTGTTCAGTTTGCATAGTGTTGTCTCTCCCTCGCTCGTTATTCCAATAGGTGCATTGGAATTAACTCCTCATCACTTTGTGAACTCATGTCGGTCATCAGGTCCATCATATTTTGCATGGAGATGAGCGAGAGAGAGCCTTTGGATTTCTCCAAATTAATAATGTTGATCACATAGTCGTAGCGAGTGTTTTGGTAATCCCGCACCGCATTAAACAGCTTACTTTCGGCGGCGAGAAGGTCGGTGATGGTCCGGGTGCCCAATTGCTGTGCGCGCTGGATACCACGGTAGGAGGAATAGTTAGCGCGAATAATTCGTTCAAAACTATCGACTGATTGGGCTAGGTCGTTAACGTCCATGATCAGGGAGTTAACGTCATTGCGCGTCGAGATCAAGGTGTCTTGATATAGCAGCTCTTGACGTTCGATGGCCAAGGCATTTTTTTTGTAGTCATAGTAGTCAGAGCCGCCGGAGGTGATGGGAATGCTGAGGTTGAGGCTGACGCTGGCTGAATCTGAGTTACCTGTTGCAGTTGGGTCTTGGAGATCCTCAAAGCTGTGCGCGTAGTCATAGCTATAGCTACCCGATAACGACAATGAGGGCAGGAAGGTGGCGCCGCTCTCTTTTAGGCTCTGGCGACTGATATCCAAGGTGTTTTTCGAGATCAGCACGCTGCTGTTATATCTTAGCGACTCCTCTATCAACTGACGGGTTTGCTGTTGGTCAAACTCATCGAGCTCAGCACGGCTATACAAGTCTTGCGAGGGAGTGATTGGGTTTTGGATGAGAACAGCGAGATCGTTGAGGATCACTTGGCGGTCTTTTCTCAAGCTTCTGAGCCGGTTACTGACTTCCTCTTTTTGTGATACGACTTCATAGAGCTCACTGCCTGCAGTGTTACCTAATTCTACATTGCGACGCATCTGCGTTTCACGAGAATTGGATGATTTGAGTTCCACCTCGGTTGCTTTTATTTGGGCGTTATTTTTAAGGTATTCAAAGTAGCTGGTGGCGATTTCGACGATAGTGCCTTGAATTTTGTCGTCGTGATTGAGCTCTTCGGTGTTGAAATTCAGTTTGGCGGTTTGATATTTGTAGATATCCCCAAGGTTAAATAGTGTTTGTGATAGCGAGAGGGCAGCGCCACTGGAGTGAGAGTAAGAGGTGGCATCGACGGCACCGGTGCGGTTGCTGTGGCTTCGGCTCCAGTTAGTGTTGGCACTTGCTGTCAGTGAGGGCAAGAATTTTGAGCGGCTGATGAAGATGCTGTTCTCACTCTCCTCTAAGCCCTTAGCGCTCGCGCGCAGGGAAATATTATTATCTAGGCCCAGCTCAACCGCCTCTAGCAGGGTAGTGGCTTGGCTAGCTGAGCTGACTGCAGTGAGCAGCACTAGCAAGGGGTTAATAGAGCTTTTGAACCGCAACATACTTATTAATCACCTTGACGATTTCATCGCTTTTGTAGGGTTTGCTGATCACAAAGTCCATCCCGGCCTCGATACAGGCTTGGTGCTCTTGGCTACTGGTCAGTGCTGTGGCGCCAATGATGGTACAGGGCATTAGGTCTTGTTCTTGCTCGTGAATTCGAATCAGTTTGGTGGCCTCCATACCATTCATGCCGGGCATGATGCAGTCCATAAAGATAATATCGGTGCGCTGCTGCTTGTAGTGCTCAACCGCATCAGTACCATCGTTGACTACATCAGGTTCGTATTCCTGACTGGTTAGTATTCGTTTGAGTAAGATTTGCTGTACTCGATCGTCTTCGACAATCAAGAAGGAGCTGTTTTGAGCGTTGTCCTCAGTGCTCTCAGTCTCAAGGGCGGTCAAAAGAGCCGGAGTGAACTCAAAACCTATAAACGGGAGATAAAATATTTTGTCGACGTAGGATAGGGTCTCTTGAGCCATTTGTGCCGAGGAAACGGACAGGAACAACTTGGTCTCTGGTGCTGCTTTCAGTTGCGCTTTGACGGTCTTACTGAAGCTGGGCAGTTTTTTGCTATCGAGCGTATCGGTGAGGATAATCGCATCATAGTCTTTAAATTTACCCGCCAGCTTAAACAATTCGTTTGGGCTATCGATAGCCGTGATCGTGGCGCCAGTCGGCTCTAAGGTAGTTTGTAAGATATCGACCTGGAGCTGGGAGTTGGACAGCACGAGTAGTTGGCGATTATCTAGCTTGGTTTCATCTGACAAATAGCTCTTTACACTCAGATCGATTTGCAATTGGAAACAGACCTGGTTACCGGATTGCAGCCATTGAATTGAAAAATGGCTGTCATCATTAAGCAGTGTTCTTGCCAACTCCTCATTGCTGGTTGGCGGGTTAGTGTGTCTACTCCAGTGAAGTGTATCGAGTTTGCTTAATGTGACATTTGATGTCGTAAGGAAATAAACGCTGATGGTCAGCTTGGTTTTCTCAACGCTGCTCGAGGCACCTGAGGTGGCCTTGACCAGTATGTGCTGGCTATTTTGTACCTGCAATGCGCTAGATAATTGAAGAAATAAGATCCAGAACAATTGGGTCGATTGGCCTTGTACTCGGTTAGGAATGCCATTGTCGATATAGCACTCTAGGCGCGTTTGCTCGCGCGAGGTTTTAGAGTGCAGGTGGATCACAAGTTCTGACAACACATTTGGCAGGGCAAAGTCTTTCTGTTCGGTATCCCCGCCTTTTGAAATGAGGCGATTATAATTGTCCGCCAGCTCTGACAGGGTATTGGCCGCTGAGGTAATGTCTCTCGCCATCGCCACACCGCTGTCATCCGTCTCTTGAACCAGGTATTGGATGCCACCATTGATGGTGGTGGTGATGCTACGAATCTCGTAACCGATCAACGCATACAGTTGCTTGTAGAGATCATTGACCTGTTTCTGTCGTTCACTGCCCTCTAGGATTTGCTTGAGGGTGGAGTAAATTTGGCGAAGATGAACATTTAAAGCGGTATCATTGAGCTGCGCTCGCAGGGCCGTGGTGTCCATATTTTCGATTTGTTTGGCCAAATGCTGGTAGCCTGAGCTGATGTCTTGTGAGCCATGCCTAACTTTTTTCAGCCGAAGATAAAGCAAGTTCACGGCTAATACCCCAAGAGCCAAAGCGGCAGCGATCAACCACATTAGGCGATGGTAATACTGATCTTTTTCATTGAGCTCCATTGCTAGTAGCGCTTGGGTTAAGGCTGAGTGATTCTGTTCAAAATGAACGCCTGCAGTAACCAAAGCATCATAAAGAGCTCGGGTAGCAATATATTCGCTATCGGCACTACGAAGGTAGCGAGCGAGAGCTAATTGTAGATTGGTGTACTCAATAGCACCGACTAAGCTAAGGCTACTCTTGTCCAACGACGCACCTTTTATCAAGTCATCGAGTGATTGTTGGATAGTCAATAGCTGCTGACTAATTTCAGCAAACATACAATCTTCGACGACAAAACAGTCTTGTAAAGCAAGGGTCACAGAAGAGAGCGTTTCATTGAGGGTTTTGGAGGCGATGACCAACTCATTGCTGGCCACAGAATCTATCGGTGTGATTTGTTGCCACTTGTAGAACATCATACCGACCAACACGGCAATTGCCACAAACAAGCCTATGCTGATTCGGTATATAGAGAGAGTGAGTAGCGGTTTCTGTATTTTAGCCATATTTATCTCTCATCAAAGGCATCTTCAATGGCCGACATAACTGGCTTAGCCGCGTATTCAATGACCCGACGAGAGCCGGTTTTGACGTCTGCGGTAAACTCCATATAGGGTGATAAGTTGTATTTTGCCCCCGCACGTTCAAGATAATTGCGGTCGAGCTCAATAGCGGCAAGGTAGAACTGATTGTCTTCCTCTTCATAAGAGGAGCGACTGATGGAAGTGATGGTTCCCTCGACAAAACCAAACTTGGCAAAGTTATAGGTGTCGAACTTAACCTTGACTACCTGACCAATCTCGACAAAGCCCATCTCTTTTCTAGGGATTTTGGCCTCTCCGTGCAGAGAGTTGTTGAGCGGGGCAATATCAGCGATGCTCTCACCGGGAGGCACAATGGCGGATTTAAAGTTAAAATGGACCTTGTCAACCAGCCCGTCAATGGGGGAATAGACCGTCAGGCGGTCGACTTTGTCTGAGTGTTGAGGTTGTTGTAGCTGCTTAATCTTAATGTCTTTTTTGGCTTGAATGATCTGCGATTGGTACTCGGAGTTGCGGTTTTCAACTAAATCACGCAGCTGCTTATCGAGCTTGGCAAGCTGAAAATCCTCATTCATCAACGATTCATCGAGGTTTTCTATCTCGCGCACCATATTAGACACTTGCACTTGATTGTTGAGGACATCGACATACGAGGCCATCTCTTCTTTATATAAGGTTTCTTTGATCTCGAGTTGTTTGCGAATCAAGCCCAACTGATGGACCGAACTCTTTCTGCGCTCTCGCATAGATGAGATTAAGGCTTGTTTGTGCTCGATATCGTGGGTGATCAACTGCTCGTTAGAGAGGTTTTTGCTGTACTCTTGGCGCCAAGTATTCAAGTTGGTGGCAACGAACTCAGGATATTCCTCTTGATAGGCGGAAAAGTCTGGCTCAACCATATCGAGCAGACTTTGATAGCGGATTTTATCGAGTTGCAGCTGGACTAGCTCAGTATTCACCGTATCCAACTGGCTGTTACGCTCAAGTGCCTTGAGTCTTGCAATAGGTTGCCCCTCGTAAACAAGGTCACCTTTTTTTACTAACAGCTCCTCTAACATCCCTCCCTCAAGATGTTGAACCTTCTCTATATCAGAATCGAGCAGCAGCTCTCCACGCACCGAGACCACGATATCGATGCGTGCTTGTGATGCGACGACTAAAGCGACGATGATCAAAAAGAAGATGACCAGTAGCGTTTTATGCACGGCTGTCATCGTGCTAGACAGGACTACTTTGTCATCGACTTTATCTCCATCAGTTGAGCCACTAGAGATAAGGGCGGTTTTGAGGTGTTGCTCAATGGGGTTCTTGCTCACTACATATCCTTAAGCCCTTGGGCATCTATAACCCCTTGGGCATTTTTGATCGCTATGTGTGACTCAGTCACTAGGAAGCGTGGAACACAGTGAGCGTATTTGATGCTCAACCACCGCTAAATCGAGCTGAATATCTCGAATCAGCTCCTCTGGTGGATAGAACTCGTGTCTGGCTAGATGCTCTAGCCTAGCAAGTTTTATCGGTGTGTCAGCGTCACTAAATAGTGCAAGCGTCATTTTTAATTTTTTGGAGTACGTCATCAGCTCTAAATAGTCTTCGCGCTTGTACAGCTGATTGATGTACGTGCTGGGCCGCTTGAAGTGGTTCACATAATCCACCAAAAGCAGTTGCATACCATTGTGATTCAACTCCATCGATTTGGAGAACTGCTCCATATCTATCATCACTCATTCCATTCCAAACATACGACAGCAATTAAGTAGCTATTTGGCTGTTTTTCAAATTTATTTTCTGAGACAAAGCGGCAAAAAAGTTTGAAGTTTGAGATTAGTTTTCTTTACTACCTATGAAATATTTTGCACTTCCACCCTATTGGAGCTCATCATGGCTGATAACAAAGATCCCAACAATAATGAAAACAAACTAAATGATGCGGTAGAACAGCAAGTTACACCGGATGCAGGGACCGACTCACAGCAGGCGAATACGCGAAATCAACAAAGTACGGCAGCAACGGCTGCGGCGACTGCTGCGGGCTCTGAAGATGCGGCGGCGCAGGCGAATCAGGCGATGGCGGGTGGTCCATCTGGGGCAGGTGAGGAAGGCGAGAGTGGTGGCTCCGGCTCATCAGCAGCGAGCGCTGCTGATACAGGGACCGAAGGCTCGAGCGCGGCTCAATCTAAGAACGTTGATGGCAGCTCAGACAGTGGCGGTGTTGGCGCCGATACTGGTGGTGGTTCTGGTGGTGGCGCTAGTGCAACAGTAGGTTCTCAAGCCGTTGGTGGCGATACTGGTGGGTCTGATGGCGGCGCTGAAGCTGAGGGGGCGACACAAGCTGCCGCTGCAGCTGGAGGCGCTGCGCCAGCCGCAGCATCTTCAGGTACTGGAGCAGGCGAGGGGGAAGAGGAAGAGTTTGACTCTGAAACCACCAGTGAGCAGTTCGAAGTCAATGTTGCTGATGGCAGCGATGAGACCACGGGTCAAACCGAGGATGACTTTGATTCAGAAACCACTAGCAGCACCTTCGAGATACAAGTCGAGGACGTTAATGATGCACCTGAGGTTGAGCAAGACCTCGCCTACATCATGGACGAAGATGGCACGATTACTTTCACCCAAGAGCAACTATTAGAATACGCCAGCGATGTTGAAGGTGATGATTTGACAGCCTCTAATCTGTCGGTGGGTGAGAACGCGTCCGTTACCGACAATGGTGATGGCACCTTTACCGTTATCCCAGATCAAGATTTTAACGGCGAGCTGGACGTCACCTTTGATATTAGTGATGGCCAAGAGACGGTCACTAGCAATATTGACCTAACGGTTCGCCCAATTAATGATGCGCCAGAAGCGGGCATAACCGAAATTGATGGTACCGAAGATACCGCTATCGTTTTTACCCAAGAGATGCTGTTACAAACGGCGACGGATATCGACTCAGATGAGCTAACCGCACTGAATCTCCAGATTGACGAAGAGTACGGTACCGTTGTCGATAACGGTGATGGAACCTTTACCTATACTCCAACAGAGGATTATAACGGTGATGTGCCGTTTACCTTCGATGTTGATGATAACGACGGGGCAGTGACACAAGCGACTGGTAACGTGAATCTTGCCGCGGTAAACGATACCCCAGTACTTGCCGAAACCTCTTATGAAATCAATGAAGATGGATCGATCCTGATCACCGAATCTTCATTGCTTGAAAATGCGACCGACATTGATGGCGATCAGTTGTCGATTACGGATATTAGCTCGGATGAAAACGGCACCGTTACCCAAACGGAAGACGGTGATTGGTTGTACACACCAAATGAAGATTACAGTGGTGACGCCAACCTAAGCATCACGGTTAACGACGGAACGGTTGATGCTGTGTTTGATGCGCCAGTTACCGTTACCGCAGATGCAGATGAACCATCTCTGACCGTTTCGCTGGGTGATATGACTTTGGCGGATTATGGCCAAGGTGACGATAGTGTGCTGACAGGTTGGCAGACAGATAACGTTAATAACGCTATTGAGGTCAACCCGGATTGGGTTTACGGCGCGGGTGATGATCGCGGCGATGTGATTGAACTTGAAGCGAATCGTGGTGATGAATCTAATCTGTTCACGGATCTCGATGCCGAAGCGGGTGAAGTGATCAGCTTGTCTTTCGATATGTCTGGACGCGAAGGACATCTAGGTGAAGATTCACAAATTGATGTTTATTTTGAAGGGGAGTTGATCGATACCATCGTCCCTGAAGAGATGGGTTGGAACAGTTTCAACTATGAACTGACTGCAACGACTGATAACCCCCGCCTTGAATTTGACTCACCTGACGATAACTCTCTGGGTGGCTTGTTAGATAATATCTCAGTGACCAAAATGCCGAGTGAAGATAACTCGGTGCCGATCCGTATTGACTCATCCGTGACGGACCTGGACGGTTCAGAGTCACTTCAGTCGTTGGTGATCGACGAGATCCCCGATGGTGCTACCATCACTGATGGCACCAATACCTTCACTGCAGACGGTGATAATGACAGCGCCGATGTGCTTGATTGGGACCTCGATAATTTGAGCTTCCAAGGTGCGGAGAACTTCAATGGCCCAGTGTCGTTGAATATCACCTCGACTTCCGTTGAGGACAGCAATGGTGATACCGCATCGACCAGAACACGTTTTGACTTTGAAGTCATGCCCGTTAATGATGCGCCGGAAGCAGAAGACAAGGCTTACACCATTGAGGAAGATGGTTCATTAACCTTTACCGATGAACAGTTGTTAGAAAATGCGACCGATATTGATGGCGATGACCTTTCGGTTTCAGGGGTCTCGTACACGGGCACAGATGGTGTTTTGTCTGACAATGGTGACGGTACTTATACCTTCTCGCCAAACGAGAACTTTAACGGCGATGTCGACTTTACCTTTGATGTGACCGATGGAATCGATACCGTCACAGCTAACATTGATGTCCAAGTCACAGAGGTGAATGATCCGCCGGTTGCAGGACCAACTTCTTACACCATCAATGAAGATGAAGTCCTGACCTTTAGTGAATCACAGATCCTTGCCAATGCCTCCGATATCGACGGCGAAGTCGTATCGCTTGAGATCAACTATGATGGCCCAGATGGGATCTTCACTGTCAATGGGGATGGTACTTGCAGCTTTGCCCCTAACGAGAACTTTAATGGTGAGGTTCAGTTGAACGTTACCGTCACCGATGATGACGGTGCGACCGTGGATACCGTGATCAACGTTGATGTGTTGCCGATTAACGATCCACCAGTCTCTGGTTCAACGTCCTATCAAGTCAATGAGGACGGCTCGATCACCATTAGCCAAGATCAGCTCTTGTCTCAGTCTTCTGATGTGGAAGGGGATGACCTGACAGCCTCAAACTTAACCGTCGATGGTAACGCTGAAGTGACCATCAATGAGGATGGCTCGTTCACCATTACGCCAGATGCTGACTGGAATGGTGATATCGACCTTAGCTACGATATCTCTGACGGCACTGATACTATCCAAGGCACCGCAGATCTGACCGTTAACCCGGTGAATGATCTGCCTCAACCTCAAGATCAAGCGTTTACTGTTGAAGAAGATGGCACTCTGACCTTCACTGATGCCGATCTACTCACCGGTGCGACGGATATCGAAGGGGATGATCTGTCGGTCGAAGGGGTAACTTACTCCGGTACCGACGGTATCTTAACCGACAATGGCGATGGCACCTACAGCTTTGCACCAAACGAGAACTTTAACGGCGACGTAGAGTTTACCTTTGATGTATCTGATGGTACTGACACCGTAACGGCCAATGTTGATGTCTCGGTAACCCCGGTAGACGATGCGCCAACGGTGGAAGGCAATTTGTCTTATACCGTCAATGAAGATGGTGAGATTACTCTAAGCCAAGAGCAACTGTTGTCCAATGTGTCGGATGTTGAAGGTGATGATCTAACAGCATCGAACCTCACTGTAGACGGAAATGCGCAGGTAACAGTCAACGATGATGGCTCATTTACCATTACGCCAGATGCCGATTGGAATGGCGATATCGATATCAGCTTTGATGTGTCTGATGGTGAGAACATCATTGCTTCTGGAGCGGATCTAACCGTTAACCCGGTGAACGACTTACCACAACCGCAAGACCAAGCCTTTAGTGTTGAAGAAGACGGTACGCTAACCTTTACCGATGCAGACTTACTCACAGGTGCAACAGACATTGAGGGTGACGACCTGTCAGTTGAAGGGGTCAACTATAGTGGCACCGATGGTATCTTGACCGACAATGGTGATGGTACCTACAGCTTCGCGCCAAACGAGAACTTTAACGGCGACGTAGAATTTACCTTCGATGTGTCGGATGGCACAGATACTGTGACGGCCAATGTTGATGTGTCGGTGACACCAGTCAATGATGCGCCGACGGTTGAGGGTAATCTGTCTTACACCGTGAATGAAGATGGTGAAATCACCCTAAGTCAGGAGCAGTTGCTATCCAATGTCAGTGATATTGATGGTGGTGATCTAACCGCGAGTAACCTTAGCGTCAGTGGTAATGCGGATGTCACCGTCAATGATGATGGCTCTTTCACCATCACGCCAGATGCGGATTGGAATGGTGATATTGATATCAGCTTCGATGTGTCTGATGGCGAGAATATCGTTGCCTCAGGTGCTGACCTCACCGTCAATCCAGTTAATGATCTACCACAACCTGAAGATCAAGCCTTTAGTGTTGAAGAAGATGGCACCTTGATCTTTAGCGATGCCGATTTACTCACGGGTGCAACCGATATCGAAGGAGATGATCTGTCTGTAGAAGGCGTTAGCTACAGCGGCACAGATGGTATCCTGACTGACAACGGCGACGGCACTTATAGCTTCGCGCCAAACGAAAACTTTAATGGTGATGTCGAGTTCAGCTTTGACGTCTCCGATGGTACCGATACGGTATCGGCAAATATCGATGTTTCCGTCACGCCGGTTGATGATGCTCCTGTCTCAGGCGATCTGGCTTACAGCGTCAATGAAGATGGTCAAATCACGCTTAGCCAAGAGCAGTTGCTGTCGCAGGCTAGTGATGTCGAGGGCGATGATCTGACTGCCAGCAACCTTAGTGTTGATGGCAATGCTGATGTCACCGTGAACAGTGATGGCTCTTTCACTATCACTCCAGATGCCGATTGGAATGGCGATATCGATATCAGCTTCGATATCTCTGATGGCAGTAATATTGTTCAGGCTCAGGCAGATTTGACGGTTAACCCAGTTAACGACCTTCCTCAGCCTGAAGATCAAGCCTTTACCATCGAAGAGGACGGCATTCTAACCTTTACTGATGCTGATCTTTTGACCGGTGCTACCGATATCGATGGCGATGATCTGTCGATTGATGGAGTGAGTTATACCGGAACGGACGGTATCTTAACTGACAATGGTAATGGCACGTATAGCTTCGCACCTAATGAAAACTTCAATGGCGACGTTGAGTTTAGTTTCGATGTGTCTGATGGCACGGATGTTGTGACTGCAAGTGTTGATGTGTCAGTGACACCAGTAGATGACGCGCCAGTGTCTGGCGATTTAGCTTACAGCGTGAATGAAGATGGTGAGATAACGCTGAGCCAAGAGCAGCTATTGTCACAAGCCTCGGATGTTGAGGGCGATGACCTGACGGCGAGCAATTTGAGCGTCGACGGTAATGCCGAAGTCACGGTCAATGATGACGGCAGCTTTACCATTACGCCTGATGCAGATTGGAATGGCGATATTGATATCAGCTTTGATATCTCTGATGGCAACAATGTAGTACAGGCACAAGCTGATCTTACCGTTAATCCAGTCAACGACCTGCCACAACCTGAAGATCAAGCGTTTACCATGGAAGAAGACGGTACGCTGACCTTTACCGATGCCGATCTATTGACCGGTGCTACGGATATTGATGGGGATGATCTGTCTGTTGAAGGGGTAAGCTACACCGGCACTGATGGTATCTTGACCGACAATGGTGATGGTACCTACAGCTTCGCGCCAAACGAGAACTTCAATGGTGATGTTGAGTTCAGCTTTGATGTTTCCGATGGCACGGATACTGTCACGGCGAATGTCGATGTATCCGTGACACCAGTCGATGATGCGCCAACGGTGGAAGGTAACCTGTCTTACACCGTGAATGAAGATGGTGAAATTACCCTCAGCCAAGAGCAGCTTCTATCTAATGTAAGCGATGTTGAGGGCGATGATCTCACCGCCTCCAACCTTTCGGTTGATGGTAATGCTGAAGTCACTGTCAATGACGATGGCTCGTTTACCATTACCCCAGATGCGGATTGGAATGGTGATATCGACATCAGCTTTGATGTGTCTGATGGCGAAAACCTAGTTCAATCTGGCGCGGACTTAACAGTCAATCCGGTTAACGATCTGCCTCAGCCACAAGACCAAGAATTCACCGTAGAAGAAGACGGCATTCTTACCTTCACGGATGCGCATCTACTGCAAGGTGCGACCGATATTGAAGGCGATGACCTTACCGTTGAAGGCATCAGTTATAGCGGCACCGATGGCATCTTGACCGATAACGGCAACGGCACTTATAGCTTTGCACCGAATGAAAACTTCAACGGTGATGTTGAGTTTAGTTTCGATGTGTCTGACGGCACGGATACGGTAACGGCCAATATTGACGTGTCTGTGACGCCAGTTGATGATGCGCCAACCGTTGAAGGTAACCTGTCTTATACCGTCAATGAAGATGGTGAGATTACCCTTAGCCAAGAGCAGCTCCTATCCAACGTCACTGATGTGGAAGGGGATGACCTTACCGCGAGCAACCTGAGCGTTGATGGCAACGCCGAAGTGACGGTGAACGACGATGGTTCGTTCACCATTACCCCTGATGCCGACTGGAACGGGGACATTGATATTAGCTTCGATGTGTCTGATGGCGAGAATATTGTTGCCTCAGGTGCAGACTTGACGGTGAATCCTGTCAATGATTTGCCTCAGCCACAAGACCAAGAGTTTACTATCCAAGAAGATGGTATCTTGACCTTTACCGATGCCCACTTACTTCAAGGTGCAACGGATATCGAAGGTGATGATCTCTCAGTCGAAGGCATTAGCTACAGTGGTACTGACGGTATTCTTACCGATAACGGTAATGGTACTTACAGCTTCGCACCGAATGAGAACTTCAACGGTGATGTTGAGTTTAGCTTTGATGTTTCTGATGGCACCGATACCGTGACGGCGAATGTCGATGTGTCGGTCACGCCAGTTGACGATGCACCAACGGTGGAAGGTAACCTGTCTTACACCGTGAACGAAGATGGTGAAATAACCCTAAGTCAAGAGCAGTTGCTGTCCAATGTGACTGATGTTGAAGGCGATGAGCTTACCGCTAGCAACTTAAGTGTCGACGGTAATGCTGAAGTGACGGTTAACGACGATGGATCGTTTACCATTACCCCTGACGCCGATTGGAATGGCGACATCGATATCAGCTTTGATGTCTCCGATGGCGAGAATATTGTTGCCTCTGGTGCTGATCTCACCGTTAACCCAGTTAACGACTTACCACAGCCTCAAGACCAAGAATTTACCATTGAAGAAGACGGTATTCTCACCTTCACCGATGCACACCTCTTGCAAGGTGCCACGGATATTGAAGGGGATGATCTGTCTGTTGAAGGCATCAGCTACAGCGGTACCGACGGTATTTTGACCGATAATGGCAATGGTACCTACAGCTTCGCGCCGAATGAGAACTTCAATGGCGATGTTGAATTTACCTTTGAAGTCTCTGATGGCACCGATACGGTATCAGCGAATGTTGATGTGTCAGTGACGCCTGTTGATGATGCGCCTGTTTCGGGTGAGCTAGCCTACACCGTTAACGAAGACGGTGAAATCACCCTTAGCCAAGAGCAGCTCCTGTCACAAGCTTCAGACGTGGAAGGCGACGACCTTACTGCGTCTAACCTAAGTGTTGATGGCAATGCACAGGTGACGGCCAATGATGATGGCTCATTCACCATTACCCCAGACGCCGACTGGAATGGGGATATCGACATCAGCTTTGATATCTCCGATGGCGAGAATGTGGTTCAAGCGGGTGCTGACTTGACCGTTAATCCAGTCAATGACTTGCCACAAGCAGAAGATAAGTCGTACACCGTCGAAGAAGACGGTACGCTGACCTTTACCGATGAGCAGCTACTTGAAAATGCCACCGATATCGATGGCGATGAGTTGTCGGTAGAAGGTGTGTCCTACACGGGTGCTGACGGTGTATTGACCGACAATGGCGATGGCACCTACAGTTTTGCGCCAAATGAAAACTTTAACGGTGAGGTCGAGTTCAGCTTCGATGTCAGTGACGGCACCGAGACTGTCACGGCAAATATCGACGTCTCAGTGACGGAAGTCAACGATCCACCAGTCGCTGGCTCAACTTCATACACAGTCCAAGAAGATAATTCGATCACCATCAGTGATGAGCAGCTTCTTGCCAACTCGAGTGACATTGAAGGTGATGTTTCGGTCGAGGATGTTTCATACTCGGGTACCGATGGTGTATTGGCCGACAATGGCGATGGCACCTATACCTTCTCACCAAATGAGAACTTCTCGGGTGATATCAGCCTTGATGTCACCGTTGTCGATGAAGATGGTGCGACGGACACCACAACAGCGGGTATTGAAGTCATAGAGGTCAATGACCCACCGATTGCTGGGCCAACCTCTTACACCATTGATGAAGATAGTGTTTTAACCTTCAGTGAGTCGCAAATCCTGGCTAATGCCTCAGATATTGATGGTGAGGTGACCTCACTTGAAATCAACTACGATGGACCGGACGGTATCTTTACGGTTAATGGCGATGGTACCTGTAGCTTTGCGCCAAATGAGAACTTCAATGGCGAGGTACAACTTAACGTCACCGTGACGGATGACGATGGTGCAACGACTGAAACGGTAATTAACGTTGATGTATTGCCAATTAATGATGCTCCGGTCTCTGGAGATACGGCGTACCAAGTCGACGAAGATGGCTCTATCACCATCAGCCAAGAGCAACTGTTGTCTCAAGCTTCGGATATCGAAGGGGATGATCTCACTGCTAGTAACCTAACGGTTGATGGCAATGCTGAGGTGACAGTCAATGATGATGGCTCGTTCACCATTACGCCAGATGCCGACTGGAACGGTGATATCGATATGAGCTTTGATATCACTGATGGTACGGACACCATTCAGGCTTCAGCTGATCTTACTGTTAATCCAGTCAACGACCTGCCTCAGCCCGAAGATCAAGCGTTTACAGTTGAAGAGGACGGTACATTAACCTTTACCGATGCCGACTTGTTGACCGGTGCCACCGATATTGACGGGGATGATCTGTCTGTTGAAGGCGTGAGCTACTCTGGCACGGATGGTATCTTGACCGATAACGGCGATGGCACCTACAGCTTCGCACCAAATGAAAACTTCAACGGTGACGTTGAGTTCAGTTTCGATGTTTCAGATGGTACCGATACAGTCACAGCGAATATCGATGTCTCCGTGACACCAGTCGATGACGCTCCAACTGTCGAAGGTAGCCTGTCTTACACCGTGAATGAAGACGGTGAAATTACCCTCAGCCAAGAGCAGTTGCTCTCTAACGTGTCGGATGTCGAAGGCGATGACCTGACTGCGTCGAACCTAACGGTGGACGGTAATGCTGATGTCACAGTCAATGATGACGGTTCGTTTACTATCACCCCAGATGCGGACTGGAATGGCGACATTGATATCAGTTTCGATGTCTCTGATGGTGAAAATATCGTTGCGTCAGGCGCAGACCTCACCGTTAACCCAGTTAACGATCTGCCTCAGCCAGAAGACCAGGCGTTTACTGTAGAAGAAGATGGTACGCTGACCTTCACGGATGAAGACCTATTAACCGGTGCCACCGATATTGAAGGCGATGATCTGTCTGTAGAAGGCGTGAACTACTCCGGAACTGACGGTATCTTGACCGATAATGGCGATGGTACCTACAGCTTCGCGCCGAATGAGAACTTCAACGGTGACGTCGAGTTCACCTTCGATGTCTCGGATGGCACGGATACGGTAACGGCCAATGTGGATGTGTCCGTGACTCCAGTCAACGACGCACCAACCGTTGAGGGTAACTTGTCTTACACCGTTAACGAAGATGGTGAAATTACCCTCAGCCAAGAGCAGTTACTGGCGAATACTAGCGATATTGATGGTGGTGATTTGACCGCCAGCAACCTCAGTGTAAGTGGTAACGCGGAAGTGACGGCAAACGAGGATGGTTCATTCACCATCACGCCAGATGCGGATTGGAATGGTGATATTGATATCAGCTTCGATATCAACGATGGCGAGAACATTGTCGAGTCCGGTGCAGACTTAACCGTTAACCCAGTTAACGACTTGCCACAGCCAGAAGATCAAGCGTTCACCATGGAAGAGGATGGTACGCTGACATTCACTGATGCGGATTTATTGACGGGTGCCACCGATATCGATGGGGATGATCTGTCTGTTGAAAGCGTGAACTACTCCGGAACTGACGGTATCTTGACCGATAATGGCGATGGTACCTACAGCTTCGCGCCGAATGAGAACTTCAACGGTGATGTTGAGTTCAGCTTTGACGTCTCCGATGGTACCGATACGGTGACAGCCAATGTCGATGTTTCCGTTACGCCAGTGGATGACGCGCCAGTTTCTGGCGACTTAGCCTATAGCGTTAATGAGGATGGCGAAATTACCCTAAGCCAAGAGCAGCTATTGTCACAAGCCTCCGATGTCGAGGGTGATGACCTTACCGCGAGCAATCTTAGCGTCGATGGCAATGCTGAGGTCACAGTCAATGACGATGGCTCATTCACCATTACCCCAGATGCGGATTGGAATGGCGATATCGATATCAGCTTTGATATCTCCGATGGCAGCAATGTAGTCCAAGCGCAGGCTGACCTAACGGTTAACCCAGTAAATGACCTACCACAGCCAGAAGATCAAGCGTTTACCATGGAAGAAGACGGTACGCTGACCTTCACCGATGCCGATCTATTGACCGGTGCCACTGATATCGATGGGGATGATCTGTCTGTTGAAGGGGTCAATTACTCCGGCACGGATGGTATCTTGACAGACAATGGCGACGGTACTTATAGCTTCGCGCCAAACGAGAACTTTAACGGTGATGTTGAGTTTAGCTTCGATGTTTCCGATGGCACCGATACGGTCACCGCAAATGTTGATGTGTCCGTAACCCCAGTCGATGATGCGCCTGTCTCTGGTGATCTGGCCTACAGCGTCAACGAAGATGGTGAAATTACCTTGAGCCAAGAGCAGTTGTTATCACAAGCAACTGACGTAGAAGGGGATGATCTCTCTGCCTCTAACTTAAGCGTCGATGGCAATGCTGAGGTAACGGCGAATGATGACGGCTCGTTTACTATTACCCCAGATGCGGACTGGAATGGCGATATTGATATCAGCTTCGATATCTCGGATGGTAGCAATGTTGTTCAAGCTCAGGCTGACCTGACAGTCAATCCAGTCAATGACTTACCACAGCCAGAAGATCAAGCCTTTACCATGGAAGAAGACGGTACGCTGACCTTCACCGATGCGGACCTATTGACGGGTGCGACCGATATTGATGGGGATGATCTGTCTGTTGAAGGCGTGAACTATTCAGGCACAGACGGCATCTTGACCGATAATGGTGATGGCACCTACAGCTTCGCACCAAACGAAAACTTTAACGGTGACGTTGAGTTCAGCTTCGATGTCTCGGACGGTATCGATACCGTAACAGCGAATGTAGACGTATCTGTCACACCAATCGATGATGCTCCAACCGTTGAAGGCAATCTGTCTTACACCGTTAATGAAGACGGTGAAATCACTCTCAGCCAAGAGCAACTTCTTTCTAACGTCACTGACGTTGAGGGCGATGATCTTACTGCTAGCAACCTCAGCGTGGATGGCAACGCAGAGGTCACCGTGAATGATGATGGCTCATTCACCATTACTCCGGATGCGGATTGGAATGGTGATATCGACATTAGCTTTGACGTCTCGGATGGTGAAAACGTCGTTCAATCTGGTGCGGACCTAACTGTTAATCCAGTTAACGACTTGCCACAGCCCCAAGACCAAGAATTTACCGTTGAAGAAGACGGTATCTTAACCTTCACCGATGCACATCTACTTCAAGGTGCCACCGATATTGAAGGAGATGACTTGACGGTAGAAGGTATCAGCTACAGTGGTACCGATGGTATCTTGACTGACAACGGTAACGGTACTTACAGCTTCGCGCCAAATGAGAACTTCAATGGTGAGGTAGAATTCAGCTTCGATGTGTCGGACGGTACCAATACAGTAACAGCCAACATTGACGTGTCGGTGACCCCAGTTGATGACGCGCCAACTGTCGAAGGTAACCTGTCTTACACCGTCAACGAAGATGGCGAAATTACCCTCAGCCAAGAGCAACTGCTTTCTAACGTCACTGACGTGGAAGGCGATGATCTGACTGCGAGTAATCTCAGCGTGGATGGCAACGCGGAAGTCACGGTTAATGATGATGGCTCGTTCACCATTACGCCAGATGCGGACTGGAATGGTGATATCGATATCAGCTTCGATGTGTCTGATGGTGAAAATATTGTTGCTTCCGGCGCGGACTTGACCGTTAACCCAGTTAACGACCTACCACAGCTGCAAGACCAAGAATTTACCATGGAAGAGGATGGTATTCTGACCTTCACCGATGCACACCTACTGCAGGGTGCGACGGATATTGAAGGTGACGACCTGACTGTCGAAGGCATTAGCTACAGCGGTACTGATGGTATCTTGACCGATAACGGCAACGGCACCTATAGTTTCGCACCAAATGAGAACTTCAATGGTGATGTAGAGTTTAGCTTCGATGTCAGCGATGGCACCGATACCGTGACAGCTAACATTGATGTGTCAGTGACACCAGTCGATGACGCCCCAACTGTCGAAGGTAACCTGTCTTACACCGTCAACGAAGACGGCGAAATCACGTTAAGCCAAGAGCAGCTTCTTTCTAACGTCACTGACGTGGAAGGCGATGACCTGACCGCGAGTAACCTTAGTGTAGATGGCAATGCCGAAGTGACTGTCAACGATGATGGTAGTTTCACCATTACCCCTGATGCAGACTGGAATGGCGACATTGATATCAGCTTCGATGTCTCTGATGGCGAAAATATTGTCGCTTCTGGTGCTGATCTGACGGTGAATCCAGTCAATGACTTGCCTCAAGCGCAAGACCAAGAGTTTACCATCGAAGAGGATGGCATCTTAACCTTCACGGATGCACACCTACTGCAAGGTGCCACCGATATTGAAGGCGATGATCTGTCTATCGAAGGCATTAGCTACAGTGGTACTGATGGTATCTTGACCGACAACGGCAACGGTACCTACAGTTTCGCGCCGAACGAGAACTTTAACGGTGACGTAGAATTCACCTTTGAAGTCTCTGATGGCACTGACACCGTCACTGCTAATGTTGATGTGTCTGTCACACCAGTAGATGATGCACCGGTCTCGGGTGATCTGGCCTACAGTGTCAACGAAGACGGTGAAATCACCTTAAGCCAAGAGCAATTGTTGTCACAAGCGTCTGATGTTGAGGGTGATGATCTGTCCGCTAGTAACCTCAGCGTCGATGGTAACGCTGAAGTGACAGCCAATGACGATGGTTCATTCACCATCACTCCAGATGCCGATTGGAACGGTGATATCGATATCAGCTTCGATATCTCAGATGGCGAGAACGTGGTTCAAGCGGGTGCAGACCTCACCGTTAACCCAGTGAACGACTTGCCACAGCCAGAAGATCAAGCGTTCACCATGGAAGAAGATGGTACGCTGACCTTCACTGATGCTGACCTATTGACCGGTGCGACTGATATTGACGGGGATGATCTGTCTATAGAAGGCGTGAACTACTCCGGCACCGACGGTATCTTGACCGACAATGGCGATGGCACCTACAGCTTCGCGCCGAACGAGAACTTCAATGGTGACGTTGAGTTCAGCTTCGATGTTTCTGATGGTACTGACACAGTGGCAGCCAATGTTGATGTGTCTGTGACGCCAGTCGATGACGCGCCAACCGTCGAGGGTAACCTGTCTTACACCGTCAACGAAGATGGTGAAATCACGCTAAGCCAAGAGCAGCTTCTTTCTAACGTCACTGACGTGGAAGGCGATGATCTGACCGCGAGCAACTTAAGTGTTGATGGCAATGCCGAAGTCACCGTTAATGATGATGGCTCGTTCACCATCACCCCAGATGCCGATTGGAATGGCGACATTGATATCAGCTTCGACGTCTCTGATGGTGAGAATATCGTTGCCTCGGGTGCGGACCTCACCGTAAACCCAGTCAATGACTTGCCACAGCCTGAAGATCAAGCGTTTACCATGGAAGAGGATGGTACGCTGACCTTCACTGATGCCGACCTATTAACCGGTGCGACCGATATCGACGGGGATGATCTGTCTGTAGAAGGGGTGAATTATTCCGGTACTGACGGTATCTTGACCGATAACGGCGATGGCACATACAGCTTCGCACCGAATGAGAACTTTAACGGTGACGTTGAGTTCAGCTTCGATGTGTCGGATGGTACGGATACCGTCACCGCGAATGTGGACGTATCGGTTACGCCAGTGGATGACGCACCAACCGTCGAAGGCAACCTGTCTTACACCGTTAACGAAGATGGTGAAATTACGCTGAGCCAAGAGCAACTGCTTTCTAACGTCACTGATGTGGAAGGTGATGATCTGACCGCGAGCAACTTAAGTGTTGATGGCAATGCCGAAGTCACCGTTAATGATGATGGCTCATTCACCATTACCCCTGATGCGGACTGGAATGGCGATATTGATATCAGCTTCGATGTTTCTGATGGTGAGAATATTGTTGCCTCGGGCGCTGACTTAACCGTTAACCCAGTCAATGACTTGCCACAGCCGGAAGATCAAGCGTTCACCATGGAAGAAGATGGTACGCTGACCTTCACCGATGAAGACCTATTGACCGGTGCGACTGATATCGACGGGGATGATCTGTCTGTTGAAGGCGTGAACTACTCCGGCACCGACGGTATCTTGACCGATAACGGCGATGGCACATACAGCTTCGCACCGAACGAGAACTTTAACGGTGACGTTGAGTTCAGCTTCGATGTGTCGGATGGCACTGACACGGTTACGGCGAACGTGGACGTATCGGTTACGCCGGTGGATGACGCGCCAACCGTCGAAGGAAACTTGTCTTACACGGTTAACGAAGATGGTGAAATCACCCTCAGCCAAGAGCAACTGCTATCCAATGTAACTGACGTGGAAGGCGATGACCTAACCGCGAGCAACCTTAGCGTGGATGGTAATGCCGAGGTGACCGTCAACGATGATGGAAGCTTCACCATTACCCCAGATGCCGATTGGAATGGCGACATCGATATCAGCTTCGATGTTTCTGACGGCGAAAACATCGTAGCCTCGGGTGCCGACCTGACGGTTAATCCAGTTAACGACTTACCACAACCTGAAGATCAAGCATTTACCATGGAAGAGGATGGTACGCTGACCTTCACCGATGAAGACCTATTGACGGGTGCGACCGATATCGACGGGGATGATCTGTCTGTTGAAGGCGTGAACTACTCCGGTACTGACGGTATCTTGACTGATAACGGCGACGGCACTTACAGCTTCGCACCTAATGAGAACTTCAATGGTGACGTTGAGTTCAGCTTCGATGTGTCGGATGGCACCGATACTGTTACGGCAAATGTGGACGTATCGGTTACACCACTCGACGATGCACCAACCGTTGAAGGCAATCTGTCTTACACCGTTAACGAAGATGGTGAAATTACTCTCAGCCAAGAGCAACTGCTTTCTAACGTCACTGATGTGGAGGGTGATGATCTAACCGCGAGCAACTTAAGTGTCGATGGCAATGCTCAAGTCACCGTTAATGACGATGGCTCGTTCACCATCACCCCGGATGCAGACTGGAATGGCGACATCGATATCAGCTTCGATGTCTCTGATGGCGAAAATATTGTGGCTTCAGGTGCTGACCTGACGGTTAATCCAGTTAACGACTTACCACAACCAGAAGATCAAGCGTTCACCATGGAAGAAGATGGCACGCTGACCTTCACTGATGCCGACTTATTAACCGGTGCTACTGATATTGAAGGTGATGATCTGTCTGTTGAAGGGGTGAACTACTCCGGCACGGATGGTATCTTGACCGACAATGGTGACGGTACTTACAGCTTCGCGCCAAACGAGAACTTCAATGGTGATGTTGAGTTCAGCTTCGATGTCTCTGACGGTACCGATACTGTGACGGCTAACGTAGATGTATCAGTCACGCCAGTCGATGATGCGCCTGTGTCTGGTGACCTTGCGTACAGCGTTAACGAAGATGGTGAAATCACCTTAAGCCAAGAGCAGTTATTATCACAAGCAACTGATGTGGAGGGGGATGATCTCTCTGCCTCGAACTTAAGCGTCGATGGCAATGCTGAGGTAACGGCGAATGATGATGGCTCATTCACTATAACCCCAGATGCCGACTGGAATGGCGACATTGATATCAGCTTCGATATCTCTGATGGCATCAATATTGTTCAAGCTCAGGCTGATCTAACAGTCAATCCAGTTAATGACTTGCCACAACCTGAAGACCAAGCGTTTACCATGGAAGAAGATGGTACGCTGACCTTTACTGATGCGGACCTATTGACCGGTGCTACCGATATCGATGGGGATGATCTGTCTGTAGAAGGCGTGAACTACTCCGGCACAGACGGTATCTTGACTGATAATGGCGACGGTACCTACAGCTTCGCGCCAAACGAAAACTTCAACGGTGATGTTGAGTTTAGCTTCGATGTCTCTGATGGCACCGATACGGTAACGGCTAACGTTGATGTGTCAGTAACCCCAGTTGATGACGCGCCAACGGTAGAAGGCAACCTGTCATACACCGTCAACGAAGATGGTGAAATTACCCTTAGTCAAGAGCAACTTCTGTCTAACGTGACTGACGTGGAAGGCGACGATCTAAGCGCGAGCAATCTCAGCGTCGATGGCAATGCCGAAGTTACAGTTAATGACGATGGCTCCTTCACCATCACTCCGGATGCCGATTGGAATGGTGATATCGATATCAGCTTCGACGTCTCTGATGGCGAAAACGTCGTTCAATCTAGTGCGGACTTAACCGTCAACCCGGTCAATGACTTACCACAGCCGCAAGACCAAGAGTTCACCGTTGAAGAAGATGGTATTCTCACCTTCACCGATGCGCACCTGCTTCAAGGCGCCACGGATATTGAAGGCGATGACCTGTCAGTAGAGGGCATTAGCTATAGCGGTACCGACGGTATTCTTACCGATAACGGCAACGGTACTTACAGCTTCGCGCCAAATGAGAACTTCAATGGTGATGTTGAGTTCAGTTTTGATGTGTCGGATGGCACCGATACAGTGACAGCCAACATTGATGTGTCTGTGACCCCAGTCGATGACGCGCCAACCGTCGAAGGTAACCTGTCTTACACCGTCAACGAAGATGGCGAAATTACCCTCAGCCAAGAGCAGCTTCTTTCTAACGTTACTGACGTGGAAGGAGACGATCTCACCGCGAGTAATCTCAGCGTGGATGGTAATGCCGAAGTGACTGTCAACGATGATGGCAGCTTCACCATTACTCCAGATGCGGACTGGAACGGTGATATTGACATCAGCTTCGATGTGTCCGATGGCGAGAACATTGTGGCTTCCGGTGCAGACTTGACTGTTAACCCAGTCAATGACCTGCCACAGCCACAAGACCAAGAATTTACCATTCAAGAAGACGGTATTCTCACCTTCACCGATGCACACCTGCTTCAAGGTGCAACGGATGTTGAGGGCGATGACCTGTCAATCGAGGGTATTAGCTACAGTGGTACCGACGGTATCCTTACCGATAACGGTAATGGTACTTATAGCTTCGCGCCAAATGAGAACTTCAACGGTGATGTTGAGTTTAGCTTTGAAGTCTCGGATGGCACGGATACGGTCACCGCAAACGTTGACGTCTCTGTTACGCCTGTGGATGACGCGCCAACGGTTGAAGGCAATTTGTCTTATACCGTCAACGAAGATGGCGAAATTACGCTGAGCCAAGAGCAGTTGCTGTCCAATGTTACGGATGTTGAAGGTGATGATCTCACCGCAAGCAATCTGAGCGTGGATGGTAATGCAGAGGTGACCGTCAATGACGACGGTAGCTTCACTATTACCCCAGATGCCGATTGGAATGGGGATATCGACATTAGTTTCGATGTGTCTGATGGTGAAAATATTGTCGCCTCCGGCGCAGATCTAACCGTTAACCCAGTGAACGACTTGCCACAGGCGCAAGATCAAGAGTTCACCATGGAAGAAGATGGTATCTTGACCTTCACCGATGCACACCTATTGCAAGGTGCAAGCGATATTGAAGGCGATGATCTGTCTATTGAGGGCATCAGTTACACCGGTACGGATGGTATTCTGACGGATAACGGTAACGGTACATATAGTTTTGCGCCAAATGAAAACTTTAACGGGGACGTAGAGTTTAGCTTTGAAGTCTCCGATGGCACCGATACAGTCACGGCAAATGTGGATGTTTCGGTTACACCAGTTGATGATGCACCTGTTTCCGGTGACCTGGCCTACAGTGTCAACGAAGATGGTGAAATCACCCTAAGCCAAGAGCAGTTGTTGTCACAGGCATCGGATGTTGAGGGAGATGATCTCAGCGCGAGTAACCTCAGCGTGGATGGCAATGCGCAAGTGACAGCCAATGACGATGGCTCATTTACCATTACGCCAGATGCTGATTGGAACGGTGATATCGATATCAGCTTCGATATCTCAGATGGTGAGAACGTCGTTCAAGCACAGGCTGATCTCACCGTTAATCCAGTCAATGATCTACCAACGGTCGGCCAGCCAGAGTTTACGGCTCAAGAAGACGTCAGCTTTACCTTCACTGAAGAGCAGCTACTTGAAAATGCAGGCGATATTGATGGCGATAACCTGTCAGTTCAGAATGTCGCGTCTGATAGCGGTACCTTGGTGGATAATGCCGACGGCACCTTCACCTTTACGCCAAACGAAAACTTCGATGGCAATGTCAACATCACTTATGACGTCTCCGACGGCACGGCAACGGTGCCTGCAGAAGCGAACATCGATGTGCAGTCTGTGGTGGATATGCCGGAGTTGTCTATTGCTTCTGACTTGGTGATTGCCTCTGATAACTTTGAGGATGGCTCTGCAGGTTGGAATGCGGGGACGGAAGACTCACAAGGCTTCGACAGTGGCGATATGCTCGGTCGCATAGGTGGCACGGGCGGCGATGAGGCCGTGAGTAAAACCTATGACATTCCAGATGACGTGTCTGAGGTCAATATCTCGTTCGACTTCTATGAGATTGATTCATGGGATGGTGAATCCTTCCAGATCTTCGTCGGTGGTGAACAGCTAACCACGATGTCGAATTCAGCATTCCGTGTAGAGGACGGTAGCACACCGCTATTTGATTCCGACGGCAACCAAGTTGGTGAAGTGGTACACGGTGCGTCGCAGCAAGAGGGCTTTAGTGGTTGGAATGACCAAGCACACGAGGTGCACCTAACCGTGCCCGTGGAAGATGGTCAATTGCAGCTTGGCTTCGGCTCAACTCTCAACCAGAGCGTGCCAGATGAGTCGTTCGGTATCGATAATATCGAAATTACGGTAGCAGATGCTGACTTCGAAATTCTGGGTATGGAAGATGAGCCAGTACCACTGAATATCGACGCGAACCTAACCGATACCGATGGCTCAGAGAACTTGGCCATCTTGATTGAAAACGTGCCAGAGGGCAGTGAGCTTTCAGCGGGTGTCGACAATGGTGACGGCACATGGTCATTAGAACCAGGTGATTTAGCTGGGCTTGAGTTTAACCCTGCTGCTGACTTCAACGGCGATGTTGAGTTGGTGGTCAACGCCATCTCGACTGATGTGGATACCGGTACTCAAGCAACCGCAACTCAAGAGGTAACCATCCATATCTCACCGGCCAATGATGCGCCAGAGGTGGATGGAGATGTCTCTGCAGTAACGGCGGAAGATACCAGTATCGTCATCACCCAAGAGCAGCTGCTTGAGAATGCGGTGGACATCGATGGTGATGACCTCAGCGCAATCAACCTTAGCACCACAGATCCAAACGCAACGGTCGAGCTGAACGAAGATGGTAGCTTCACCGTCACGCCAAGCGAGGACTTCTTTGGTGAGATTGAGTTTACCTATGATGTGACCGACGGTGAAGACGTGGTTGCGGCCGACCTCAACTTGACTGTGACGCCAGTCAATGATGCCCCAGAGGCAGAAGACAAGGCCTTCACCGTAGAAGAAGACGGCACACTCACCTTTACTGATGCTGACCTGTTGGCAGGTGCAACGGATGTAGAAGGGGATGATCTGTCAGTCGAAGGCGTCAGCTACACCGGAACAGACGGTATTCTTACCGATAATGGCGATGGAACCTACAGTTTCGCGCCTAATGAGAACTTTAATGGTGATGTTGACTTTAGCTTTGAGGTGAGCGATGGCACCGACACCGTTACTGCAAATATCGATGTCAGCGTGACCCCGGTCGATGATGCACCAACGGTTGAGGGTAGTTTGTCTTATACCATCAACGAAGATGGCGAAATCACTCTAAGCCAAGAGCAATTGCTATCGCAAAGCTCGGATATAGAGGGGGATGACTTAACCGCTTCAAACTTGGTGGTGGATGGCAATGCCGAAGTCACCGCCAACGATGACGGTAGCTTTACCATTACGCCAGATGAGAACTTTGATGGCAATGTCAATATCAGCTACGACGTTTCTGATGGCGTGAATGTTGTGCCTGCTGAGGTGAATATTGATGTCCAGTCTGTGGTCGATATGCCAGAGCTGTCGATTGCATCAGACTTGTTACTCGCGTCGGACAACTTTG
This sequence comes from Vibrio glycogenivorans, assembly GCF_051660965.1. NCBI lineage: Bacteria > Pseudomonadati > Pseudomonadota > Gammaproteobacteria > Vibrionales > Vibrionaceae > Vibrio > Vibrio glycogenivorans. The sequence goes on along the minus strand of NZ_JBPVIS010000003.1, from coordinate 112,725 downwards.
AAGAGGGCTCTGCTGGCTGGAATGCCGGTACCGAGGATTCGCAAGGCTTTGAAAGTGGTGACATGCTTGGTCGCATCGGTGGCACTGGTGGCGATGAGGCAGTGAGCAAAACCTATGACATCCCAGATGATGTCTCAGAGGTTAACATTTCGTTTAGTTTCTACGAAATTGATTCGTGGGATGGTGAGTCCTTCCAGATCTTCGTTGGAGGCGAGCAGTTAACGGCGATGTCGAACTCGGCATTCCGCGTAGAGGACGGCAGTACACCTTTGTACGACTCAGATGGTAACCAAGTCGGTGAGGTAGTGCATGGTGATTCGCAGCAAGAGGGCTTCAGCGGTTGGAATGACCAAGCTCACGAAGTGCACCTAACGGTGCCAGTAGAAGATGGTCAGTTGCAGCTTGGCTTCGGGTCCACACTGAACCAAAGCGTGCCTGATGAGTCGTTCGGTATTGATAATATCGAAATTACCGCCGCCAATGTTGATTATCAAATCATTGGTACTGAAGACGAACCAGTGCCGCTGAATATTGACGCTAATCTGACTGATACCGATGGCTCAGAAGATCTCTCAATCCTGATTGAAAATGTCCCAGAAGGCAGCGAATTATCGGCAGGTATCGACAATGGTGATGGAACTTGGTCACTTGAGCCTGAAGAACTGACCGGACTTGAGTTTATTCCTGCCGCTGACTTTAACGGTGATGTTGAGCTGGTCGTAAATGCGACGTCGACTGACATTGATAGCGGTCAGACAGCTACGGCGACGCAAGATGTCACCATCCACATCTCACCTGCGAATGATGCCCCTGAGGTAGAGGGCGACGTGTCAGCGGTGACCGCTGAAGACACAAGTATTGTGATCACTCAAGAGCAGTTGCTTGAAAATGCCGTCGACATTGACGGGGATGATCTCAGTGCAATTAACCTGAGTACCACCGATCCAAATGCAACGGTTGAGTTAAACGACGATGGTAGCTTTACCGTCACGCCAAGCGACGACTTCTTTGGTGATATTGAATTTACCTATGACGTCACCGATGGTGAAGAGGTGGTGGCAGCTGACCTCAACTTAACTGTTACGCCAGTCAATGATGCTCCTGAAGCTGAAGATAAAGCCTTCACTGTCGAAGAAGATGGAACCTTAACCTTTACTGACGCTGATCTACTAGCGGGTGCAACGGATGTGGAAGGGGATGATCTGTCTATTGACGGCGTCAACTACTCTGGCACCGACGGTATCTTAACCGACAATGGTAATGGTACGTACAGCTTTGCACCAAATGAGAACTTCAACGGTGATGTAGAGTTTAGCTTTGGAGTGTCTGATGGCACGGATACGACGACGGCCAATGTCGACGTTTCGGTCACTCCAGTCGATGATGCGCCAACGGTTGAGGGTAATCTGTCTTACACCGTCAACGAAGATGGTGAAATCACCTTGAGTCAAGAGCAGTTGCTGTCCAATGTCTCTGACATAGAGGGTGATGACCTGACGGCCAGTAACTTAAGCGTTGATGGCAATGCTGAAGTGACCGTCAATGACGATGGCAGCTTCACTATTACGCCGGATGCGGACTGGAATGGTGATATCGATATCAGCTTCGACGTCTCTGATGGCGAAAACGTCGTTCAATCTGGTGCTGACTTAACCGTCAACCCGGTCAATGACTTACCTCAACCACAAGACCAAGCGTTCAGTGTTGAAGAGGACGGCACGCTCACCTTCACCGACAGCGATCTGTTGACGGGGGCCACGGATATCGAAGGGGATGATCTCTCTGTTGAGGGAGTGAACTACTCCGGTACCGATGGCATATTAACCGATAATGGCAATGGCACGTATAGCTTCGCTCCTAACGAGAACTTCAACGGTGATGTTGAGTTCAGCTTCGATGTCTCTGATGGCACGGATACCGTTAGCGCTAACATTGATGTATCTGTCACCCCAGTCGATGACGCTCCGACGGTAGAAGGTAACCTGTCTTACACCGTTAACGAAGATGGTGAGATTACTCTCAGCCAAGAGCAGCTCCTGTCGAATGTGACTGACGTGGAAGGCGATGATCTCACAGCGAGCAACTTGAGTGTCGATGGCAATGCCGAAGTCACAGTTAATGATGATGGCAGCTTCACCATTACTCCAGATGCAGATTGGAATGGTGATATTGATATTAGCTTCGATGTCTCTGATGGTGAAAATATTGTTGCCTCAGGTGCTGACCTAACGGTTAACCCAGTTAACGACCTGCCACAGCCAGAAGATCAAGCGTTCACCATGGAAGAAGATGGCACGCTAACCTTCACTGATGCTGATCTACTAACGGGTGCGACCGATATCGATGGGGATGATCTGTCTGTTGAGAGCGTCAGCTACTCTGGTACTGACGGTATCTTAAGTGATAATGGCGACGGAACTTATAGCTTCGCGCCGAATGAGAACTTCAACGGTGATGTTGAATTCAGCTTCGATGTCTTTGATGGCACCGATACGGTGACGGCGAATGTCGATGTCTCAGTGACGCCGGTTGATGATGCACCAGTATCCGGTGATTTAGCCTACAGCGTTAATGAAGACGGTGAGATCACCTTAAGCCAAGAGCAGTTGTTGTCACAGGCCTCTGATGTTGAGGGCGATGACCTAACAGCAAGTAACCTCAGCGTCGATGGCAATGCAGAGGTGACTGTTAATGATGACGGCTCATTCACCATTACCCCGGATGCGGACTGGAACGGCGATATCGATATTAGCTTTGATATCTCCGACGGTAGCAATGTCGTTCAAGCGCAAGCGGATCTGACGGTTAACCCAGTCAATGACCTACCGCAACCGGAGGATCAAGCGTTTACCATGGAAGAAGATGGTACGCTGACCTTCACCGATGCCGACCTACTAACCGGTGCCACGGATATTGAAGGGGATGATCTGTCTGTTGAAGGTGTCAACTACACCGGTACGGACGGTATCTTGACCGACAATGGTGATGGTACTTACAGCTTCGCACCAAACGAGAACTTCAATGGTGATGTTGAGTTCACCTTCGATGTTTCCGATGGCACCGATACGGTGACTGCCAATGTTGATGTGTCAGTGACCCCAGTCGATGACGCGCCAGTCTCTGGTGACCTGGCCTACAGCGTCAATGAGGATGGTGAAATCACACTAAGCCAAGAGCAGTTGTTGTCACATGCTTCTGACGTCGAAGGTGATGACCTGACCGCGAGCAACCTCGCCGTCGATGGTAACGCTGAAGTCACGGCTAATGATGATGGCTCGTTTACTATCACGCCGGATGCAGACTGGAATGGCGATATCGATATCAGCTTCGATATCTCAGATGGCAATAATATTGTCCAGGCCCAGGCTGACCTGACGGTTAATCCAGTTAATGACCTACCGCAGCCAGAAGATCAAGCGTTTACCATGGAAGAAGATGGTACGTTGACCTTTACCGATGCCGACCTATTAACGGGTGCGACCGATATCGATGGAGATGATCTATCCGTTGAAGGGGTAAACTACTCCGGCACCGATGGTATATTGACCGACAATGGTGATGGCACCTACAGCTTCGCACCGAACGAGAACTTCAACGGTGACGTTGAGTTCAGCTTCGATGTGTCGGATGGTACCGATACCGTCACCGCGAATGTGGACGTATCGGTTACACCAGTTGATGATGCACCAACCGTTGAAGGCAATCTGTCTTACACCGTCAACGAAGATGGTGAAATCACACTAAGCCAAGAGCAACTACTATCTAACGTGACTGACGTAGAAGGCGACGACCTGAGCGCTAGTAATCTAAGCGTCGATGGCAACGCTGAAGTCACGGTCAATGATGATGGCTCGTTCACCATTACTCCAGATGCCGATTGGAATGGTGATATCGACATTAGTTTCGACGTCTCTGATGGTGAAAACGTCGTTCAATCTGGTGCGGACTTGACGGTTAACCCAGTCAATGACTTGCCACAGCCGCAAGATCAAGAGTTCACCATTGAAGAAGATGGCATCTTGACCTTCACTGATGCTCACCTGCTTCAAGGTGCCACGGATATTGAAGGCGATGACCTGTCAGTCGAAGGCATTAGCTACACAGGTACTGACGGTATTCTTACTGACAATGGCAACGGTACTTACAGCTTCGCGCCAAATGAGAACTTCAATGGTGAGGTAGAATTCAGCTTCGATGTGTCGGATGGTACCGATACAGTAACAGCCAACATTGACGTGTCTGTGACTCCAGTCGATGACGCGCCAACTGTCGAAGGTAACCTGTCTTACACCGTCAACGAAGATGGCGAAATTACCCTCAGCCAAGAGCAACTCCTTTCTAACGTGACGGATGTGGAAGGAGACGATCTCACCGCGAGTAATCTCAGCGTCGATGGCAATGCCGAGGTGACTGTCAACGATGATGGTAGCTTCACCATTACTCCAGATGCGGACTGGAACGGTGATATCGATATCAGCTTCGATGTGTCGGATGGCGAGAACATTGTGGCTTCCGGTGCAGACTTGACCGTAAACCCAGTCAATGACCTGCCGCAGCCGCAAGACCAAGAATTTACCATTCAAGAAGACGGTATTCTCACCTTCACCGATGCGCACCTACTACAGGGGGCCAGCGATATTGAAGGGGATGATCTGTCTGTCGAAGGTATCAGTTATAGCGGTACTGATGGTATCTTGACCGACAACGGCAATGGTACTTACAGCTTTGCACCGAACGAGAACTTCAATGGTGATGTTGAGTTTACCTTTGAGGTCTCTGATGGCACCGATACGGTCACAGCGAATGTTGATGTGTCTGTGACCCCTGTTGATGATGCACCAACGGTCGACGGTAACCTGTCTTACACCGTCAACGAAGATGGTGAAATCACCCTCAGTCAAGAGCAGTTACTATCAAATGTAACGGATGTGGAAGGGGATAACCTGACCGCGAGTAACCTCAGCGTTGACGGTAATGCGGAAGTGACGGTTAACGATGATGGCTCATTCACCATTACTCCAGATGCCGACTGGAACGGTGATATCGACATCAGCTTCGATGTGTCAGATGGCGAGAATATCGTGGCCTCGGGCGCAGACTTAACCGTTAATCCGGTTAATGACTTGCCGCAGCCACAAGATCAAGAGTTCACCATTGAAGAGGACGGTATTTTAACCTTCACCGATGCACACCTATTGCAAGGTGCCACCGATATTGAAGGCGATGATCTGTCTGTCGAAGGCATTAGCTATAGCGGCACGGATGGTATCTTGACCGATAACGGCAATGGTACCTACAGCTTCGCACCGAACGAGAACTTCAATGGCGATGTTGAGTTCACCTTTGAGGTCTCCGATGGCACAGATACAGTGTCAGCGAATGTCGATGTCTCAGTGACGCCAGTCGATGATGCACCGGTTTCCGGCGACTTAGCTTATACCGTTAATGAGGATGGTGAAATCACCCTCAGCCAAGAGCAGCTACTATCACAAGCTTCGGATGTGGAAGGAGATGATCTCAGCGCGTCTAACCTATCTGTCGATGGTAATGCTGAGGTGACGGCGAATGACGATGGTTCATTTACCATTACTCCAGATGCGGACTGGAATGGTGATATTGATATCAGCTTCGATATCTCTGATGGCGAGAATGTCGTTCAAGCAGGCGCTGACTTAACTGTTAACCCAGTTAACGATTTACCACAACCGGAAGATCAAGCATTCACCATCGAAGAGGATGGCACGCTGACCTTTACCGATGCGGATCTACTCACGGGTGCGACGGATATCGATGGCGATGATCTGTCTGTTGAAGGGGTGAACTACTCTGGTACCGACGGTATCTTGACCGATAATGGCGACGGTACCTACAGCTTCGCTCCGAACGAGAACTTCAACGGTGATGTTGAGTTCAGCTTCGACGTTTCAGATGGTACTGATACGGTCACAGCGAATATCGATGTCTCCGTAACCGAAGTCAATGATCCTCCGGTGGCGGGTTCTACTGCGTACACAGTGCAAGAGGACAACTCGATCACGATTAGTGATGAGCAGTTGCTTGCCAACTCGAGTGATATCGAAGGGGACGTTGCGGTTGAGGATGTCTCTTACTCTGGCACTGACGGTGTGTTGGCCGACAATGGCGATGGCACCTATACCTTCTCACCTAATGAGAACTTCTCGGGCGACATCAGTCTTGATGTGACCGTGGTTGATGAAGACGGTGCAACGGATACCACGACAGCCGGTATCGAGGTGATTGAGGTTAACGATCCTCCGATTGCAGGACCAACGTCTTACACCATTGATGAAGACAGTGTCTTAACCTTCAGTGAGTCACAAATCCTGGCCAATGCCTCGGATATTGATGGTGAAGTGACATCACTTGAAATCAACTACGATGGTCCAGACGGCATCTTCACCGTCAATGGCGACGGTACGTGCAGTTTCGCACCAAATGAAAACTTTAATGGTGAAGTACAACTGAACGTTACGGTTACTGATGATGATGGTGCGACGGTTGATACGGTGATCAACGTTGATGTATTACCAATCAATGATGCGCCAGTGTCGGGTGATACAGCTTACCAAGTGGATGAAGATGGTTCGATCACCATCAGCCAAGAGCAGCTGCTGTCTCAAGCCTCAGATATTGAGGGTGATGACCTAACAGCTAGCAACCTGACAGTGGACGGCAACGCGGAAGTCACGGTTAACGATGATGGCTCATTCACCATCACGCCGGATGCAGATTGGAACGGCGATATTGATATGAGCTTTGATATCACCGATGGCACAGATACCATTCAGGCCACGGCGGATCTCACCGTTAATCCAGTTAATGACCTGCCGCAAGCAGAAGACCAAGCGTTTACTGTTGAAGAAGACGGTACACTCACCTTCACCGATGCCGATCTATTGACTGGTGCCACTGATATCGATGGGGATGATCTCTCTGTTGAGGGCGTAAACTACTCCGGTACCGACGGTATCTTGACTGATAATGGTGACGGAACCTACAGCTTCGCACCGAACGAGAACTTCAACGGTGATGTAGAGTTTAGCTTCAATGTCTCCGATGGCACCGATACCGTGACGGCTAACATTGATGTGTCAGTGACACCAGTCGATGACGCCCCAACGGTGGAAGGTAACCTGTCATACACCGTGAACGAAGACGGTGAAATCACCCTAAGCCAAGAGCAGTTACTATCGAATGTGTCTGATGTGGAAGGCGATGACCTGACCGCCAGTAATCTCAGCGTCGATGGCAATGCCGAGGTGACGGTGAATGACGATGGCTCGTTCACTATTACCCCAGATGCGGATTGGAACGGCGATATTGATATTAGCTTCGATGTCTCTGATGGTGAAAATGTCGTTGCCTCTGGTGCTGAACTGACCGTTAACCCAGTCAACGACCTGCCACAACCTGAAGACCAAGCGTTTACCATGGAAGAAGATGGTACGCTAACCTTCACCGATGCCGACCTATTGACCGGTGCGACTGATATCGAAGGGGATGATCTGTCTGTTGAAGGCGTGAACTACTCCGGTACCGACGGTATCTTGACTGACAATGGTGATGGTACTTACAGCTTCGCGCCAAACGAGAACTTCAATGGCGATGTTGAGTTCAGCTTCGATGTCTCCGATGGCACCGATACGGTAACGGCGAATGTTGATGTGTCCGTGACTCCGGTAAACGACGCACCAACGGTGGAAGGTAACTTGTCTTACACCGTCAATGAAGATGGTGAAATTACCCTAAGCCAAGAGCAGTTACTGGCGAATACTAGTGACATTGACGGTGGTGATTTGACCGCCAGCAACCTCAGTGTCAGTGGTAATGCCGAGGTGACGGCAAATGAAGATGGTTCATTCACTATTACTCCAGATGCCGATTGGAATGGTGATATTGATATCAGCTTCGATATCAACGATGGTGAAAATATCGTCGAGTCTGGTGCAGACCTGACTGTTAATCCAGTCAACGACTTGCCAACGGCTGAAGATCAAGCCTTTACCGTTGAAGAAGATGGCACGCTGACCTTCACTGATGCGGACCTATTGACCGGTGCGACCGATATTGATGGTGATGACCTAACCGTAGAGGGTGTTAACTACTCAGGCACGGACGGTATCTTGAGCGATAACGGCGACGGCACCTACAGCTTCGCACCAAACGAGAACTTCAACGGTGACGTTGAGTTCAGCTTCGATGTATCGGATGGCACGGATACTGTGACCGCGAATATCGATGTGTCAGTAACGCCAGTTGATGATGCGCCAGTGTCCGGTGATTTGGCCTACAGCGTTAACGAAGATGGCGAAATTACCCTCAGCCAAGAGCAGCTGTTGTCACAAGCTTCTGATGTTGAGGGCGATGACCTGACCGCGAGCAACCTCAGCGTTGATGGCAATGCCGAAGTAACAGTCAATGACGATGGCTCGTTCACCATTACCCCAGATGCGGATTGGAATGGCGATATCGATATCAGCTTTGATATCTCCGATGGCAGCAATGTTGTCCAAGCGCAGGCTGACCTCACGGTTAACCCAGTCAATGACCTACCACAGCCTGAAGATCAAGCGTTTACCATGGAAGAAGATGGTACGCTGACCTTTACTGATGCTGACTTACTCACTGGTGCCACCGATATTGAAGGGGATGATCTGTCTGTTGAAGGGGTCAACTACTCCGGTACTGACGGTATCTTGACCGACAATGGTGATGGTACTTACAGCTTCGCGCCAAATGAAAACTTCAATGGTGATGTTGAGTTCACCTTCGATGTTTCCGATGGCACCGATACGGTGACTGCGAATGTTGATGTGTCAGTAACTCCAGTCGATGATGCGCCAGTCTCAGGTGACCTGGCTTACAGCGTCAACGAAGATGGCGAAATCACCTTAAGCCAAGAGCAGCTACTATCTCAGGCTAGTGATGTTGAAGGGGATGATCTGAGCGCAAGTAATCTCAGTGTCGATGGTAATGCTGAGGTGACGGCTAACGATGATGGCTCGTTTACTATCACGCCGGACGCAGACTGGAATGGCGATATCGATATCAGCTTCGATATCTCGGATGGCAATAATATCGTCCAGGCCCAGGCCGACCTGACGGTTAACCCAGTTAATGACCTACCACAGCCAGAAGATCAAGCGTTTACCATGGAAGAAGACGGTACGCTGACCTTCACTGATGCCGACCTATTGACGGGTGCGACGGATATTGATGGGGATGATCTGTCTGTCGAAGGGGTGAACTACTCCGGCACAGACGGGATCTTGACTGATAACGGTGATGGTACCTACAGCTTCGCGCCAAACGAGAACTTCAACGGTGACGTTGAGTTCAGCTTCGATGTGTCTGACGGCACTGATACCGTGACGGCGAATGTGGACGTATCCGTTACACCAGTGGATGATGACCCAACCGTCGAGGGCAACTTATCTTACACCGTCAACGAAGATGGTGAGATTACTCTTAGCCAAGAGCAGCTTCTGTCGAATGTGACTGATGTTGAGGGTGATGACCTGACGGCCAGCAACTTGAGTGTTGATGGCAATGCAGAGGTCACAGTGAATGACGATGGCTCGTTCACCATTACTCCTGATGCGGATTGGAATGGTGACATTGATATCAGCTTCGATGTCTCTGATGGTGAAAATATTGTTGCATCCGGTGCGGACTTGACCGTTAACCCAGTTAATGACTTGCCGCAGCCACAAGATCAAGCGTTCACCGTCGAAGAGGATGGTATCTTAACCTTCACTGATGCCCACCTACTGCAAGGGGCGACGGACATTGAGGGTGATGACCTGACTGTTGAAGGTATCAGCTACAGCGGTACAGACGGTATCCTCACTGACAACGGTAATGGCACCTATAGCTTCGCGCCAAATGAGAACTTCAATGGTGATGTCGAGTTCAGCTTTGAGGTTTCTGATGGCACGGATACGGTCACCGCTAATATTGATGTCTCTGTCACTCCTGTCGATGACGCACCGACGGTAGAAGGCAACTTGTCTTACACCGTTAATGAAGATGGTGAGATCACGCTTAGCCAAGAGCAGTTGCTATCGAATGTCTCTGACGTTGAGGGTGATGACCTGACTGCCAGCAACTTGAGTGTGGATGGAAATGCGGAAGTTACCGTCAATGACGATGGCTCCTTCACCATTACACCAGATGCCGATTGGAACGGTGATATTGACATCAGCTTCGATGTCTCTGATGGTGAAAATATTGTTGCGTCGGGCGCAGACTTGACCGTTAACCCAGTTAACGATCTGCCGCAGCCGCAAGATCAAGAGTTCACCATTGAAGAGGATGGTATCTTAACCTTCACCGATGCCCATCTGCTTCAAGGGGCAACGGATATTGAGGGTGATGACCTCAGCGTTGAAGGCATTAGCTACAGTGGTACTGATGGTATTTTGACCGACAACGGCAATGGTACTTACAGCTTCGCGCCGAACGAAAACTTCAATGGCGATGTTGAGTTCAGCTTCGATGTCTCCGATGGCACTGATACGGTTACTGCCAACATTGATGTGTCAGTGACGCCAGTGGATGACGCGCCAACCGTCGAAGGTAACTTGTCTTACACCGTCAACGAAGATGGTGAGATCACTCTGAGCCAAGAGCAGTTACTGTCGAATGTGACGGATGTGGAAGGGGATGACCTGACCGCGAGCAACCTCAGCGTGGATGGTAATGCTGAAGTGACTGTCAACGATGATGGCAGCTTCACCATTACCCCGGATGCAGACTGGAACGGTGATATCGATATTAGCTTCGATGTCTCGGACGGCGAAAACATCGTTGCGTCGGGTGCAGATCTGACGGTCAACCCGGTCAATGACTTGCCTCAAGCGCAAGACCAAGAGTTTACCATCGAAGAGGATGGCATCTTAACCTTTACCGATGCACACCTACTTCAAGGTTCAAGCGATATTGAGGGGGATGACCTCACGGTTGAAGGTGTTAGTTATAGCGGTACCGATGGTATCTTGACTGACAATGGCAACGGCACGTACAGCTTCGCGCCGAATGAGAACTTTAACGGTGATGTGGAGTTCACCTTCGAGGTCTCTGATGGTACCGATACGGTGACCGCCAACGTCGATGTCTCAGTCACACCAGTCGATGATGCGCCAGTTTCAGGTGATTTAGCTTACAGCGTGAATGAAGATGGTGAAATCACCTTAAGCCAAGAGCAGCTATTGTCACAAGCCTCGGATGTGGAAGGTGATGATCTGACGGCAAGTAACTTAAGTGTTGATGGTAATGCCGACGTCACGGCTAATGATGACGGCTCATTTACCATCACCCCAGATGCAGACTGGAACGGCGATATCGATATCAGCTTTGATATCTCCGATGGTGAAAATATTGTTGCTACGGGTGCGGACTTAACGGTTAACCCAGTCAATGACTTGCCACAGCCAGAAGACCAAGCGTTTACCATGGAAGAAGACGGTACGCTGACCTTCACCGACGCCGACCTATTAACCGGTGCCACCGATATTGATGGTGATGACCTATCGGTTGAAGGCGTCAACTACTCAGGTACTGACGGTATCTTGACCGATAACGGTGATGGCACCTACAGCTTCGCGCCAAACGAAAACTTCAACGGCGATGTTGAGTTCAGCTTCGATGTCTCTGATGGCACAGACACCGTGACGGCAAATGTTGATGTGTCAGTGACGCCGGTTGATGATGCGCCAACGGTAGAAGGTAATCTGTCTTACACCGTGAATGAAGATGGTGAAATCACCCTAAGCCAAGAGCAGCTATTGTCTAACGTCACTGATGTGGAGGGTGATGACCTAACCGCTTCGAATCTGACAGTAGATGGTAATGCTGAAGTGTCGGTAAACGATGATGGTTCTTATACCATTACGCCAGATGCCGATTGGAATGGCGATATCGATATCAGCTTCGATGTCTCTGATGGCGACAACATTGTTGCTTCAGGTGCTGACTTAACGGTTAACCCAGTTAACGACTTGCCACAGCCTGAGGATCAAGCGTTTACCATGGAAGAAGATGGTACGCTGACCTTCACCGATGCCGATCTATTGACCGGTGCGACCGATATTGAAGGCGACGATCTGTCCGTTGAAGGGGTTAACTACTCCGGCACTGACGGTATCTTGACTGACAATGGCGATGGCACCTACAGCTTCGCGCCGAACGAGAACTTCAATGGTGACGTTGAGTTTAGCTTTGACGTCTCAGATGGCACCGATACCGTAACCGCCAATATCGATGTCTCAGTGACGCCAGTCAACGATGCGCCAACAGTGGAAGGCAATTTGTCTTACACCGTGAATGAAGATGGTGAGATTACCCTAAGCCAAGAGCAATTACTGGCCAATGCCAGCGACGTTGATGGTGGTGATTTAACGGCAAGTAACCTCAGTGTGGACGGTAACGCTGATGTCACAGTTAACGATGATGGTAGCTTCACCATTACCCCAGATGCCGACTGGAATGGTGATATCGACATTAGCTTTGATATCTCTGATGGTCAGAACATTGTTCAATCTGGAGCGGATCTCACCGTTAACCCAGTCAATGACTTGCCTCAACCAGAAGACCAAGCGTTTACCATGGAAGAAGATGGTACGCTGACCTTTACCGATGAGGACCTATTAACCGGAGCCACTGATATCGACGGGGATGATCTGTCTGTTGAAAGTGTAAATTACTCCGGTACCGATGGTATCTTGAGTGACAATGGCGACGGTACCTACAGCTTCGCACCAAACGACAACTTCAACGGTGATGTTGAATTTAGTTTCGATGTCTCTGATGGTACCGATACCGTAACGGCCAACATCGACGTCTCAGTGACGCCAGTTGATGATGCGCCAGTATCAGGAGAGTTGGCTTACAGCGTTAACGAAGACGGTGAAATCACGCTCAGCCAAGAGCAGTTATTGTCGCAAGCATCGGATGTTGAGGGCGATGATCTGACCGCCAGCAACCTCAGCGTCGATGGCAATGCCGATGTGACGGCCAATGATGATGGCTCGTTCACTATCACGCCAGATGCCGACTGGAATGGCGATATTGATATCAGCTTTGATATCTCGGATGGCGACAATGTGGTTCAAGCCCAGGCTGATCTGACGGTGAACCCTGTTAATGACTTGCCACAGCCAGAAGATCAGGCGTTTACCATGGAAGAAGATGGTACGCTGACCTTCACGGATGAGGACCTATTGACTGGAGCTACCGATATTGATGGCGATGATCTATCGGTTGAAGGGGTTAACTACTCCGGTACCGATGGTATCTTGACCGATAATGGCGATGGTACCTACAGCTTCGCACCGAACGAGAACTTCAACGGAGACGTTGAATTCAACTTCGATGTCTCCGATGGCACCGATACCGTAACGGCTAATGTTGATGTGTCTGTGACGCCAGTCGATGACGCACCAACGGTAGAAGGCAGCTTGTCTTATACCGTTAATGAAGATGGTGAAATTACCTTAAGCCAAGAGCAGCTGCTATCGAATGTCACCGATGTGGAAGGGGATGACCTAACCGCGAGCAACCTAAGTGTGGATGGCAATGCTGAAGTCACCGTCAATGATGATGGCTCATTCACCATCACACCGGATGCAGACTGGAATGGCGATATCGATATCAGCTTCGATGTCTCTGATGGTGAAAATATCGTCGCCTCGGGTGCAGATTTAACTGTTAACCCAGTCAACGACTTACCGCAGCCACAAGACCAAGAGTTTACTGTTCAAGAAGACGGTATCCTCACCTTCACTGACGCTCACCTGCTTCAGGGTGCGACCGATATCGAAGGCGATGACCTGTCTGTTGAGGGCATTAGCTACAGTGGTACAGACGGTATATTGACCGATAATGGCAACGGCACTTACAGCTTCGCGCCAAACGAGAACTTCAATGGTGATGTTGAATTTAGCTTCGAAGTCTCTGATGGTACCGATACGGTCACTGCCAATGTTGATGTCGCCGTCACCCCAGTCGATGACGCGCCAACGGTTGAGGGTAACCTGTCTTACACCGTTAATGAAGATGGTGAGATCACCCTAAGTCAAGAGCAGCTGCTATCGAATGTCACTGATGTGGAAGGGGATGACCTGACTGCGAGTAACTTAAGTGTCGATGGCAATGCTGAAGTCACAATGAATGATGATGGTTCGTTTACCATCACACCGGATGCTGACTGGAATGGCGATATCGATATCAGTTTCGATGTCTCTGATGGTGAAAACATTGTCGCTTCCGGCGCCGATTTAACCGTTAACCCAGTTAATGACTTGCCACAGCCACAAGACCAAGAGTTTACCATCCAAGAAGATGGCATCTTAACCTTCACCGATGCGCACTTACTCCAAGGTGCATCCGATATTGAAGGCGATGATCTGTCGGTTGAGGGTATTAGCTACTCAGGCACCGATGGTATCTTGACGGATAACGGCAATGGCACATACAGTTTCGCGCCAAACGAGAACTTTAACGGTGACGTTGAGTTCACCTTCGAGGTCTCTGATGGCACGGATACGGTAACAGCCAATGTCGACGTGTCAGTGACGCCAGTCGATGATGCGCCAACGGTGGAAGGTAACCTGTCTTACACCGTTAATGAAGATGGCGAAATTACGCTTAGCCAAGAGCAGCTGCTGTCTAATGTGACGGATGTTGAGGGTGATGATCTCACGGCGTCGAATCTGAGTGTGGATGGCAATGCTGAAGTCACCGTCAATGACGATGGCTCATTTACCATCACACCGGATGCGGACTGGAACGGTGATATCGATATCAGCTTCGATGTCTCCGATGGTGAAAATATCGTTGCCTCAGGTGCTGACTTAACCGTCAACCCAGTCAACGACTTACCACAGCCGCAAGACCAAGAGTTTACCATTGAAGAAGATGGCATCCTCACCTTCACCGATGCGCACTTACTGCAAGGTGCGAGTGATATCGAGGGCGATGATCTGTCTGTCGAGGGTATCAGCTACTCAGGCACCGATGGCATCTTGACCGATAACGGCAACGGCACCTATAGTTTCGCGCCAAATGAGAACTTTAATGGTGACGTTGAGTTCACCTTCGAGGTTTCGGATGGCACCGATACGGTCACCGCTAATGTCGATGTGTCAGTCACTCCGGTGGATGACGCGCCAGTCTCTGGTGATTTGGCCTACAGTGTCAACGAAGATGGCGAGATTACCCTCAGCCAAGAGCAACTACTTTCACAAGCCTCAGACGTTGAGGGTGATGATCTAACGGCTAGCAACTTGAGTGTTGACGGTAATGCGCAGGTCACCGCCAATGACGATGGCTCGTTCACCATTACCCCAGACGCTGATTGGAATGGCGATATCGATATTAGCTTCGATATCTCTGACGGTGAGAATGTCGTTCAAGCCGGTGCTGACCTAACCGTCAACCCAGTTAACGACTTGCCTCAACCGGAAGATAAAGCCTATACCGTTGAAGAGGATGGTTCGCTTACCTTCACCGATGAGCAATTGCTTGAAAACGCGACAGATGTTGACGGTGATGACCTCTCAGTAGAAGGGGTGAGTTACACCGGTACAGACGGTGTGTTGGCAGACAATGGTGATGGCACCTACACCTTCTCGCCAAATGAGAACTTCTCTGGTGACGTTGAGTTCAGCTTTGATGTTAGCGATGGCACCGAGACGGTGACGGCCAATATCGATGTGTCGGTCACTGAGGTGAACGATCCTCCGATTGCCGGACCAACCTCTTACACCATTGATGAAGACAGCGTACTGACCTTCAGTGAGTCGCAGATCTTAGCCAATGCTTCCGATATCGATGGAGAAGTGGTTTCGATGGAAATCACTTACGATGGCCCTGATGGCATCTTTACCGTCAATGGCGATGGCACCTGCAGTTTCGCGCCGAACGAGAACTTCAACGGCGAAGTACAGCTCAATGTGACCGTCACCGATGATGATGGTGCGACGACTGATACGGTGATTAACGTTGATGTATTGCCAATCAATGATGCACCAGTATCCGGTGATACTGCCTACCAAGTTGACGAAGATGGTTCAATCACCATTAGTCAAGAGCAGCTATTGTCGCAAGCTTCGGATGTTGATGGCGATGACTTAACTGCCGATAACCTTACTGTGGATGGTAACGCTCAGGTAACCGCCAATGAAGACGGTAGCTTTACCATTACGCCAGACGCAGACTGGAATGGTGATATCGACTTGAGCTTTGATATTACCGATGGCACCGATACTATTCAGGCCACTGCGGATCTGACAGTTAACCCTGTCAATGACTTGCCACAGCCAGAAGATAAAGCCTATACGGTAGAGGAAGACGGTACGCTGACCTTTAGTGAAGAGCAACTACTGGAAAATGCTACCGATATTGACGGTGACGAGCTCTCGGTTGAGGGTGTGAGCTACACCGGCACCGATGGCGTCTTGACTGACAATGGTGATGGCACGTACAGCTTCGCGCCAAACGAGAACTTTACGGGTGACGTTGAGTTTAGCTTTGATGTAAGCGATGGTACCGATACAGTTACAGCGAATATCGATGTGTCGGTCACTGAGGTCAATGATCCACCGATAGCCGGTGCAACGTCTTACACCGTACAAGAAGACAACTCAATCACCATCAGTGATGAGCAGCTACTGGCTAACTCGTCTGATGTTGACGGCGAGGTGTCGGTTAGCGATGTTAGCTACAGCGGTGCCGATGGTGTGTTTGTCGATAACGGCGATGGTACCTACACCTTCTCACCAAACGAGAACTTCTCGGGGGATATTAGCCTAGATGTGACCGTCAGCGATGACGATGGCGCAACGGCGCAAACCACCGCGGGTATTGAAGTTATCGAGGTGAATGACCCACCAATCGCAGGCTTTACCTCGTACTCCATGGATGCCAATGGCTCAATCACCATCAGTGAAGAGCAGCTATTGGCCAACAGCTCTGATATTGAGGGTGAGGTATTTGTCGATAGCGTCTCTTACTCGGGCAACTTCGGTGAGCTGACGGATAATGACGATGGTACCTTTACCTTCGAGCCTTCCGAAGACTTCGCCGGTAACCTGTTACTCGATGTTACTGTGGTCGATGAAGACGGGGCAACCGCCGATACCAAAGCGGGTATCGAGGTATTCCCAGAGCCGCCAACCGGTGGACCGACCGATCCGACGGACCCAACCGATCCGACCGACCCAGGTGACGGTGGTGAAGAAACTGGAGAGCATCCACCGGTAGAGCCTGAGAATCAGGCGCCGGAAGCGGATGATATCACCTACACCATCGAAGAAGATGGCAGTCTGACCTTCACCGAAGAGCAGTTGTTGCAACATGCCACCGATGCTGATGGTGATGCGCTCACGGTTGAGGTGGATAACTACTATGGTAATGACGGTGTGTTCACTCACAACGGTGATGGCACGTTTACCTTCTCACCAAATGAGAACTTCAATGGTGATTTGAGCATTAACTACATGGTTACCGATGGCGAGTTAATCTCTGAAGCCCAAGTGAACATTGTGGTTACAGAGATCAACGATCCACCAGTAGCCGGCGCGACGTCATACACGGTTCAAGAAGACAACTCTATCACCATTAGTGACGAGCAATTGTTGGCGAACGCTTCGGATATTGAAGGCGACGTTGCAATTGATGAGGTCTCGTACTCTGGTGACGAGGGTGTCTTTGTTGACAACGGTGATGGCACCTACACCTTCTCTCCAAATGAGAACTTCACTGGTAACGTGAGCCTAGATGTTACGGTTACAGATGAAGATGGCGCGACCGCAGAAACAACAGCGGGTATCGAGGTCATTGAAGTGAATGACCCACCAGTTGCTGGTGATACGGCTTACAGCATCAACGAGGACGAAGTCCTAACCTTCAGTGCTGAGCAGCTTCTTGCTCAATCAAGTGATGTTGAGGGTGAGGTAGCGATTGAAGATGTCAGCTACTCAGGTGCAGATGGTATCTTGACCGACAATGGTGATGGCACCTATAGCTTCGCACCAAACGAGAACTTCACCGGTGATGTCAGCCTTGAGGTGACCGTAGTTGATGAAGATGGCGCTACCGATACCGCGACGGCGAGTATTGATGTGTTGCCAATCAATGATCCTCCGGTGGCGGGTTCAACCTCATACAGCGTCGATGAGGATGGTGCAATCACTATTAGCCAAGAGCAGTTGCTTGCCCAATCGTCAGACATCGAGGGTGATGACCTAACGGCGAGTAACCTCACTGTAGATGGCAACGCTGAGGTGACCGTCAATGATGATGGCTCATTCACAATTACCCCAGATGCAGACTGGAATGGTGATATCGACCTAAGCTTCGACATCACTGATGGCACCGATACAGTTCAAGCGACGGCTGATCTGACGGTTAACCCAGTCAACGACTTGCCACAGCCTCAAGATCATGAGTTCACCATGCAAGAGGACGGCATCCTAACCTTCACCGATGAGCAGTTGTTGGCGAATGCAACGGATATCGATGGTGATGAACTGACTGTTGAGGGTGTCAGCTACACTGGTACCGATGGGATCTTGACCGATAATGGTGATGGTACCTATAGCTTCGCGCCAAACGAAGACTTTAACGGCGATGTTGAGTTTACCTTCGATGTCAGTGATGGCACCGATACCGTCACCGCCAATGTGGACGTGTCAGTCACTCCAGTGGATGACGCGCCGACTGTCGATGGCAGCCTCGCTTACACCATTGATGAAGACGGTCAGATCACGCTAAGCCAAGAGCAGTTGTTGACCCACGCCAGCGATGTTGAAGGCGATACGTTGAGTGCTACTAACCTAGCGGTAGATGGCAATGCCAATGTTACTGCTAACGAGGATGGTTCATTCACAATCACGCCAGATGCAGACTGGAATGGTGATATTGATATTAGCTTCGATGTCACTGATGGAAACAATGTGGTTCAGGGCACCGCAGACCTTACGGTGAATCCAGTCAATGATGCGCCAGATGCTGGTGAAGAGATCTTTATCCAAGCGGAAGAAGACCAAACCGTTGGTGTGACCTTACGTGAAGAGCCAAGCTTACGTCTTGACCAAGCGCCAGAGCACGGCATTATTGAAGCCAATCTCAACGATGAGTGGGTTGAGCTTGAGGTAGGGGTTGAGATTCCAGCTGATACTGAGGTGCGCTTCGTTGCCAACGAAGAGGACATTGCAGCCGGAACTCATACTACCCAAGTGGGTACTTTCGACGACAACGCTAGTGTCGATGATTGGGGTACCGAGATTGACCCATATACCCGTGAGTTCACCGACGGCGACCTAACGATTACCGTTCAAAGTAACGACGATCCACTGGGCGCTTGGAACGGCAATGGACATATTGGGCATGGTATCGGCGATACCGACCGTCAAGGCTTGAGCGGTGATGAGAAACTGACCGTAACGGTCGAAGGGCAAGACATCAACGAGGTTAGCTTCCACCTTGATGGTGTTGGCGGCTGGTTTATGGAAGAGTCGCGTCACTTTACTGAAGTGGAAATCAAGGCCTTTAACGCCGATGGTGACTTGATTGACTCAATGACCTACCACAAAGAAGACCGTGGTACCTTTGAGACCGACTACACCTTGACGGTTGATGAGCCTGTTTCTTACTTCGAGCTCGGTACTATTCAAGGTAACGGCACGTACGTTGTACAAAACATGACAGTGTCACAAACCTGTCCAGATGAAGCCGTGTTTACCTCAATTGGAGTAGATGGCTCTGAGATCACTGAGGCGGTTACTCTTAACCTACACGAGGGTGACACTGAGATAGACCTAACTGCTGAGCTGCCAAACATCGAGATCGATACCGAGGGTGCCTCACAGTTTGCCTCTATCGTTATCACCGAAGAGCAGTTACTAGCTCAAGCCTCCGATATCGACAGTGAAAACCTAGATATCCAGAACCTCGAGCTAGTGGGTGACAACTCCGAGCATGCCACCTTGACCGATAACGGCGATGGCACTTGGACGGTCACACCGGATGAGAACTTCCACGGTGAGATTGAGCTCGGTTATCAAGTTACCGATGGCGAGTTGACTGATGACAACATCATCAATATCAACTTCGAGTCCGTAAATGATGCGCCGATTGTCTCTGGACCAATCGTACTTTCAACCGATGAAGATGTGGGCATTACCTTCAACGCCGAAGATCTATTGGCCAATGCCAGCGATGTTGAAGGGGATGAGCTGTCTATTACAGACATCACCTACAATGGCGATAACGGTGAGCTAGTTGATAATGGCGATGGCAGCTACACCTTTATGCCAAACGAGAACTTCAATGGTGAAGTGGACATCGATTACTCCGTCTTTGATGGCCAGGACACCACTGAAACGCACCTTGATTTGACGGTGATCCCAGTCAACGACGTACCGGTTCCTGGTGAGCCTCTCCATACTCAGATGCTTGAGAATGGTACGATCGTTATCGAAGCCAAGGATCTGCTTGCTGGTGCGACTGATGTGGATGGCGATATCCTCCATATCGAGAACCTGCTGCTGGTGGATCAGACTCAAGGTACCTTGACCGACAATGGCGACAACACCTTTACCTTTGAACCGGCAACGGACTTCAGTGGTGATGTGAGTCTAACCTTTGATATCAGCGATGGTATGGCGAGCGCGCCAAGCACTGCCTCGATTGATGTTGAAATGGTCAATACTGGCCCTGATGTCTCTGGCCCAGTGGAAGCCACTGTCGATGAAGATGGTACCATTACCTTGACCCAAGAAGACTTGCTAGAGAATGCTTCTGACTTGGATGGTGATGACCTAACCGCAGTTAATCTACAAACCAATGATCCAAATGCGACCATTGTTGAAAACCCAGATGGTAGCTTCACCATCACACCGAGTGAAAACTTCTTCGGTGAGGTAGAGTTTACCTACGATGTGACCGATGCGATTGAGACGGTCTCTGCCGGATTGAACCTAACGGTGAATCCAGTTAATGACCTGCCAGACGTACCGGACCTATCGTTCACTACTGAAGATGGTGAGTCGATTATCCTCACTCAAGATCAGTTGTTGGCGCAAGCCACCGATATTGAAGGTGATGATCTAACCGCGCTCAATGTAACCAGCCTTGATGAGAATGTAGAGGTGGTAGACAACGGTGATGGTACCTTTACCCTAACGACAGAAGAGGGCTACTTCGGTAATGCTGACTTAACCTTTGATGTCAGTGATGGTACTGATATTGTTACTGCCAATATTGACCTCACTGTTGAGTTTGTTAACGATGCACCTGAGGCAGAGGCGGTTGCCGCAACCGTTGAGGAAGACGGCACCATCTTGGTCACTCAAGAGATGCTGCTTGAGAATGCCTCGGATGTGGATGGCGATGATCTCTACGCCTCAGGTCTGACTACTAACGATCCGAACGCAACCGTGGTCGACAATGGTGATGGCACCTTTAGCGTGACACCGTCAGAGGACTTTAATGGTCAAATCCAGTTTGACTATGAGGTTAGCGACGGTGAGCTTAGCACCACCACGCAATTGAACCTTGATGTAACGCCAGTCAATGATGCCCCTGAAGTGGAAGGCCTTGCCTTCGACATGCAGGAAGATGGCACACTGCTGATCACTGAAGAAGCACTGCTTGAGAATGCCACCGATATTGATGGTGACGACTTGTCTGTAACGGGCGTGAATTACAGCGGTGAGCAGGGTGAGATTGTCGATAACGGCGATGGTACGTACTCGTTCACACCGGGTGAGCACTTCAGTGGTGAGTTGCAGCTCGACTTTACCGTCTCTGATGGTGAAACAGAGGTCACTCAGACCATCGATGTTAATGTTGAGGCAGTGGCCGATGCACCGGATCTTGTCGTCACCGATGGTGATGGTAATGAGGTCGGTGATAGCACCATCGTCACAGAACCAGGCGGTGTGGTAGAGCTTAACATTGGCGCCAGCTTGGTCGACCAAGACTTGTCAGAAACCTTAAGTGTCACCGTCGATGGTATCCCAGAAGGCACCGTGGTTCGCTATGACAACGAAGAGGTCTTGGCTGATCAGCAAAACGGTATCACCAGTTTCAATGATACTGAGATCACCGTGACATTTGAGGGTGAAACTGCCGGGTTCAAGAATGCCGCGGGTTACTACAAAGTCGATGACGAGGGCAATATCTACGATGTAGAAATCGTCTACGAAAACGCCTCACAAGTTGGTGGCGGTGGTGACCTTGTCCCAGGACAAGACTCATTTACCTTCCCAATTGAAGAAGGTGAAAGCTTCAACCTCTTCGTGGTACCAAATGGCTTCAACACTAACGACTTCGATGCGATGCAAGACGGTAGCTTCGAGTTCCGCGCTGAAGATGGCTCACCAGCGACAATGGATACGGTTGATCCACAACTCGTGCATGTTGGTGAAGATGGCGAAGTGACGGTTGTTACCAGTCAATTTGGTGATGCCGTGTTCCATGGTGGCTCAACAGAGAGCATCAACGAGGATGGTATTGAGCATACTCGCACCACCATCAACGAAGACGGTGAGTTGGTTTATGGCTTCGAGGACCTCTATGGCGGCGGTGATAACGACTTCAGTGACTTTAACTACACCATTGATGTCGGTGAAGTAAACAGCCAGATCTACAGTGGTGAAATCACTGTCGGTGAGGATGGTCAAGTCATCATACCAACCACAGCGATC
Source organism: Vibrio glycogenivorans (assembly GCF_051660965.1). Lineage (NCBI taxonomy): Bacteria > Pseudomonadati > Pseudomonadota > Gammaproteobacteria > Vibrionales > Vibrionaceae > Vibrio > Vibrio glycogenivorans. The sequence goes on along the minus strand of NZ_JBPVIS010000003.1, from coordinate 89,992 downwards.
GACCAAACCATCGAGTTCGTGCTGCCTGAGGATGCGAGCGAAACCTTCGATATTACGGTTTCCGCTACCGCGACTGAGTTGTCTAATGATGATTCAGAGACCGTAACGCAGACCATTACTATTGATATTGAACATGCACCAGAGGCTGCTCCGGTTGATGCGGTGGTTGATGAGGATGGTTCAATTCTCATCACTCAAGAGGATCTGTTAGCCAATGCCACTGACTTGGATGGTGATGACCTAACGGCACTGAACCTATCGACCGATGATGACAATGTCACCATTACCGATAATGGCGATGGTACATACACCTTAACGCCAGATGCGGACTTCAATGGAGAGATTGAGTTTAGCTTCGATGTCTCAGATGGTGACCAGATTGTCTCGACTGACCTGAACCTAACGGTCAGCCCAGTCAACGATGCACCAGAAGCGGAAGACAAGGCCTATACCATTGAAGAAGATGGTACGCTGACCTTCACCGATGAGCAGTTGCTTGAAGGAGCAACTGATATTGATGGAGATGACCTCAGCGTCGAAAGCGTCTCTTACACAGGTGGTGATGGTATCTTTACCGATAACGGTGATGGTACTTACACCTTTGCACCAAACGAAAACTTCAATGGTGATGTTGAGCTGAGCTTCGATGTTACGGATGGTACAGAAACCGTAACAGCGAACATTGATGTCACCGTCACCGATGTCAATGATGCACCAGTATCAGGCACAACGTCATACTCTGTCGATGAAGATGGCGCAATCACCATTAGCCAAGAGCAGTTGCTTGCACAAGCCTCTGATGTAGAGGGTGATGACCTGACTGCGAGTAACCTGTCTGTTGATGGTAACGCTGAGGTAACAGTGAATGACGATGGCTCATTTACCATTACCCCAGATGCCGACTTTAACGGCGATATCGATATTAGCTTTGATATCACCGATGGCACCGATACCATCCAGACCACAGCAGACCTAACCGTTAACCCGGTTAACGACTTGCCACAGCCTGAAGACAAAGCCTACACAGTCGAGGAAGATGGTACGCTCACCTTTACCGATGAGCAGCTACTTGAAAACGCGACTGACATCGATGGTGATGAGCTATCGGTAGAGGGCGTGTCTTACACCGGAACCGATGGTGTGCTGACCGATAATGGCGATGGTACCTATAGCTTCGCACCGAACGAGAACTTCAACGGCGACGTCGAGTTCAGCTTTGATGTGAGTGATGGCACCGATACGGTCACAGCCAATATCGATGTATCCGTGACTGAGGTGAACGATCCACCAGTTGCAGGCTCAACGTCTTACACGGTTCAAGAAGACAACTCAATCACTATCAGTGATGAGCAGCTGCTAGCCAACTCTTCGGATCTTGAAGGGGATGTCTCTGTCAGCGATGTCAGCTACAGCGGTACCGACGGTGTGTTTGTTGATAATGGTGACGGTACGTACACCTTCTCACCAAACGAGAACTTCTCAGGCGATATCAGCCTAGATGTGACCGTAGCGGATGAAGATGGTGCCACGGCTGAGACCACCGCAGGCATCGAGGTGATTGAGGTTAATGACCCACCAATTGCTGGCCCAACGTCTTACAGCATTGATGAAGACAGCGTCTTGACCTTTAGCGAGTCGCAAATCTTGGCCAATGCCTCGGACATCGATGGTGAAGTGACTTCCCTTGAGATCAACTACGATGGCCCAGATGGTGTCTTTACCGTCAATGGTGATGGTACTTGTAGCTTCGCGCCGAATGAAAACTTCAACGGCGAAGTGCAGCTCAACGTTACTGTCACTGATGATGATGGTGCAACAGTAGAAACGGTGATTAATGTAGATGTATTGCCGATAAATGATGCGCCAGTAGCGGGTGACACCGCTTACCAAGTTGACGAAGACGGTTCAATTACTATCAGTCAAGAGCAGCTGCTGTCACAAGCATCAGATGTTGAAGGCGATGATCTGACAGCCAGCAATCTGACGGTTGATGGCAATGCCGAAGTGACGGCCAACGACGATGGTTCGTTCACTATTACGCCAGATGCAGATTGGAACGGTGATATCGATATGAGCTTTGATATCACTGATGGCACTGACACTATTCAGGCCACGGCTGACCTTACCGTCAACCCAGTCAATGACTTGCCACAACCTGAAGACAAAGCCTACACAGTAGAAGAGGACGGTACGCTCACCTTTACCGATGAGCAGTTACTAGAAAATGCTACTGATATCGACGGTGATGAGCTTTCGGTAGAAGGCGTGTCTTACACCGGCACCGATGGTGTACTTACTGATAACGGCGATGGCACCTATAGCTTCGCACCGAACGAGAACTTCAATGGCGATGTGGAGTTTAGCTTCGATGTCACCGATGGCACCGATACCGTAACCGCGAATATCGATGTTTCTGTGACTGAGGTGAATGATCCTCCAGTAGCAGGTGCGACCTCCTATACCGTCGAAGAAGATAACTCGATCACAATTAGTGATGAGCAGCTTCTGGCCAACTCTTCTGATGTTGAAGGGGATGTCTCTGTCAGCGATGTCAGCTACAGCGGCACGGATGGCGTGTTTGTTGATAACGGTGATGGCACCTACACCTTCTCACCAAACGAGAACTTCTCAGGCGATATCAGTCTAGATGTGACCGTCGCCGATGAAGACGGGGCAACAGCTGAGACCACCGCGGGCATCGAGGTGATTGAGGTCAATGACCCACCAATAGCCGGCGATACCAGCTACAGCGTCAATGAAGACGAAGTCTTGACCTTCACTGCCGACCAATTGCTTGCCCAATCAAGTGATATCGAAGGTAAAGTAGGTCTTGATAGCGTCAACTACTCGGGCGCAGATGGTATCTTGACCAACAACGGTGACGGCACCTTTAGCTTCGCGCCGAATGAAAACTTCAACGGTGAGGTTTCACTTGAGGTGGTGGTTGTCGATGACGATGGTGCGACCGCTGAGGCCACTGCCAGCATTGATGTGTTGCCAATCAATGACCCTCCGGTCTCTGGTGATTTGGCTTACACCGTTACCGAGGATGGCTCAATTACCTTGAGTCAAGAGCAGTTGCTTGCGCAAGCATCGGATATTGATAGCACTGATCTTGAAGCAACCAACCTCACCGCAGCAGGCAATGCGACCGTAGTCGAGAATCAGGACGGCAGCTTCACTATCACACCGGATGAGAACTTCAACGGTGAGATTGATCTACAGTTCGACCTGATCGATAACGATGGAGCCAGCGTTCAGGTAGGTGTTGACTTGACGGTTGACCCTGCCAACGACGTCCCAGTTGCTGGTGAAACTGACTTCAGTGGCTTTGAAGATACGGTGATGCGTATCACCCCAGAGGAGCTTCTGGAGAATGCATCCGATATTGATGGTGATGATCTGGAAGTCATCAATGTTGAGTACACAGGTGACGATGGTTCGATTGCGGACACCGGTACCATCCAGTTTGGTGCAGATGGCTCGGGTGAAATCCAGATAGAGGATCAACTCGAAGAGCACGACGAGTTCTCAATTCAATTCGAATACACCTCGACCGGTGAGCATGAAGGTAATGTTGAAACCTTGATGTCTGGCGATTCCGAGGGTGCAGGACTGTCGATTTACGTGCGCAACGAGGACGGTGGTATCGGTCTTGACTTGAACGGCCAAGATAATGTGATGTTCGACGGTATCGACCTTAATGACGGCAACAGCCACGATATCGTGCTGACTTGGAGCAGTGAAGACGGCTCCGTGAGCTTGTATGATAACGGTGAGCTCGTTGGTACCGAAGCAGTTGAACCTGGCATCGTCATGCCAGCTGGTATCCAGCCAACCATTGGTCAAGCAGCGGATTCACTCGATGACAGTGGTCTTGAGAACGTCGAGCTGTCAGGCTTCACCATGGCTTACGAGCGTGTTGATGAAGAGGCCATCTTAGATGGCACCCCAATCAGCGAAGCCTCTGATGACCTAGCGCTAGATATTCAAGTACAAAACGGTGAGATTGTTGATCAATCTGGCAGTGTTGAGCTGGATGTCAGCGGTGATACCGAAGTGGATCGCTTCTTCGAGTTCACTCCGGCACAAGACTTCAACGGTGATGTTACCCTCGATTACCAAGTGACCGATGGCGTTGAGGTCGTCGATACCCAAGCGAACCTTGAGTTTGTACCGGTTAATGATGCGCCAGAGTCTGAGGACATCGAGCTTCAAGGTACTGAAGATACGACGATTCTGATCACTCAAGATATGCTGCTGGCTCAAGCAACAGACGTGGATAACACCCTCGATGAGCTCAGTGCGATTGACTTGAGAATCGATGAAGAGTTCGGTGAGCTTCTAGATAACGGTGATGGCACTTGGTCATTTACACCAACCGAGAACTTTAATGGCGATGTGCCAATGGAGTTTGAGGTCAGCGATGGTGAACTCACCACCACGGTATCGGGCAATATCGATATCGAAGCGGTGAATGACACGCCTGACGCACCTATGGTTGAGATGATTGGTGAGGAAGACCAGTTAATGGTCATCGACCCAAGCTTTATCACCAGTCAGGTTACCGATATGGATAGCGACAATATCTCGCTTGAAAATCTATCGGTGCGTGCACCAGCAAATGCGACCATTACTCAGCAGCCAGATGGTATGTTCCACTTAGTGACCGCGCAAGACTACAACGGTCTGGTTGAGCTGGCGTACACCATCACCGATGGCACTGAGTCGGTTGAAGGGGCAATGAACGTCGACGTCATTCCGGTCAATGATGCACCGTTTAACAACGGCAATGCGTTTATGGCCACTGATGAGGACGGGGCATTTACCTTCGATGCTAGCGACCTGATGAACCTGTTTGATGATATCGATACCGAGAACTTGGTGGTATCACGCATCATCATGCCAGAGGACGAAGACGGCGGTGCAATCACCGACAACGGAGATGGCACTTGGACCTTCACACCAACCGGTGACTTTGCAGGCCTTGCGGATATGCAAGTAGTGGTTAGCGATGGTGAGTTTGAGACGGCACTAGATGTACCAGTGTTTGTTCGCCCAGTCGCTGATGGCGCCGTGATCACCACTGACCACGATGGCCCACTGGTGATTGGTGAAGACAGCACCGGTCACTTAGGTCTGAATGTCGACTTGATTGATGATTCAGAGACGCTGAGTAACTTGGTTATGACCGGCTTCCCAGTAGGATTCGAGGTATCGGATGGTGAGAACACGATTATTATCACCTCGCCAGATCAATACATCGATATTACCGAGTGGGATATGTCGGATCTGCAAATCACACCGCCAGATGACTTCTCAGGCAACTTCTTCGTGACCGTATCCGCCACCACGGTAGATTACGGTGATGAGCCAGAGGCCTTTGATGATGGCATCGATTCAGGTGATTTCGAAATGGTGGCAGGTGAGTCAATCTTGCTAACTGCCGATGACCTAATGGCGATTGCTGAGAATGTCGATGTGGATGCGGGCGATGAGGTCAAGATGGTTCATCTTGCTGACCGTAGCCAAGGTGAGATTGTCGATAATGGTGACGGCACTTGGACGTTCAACCCAGCACCAGGCTTTACCGGTGAGGTTGATATTGCCTACGTTATCGATAAAGACGGCGTGCTTCATGATGAGCAAACTGGCATCGTGGTAAATGAACCAGGCGAAGCCACCAATGAGGCGCCACAGGTTGAGACAGTAACGACGACTGACCTTGAACCAGGCTCAACGCTTGAGTTTACCGATGAAGATATGCTCGCCAACCTGTCTGATGCTGAGGGTGACTCATTGTCAATCGAGTCAGTCAGTATTATGGAAGGCCAAGGCATGGTCGAGAGCGACAACGAGGGTAACTACCAGTTCACACCTGCAGAGGGTTATGAAGGACCGGTTGAGATTGGGTTTATCGCCACCGATGGTGAAAACCGCATCGAAAGCCACTTCAACGTCAACCTGCAAGGTCCGAGCGAGGTGAGCGATGAGTATGTTCAAGCTGAAGACGGCTCGATTGCCTTTAGCGAAGAGCAACTGCTCAGCGAGCTTGACCTAAGTCCATCGGCAGAAGTAATGGATGTGACTGACCAAGGTGACGTGGGCTTCTTCGTTGAGTCCGGTGAGAATGAGTGGACCTTCTGGCCGAACGATGACTTCAATGGTGAAATCCCAATGGCGGTTGAAGTCAACGACAACGGCAACATCGAAGAGCATGCATTGACGGTACAAGTGGATACCGGCGGTGAGGCTCCAGCGGCGGCTGAAACTGAGCAAGAGCAGGTTGAGGTCGAAGCGGCAGCAGCCGAGCAAGAGGCACCTGTGGTTGAAGAGGCGGCAGCGGAAGCAGCCGGTGATGAAGAGGCCGAGCCTGATATGACTGCAGCGCCAGGTGACACCATCAATATCGCGATTCCAGATGAGGTCAGCGGCAATGACGACGTCGACCACGTTGAGATGAGTGGCTTACCGGATGGCTCGAATGTCAGTGGTGCGCTTGACAGTGGCGATGGCACCTACACCATCAGTGGCGACTTGTCGCAGCCAGTCAGTGTTGAATTGCCGGATGGCTATGAAGGCACGGTGGATGTGGGCTTCCAAGGCTTCGATGATTTGGGTGGTCAGGTTGACGGCGCTCAGGCATCGGTTGAGCTAGAGGTCGATGATCAGCACGCAATGACGGCATCGCAGCAGCAAGATCCAAATGCTGGTCAGATGGATAGTGGTGATGCAGGCGGCGGTGACTGGACCAATGCTGGTGGCGGTGATGCTGGTGTCGACTTTACTGACGACTCCGGTAGCTTCGATAACGATCAACAAGGAGGCGGCAACTTCGAAAACGACTTCGATAACAACTCATTCTGATGAGTTGGCGTTCGCAACAAGAGGTGGGTGTAATACCCACCTCGACCGGCACAAAGGTGACTTGGCTGGCAGTAAAGGCAATCAGGTTCACTGATAAGGAAAAGTCTATGGTCAAACGATCACTGTTTTGGAGCGTGGCGTTGTGTGTGCTCATCATCGGTTGTGAAGACCATAGTTTTAGCGAAAATGGTTCTGATCAACATAGTCTCAGCGAAGATAGCCACGATCAACACCATCATCATGACTCGCACTCTCATCAGCATTCTGCAAAGGAGAGTGCGTCTTTACCCGACTCTCGCAGTGATCTTGTTTTCCCGCTGCCAGAAGTGGTTAACTCTAACCAGCCTTTAGCTCGATTGGGTTGGAAGCTGTTTAATGACCCAAACCTGTCATCCAATGGCCAAATAAGCTGTAATAGCTGTCACGACCTCGCCACCAATGGCGCAGATCTTACACCGCTGTCTGTTGGGGTCGGTGGGCTAGGAGAGCGTAACTCACCGACGGTATTTAATGTCTCGCTCAATACACGTTTCTTTTGGGATGGGCGGTCAAATACCCTTGAGGCACAAGTCGATGGCCCAATTCATAACCCCCTAGAAATGGCCAATAACTGGCTTGAGATTTCGCAGTATTTGCGTGAGCACCCAGAGTACCCAACTCTGTTTGCCCAAGCAGGCATCGAAGATATTGGTGAACACGGTGTGAAAAGGGCATTGAGTTACTTCCAAGCGCAGTTGATCACGCCTCCTTCGCGCTTTGACCAGTTTCTTGCCGGTAAAGATGATGCACTAACCGCCGTTGAGTTAGCCGGCTGGGAGCAGTTTAACTCCCGCGGCTGCATCGTCTGTCATCAAGGGCCGAATGTTGGCGGCAGTATCTATCAGAAATTTGGCTACTATATTGATACAGACCTAACGCCAGATGTTGGCCGTCAGGCGATCACGGGGGATGAGATTGATCGCTCAGTCTTCCGCGTTCCGAGTCTGCGTAATGTCTCCGTGACTGCTCCTTACTTTCATGACGGTAAAGTCATGGAGCTTAAGTCTGCGATATATATTATGGGCAAGGTCCAGTTGGGCCAGGAGCTTGATGAGCAAGCTATCGCAGAGCTAGCGGCATTTCTTGAGAGCTTAGAAACCCCTCGTCCAATCATTTTGGGGCAGCTTGAAAATGAAGATTAGAAAGTTCATTTTTTACAACAGTATTCTGGTTGTCATTCTATTGCTCTCTGCTGGAGCCGGTGCTTGGTCGTATTATAAGTTGCGGCTGTTCGACAGTAATCTAGTCGTAGTTAATGAACTGGGACACCGACTGGTTGATATCAACAGCGAGTTCTTGGCATTTCAAATTCAGCCACAAGCCGCTGCCAGCCAGTTAACCCACACGCTTAATCAATTTGATATCGATATAGAGACATTAAACCTAGATTCATCTCAAGCCATTCCACTTGCAGCGTTAAACCAGCAGGATGAGCGTTATCGGCAAGCGTTTTATTCCAAGTCAAAGTACATTGTCAGCCGACTTGAGCAGTTAATTCGTGTCGAGGTGGCGCTGCAATTTGTTCAGAAGGCCATGCCAAATTCGCTAGCACAAAATGTAGATAACTATAGCAAGCAGCAATTGGTCGATGTGATTATCGATCTTCTTAGTAGCGATGGCGTTAAACCAAGCGAGGAGCGGTCTGCACCTTTATCTATTTACGCCGATAATTACTATAATTTGGTTGTGGATCAGCAACAGATCGTTGGCGAATTATTGACAGCAGATAACTTCGCCTATATCCACATTACAGAAAACTACTATATAAACAGGATTAACCAATCCCTGCTTGGGATGATTATCGGTGGTGTCATCGCGATTATATGTGCAGGTATATTGTTTTACCGCTATCTGTATCGAAGTTATGTTCGTGAGCAGCGATCCAATCAGCAACTGGAAATTGCACGCGAGCAAGCAGAGGCCGCGAGTGAGGCCAAGAGCTTGTTTCTCGCGACAATGAGTCACGAGCTGCGTACTCCGATGAACGGTGTCCTAGGCATGGCGCAAGTTCTATCGAGCCAGATCACCAACCCTCAGCAGCGTGAGATGCTCTCGACGATTGTCGACAGTGGCACCCATTTTGTCACCATACTCAATGATATTTTGGACTTTTCTAAGTCTGACAAGGATAAAATTGAATTTGCCAAAGAGCCATTTTTTCTCACCGAGTTAATTAACCCTATCGTTGCGACTTACAAACCGATTTGCGATGCAAAGGGGATTCGCTTAGTGGTGAATAATTCGGTTGAGCCTGATATCGAGCTATTAGGCGATGAATCGAGGCTTCGACAAGTCATCTATAACTTGGTCAGCAATGCCGCTAAATTCACTCACCAAGGGGAGGTCGTGTTTAACCTATCACTCGACGCCGATCATCTTAAGGTTGAGGTAATCGATACTGGCGTTGGGATCCCGATTAGGAGCCAGCCGACCATATTTGACCCGTTTGTGCAGAGTGATAGCAGTATATCGCGCGAGTACGGGGGGACTGGGCTGGGACTGGCGATTGTCGATAAAATGGTTGAGGGCATGAACGGGACCAAAGGATTCGATAGTGATGAAGGGGAAGGTAGTCATTTTTGGGTGTCGATCCCTATCGAATCACGGCTAGCCGCTGCCAAACAACCGACATTAGACAGCCAACGAGTAGTACAAGAAGAGAGTGGCACTCTACATATATTGATTGCCGAGGATAACAAAGTGAATGCCATGGTCGCCAAAAAGCTGTGCAAAGACCTTGGTTACACCAGTGAGGTGGCGGTTGATGGGGAAAAAGCCGTCGAACTGGTCAAGCAGCGGTCTTTTGATCTGATCTTGATGGACCACCATATGCCCAATATGACAGGTCTTGAGGCCACAAAGGTGATTCTAGGTGAGCTCAAGCTGGCGATACCGATCATTGTCTGTACAGCCGATGGGTTTGAGGAGACCAAGCAGCAGTTTATTCAGGCCGGAGCGACCGACTATATCCACAAGCCGATAAAAAAAGACCGCTTGGCAGAATCGATTGGGGGCATAAAGGTGTTACAACAACTTAATTAACCCCCTGTTGGCGATTGCTGAGTTATTTCGCCCTTTCCTTTAAGCCGGTTTATTCAACTAGTCCTCGAAATTTGTGAGCGAGATCGCTACAATGCCGGACTTTTGTTTTTAAGTGGTAGCAGGCTTTGACGGTGTACAGTAAACAGCAATTTGAACTTCTTGCCCCCGGCGGCGATCTTGATTCGATTAAAGCAGCCATTGCGGCAGGCGCTGATGCGATATATTGCGGTTTAGACCGATTCAATGCCCGCAACCGAGCTACCAATATCACTTTAGATGTCCTCGACAGCGTGCTTGAGTTGGCGCACCGTCATGACTGCAAAATATTCCTTACTCTCAATATTGTTGTGTTAGAGAGTGAGATCCCAGCGATTGTCCGCCTACTACAACAACTCATTGACACCAAGATCGATGGCGTGATCGTTCAAGACCTGGGCCTGGCGTATATCCTCAAGCATCATTTCCCACAATTGGATATGCATGCCTCGACGCAGATGAATACTCACAATGAAGGACAAATCTTGCTGTTGGGTAACTTGGGGGCCAGTCGCGTTAACTTGTCTCGTGAGCTCAATATCGAAGAAATTACTCACTTGGCGCAATTTGGTCACCAACATAATGTGCTGATGGAAGTGTTTGTCCATGGCTCGTACTGCATTGGTTTTTCTGGATTGTGTTACATCAGCTCGGCGCGTAACGGCGCCTCAGGCAATCGAGGTCGCTGCAGTCAACCTTGTCGTGAGCAGTATCAGCGTACTGAGACTGGCAAGGACTTCCCACTTAACCTCAAGGACAACTCTGCGTACCATGATATGGCGGCTTTGGCCAAGGCTGGAGTACATTCGCTCAAAGTTGAGGGGCGGATTAAGAAACCACACTATGTGTACACCGTTGTCGATAGCTGGCGCAAACAGATAGATACCTTTAGTCAAACGGGTGAACTACTCACCGATACCGACTCCCTGTATACGGTGTTTAACCGCGACTTCTCAAATGGTTATTTGCAAGGCGACATTAACCAAGCCATGTACATAGATAATCCTCGCGATCACGCACCACGCCATTTCAGTCAGCTAGCGAATGCGGTTGAGCCTGAGGCTCTTCAGCGAGTAAAGCAAGAACTATACAACAAAAAAACGGCGATAATTGAGAATGTTGAACGACATACTCACGATATGACTATCACCCAGGAAAAGCGACGAAGTTTGAAGGGCGCGATTGAACTATCGGATTTTACAATGCCTGAGCCCACGCGTGAGCCCTTAACCGCAAGGCTTGTAGTTTATATTTCAACGCCAGAGCAATTGGAGCTGATTGAACAGCATCCAGAGGCCGAGTTTTTCTATCAACTGCCCGATGCACTGAGTGATTATCAGGCGCAGTTGACCGATATTTTGGCTGAGCACTCAACGCTTGTTCCGGTTTTTCCCGCGATATTAATAGGTGAGCACTACCAAGCGGCTAAGCAGTTGGTCAAAACGCTAGTTGGTCGTAAGTTGGTCACCAACAACCTCGGTGTCGCGCAGTTGGCCAAAGAGCTAGGCGTGAACTGGATTGCAGGCCAGCAGCTTAATATTACCAACTCATTTGCATTAAAATGTATCGATAGTGATTTGGCGGGTAATGGCGCAGTGATTTCGTCAGAGCTCAGTCACAAGCAAATGAAGCGGTTGGCGCGACCAGAAGGATTTGATCTCTACTACACGCTCTACCAGCCAACGACCCTCCTGACCAGTCGTCACTGCCTGTTTATGCAAAGTGTCGGTTGCAAAAAAACGCGCATGAACCGTGGATGCCTTAAGCGATGCCGCAAGCATACATCGATTCTGAACCTGCGTGACAACCCCTACGTTATTGATAAACAAAAAGGTTGTTTTAACAGCCTATATGCTGACAAAAATGCGCTTCACCTTGATTCTATTGAAGAGTTAGACGGTTTGTTTACACACTACGTCGTTGATTTAAGGCCAATTAAAACCGAGACTCGCGTGTTGGTTGCTGAGAGTGAGCTGGTGAGTTTGTTTGAGCAGGCGGTGACAAAGCTATTACCAACGAAAGAGCTCAGTAAAGTGATCCTCAACATAAGTAATGGGCAGTATCGTAAAGGTGTCGCATAGTTTTGAACCAGATGTCACATTGTGGGAATCAAAGTCCCACATCTTATTTTTGTTTTGGATCTATACTAATATCGTTTTTTATAACCTAGTGACATAAGCAGGGCTAATGTCGATGAGATTTGGTAACGTGATGCCAACACAGACGTGAGTCCCTGTGTTGCCAACTTCAGTTGGATTCACCTATTTGTTAATTTGAGAAATCATGGTTGCTAAGAAATACCTTAAACCACAGCTTAAGGCTCAACTAGTTATGGTGTTAATGCCTTTGCTGGTCATTATGCCGTGTGCGGTATTTTTAGCATTGGGAAAAGTCACTGACTCGCTAGACCAGTTTGCCAGTGGCTTTGTACGTCGACTGGATACGATTATCCAAGAAGTGTATTTCGAACACCAACAGGTGATGAATAATCAAGAAAGTTGCGAGGCGCTGCGCGATGACCTGTTTTTCGACAGTACTTTTCGTGAGATGTTATTGGTCAAAGACGGTGTCGTTACTTGCTCTTCTCGCATAGGTGAAACACATGCAGATTTGAGCCACCTAGTTGGTGAAGGCGTTGCATCAGGAGAGTATCTTCATAACAAGGGTGGTGACCCTTCGCAAAGAACCTTAGTGATAGTAAATACATACCCAAACGATGCTAGAAGTGGGGTGTTGTCGGTTATCGAGCGGAATTACTTTGACCGCAATATTGGCAAAGGTGTCAGTGATGGTATCTATGGAGTAAAATTTCGTCTCGGTCACCAAACATATCCAGAATATGAGCACTTTGAATCTGACTTGGTGCATGTATTGGCTGACTCTGCAAGTTATGGTTACCAAGTTATTGTTGAAGCTAACCCGGCGTTTGTTCGCCACATGATGGTATTTGTTATGCTTCAAGCTCTATTTTTATCCTTGGTTATCTCCTTGCTATTGCTCCTGTGCCGCAAGGCACTTGAATATCGTAATTCCGTAGTTGACGATCTTAAGCGTGGGCTTGAGCGCAATGAGCTTTTTTTGGTTTACCAACCGATTGTCTCAAGTCAGGATGGCCAGGCAGTCGGTGCCGAGGTTTTAATCAGGTGGCAGCATCCAAGCACGGGAATGATCAGTCCGGAAGTCTTTGTTCCACTGGCAGAGCAATATGGTTTGGTTAATCGATTGACAGATTTTGTCTTACATCAGCTACAACGAGACCTAAATGAATTAGACAGCGTTAAGATAAATTATGTCGCGGTCAATGTTCCACCACAATATCTTCATCATCAAATCAACCTGGATAAGATATTGGAGACAAATAAACAGTTGCTTGAAATAGGTTTGAAGCTTTGTGTTGAAATTACAGAAAGACAGTTTTTAGATGGTGATGCACGCAAGGCATTAACGGTGCTTAAAGAGAATAAGATTAAAGTATCGTTGGATGATTTCGGAACCGGGCAAACCGCATTGTCTGTCATCCAAAAGGTCCACTTCGATGTGTTGAAAGTCGACAAATGCTTCATAGACAGTATTGGGGTTGATGCGGTCAATAGTCCCGTGCTTGAGTCGATCATTAACCTTGGCCATCGACTTAATGTTGAAATTGTCGCGGAAGGGGTGGAGACTCAGTTGCAAGCAGACTTTTTATCTGCCGCAGGCGCTCACTATCAACAAGGCTACCTTTTTAGTCGGCCACTGACAAAGTTTGAGCTTGCTAAGCTGTAACACTTAGTTATTGAATAAAAAGTAATTTTTTGTAACTGGTCAATTTAACCCTCTGTCAATTTATGGTTGAATTCTGTGCGCCAATGTTAGGATTCGGTCAAAGCACCAGTATACTGATAGTTTTATCATGTTCTTCTGGTAGGTTACGCGCTTTCTATTTTTCTCAGGAAAGCAGTGTGATGTATAAAAAATGTGCTTTAGCGTTAATGGCGCTTATGATGAGCTTTAGCTCTGTTGCAGCAACAGGCGTTGGCGTGATGGTTGGTGACCCGTATTGGGGTGTTGAACTCAAGCATAATGACCTGAGATTTAACGTGAGCCTTGACGACCAATTTGGTCTTGGTGCAAATAAAGTTTTTGGTGTTAACAATACACCTTTCTACTTATTTTTAGGTGGTCATTATGTCGACCGCAATAATAAATCACTGGCCATCGTACCCGGTATTGGTGCCGAGCTAGGCGCTAGGCCATTTGGTTTCTATATCGATCTGAGCCCAAGTGTGTATCTTGACGAACTTGATATCGAACTTGAGGCCCGAGCAGGTTTTCGAGTCTACTTCTAGGTCTATTTTACCTCAGGAGCGACCCTACATTACCTCTTGTTAACCAATTTATTAAATTGGTATTAAAAGTGTGAGCTTTGTTTCACCATTTTACGGAATTCCAAAGTACAATGGGATTCCGTTTAAATGTTTGGCAAAACTCACTATGAAAAAGATCGCGTTTTTTTCAGTCATCATCGCTCTCGGTGGCTGGGGGGCACACTACCTCAACAGTTCAGAACCTGAACCCATCAATAATAAGTTTCGTATTTTCACGGTGGACACTACCATCGTCGAACGTGGCACGCTTGATCGCAGCATTCACATAGTGGGTAACAGTTTTGCGCACAAATCTATCTCCATCACGCCAAAGAACCGCGGACGTATCAGTCAGGTTTTAGTCAAGTCTGGTGAGCACGTCAAAAAAGGGCAACTGTTATTTGCCCTCGATGACCGTTATGAGCGAGCGGAAGTTAAGCGTGAACAAGCCAATCTCAGTGATGTTGAGCAAAACTACAATAAACTGGTTAAGCTCTTACCGAATGGCGCGGTAACCAAAGCGGTTGTCGATGCCGCTTTTGCGCGGCTTGAGATGCAGCAAGCCGAGCTTGAAATAGCGTTGGTCAACCTTAAAGACACACAAATCACAGCGCCTTTCGATGGGCGACTCGGTCTGGTTGATATCAGTGTTGGTCAAAGGGTCGAAAATAGTACTGAGCTCACTACGCTTGATGATGCCGACCAGCTGCGTTTAAACGTTGCGATTCCCGCCAGCTATCTTCCTTATCTACGCCTTGGTAACACAACGACGCTGTCTCATGTCGAGAGCTTAACTCCAATCACCGCCAAACTGGATAGCTTAGATGGACGAGTCAGCAGTCAAACACAGAATATCCAAGCTCAGTTCAGTATTGATAACCAAACCGCAAAATTAACACCAGGGAGCCTGATGACGGGCGAGCTCCCCCTTGCAGCGTTAGATGTTGTGACGATACCCATCCAGTCAGTCATCTATCGCGGGCCAAATCGCTATGTTTACGTTATTGAAGACGAAGTTGCGCGTCAAAGACAGGTTACATTGGGTGAGCGCAATGGTGAAATCGTCGAGGTACGCTCAGGCCTTGAACTGGGTGAGGAAATAGTTTACCGAGGAACGGTTAAACTGCGTGATGGTGCATCAGTGGAAGTGCAAGAAACTGTGCAGCCGGACTTAACTGCACAGGGTTGAAATAAACGATGAAGTTATCGGATTTTTCGGTATATCGGCCAACATCGGCGTTGGTATTGAATGTGTTATTGGTTCTCTTTGGTCTGGTTGGTGCCAGTATGCTCACGATCCGCGAGATGCCAAGGGTTGATGCCAATGTCGTCTCAATCGGTACGGGTTATCGAGGCAGCGCCTCTTCAATCGTTGAGAGCCAGATAACCAAACCGATTGAGGATCAATTAGGCGGCATAGACGGTATCGATTTTATCTTTTCTCGCTCGGTTGATGGCTGGTCAGGCATCAACATTACCTTTAAGCCTGGGCACGACATCATGCAAGCGGTCAGTGATGTTCGAGATGCCGTTGGACGGGCGCGTGGTCGCCTGCCTCGTGATGCTGGCACACCAAACGTGCGCAAAAACAGCAGTGAGGGTGACCCCATCATGTGGCTCAACCTCACGAGTACCAAGCACGATAGGGTGGATTTGAGTGACTACGCGCAGCGGGTACTGATTGAGCGATTAAGTCTCTTGCCAGGGGTGAGCTCAATCAATACCTCTGGCGTTATCGAGCGGGTGTTGTATGTTGAGATCAATCCGATTGACCTTGCCGCCCGTGAACTGACCACCACCGATGTGACACGAGCACTGCGCGCGGAGAACATTCAGCTTCCGGCTGGCTACGTGCGAAATAATGCACTCAATCTGGTGGTTCGCCTCGAGCGTCTCTATCAGCAAGTAGAAGATTTTGAGCAGCTACAAATCGTCGAACGCGACGGCCAGTCAGTGATGCTGAAGGACATCGCCAATGTCTATGTCGGCGCCAAGAAGCAAACCACGACCTTTAAAGCCAATAACATCGATAGTATGGGGCTGGGTATCGTCCCAATGTCAGACGCTAACCCGTTGACCGTCTCCGATGCGGTGCATAAAGAACTCAAGATGTTGCAAAACTTCCTACCAGAGGGAGTGGCACTGGATGTGGACTATGACAGCACGCTCTTTATTCGCGAAGCCATTAAAGAGGTCTACATGACGCTCGCGGTTACGGCAGTGCTGGTGATCTCAGTGCTCTATTTGTTCTTGGGACGTTTATCAACCACGATAGTTCCAGCGATAACGGTGCCTGTTTCTCTCATCTCGGCATTTTCTGTCGCCTATATGTGTGGCTACTCGATTAACCTAGTGACCTTAATGGGCTTGATCCTGGCTATCGGTCTCGTTGTGGATGACGCCATCGTCGTTGTGGAGAATATCGTTCGTCACCGGCGTAATGGCGCGTCTGCCCTCGCAGCTGCTTATCAAGGCACCAAGGAGCTTAATTTTGCCGTCATCGCCACCACACTGGTGCTGATCATGACCTTTTTGCCG
Source organism: Vibrio glycogenivorans (assembly GCF_051660965.1). Lineage (NCBI taxonomy): Bacteria > Pseudomonadati > Pseudomonadota > Gammaproteobacteria > Vibrionales > Vibrionaceae > Vibrio > Vibrio glycogenivorans. Next base: position 73,124 of record NZ_JBPVIS010000003.1, on the reverse strand, counting down.
TTGATCTTTATGGATGGCAAGATGGGTAATATGTTCGCTGAGTTTGCGGTTATCCTCTCGGCGGCCGTCGGCTTCTCATCGGTTGCGGCTCTGACACTTGGTCCAGTGCTAAGTGAAAAGCTATTTAGCAAGCCACTAGAAGAGCCAAGTAAAGTTTGTCAGTGGGTTGAATCGGGAGTGAAATCGGCAGAGCAGTCTTACCGCGGCAGTCTTGAGCGTGTATTGCGTTGGCGCTGGTTCTCGTTTGTCGTTCTGCTCTTGTGTGGCGTTGGTCTGTATTACGCCTATGACAATCAACAGCGCGCCTTTGTTCCAGTGGAAGACCGTGGTCAGATAAACCTCGGCGTGTTTGGCCTAGAGGCGACCAGTTACGAGCGTATGGTACGCAGTATGGAGCTGATTAATGAGCGCCTGTTGCCACTGGCAAGCGAGGACGGTCCGGTTGAGAATCTCAACTACTCAGCGCCAGCCTTTGGTACTTGGGCCGACCATACGGGTTACTTTATTATCCGTCTCAAGCATTGGAGCGAGCGTAAGGAAACTGCTTCTGAGGTGGTGCAGGAGATCCGTGAGTTGCTTTATGACATCACAGACGTTCGGGCTAACCCTTTCTTACCGGGTTTTCGTGGCGGCATGGATAAGTCGGTCAACTTTGTTCTCCAAGGTGATGATTATGAAGTGCTATACGAGATAGCTCAGGAGCTTGAGCGAATCGTCCAAGCCAGTGAAATGATGCATGGCACGCAGCTTGATTATAACCCGACTACGCCAGAGATGGTGCTCTCGGTCAAACGCGAGGTCGCGCGTGAGCTCGGGGTAAGCATCACGGATATTGCCACGACACTGGATGTTCTGCTCGCAGGAGCGACGGAAACTCGCTACGAGGAAACGGGTCAAGAGTACGATATCTATCTGCGTGCCAACGAAGCTCAGTTTAATTCCGCTTCCGACTTGAGCAAAGTCTACATTCGCTCAAGACATGGCGAACTCATCTCACTGGATACTTTAGTCTCTTCACGAGACGTCGCGTCGGCGCGTGGTTTGTTCCACTATCAGCGTAAAAAGTCGATCAGCCTGAAAGCCAGTTTATCACCGGGTGTTACCCTTGGTGAGGGTCTGCACTTCCTTGAAGAGGAGGCGAAGAAGCTCTTCCCACCAGGCTATACCTATGATTATGCCGGGGAGTCAAAGGATTACTACGATAACCAAACTGAGATATGGTTGATCTTCGTCTTGGCTCTGTTTGTTTCGTACTTGGTACTTGCTGCGCAATTTGAGAGCTTCACCAGCCCAACTATCGTTATGTTAACCGTACCCATCGGTTTGCTTGGGGGGTTGACCGGGATCTTAATCGCCGGTGAAAGTTTCAACTTGTATTCACAGCTTGGCATGTTGATGCTGATTGGTATGGCGACTAAGAACGGTATCTTGATTGTTGAGTTTGCCAACCAGCTTCGAGATCAAGGGCAGGAGGTGAAAGAGGCGATCACCAACGCGGCTCAACAGCGTTTGCGCCCAATCCTGATGACGGCTTTGACGACATTACTTGGCTCACTTCCAATGCTCTTGGCATCTGGTGCGGGCTCAGAGACACGTTATGCAGTGGGTGTGGTGATCTTCAGCGGCATGTTGTTAACCACAGTGGTGACTTTGTATGTGATCCCGAGTCTATACTTGCTAATTGGTGGAAAGAGCTTATCGCCAGAAGCGCGTGTCGCTCATGTCGATACCGCGATCGCACGCTGATAACCACAATGTGATCGGGCTAGGTTTTCAACTAGATAACTTGACGTTTTCATCGTGAACACAGGGTATTTTGCTACTATGTGCTCACGATGAATCTGCTGCAGTACCGTAGCAAAGATGACCTTTCAGGAGTTTTGGTGTGGAAATAGTTAACATCGCGAAGTCTCGTCACGCGACGAAAGCCTTTGACAGTTCAAAGAAATTGACTGAAGAGCAGGTGACAGCCGTCAAAGAGTTGATTCGATTGAGCGCCTCAAGTGTCAACTCACAGCCGTGGCACTTTATCATCGCTGGCACCGATGAGGGTAAAGCAAGGGTTGCCAAAGGCACACAGGATGGGTTTGCCTTTAATGATGCCAAGGTCAGAGCGGCCTCACACGTGGTGGTATTTTGTGCCAAAACCTCGATGGATGATGACTACTTAAAAGCACTCTCTGATCTCGAAGAGAGCGCTGGACGTTACCCAAGTGAAGAGGTTAAGAACACGGTGAATGCGGGTAGGAGTTATTTTGTTGGCCTGCATCGCAATGAGCTTGGTGATGTCGAACATTGGATGCAAAAACAGGTTTACCTAAATGTGGGTACCTTATTGTTAGGCGCCAAAACACTCGGCCTCGACGCCGTGCCAATTGAAGGATTTGATGCTGAGAAGATTGATCAGGAGTTTGGCTTACGCGAGCAAGGCTACACGTCCGTTGTATTAGTGGCGCTTGGCCACCATTCTGAGCAAGATTTCAATGCGAGCTTGCCTAAGGCGCGTTGGTCACAAGAGCGCGTTATCACTGAGTGTTAGGCGTTCAATACAAGATCGCAGATGATTAGCAAAAGAAAAGGCGGGTTAATACCCGCCTTTGTTGTATTTGTCAGAATACTGTGGTTTTTAAACAGTTACTTTCACCGTTGTATCAGCAGAGGCAGAACGCTTGTCGAGCGCGCCACTGAAACGTGTCAGCATCAGAGCCAAGACCACAATAATCGCGCCAACCCAAGGGGTGTTCATTAGTCCTGTTTCAGCAACAATAACACCGCCGCCCCATGAACCAAGTGCGATACCGACATTAAACGCCGCGATATTGAGACCCGATGCAACATCAATGGCATTCGGTGCATACTTCTCAGCCAGTTTGACCACGTAAACCTGTAGCCCTGGTACATTACCAAAAGCAAATGCACCCCAAATTAAGATGGTCGCTACCGCGGTAATTTTATTGCCAGCGGTGAAGGTAAACATCAACAAAATCGCTGCAAGCAGGGTGAAAATAATGGTTAATGCTTTAATTGGGCCCGCTTTATCAGCCAGCTTACCACCCCAGATATTACCCACGGCGACTGAAACGCCGTAAACCAACATAATCAAGCCAATTGCGGTCGATTCAAAACCTGAAACCTGCTCTAGAATTGGCGCAAGATAGGTAAAGGCGGTAAACGTGCCTCCATAACCAAGAGCGGTGATCAAGTAAACCAGCAGTAGTCGTGGTTGAGTTAGAACCTTCATTTGATCGACAAGCTTAGTTGCTGGTGGCTGCTTTAGGTTACTTGGTACCAAGATTGCGCTACCAATAAGAGCAATGAGACCAAGTAGAGCGACGATCAAGAAAGTGGCTTGCCAACCAAAAGATTGCCCAATGTAGGTTCCAAGGGGCACGCCAGTCACCAAGGCAACCGTCAAGCCAGTAAACATAATCGCGATGGCACTTGCCGCTTTTTCTTTGGCCACCAGACCCGTTGCAATGGTTGAACCTATAGAGAAGAACACACCATGGGCAAGCCCGGTCAGAATACGCGCGACAACCAAGGTTGTATAATTCGGTGCCTGCCAAGCAAGCAGATTACCCAAGACAAACAGGCTCATCACGGCAAGTAGGACACGCTTGCGTGGCCATCGACCAGTAAGAGCGGTCAAAACGGGTGCGCCAATGGCCACACCAAGCGCGTAAAGGCTGACAAGTAGTCCAGCAGAGGGTAGTGAAACATTTAGATCCGATGCCATAGTAGGGATCAGACCAACAATAACGAACTCAGTGGTGCCGATGGCAAACGCGCTGAGCGTAAGAGCAAAGAGTGCTAATGGCATAATAGTATCTCGTTGTGTGAGTGAACGGGGCGCATTATGCTTAGATCTTCTTTTGTCAGAAACAGTAAAAATGACAAATGACCTTTGTTATATTTGCAATAAAGGGGGAGGGGTGATGAGAACACGTTCAGATGATTTAGAGATATTACTCACCGTTGTCGATAGCGGTGGGTTTTCTGCTGCAGCAGAGCAGATGGAGATCCAAGTTGCCAAAGTCTCACGAGCAGTCAGCCGTATAGAGGCACAACTCGGCGTGACAATCCTAAATCGTACCACACGCCGGGTGAAACCGACCGAAGAAGGCCAGCAGTTTATTGAGCGAATCCGCCAGGCGTTGGGGCAACTCGAAGCGGCGGAAGAGGAGGTGATGACGAGAGGGTTGACCCCACAAGGGCGATTGAGAGTCGATGCGGCGAGTCCTTTCATCTTTCATCAACTCGTTCCTCTGATTAAGGCATTTAAGACTGAGTATCCAGATATCGAGCTTGAGTTGACGTCGAATGAGGGTTTCGTTGACTTACTAGAAAAGCGGACTGACATTGCGATTCGTATCGGCAAGCTCACCGACTCTACCTTGCACGCAAGAGCACTGGGCAAAAGTGAATTATTTATTGTAGCCTCGCCCGAGTATCTGGCCGCTTGGGGTACACCTCATCACAGTGATCAATTGGCTGCACACCAATTGATAGGGTTTTCCGATGTAAAGATCCTCAACTATTGGCCAATCGACGGGGGAGTTATGATCACCCCTTGCTTTAGCGCCAGTAATGGCGAAACCGTGCGTCAAATGGCGTTAGATGGCAATGGTATCGCGTGTCTGTCGGGGTTTATGGTGAAGAAAGATATTCAAGCAGGTAGGCTGATTGCCTTATTCGAGCAGCAAAAGATGACGGATACTGGGCGCGAACTCGTCAATGCGGTGTACTACAAGTCATCCAATGTTGCGCGTCGAATTACCGCATTTATCGACTTTATCCAGCCACGATTGACACTGTAAGTGCGTGATGTCGCTCGTTTGGGAATGGCAGGAAAACGCCTTTAACACTAGATTTATTACATCACCCGCAGACAAGAAAGATCATGTCCCAACACACAGATATCGATTTAGACAGCGTACAAACCATGGCAAGGGTCCTTGGGTCGCTGTTTTACTATCCACTAACGGATGCCAATAACCAGGCTCTAATACGTGCGCTCTCGTACGCGTCTGAGTGCGGTGGGAGCGTGTTCAGTGATTGGTCGAACACCGTCAATCGAGAGTTACCCGATACCCTAGAGCAAGACTTTTTCTTGTTGTTTGAGGGTGGGGAGATCTTGGTCGCCCCGCCATGGGGATCGCTGTATCTTGAACAGAGTGAGTCTCCGATAGGGATCAGCACGCTCAAGTATCGCCAGTTTTTGAGAGATTACGGAATCGAGGTAAATACAGGGGCGGATGATCCTGAAGATCAATTCGGCTTAATGCTGTTTGCCGTGAGCCAACTTCTTGAGCTGCGTTACGATGTTGAAGCGGTCAAGCACTTGTTGGGACAATTTCTGCTCCCGTGGTGTTATCGCTATCTAGAATTGGTTGAGCGTAATGCGTTATCCAAGAGCTACCGCGAGCTCGCCTATTTAACCAGGCAATGGTGCCGAGTTGTACAAGAGGTTATGTCGGTCGAAGTTAAGCCCTTAATGCTGTATCGATAAGACACAACCATAGAAGGTTGACCTTTCTTGGTTAGAGCTTTGAGAAAGAAGCAAAGTAGCTTGATGGTGGTTTGCTACTTTGCCATAAGTATCTTTTAGGTTGGCTGTTAGGCGAGGTACTCGTTCATCTGTTGCTCAATCTTCGGCAGTTCGCTGAGTACCTTGGTTAAATCTTCCTGGCTAGAGAGATTGCCATCGCGAGCGGCCTCTTCAAGCTGCTTCAAATTTGCCGTGATATCGGATTCACACAGGTTGTTTAGCGTGCCACAGAGAGTGTGTGACAAGAAAAACAGCTGTTCAAAGTCACCCGTGTCGACCTTCTCTTGCACCTTCTTCTCAGCTTGTACGTGATCATCGAGATAGGCCATAAACAGTGCTTGAATAAGCTCCTTATCACCGTCGAACATTTCTTCTAACTGAGTAATATCAATCATTGCTTTGTCCCTACTTAACAGTCCTAACAGGTAAGTTAGGATAGATTATTGGAAATCAAAATTTTCTTGCAGGTGGCTTGCTGGTAATCAAATAACGAGTTAGTGATAGGCCTATTAATTTGATTTGCGCGGGTTAACTCCTAGATTATTTTCAAGCCACACTGGTTAGGAAATATTCATGTATAAATATGTCGACTCGCCCACAGCAACTCACTATATAAAGCCCCCTCCTAAAGGGCGAGCCCTTTCTTGCGAAGATGTACCAGAAGCAGAACTTGAAATGCGCGAAATACTTTTAGCCTGGCTGGAGTTTGGGTTGGAACCAATTTTGAACACCTCACCCGGTGAGTTGGGTGATATCGAATCACAGCGTTTCTACGACATGAATGAAACGGTATCTACCTTATTGAAAAACAGTGACTATTATTGTGCCGCAGTGAGAATTGTTGATCAGTGGCGGGATGACACAGTGGCGAAAACCTATGCCAACTATTTGTTGGTGATAAATCAGAAATGTGAAAGCCTCGAGTACTAACCTCGCTTACTGTGCTTTGGGCCTGAGAAAACTTGGCTGCAAACAAAGCCAATCTCGCTGAAACTGCATCTAGAGGTTATTTGGATATACGTGATTGATTGATATTAGTTATCTCCTAAAATTACATAAAGTTGGGTAAGCTTAAGGTAGGTTATGGACAGCCAGATTGCTTCTTTAGTCGGAAAGAGCTTTAAGTGGGTACTCGACCTATCCACTTGGTCGCTGTTCATTGCAAGCGGAGCGTCGCGGGCAGGCTTTGAGTTTCGACTCAGTTTGCTCGATGTCTTTCGTCACATTTCCCCGGTCAGCAGAAAAAGACTAAGAAACCTTTTACTCCATCCAAATAATGATGGAGTCGCGAGGGCATCTTTTATTTATCAAATCGACGACGTGCGCAGCTGTATTGTCTATATCGAGCACCAGGGTAATCACCAAGGGCAGGTGAATGGATTGGGAAATGTTCAATCGGTTATTCCTAGCCAGGTTGGCTCGGAGTGGCTGCTACAGACCTTACTCAATGACCAGCGCAAAAGCGTCATCATTGCCGATGAAAGTTTCAATATCCTGTGTGTTAACCATCGATTACTCAATAAATTTGATGTGAAAGAAGAGCAGATCTTAGGTCTGCCAGTTTGGATATTGAGCGCTGGGGCGTCCTCTGCCCAGAGTATCCAGTCTGTGCTACTCGATAACCGCGATAAGGAGTCATGGGGAAGTGTTGCAGAGTTTGCCAAATCAAATGGGGAATCTAGCGTTCAAGATATTGACGTGCGAGCCATTCGCTGGTCGGCAGATAATCAAGTTTACGTGATTAATCTACATGAACTTAATGGCTTACAACTCAATTTAACCGACAGTGAACAGGTCAAATGGCAACCAAGCTTTGATTTGCCCAGCAGGCAGGCCATTATTGAGCGAGTCGAGCAGGGCTGTAAGGACCAAGTGCTGATGGTGGCCTGTATCAGACCAAACTTTTTTAAGTCGGTTAGGGAAGAAGCGGATAGGCGACTCTCTTTGGCACTGAAGAAGCTCTCCATACCTTTGGTCATGGGGCGTTTAGAGAGTGGTGTGTATTGCCTAGTCACCAAGTTATGCCCAAAGAACTTTCAGGACACCCACGCGGTGACCAAGTTGTTGCGCCAGCTTCGCAAAGAACTCAAAAGCAACGTTCATGACTTGATCTATCGGGATATTGTCAATGGACATTGGGGCATTGATATCTATGGTATTGACAATAGCTCGTTGGATAAGGTGATAGAACGAGCGCTGCAGACTATGCGTGTCCACGATAGGCGCAAAACACCTTATGCATTTTTTAATCGCCAATTGGTAGAAAAGGCGAATACTGACCAGAAATTAACCGCGGCTGTATTGGAAGCCGTGAGGCTGCGAAATATAGACGTTGCTTTTCAACCGATCGTGAATATATCAACAGGCCGGATCCATCGCTTGGAAGCCTTGTGTCGATTTACTGGTGGTGGGAAAGAGTATTCGGTTCAGAAATTAATCGATACCGCGGAGAAAATTGGTGTCGTGCATGTGCTGGATAAAATCGTTGCGGAGCGAGCCTTACATGGAATGAAGAAAATTCGAGCTAAGTTTCCAACGGTTCATCGTTTATCTCTTAACTGCTCACTCAAAGAGAGCGATGAAAAGCTCAAGTGCTTCGATGAGCTGTGCACGGTGATACAAAAGCACAAGCCTGAGAATATTTCAGTAATGATAGAGATCACCGAGTCGGCTTATTTCGATAACAGCTTAATGGACTCAGAGCAGGTGATGAATGCGCGCGACAACGGCATTGATATCGCTGTGGATGATTTCGGCTCTGGGAACTCATCATTTCAATACTTCAATGATATCAAGTTTGATTGTATCAAGATTGATCGCAGTTTTATCTCTGATATTGACAGCGTGAGACATAAGTATTTAGCGGTAAAAATGCTCACTGAACTTGCCCACGAGTTAGCGGTGGATGTCGTCGTGGAGGGAGTCGAAACGCTCGCCGAGCTAAAAACACTCGCGGCACTCAAGGTTAAGTATGTGCAGGGTTATTATTTCAGTAAGCCGTGCAGTTTGCAGCAGATACTCGAGTGCGAAAGCATCAATGACGTGATTGACCACCCAGAATATGCAGTTGATCTTATTGCAATTAGTGTAATTGAATAATGAAAATCGCTTGTGATTGTTAGGAAAAATCTCGTAAGGTAAAGACTGCGCCCGGTAAGGCCTATGACCTGCTGTGCACTTAGCCACAAATACGAGGAATGGAATGAACATAGTCATACTGCATGGACTGTACATGCATGGCGTTGTGATGCAACCATTGGCGTCAAACCTAGAGAAGTTGGGCTACAGTACTCAAGTTATCTCCTACAACAGCCTTGCTATTGAGTCCGAGCAGGTTTTTACTGATATTGATCAAGCTTTAAACCAAGAGCAGCCCAATATATTGGTTGGACATAGCCTCGGTGGTTTGATGATCCAGCGTTACCTTGAGAGCCGCCAACCCTCTGTTGAGCATGTCTCCCATGTAGTCACCCTTGGCTCTCCATTGCAAGGGGCATCGATTGTTGCTGTGATTGAAGAGATGGGGATGGGCATGATTTTGGGCAATTCAACCGAGCATGGCCTTTCGATGCATGACAATCGCTGGCAATTACCGCAAAAGCTGGGCAGCATTGCGGGCAACTTCGATCTCGGTGCACGCCGATTGCTGCTCGGAGAAATGGAAGAGTCCGATGGCACGGTCACAGTAGCGGAAACGCGTATTGAGGGCATGACCGACCATATAGTCACCAAGCAAAGTCATACCAGCCTCATCTATAGTGACTTTGCCACCCGTCAGATAGATCACTTTATTCGCTACGGCGAGTTTGCCGACGAATAGAGTGCATCGTTAACTTAGCTCTTTATCGCTTGTGTCCTACTTTTAAGAGCTTACAGAGCCTGAGCAATAGCCGTAAGACCACTGACTGAACAAAGAATCAGTGCCCCCATTCGGATCTTCTCTTTTGGTAAAGAGTGGGTCGTTTTATACGCAAGGTAATACCCCAACCATGCGGCCGGTATCAGTGGGATACTGAGATAAAGGTGGTTTAGCGAAAAGTAACCGGTGGGGATCAGTACCAGTAGGGTCAGCGTAGAGCTAAACACAAAAAACGCAGACATGTTACCGCGTAACTTGCTCGCGTCTTGATGTTGCAGTAAGAGTGCCATGGGTGGCCCCCCTATGGCAGAGCTGGTACCGAAAAAACCCGAGAAGAATCCGGCGATCCCCATCCGAGTTGGGGTAGGTTCAATACGAAAAGGCAACAGGCTCAAAACCACCGCAAACAGCACGATAAACCCGAGTAATAACGACAACTGTTCGCCTGAAACCACCAGCAACAGCCACCCACCGGCCAGGGTGCCGGGCACGCGGCCAAGAAAAGCCATCTTTAATCCACCCATCTCAATATTTTCTCGATGTTTTAGTGCATTCATGATGGATAGACATAGACCGACAAGACAGATTGGACCAGGTACATAGATAGGGGAGACCTGAAATAGCAAGGGCGCAGCAACGATGGCAAGGCCAAAACCAATGGCGGTTTGAACAAAAGAGCCCAAGAAAATCAGGCCAAAGGCGAGCAAAGCCGATGTGGTGAACCACTCTTCAAACATAGTCAGAATTTCCAATTGATATATCGTTTGATGCGTATCGAAATAAGCAAAGTGATGAGACGAACATGAAGAGCGATAAAAGCCTGTAAGCCTTAATTATTCCAAGGCGACTCATCAAAAAAGTTAACACTATGAGAAATCAAGCAGAGCGATAAAGCCTGACCTGAAAAATACGTATTAGATAATATCGAAAATTGACCTAAATTACTGCTGATACTTAGGTTTATTTTATTCAAAGTGATCAGCCTTTAGTCACTCACGTAACCATGCATAGTGAAACTAACAGGAGTAGCGTGTGCGTATTGGGATTTACTATTTTCATCGGGATCTGCGTTTGGCTGATAACGCTTTACTACATTCGGCGGCGAATGAGTGCGACCAACTTGCTTTTATTTATGTTAAACCTGAACCTAGCGTCTTTTCCCGCCATTTTTCTCCCCATGCAACACAAGGCAAGGCTCAGGCAAACTTTGAGCAGCAGTGTATATCTGACCTGAAGCGTCGGTTAGCGGAGTATGGGCATGTGTTACATACGTTTTGTGGCCAACCAAGTCAGGTACTCACGCAACTCCTTGGACAAAACCCGCACATCAGCGACCTGTATCATGATTGTGGTGCGGACTATCAGCAACATGCCCTAGTACGCTACCTCAACTCGACATTGCCCGAAATTACGACGCACATCGCCAACCAAGGCGGTCTGTTTGATTTAGAGCAGTTGCCGTTTGCGCTCAGTGAATTACCAGCAAGCTTCACTCCTTTTCGCAAGAAAGTTGACAATATCACGCCTCGACATGCGCTAGACACTATGCCGGACAATCTGCCGCCACTCGCGTTGATCAATGATGAAGGTATGCGTTGGTTGACGCTAGAGCCAATTGACGATCAACGCTTGTTTGTGGGTGGGGAGACAAGCGGTCAGGCATGGCTTCGTGGCTATTTTGACTCACAACGACCCTCGTATTACAAGCAGACGCGCAACCACCTTGATGATTGGACCAAGTCGACTGGTTTCTCACCATGGCTGGCGTGGGGATGTATAAGCCCAAAACAGATCGTAGAGTGCCTTGAGGCTTATCAACAAAACCATGGCTACAATGAATCAACCTACTGGATTTGGTTCGAGTTGCTTTGGCGTGAGTACTTTCGTTGGTATGCAGAAAAACACAGCAATAAGCTATTCTCGTTTGGAGGAATTAAGGGAAGCAAACCCTTGACCACGTTTTACTCGCAACAATACCGCCAATGGACCGAGGGCTGCACAGGCTTTGCGATCGTGGATGCGTGTATGCGCCAGCTAAAATACACGGGCACGATGTCTAATCGGGGTAGACAGTTAGTAGCAAGTTGCTTTGTTCACGAACTTGGCTTGGACTGGCGCTTTGGCGCAGCGTACTTTGAAGCAATGTTGATTGATTATGATGTCTGTTCGAATTGGGGTAATTGGCAATATTTGGCAGGTGTGGGCGCTGATCCTCGTGGTCATCGCCGGTTTGATTTGCAAAAGCAGACTGAGATCTATGACCCAGATGAAGCGTTTATCCAGAGGTGGCTAAGTGACGATACAGAAATTAATCAAGGGTAAGCACTATCGGCAGGTGCGCCTGATATTGGGTGACCAACTCAACAGTGAACACAGTTGGTTCAAGCAGCCACAAGACGATGTGCTTTATCTGATCGCTGAGTTGGTTCAAGAGCAAACCTATGTCCGTCATCACCGGCAAAAACAGGTGGCTTTTTTTGCAGCGATGCAAGCGTTCGCCGACGACTTGGCCAAAGATGGTCATCAAGTCGTCCATCTCACCCTAGATGACACTGCTGTGTATCAAAGTTTGCCGCCATTGATTTCAGATGTGTGTCAGGTTGTCGATGCGAAACGCTTTTGTTATCAGCGCCCGGATGAGTACCGCCTGCTGAGTATGCTGCGCCAACTGAGCTTGACTGATTGTCAGGTGGTGGAGTTTGATACTGAGCATTTCCTTTGCGAGTTCGACCGGTTGCTCGAAGAATTTCCCAGTGGTAAAGCGGTGAGGATGGAGCATTTTTATCGCCGCATGCGCAAGCGCCATGGGGTCCTGGTTGACTCTGAGGAGGCTCCAGAGGGCGGAAAATGGAACTACGACGTCGATAATCGACATAAACTCAAGGCAAGCGATATCGCAGAGCTCCCGGAGCCTTTGGTATTTAGCAACCCGGTAGGAGATATTATTGAGCGGCTGCGTGAGCATCAATTGCTCGGGTTTGGTCACGTTGACCAAGCGCTATTGTGGCCAATTAATCGTGCGCAAGCGCTGAACCTGTTGGCCCATTTTTGCCGAGTGTGCCTGCCAAATTTTGGTACATTCCAGGATGCAATGACTGCAGAGTCAACCTCACGCTGGTCTTTGTATCACAGCCGATTGTCTTTTGCCCTGAATTGCAAGTTGTTGTCACCTCGTGAGGTGATTGACGCAGCCGAGCGTGTCTACAACCATAACCCTTCGAAGCAGGCGTTAGCGCAAGTCGAGGGCTTTGTTCGTCAGATCCTCGGTTGGCGTGAGTACATTCGTGGTATGTACTGGGCCAATATGCCCGACTATCCCGGCTTGAATCATTTGCGCCATCAAAGAGCACTGCCGGATTTTTATTGGAATGGGCAAACTAAGATGCGCTGTATGCAACAAGCAATTGAACAGTCATTGCATTATGCGTACGCGCACCACATTCAGCGTTTGATGATCACCGGCAACTTTGCCTTGTTGGCAGAGTTGGCTCCGGCCGAGGTCCATCAATGGTACCTGGGTATCTATATTGATGCGATAGAGTGGGTGGAGCTGCCCAATACATTGGGTATGGCACTCTATGCTGACGGCGGCCTGATCGCCTCTAAGCCATACATCTCATCCGGTGCGTATATCAACCGCATGAGCGACTACTGCAGAGGGTGTCACTACCAAGTCAAGCTGCGCAGTGGAGAGGGGGCCTGCCCATTTAATCCGCTCTACTGGCGTTTTATGGTCAAGCATCGTGACTGGCTAGCGCGCAACCCGCGCATGAATATGGTCTACCGTAATTGGGACAAGCTTAGTGATCCAGAGCAGGATGAGATCCTACAAACTGCCGAGTTTTATTTACGCGATATTAATCAGTTGTAGCTAACTGGCTGTCTCGACTACTGCTGCGTTTACTGCTGCAGCGCTTAGAGCAGTACTTGATATTGTCCCAATTCAGCCGCCACTTTTTCCGCCAAGAAAAAGGGCGCTGGCAAACGGGACATATTTTGGAAGGTAAAGTGCTTTTGTTGTGACTCATAGCAGTTCCTTAGAATCTCTAAGTGCTACTACGTTACCTAGCTAAGGGTTTGATCACTTATCTTTTGAGCGCCCTCTAGCATTGCAGAAACCAGCTCTGCCGCATTGAACTTCTCTAGTGCTTGGTGCGCGCCGACTTGGTTGGCGCGCTCAACTGAGATCTCACTTGAGAGAGAGGTATGTAAGATGCGATAGCAGTGGCGCAGCTCAGGGCTGTTTTGCACAGCGAAAACCAGTTCATAGCCATCGAGCCCAGGCATCTCTATATCACTGACCAAAACATCAAACGGGTTGCCAGCCGCTGCTGCCTCTCGCATGCGCTCTAATCCGTCGGCTCCATTGGTTGCCATCTGATAAGGTATCGCCAAATTGCCTAGTGCGTTGGCGAGTTGTTTGCGGGCAATGGCCGAATCATCCACCAGCAAGATATTGGTTCTTCTGAGCTGCTCTCGTTCAATATCGGTGACGATAGGTTGACTGGTATCATTGAGCTGAGGATAGATTTTTGACAGCAGCAGCTCAATGTCGAGCATCTGAACCAACTGGTCGTCAAAGCGCGCGATACCGGTAACGAAAACGTGATGCCCAGCTGAGCGCGGCGCTGGCTCAATGGCGCGCCAGTCACACTCAATAATCTTCTCAATCGAGCGAACCATGAACGCAACCACACTACGAAGACAATCGGTAACAATCAGGTAGCAACTCTCGTACTCCTCTGGCTGGATTGGACGAAACCCAATCGCTCCGGGCATGTCGATAACCGGCACGGTTTTATCGCGGATTGAGACGGTGCCAATCACGTTAGGGTGAGAGTATGGAATTTGTGTGGTGGGAAGATACGGAACAATCTCGCGTACTTTTAACGTGCCAATGGCAAAGCGCTGTTGTTGGCTGTTGAGGGTGAACATCAACATCCCTTGCGCTTGATTGGATTGGGTTTGCAACTCAACCATAACCAGTAATTACCTCAATACTGTAAATAAACGACTGTGCTGACGGTAAGTTTTCCAACCATCGCTATACCCAAGTGACCTCAAGATGCAGACTTCAGAGTCAATATACAGGCTCATATCAAGGAAAATGGCTGCAGAAATGGTCATCCCTTTCAAAGTCATTTGACGCGGAGATGAGCCTGTATATTGACTCCCTCGGGCGAGTTTGCTTGGCTGGCCGCCCGCGGCTCGCAGCCTGCGTTGGTCACTTTCGATTTAGAACCACTAAATCTTCAAGTGACCGCCTTGGCTGCAAACCAAGCAAATCTCGCTGAAACTGCATCTTGAGGTCACTTGGGTATATAGATAAAATACCCAATGCCAGCCTCAACTAGTGAGCAGAGGATAATAAATGGTATAATGATCACGTTTTATCGTTATAGGTTATTTAAATGGCACGCACAGCAGCAGCCTTGCACATCCTTGTGAGTCACAAAGAGCAGGCAGAAGATATCATCAAACAACTAAAAAAAGGCGCGAAGTTTCAGACATTAGCACGTAAGTACTCTAAGTGTCCGTCTGGCAAAAAAGGTGGCGATTTGGGCGAGTTTAAAAAAGGTCAAATGGTACCCGCCTTTGATCGCATCTGTTTCAGCGGCGAGACGCTGGTCCCGCACCTAGTCAAAACCAAGTTTGGCTGGCATGTCGTGAAGGTGCTTTACCGCACCTAGTCATATTTTGGGAAATAGTCATGTTTTGGCAAATGGAACCCAAATTTCACTGTCACGCTGAAAGTGTGCTCGTATAAACTGTTTTTAAGGCCAGTTGGTAAACCGACTGGTCTTTTTCTTTTTCAGTGGGTTATACTCAAATTCTATCCCAAATGGAATATAAGGAAATGGTAATGGGGAAACTGAAGCAGGTGATCTTGGGTGTTTCTGTCTCTTTTTTTGCGCTGTCAGCTTACGCTGAGGACGCGCAGCCCAGCGTAATTGAAACTGACCGCTTGGTCGGATTCGGTGAAGCGAAATATCCCGCCGACTTTTCTCATTTTGACTACGTGAATCCCGATGCGCCTAAATATGGCAAAGTGACCTACGGTCAAGTCGGTACGTACGATAACTTTAACCGCTATGCTTCGCGAGGCGTGGCCGCTGCAGCGACTGGGCAGCTGTACGATACCTTGATGTTCAGCCCCGCTGATGAGGTCGATGCGTATTATCCACTGATTGCCGAAAAGGTAAGATACGCTAGCGATTTTTCATGGCTAGAAGTGGATATCAACCCTAAAGCGGTGTTTCAAGATGGTGAGCCAATTACGGCTGAAGATATCGAGTTTACTTTCCAGACCTTTATGACCCAAGGGGTACCGCAATATCGTGTCTACTATCAAGATATCTCGAGCGTTAAAGCGTTAAGCGAACGCACCGCTCGTATCGAGATGGATAACCCAAATCGTGAGAAGCTGTTTAGTCTGGCTCAATCGATGACGGTACTGCCTAAGCATTTTTGGCAGGGGAAAGACTTTTCAGAGCCTTTGGACACGCCACCTGTGGGTAGTGGTCCGTATTTGATCACCGATTATAAATCAGGTCAGTCACTCACCTACAGCCTTAATCCAGACTACTGGGCAAAAGATCTTCCAGTCAATGTGGGCCGCTATAACTTTGCGCAAATCCAATACGATTATTACCGTGATGAGACGGTGATGCTAGAAGCATTTAAAGCGGGTGAGTTTGACTTCCGCGAAGAGTCGTCGGCAAAATTCTGGGCCAACTCTTATACCGGCGCCAATTTTGACCGTGGCTACATCAAGAAAGAGGAAATCCCACATTCAAAGCCCACCGGCACTCAGGCGTTGGTGTTTAATATTCAAAAACCAATGTTTGCTGACCCGAAAGTTCGTGAAGCACTTAACTACGCACTCGATTTTGAGTGGATGAACAGCAACATGTTCTACAGCCAGTATCAGCGCACCCGCAGCTATTTCCAAAACACCGACTATGAGGCGACCGATTTACCGTCTGCCGAAGAAAAAGCCCTGTTGGAGCCGTTTGGTGACAAGATCCCTCCACGCGTTTATAGCGATATCTACCAGCCGCCGGTGACAGATGGTACGGGGCGTATTCGCGCTCAGATGCGCGCTGCATTTGCTTTGCTAAAAGAAGCCGGTTGGGAGCTACAGAACAAGGTAATGACCAACGTTGAGACGGGCGAGCCGATGAGCTTTGAGCTGCTGATCTACAGCCCAACCACGGAGCGAATTGCAATCCCAGTGCAAAAGAACCTCAAGCGGATGGGGATCGAGATGCGCATTCGCACCATAGATACCACGCAATACATCAAGCGTTTGCGTGAGCGAGACTTTGATATGGTGTCATCGGCTTACCCGGCGTTTACTCACCCAAGTCCTGACATGATGATTGTCTGGCACTCGTCGTATATTGACTCAACCTACAATCGAGCCGGGGTTGAAGATCCGGTGGTTGACGCGTTTACGCTAGAGATTGCGCAAAACCAAGAAAATCCAGAGAAGCTGCTGTCTTTAGGCCGCGCGCTTGACCGTTACCTGCAGTGGAACTTTTACATCATTCCTCAGTGGCACAGTAACCTATATCGTGTTGCTACCTGGGACAAGTTCGAGCGCCCAGAGATCACGCCTAAATATGACCTAGGCGTCGATACCTGGTGGGTGTCAAAGACCAAAGCACAAAAACTTCCACAAAAGCGTCAGTAATAAAAGGACTTTAATAGACAATAATGGCTGCCTATATTTTTCGCCGATTGCTGCTCGTTATTCCGACGTTGTGGGCAATCATCACCATTAACTTCTTTATCATTCAAATTGCCCCAGGGGGCCCGGTTGAGCAAGCGATTGCTCAGCTTGAGGGCCACTCGTCCGGCATTATGGAGCGCTTTTCAGGCGGTGGTAGTGAGGTTGATATCCCTAGTGGTCAAGATACCACACCAACTGGTTATAAGGGCTCACGTGGCCTAGACCCTGAGGTGGTGGAAGAGATCAAGAAGCAGTTTGGTTTCGATAAGCCGATCCTTGAGCGCTATTGGGACATGCTCAAGAACTACGCCAGCTTTAATTTTGGCGATAGCCTGTTTCGTGGGGGCAACGTTATCGACTTGATTGTCGAGCGACTGCCGGTGTCGATATCGCTGGGTTTATGGAGTACCTTGATCATCTACCTGGTTTCAATCCCGCTTGGGATAATGAAAGCGATTCACCATGGCTCACGGTTTGATATTTGGTCGAGTGCGGTGGTGATAGTGGGGTACGCGATCCCTGGCTTCTTATTTGCCATCATATTGATCATCTTCTTTGCTAGCGGTAACTATTTCAGTTGGTTCCCACTGCGGGGCTTGGTGTCGGATAACTTCGATCAGATGAGCACCTTTCAACAGGTCATCGATTACTTCTGGCACTTAACCTTGCCAACCCTCGCGATGGTGATTGGCGGCTTTGCCACCTTGAGTATGCTGACCAAGAACTCGTTTCTGGATGAAATCAACAAGCAATACGTGGTAACAGCTAGGGCTAAAGGGCTCGATGATCAGAAGATTCTTTACCGTCATGTGTTTCGTAACGCGATGCTGATTATTATCGCCGGCTTTCCAAGTGCCTTTATCAGCATCTTCTTTACCGGCTCGATGCTGATTGAGGTGATGTTCTCACTAGAGGGGATTGGACTGCTTGGGTTTGAGTCAACCATTCAGCGCGATTATCCAGTGGTGTTCTCATCACTCTACATAATGACGCTGCTCGGGCTGATACTCAGTATCATCTCCGACCTTACTTACACCTGGGTCGACCCACGCATTGATTTTGAGGCACGCTAAGATGCTAACCAAGAATAAGGAAAAACATAAGAATCCGATGATTGCCGCGAGGTGGACCACCTTTCGTAACCACAAGCGCGGCTATTGGTCACTGTGGATCTTCTCCATATTGTTTATTTTGAGCCTGTTTGCCGAGCTGATCGCCAACGATAAGCCGCTGGTGGTGCGCTATGACAGCGGCTGGTATTTTCCTATTGCCACTCAATACGCTGAAACTGAGTTTGGCGGAGAGTTTGAGACTGAAGCTGACTATACCGATCCGTTTGTTGTCGATTTAATTGAAGACAAGGGCTTTATCATCTGGCCGGTGATTCGATTCAGCTACTCGTCAATCAACTTTGATGTGGTAGGTTCAGTGCCGTCGCCGCCGTCTGAGGTCAATTGGCTTGGTACCGATGACAAAGGCCGTGATGTGATGGCGAGGATCATCTATGGTTTTCGCATATCGGTGTTATTTGGCTTTATTCTCACCATTATCTCAAGTGTGATTGGGGTTGCCGTAGGCGCTAGCCAGGGCTATTACGGTGGCTGGCTAGATTTGCTCGGTCAGAGGTTTATTGAGGTCTGGTCGGGCATGCCGACCCTGTTCTTGCTCATCATCCTCTCGAGTTTTGTCGAGCCGAGCTTTTGGTGGCTGCTGGGGATTATGGTGCTGTTTAGCTGGATGGGGCTGGTGGGTATTGTGCGTGCAGAGTTCTTGCGCTGCCGCAACTTTGACTACGTCAGAGCGGCTCAAGCCATGGGCGTGGATGATAAGCGCATCATGTGGCGCCACATGCTGCCCAATGCCATGGTGGCCTCGCTTACTATGATGCCCTTTATCCTATCGGGCTCTGTGACGACCTTAACGTCACTTGATTTTCTTGGCTTTGGCTTACCGGCAGGCTCGCCCTCACTAGGTGAACTGCTCGCACAGGGCAAGGCGAATTTACAGGCGCCATGGCTCGGCATATCGGCGTTTGCCGTGTTATCCATTATGCTGACCCTGTTAGTCTTTATTGGCGAAGCGGTCCGCGATGCCTTTGACCCACATCAACAAGGACGCTAGGCCATGAGTGAAACCATATTAACCATTCAAGAACTGACGGTCGGCTTTAAAGACAAAACAGGTGTGCGCACGGTAACTCAGGATGTCTCTCTCTCAATCAACAAGGGCGAAACCTTGGCGCTAGTCGGGGAGAGTGGTTCGGGCAAGTCCGTGACTGCCAATTCAATCTTAAAACTGCTACCGAAAAACTCTGCTCGCTATCAGGGCGGTCACATCAACTTTGATGGCACTGATATGCTCAATTGCTCTGAGCGCCACTTGCGCGGGATCCGGGGGGGGCGAATCGGCATGATATTCCAAGAGCCGATGGTGTCCCTCAACCCATTGCACAAGATTGGTAAGCAGTTGGTCGAAACCTTGGAGCTCCATCGCGGTATGCGCGCCAGCAAGGCGCGCCAATTGGCGCTCGATTGGCTAAATAAAGTCGGTATTCGTCACCCAGAGCAAAAAATCGATGCCTATCCACATGAGTTATCCGGTGGTGAGCGCCAGCGGGTGATGATTGCCATGGCGCTGATCAATGAGCCAGAGCTGCTGATTGCTGATGAGCCAACGACCGCGCTGGATGTCTCTGTACAGGCACAGATCCTGGATTTGCTCAAGTCACTCCAGCGTGAGATGGGCATGGCTATGCTGTTTATTACCCACGATTTGAGTATCGTTAAGCAAATTGCCGACAGAGTTGCGGTGATGAAAAGTGGTGAGCTGGTTGAAGTCGGCGAGTGCAAGACGCTGTTTTCGGCGCCAACTCACCCCTATACCAAGATGTTGATAAACTCCGACCCTCGCGGCGAGCCGGTGGCGATGCGTGAGGATGCACGTAAGTTGCTGGCGGTTGATAAACTCAAGGTGTGGTTTCCAATCAAGACTGGACTGTTTAAACGGGTCACCTCACATGTAAAAGCAGTGACCGATATGCACTTCACCCTCAAATCTGGCCAGACGATTGGGGTTGTCGGTGAATCGGGGTCGGGCAAATCAACCACGGGATTGGCTATCCTCAAGCTGGTTGAATCGGAGGGCTTGATCGAATACCGAGACACCGATATTCAGCCGCTGGATAGAAAAGGCATGCTCCCTTATCGCAGTCGGATGCAGGTGGTGTTTCAAGACCCGTTCTCGGCACTTAATCCGCGCATGTCAGTGGCACAGGTGATCGGTGAGGGGATGCTTGTCCATACTGAGCTTGATGAGGTAGAGCTGGATAACAAGATCCAAGAAGTGATGCTTGAGGTTGGGCTCGATCCAAGTACCCGACATCGCTATCCGAATGAATTCTCGGGTGGTCAGCGTCAGCGGATCGCGATCGCAAGGGCCTTGATCCTCAAGCCAGAGTTTATCTTACTCGATGAACCTACCTCATCGTTAGACAGAACCGTGCAAGCCCAAGTTCTTGATTTGCTCAAGTCATTGCAGCAAAAATATGGCTTAACCTATCTGTTTATCAGCCACGATCTGAGCGTGGTCAAATCACTTTGCCACTATACTATTGTGATGAAAGCGGGTGAGATCGTGGAGCAGGGTGAAACAGCGAGCTTGTTTAGCGCCCCCAAACACGATTACACTAAGACACTTGTATCGCTTTCAGCGGTGTCATAATAGTTATTAGAGGTTTTGGTGGAAGGTTTCCCAGAAGATATTGATCAACAAGAGTTTGATCAAGAAGAAATTGAGATTGAGGCGATTGGTGTTGAGGTCTCATCTCAGCCGATCGAGCTATACAAGGTGCTTAAGCTGGCCAACGTTGTTGATGGCGGTGGTCAGGCTAAGCACCTGATCTCGGAGGGTTATGTTGCGGTCAACGGTGAGCTCGAGGTGCGTAAGCGCCGCAAGATGTACGACGGCGACTTCCTTGAGTTCAATCAGGAGTATTACGTGGTGGTTTGTGACACACCGCCCGTTGAGGTGATTGAAACCCCAGCAGAGCAACCGAAACCAAATCAACAAAAACCGAGCTCACAGGCAAAGGGTAGTAAGCAGCGCAGCCGCAACAAGCGCCAAGCTCAGTCTAAAGATGCGCCTATCATGGATAAGCCTAAATCAAACAAAGGCTCTGGCGGCGGCCGCGGTGAAATTAACTTTTTCTAGTTACATCATCAGCGTTTAGTCAAATCATCAATGATTGGACAGTCACTGCCCTCATCGCCAGGGCAGCGGCTTACCCAAGCCTCAAGTTGACGACGGATCAAGGTCAACTCAGCAATCTTACTCTCTACCTCAGCCAGCTTATGCTCGGCAAAGTCGCGCACCTGTTTACTGGTGCGATTGGGGTCGCCTGCCAAGTCAACAAATTGCTTGCATTCCAGTAGTGAAAACCCGGCGCGCTTAGCTTTAGCAATCAAATGAAGCTGCTCAACGTGCTGCTGATTGTAGATGCGATAGCCGGTATCTGTGCGCTCAGGTGTCGTAATCAACTGTTTTTCCTCGTAGAGTCGTATCGACTTTGCCGATAAATTGGTCAATTTCGCGATTTCACCAATATTCATCATTCTAATCTGGCCCTTAAATGTTATGATGGTGTCACTTGGATTAATTGTCATACAACTCAAATTTTGTTGAGCAATGTAATTGTAAGCGATTTGACTGATTTTGTTCCACAAATCAATGTGGTCAAAAACGCAACCGTTTGCGCAAGAGTGTGGCAAGACAATTGTTGATTCAGTCAATAAAATTGATTTGCATCAAAAAAGCGCGTTAACTTTTGTTGAATGAGTAAAAAAAAGTTGAAACGCTCAAAAATTATTGAATAATGAGCACACGTAAACAGGGTGCTCCATACCTTCTCTTATTACAGGATTATACTCATGTCGAAATCGTTTGTACTGGTTATCAACTCTGGTAGCTCATCTCTTAAATTCGCTGTAATCGATGCAGCAACAGGTGACGATGTCCTAACAGGTCTAGGCGAGTGCTTCGGTCTTGCTGAATCGCGCATGAGCTGGAAGTTCAACGGCGAGAAGACTGAAATCGCTATCGAAGGTGACGACAGCCACCACAAAATTGCTATTGGCAAGCTGGTTGGTCTAACTGAGCAACTGGGCTTCTCTGAGCACATCGTTGCAATCGGTCACCGCATCGTACACGGTGGCGAGAAGTTCACTAAGACAGTTCGCATCACTGAAGAAGTGACCGCTGAGATTGAAAAGCTGGCTGACCTAGCGCCGCTTCACAACCCAGCAGGTGCTATCGGTATCCGCGCTGCAATGGAAGCGTTCCCTGCATTGCCACAATTTGCTGTATTCGACACCGCTTTCCACCAAACTATGCCTGAAAAAGCATTCACTGGTGCAATCTCTGGTGAGCTTTACAAAGAATACGGTATCCGTCGCTACGGTTTCCACGGCACTAGCCACTACTACGTTTCTCGCGAAGCGGCTAAGATGCTGAACAAGTCAATCGATGAGTCAAGCTTCATCTCAGTTCACCTAGGTAACGGCGCATCGGTATGTGCTATCTCTAACGGTGAATCAGTTGATACCTCTATGGGCTTTACGCCACTAGCGGGTCTAATGATGGGCACACGCTCTGGCGACCTTGACCCAGGCATCATCGAGTTCCTAATCAAGAAAGGTTGGACAACTGAGCAAGTATTTGAAGCACTAAACAAGAAGTCTGGTTTCTTGGGTGTTTCTGGTCTAACTTCTGATGCGCGCGGTATCCTAGAAGCGATGGAAGAGGGCCATGAAGGTGCTCGTCTAGCGTTTGAGGTATTCACTTACCGTGTTGCTAAATACATTGGTTCTTACCTAATCCCACTATCAAGCCTTGATGCAGTGATCTTCACTGGTGGTATCGGTGAGAACGCACTACCAATTCGCCGTGAAATCTTGAAAAACCTAAAACTTCTAGGTTTTGTTGAAGATGAAAAAGGAAACGAGCAGGCTCGTTTCGGTGAAGCAGGCATTATTGCAAAATCGGAAATGTTGGATGCGGTAGCTATGGTTATCCCAACTAACGAAGAGTTTGTAATTGCACAGCAGTCTGTAGAGCTTCTTTAATCTCGCCTACTGCGCCATGCGCCATAACCCGCTGGGGGAAGTCATGCTCCCCTTTGGTTATACCTCGATTTAGTATTGATAGTTTTTATTATTTTTTATTCTTGCCCGAGCATTTTGCTCGGGTTTTTTTTTCCTTGCGGAAAGAGGCGAGAGTCGAGATCGCTGCGCTGCGAGAAGCGAGATGGTGATCAACTATGAGATATCGCAGATAGTTGCAAGCTCCAAGGTATTACTCGCTACTCGTAGGGCTATGCCCGTCCCCGAAACTCGCCCCCTTTTTATTATAAATATCTGAAACAACGTCACATACCGCGACATTTCACGTTATAATGGCTTTTTCCTGACATGCTTATAGCGTACAGTCAACCCTATAAGCAGTAATGTTGTAGACCCGCCAAGTAGTAATGAAAGACCAGCTTACCATATCTATTTCTTCCATTAATGGATCCAAACATTGGCATTTTAGTAAGCGAGCGCGAGTTCGTTTTAAAGCCTTCTGTTATGCCATTTTTACTGTTGCCACTTTTACGATATTAACCCTAGCGTATTTGTATCACACGGTAGACGATTTTCAGCTGCGTAATGCTGAGCTTATTGGTCGCTCCGAAGGGCTTGCTGCCGAGCTTGATGTGCTTAATCAACTTAAAGATGATTTAGAAAACGACTTGATTGAGCGCGAGGAGCGGGTTGAGTTTGTTTCCGACAGATTGGCTGATATTGAGCAATTGTTGAATGTGGACAAGTTGGACGAGCAAACGTCACTGGAGTTTCGTCTCGATGCTGCCAACATTGCGTTCAGCACGCGTTTGATGATGTTGTCACAAATTCCAAACGGTTCACCGGTTGCCGGTAACCAGCGTGTGTCTTCGAAGTTTGGTATGCGCACCCACCCAATCACTAAAGCGCAAACGATGCACCGTGGTATCGACTTTGCCGTCAATACCGGCACCAAAGTGTTTGCACCAGCCGATGGGGTTATTGAGGTGACGCGAAAAAGTGATCAGGGCTCTGGTAACTTTTTGCGGATTCAACATGCGTTTGGCTTTGCCAGCTCTTATTCGCACCTGCATGAGTTTAAGGTACGTCCAGGGCAGTTTGTACGTAAAGGAGACCTAGTCGCCACCTCAGGCAACAGCGGATTATCAAGCGGTCCACATCTGCACTACGAAGTGCGCTATGTCGGTCGCGCATTAGATCCTGCGCGTTTTGTCGCGTGGGGTGTGGACGATTTTGAGTCGATTTTTGTAAATGAAGGAGGAGTTCCATGGGAATCTTTAGTCGAGACAGTCGAGACACGGGTGGCACAACTGTTGCAACCCTCATCGCCAAAGGCTGTTACACGAGTGGCCAACTAAAAGTAGAAGGCGATATTCAGGTTGACGGTGTGATTGAGGGGCAGTGTAACGTACAAGGCACCTTGATCATTTCTGAAACTGGTCGAGTTAAAGGTGAAATCCATGCTGAGCGATTGATCGTCAACGGCATCGTTGAGGGTGAGTGTCATGCTCCGCACATGCAGGTGCTGGGTAAAGGCAAAGTGAACGGCAAGGTACGCAGTAACGATCTGTGTATTGAACCTGGTGGTAAGTTCATCGGTGAAAACTCTGAGTTACCGGGTAACGATGTCGTTCAGCTCAAAAGCACCAACGAGAAGGTCGACAAAAGCCCAGCGATGGCTGCGAAAAAGACCACTAAAACCGCATAATACTCCATACCCAAGTCACCTCAGCGTACCAACAAGGTATCTTGAGGTGACTTGGGTATACTTCTCTCTTCCGTATTAGTCCAATCTGAACTAATGATGGCGACCTGCCTTAAGAATAACAAAATGTTATCGACAGCATAAAAATCAATAATTTTATTATCTTCCAAGTTCGGCGTATTTTGATGCTAACTGGCTGTTGAGATGATAAAAATCATAACCTTACAGCGAACATCAGCAGATAAATAGGTAGTAACTTATGAGCCGCTCACTTTTTCAAACTCTAAAACTTGGTCAGCACACATTAAGCAATCGCATTGTGATGCCGCCCATGACTCGCTCTCGTGCCACTCAACCTGGTAATGTCGCTAACGATATGATGGCAACGTATTACGCTCAGCGTGCCAGCGCTGGTTTGATTGTTGCCGAAGGCACTCAAATTTC
The DNA here is from genome assembly GCF_051660965.1 of Vibrio glycogenivorans. Lineage (NCBI taxonomy): Bacteria > Pseudomonadati > Pseudomonadota > Gammaproteobacteria > Vibrionales > Vibrionaceae > Vibrio > Vibrio glycogenivorans. The sequence continues at coordinate 47,717 of NZ_JBPVIS010000003.1, read as the reverse complement.
ACCGCTTGGTCAAGGTTACGCCTGGACACCGGGGATCTATAGCGCAGAGCAGATCGCTGGCTGGAAAAAGGTAACTGACGCGGTTCATGAGCAGCAGGGCGTCATTTTTGCCCAGCTTTGGCATGTAGGTCGTGTAACACATCCGGACAATATTGGTGGCGAGCAACCAATCTCATCTTCGGCAATCAAAGCCAAGGATGTGAAAGTCTTCATCGATAATGGCAGTGATGAGCCGGGCTTCGTTGACGTTGTTGAGCCACGCGCCATGACCAAAGCAGACATCGATAAGGTGATCGGCGAGTATCACCAAGCGGCGCTTAACGCGATCGAAGCAGGTTTTGATGGTATCGAATTGCATGCCGCTAATGGTTACTTGGTCAATCAGTTTATTGATTCGGAGTCGAATCAACGCACTGACGAATACGGTGGTAGCCTAGAGAACCGTCTGCGCTTTTTGGATGAGGTGGTTGCATCATTGGTCGATGCGATTGGTGCAGACAAGGTCGGTGTGCGCCTTGCGCCTTTGACAACCCTCAATGGTACCGTTGATGCTAATCCACTGGAAACCTACCCGGCTGCCGCTAAGCTACTCAATAAACACAACATCGCGTACTTACATATTGCGGAAGTCGATTGGGAAGATGCGCCAGAGACTCCGGAGCAATTCAAGCGCGATATGCGTGACTCGTTCTCAAACGTGTTGATTTGGGCGGGTAAATACGATGCGGATAAAGCTCAGCAAGCACTAGACTCTGGGGTTGCTGATATGATTGGTTTTGGCCGTCCGTTTGTGGCCAACCCAGATTTACCTGCGCGTATCGAACAAGGGCAACCTCTGGCGCCACACGACCCAGAAACCCTGTTTGGTGGTGGTGAAAAAGGCCTGATTGATTATCCTACCTTCGCATAAATAACAGATTTTGTTGAAAAAAGCCGCTAATGTACTAGCGGCTTTTTTGTATCTGATGAAAATCACAAACTGGAAAAATTGTGCTTCAATTGCGACCAAGGTCTAGTATTCCCTCAGGTTCATTGTGGGATTATAAACAGGTCAATAGCAACGACAAGGATCGGAATCATGCATAGAAATGACCTCTATCCACTCCCCACCAACACCAGAGAGTGGTTTTTTAACCGAAATAGTATGATTGTGCTGGCGGATATAGCACTGTTTCTCACCCTGTATTTTACCCTCCCATTTGAACCTGACGTCGTGTTGGGTCTGAGTATTCTCGCATTTATCGCGGTACTATGGCTCACCGAGGCACTGCATGTCACCATCACGGCTATCTTGGTGCCAGTGCTTGCGGTGGTGTTGGGTGTGTTCGATACCCAAACCGCACTAAACAACTTCTCAAACTCGATCATTTTCTTATTCTTGGGCGGCTTTGCGCTAGCGGCAGCGATGCACCGACAAGGACTCGATAAGGTCATTGCGGATAAGGTGTTGGTGTTAGCCAAGGGTAAGATGAGCGTGGCGGTATTTATGCTGTTTGGCGTGACAGCTGGCTTATCGATGTGGATCAGTAACACGGCAACGGCGGCAATGATGCTGCCACTTGTACTCGGGATCTTGAGTAAAGTCGATGCGAAAAGTGAGCGTAAAACCTATGTCTTCGTGTTACTTGGCGTTGCGTATAGTGCAAGTATTGGTGGGATAGCAACACTGGTCGGTAGCCCACCGAACGCGATTGCCGCAGCAGAGGTTGGCCTAACATTCAGTGACTGGCTCGCATTTGGTCTGCCGACCTCATTGATTATCTTACCTATCGCCCTGATGGTGCTCTATTTCACCATGAAGCCCGATCTGAAAGGTAATTTTGAACTTAATTATGAGCCGGTTGATTGGGACAAAGGTAAGGTCGTCACCTTAGCGATCTTTGCTACAACGGTATTTTGTTGGATCTTCAGCAAACCTATCAATGGCATGCTAGGGGGCCTTAAGAGTTTCGATACCATCATTGCCCTGTGCGCAATTATTGCGGTCAGCTTTGCCCGTGTCGTACATTGGAAAGATATCGAAAAAACCGCTGACTGGGGTGTGTTGTTGCTGTTTGGTGGTGGTATCTGTCTGAGTAATGTTTTGCGCAGCACAGGCACTAGTGTCTTTCTTGCCAATGAGTTAAGTGAGTTGATCGCCCACTTAGGCATCTTCTTTATCATCGCGGTAGTAGCAATCTTTGTGGTGTTCTTGACTGAATTTGCCAGTAACACCGCGAGCGCCGCGCTACTGATCCCCGTGTTCGCGACCGTTGCTGAAGCCTTTGGTGTATCACCTGTTGTGCTATCGGTGCTCATTGCTGTGGCGGCATCGTGTGCCTTTATGCTTCCGGTGGCGACACCACCCAATGCGATTGTCTATGGCTCAGGCCATATAGAGCAAAGCGATATGATGCGCGTGGGGATCATCCTTAATATTATGTGTATCGGGGCACTGACTATTATCGCGATGCTATTCTGGCTATAGAGGCGCTAGCGTTATAACCATTATGAACCATTCATTAGCCGCCTTAATAGGCGGCTAATTCGTTTAAGGCTGGGCTTTGAAACCACGAGTAATGTTAATTACCGATATACAGGCGAAAACAGCAATAATGATTGCCAATTGCCACGCAAACTGCAGACCCATTTGAGTTAATCCCATACTGACCAGTGCCGACATAATCATTTGGCCGCCCCCGGCCATCGCGGCAGCGGCTCCGGCTTGTTTTTTATATGGCTGGAGTAGCATAGTTTGAGCGCATGGCAAGGCGATACCATTGCCAAGGATCATCAATAGGTGCCCAATCATCATCATCAAAGGCTCAAGCGGGCAAAATGCTAACCAAAATGCGGCGCAAAGATGGAAAGCGGGTGACCAGTACAGCATGGCTTTGGTCCCTACCTTCGGTCGAAAACGGTTACACAAGCTAGTACCAATCAACATTCCCATGGCAGGAATGAGCGCCCACAAAGCAAACTCGTCAGAACTCATGCCAATTTGATCTTGCATGATAAACGGCATAACTGAGATGGTGGTGATCATCAGGCTGAAATTTAGCCAACTAATCGAGGCGAAGCTGACAAAATAGGTCGACTGCAACAGGGTTTTATATTGCAAGCCCATCGCTTTTGGTGAAGGAATTCTTGAGCGCTGGTGTGACGTCTCCTTAAAGAAAATAAGCAGCAACAACCAAGCCGCGGAGACATAGGCAAACAAGGAAGCAAAGACCATCATCCAGCCAAAGTGATGGTTAATAAAGCCGCCGAGTACCGGAGCAAACAGTGGCGTGATTGAAGCCGCCATCGCAATATAGCCAAGCGCTTTCGCCAGTTGGTCGCCACCATGGCTATCACGAATAGACGCTCGAGCAAGAACCGCGCAGCAACCCGTACCGGCTCCTTGCAGCAAGCGACCAAGTACCAAGGCTTCCAGCGAATGGTGGAACAGCAGAATACTCACAAGACCGGCCGCGGCAATAGCAAGACCAAACAGCAGTACCTTCTTTCTTCCCAACGCATCAGAAACCGGACCGTAAAGAAACTGAGAAGGCCCAAAACCTAACAAATAGACACTCACAAGCAATTGAGTTTGGTCGAGAGACACACCAAAGTCGTTAGCAATTGACGGCAGAGATGGGATCACAAGCCCCATACTAATTTGCCCGACACTAATGATTAAGCAGGCGAGAAGAAGAACACGTTTATTAACTTGGGAGCTCATTGATTTTTTGCATAATAACTATTTGTCGTAGAATAACACTAATCCTCTCACAACCCTAAAAAAAAGGGGCGAGAAATAAGGGGGCGGGGAGAGAGTTACACTTTGTTCCGAAGTGCGAGGGGTTTGTCGTTTTAGGTCATATTCCTCGAGCCTCTTAGAGTTGTACTGATACCCAAACCCTTGTAGCTAAATCAGGGGTGAGGTGCGGGTTACACTTCGTTCCGAGGTGTGAGGAGTTTGTCGTTTAGGTCATACTCCTCGAACCCCGTAGGGCAAAGCCCGCACTCGCACCTCGTACCTCGGAATTTATTCCGTCGCTAGGGTGAGGTCTTTTACCCAGATAAATTGGCGGTAGCGGTGGTAGCACAAGCACAGCTTGATTACCTCTTCGCATAGCATGGCGGTGTAGACCAAATGAAACGGCAGGCCGATGACAAATGCCCCAATGGCGGTAAATGGAAGGCCAACCAGCCACATCGAGATAAAATCGATACGCAAACAGTGGCTATTTTCGCCTCCGGCACGCAGCACGCCGTTGATAATCATTAGGTTGCTCATTCTAATGCCAAGGCCTATACAGATGACCACGATGGCGGGGCCCGAAATGGCGATGTATTCGGGGCCATCGAGGCTTAGCCAGCTTAAGATCTGATCGCGTAACAAAAACATCACCGATGAGACACTGAACGCGGCAAACAGATTGAACTTTAAAAAGCGCTGAGCATTATCCTTAGCCTCCTCAAAGTTGCGCTGCCCAAGTGACTGACCAATGATCACTGAGCTTGCGACTGACAGCCCAAAGAAGATGGAGTAGCACAGTGACTCAAACGGACCAAACATACTAAATACCGCCAGCTCTGTGGTGCCAAGGTGACCAAAAATAATCTGGTACACCAGCGTGCCACTACCCCATAACACGGCATTACCGATACCAGGGATAGCGAGTTTGACAAACGAGCGCTCAACCGGAAGGTCACGGCTTTCCTTCGACCAGCCCTTAAGCCAGTGATTGCGCTTAGCAAGATAGACAATGAATACCGCCAGTTGGAAAACGCGCGCAATGGTCGTCGCAAGGGCAGCACCGGCCACGCCCATTGCAGGGAAGCCGAAGTTACCCTGGATTAAGCAGAAATTGAGGAAAATATTCACTGCAATGGTCACCGCGGCAATGTTAAGCGGCGTAACCGCATTGCCCGTTGAGCGCATACTGGACTCAAACATGATGATCACGTGAGTGAGCAGTAGGACTGGTGCGGCATAAATTAGGTACTCTTTACCCAAGGCAATAACGTTCAGATCCGGCGTTTGAAGGCGCATAATCCAGTCGGCAAACACCACGATTGCAATTGAAATTGGGATCAGTAGTAGGATACCGGCGTAAATGGCAAAACGTGTTATTTTCCGGCATCGAATCACATCAGACTTGCCCCAGTATTGTGCGATCAAGATCCCATTTGCGATTCCAAGCCCAGCCATCACCATGATAGCAACGAAGTGCCACTTCGCCGCAATGCCGACCGAGGCTGTTGCGGCTTCACCAAAGCTACTCACCATTAAGACATCAGCGAGTGCAAGTATTGATACTAAAGCACTTTGAATCGCGACAGGGATCCCGAGCTTAAGTGTGCGGCTGATTAAAGAACGAGACTGTGATGTGAGTGAAAAGCTTTTCATAAAGGTACATCTCCTGTCTAATAGTGAGGGCGTCAACTCTAAAGCTTTTTAGGAGCAACTGAAATGTTCAAACAACCAAAAAATCTGTGCGAATCTGTCATTGCCCAAGAGCAGCTTAATCGAGAATGGAAAGATGACCTGTTTCTTAGCCCTGCATGCTATGAAAGGTTCTTGGTTGACGCGGACATTCCTGAAATGCAGGAATTTGGCATTCATATGGCAGGGATGTCGGAGCTGAGAGAGGCCTACTGGGTTGAACGAACTAAGCCCGACACTCATACGATTTTGATCACGGTGGAAGGCGAGGGGCAATTGCTTACAGAGCAGGGGGCTGAGCAGATCAACCCATCGACCATCACCATTTTGCCTGCCAATCTGCCATTTCGATTTGAATTGGCCCCGCTGGCGGCGGGTTGGAAAATGATCTGGATACTATTGAAAGATACCAAGTCTTGGTCAAGCTGGCATCAGCAAATCAAAAGGGTCACCAATTTTGAAGATGCAGAACGTACTTGGTCTACGATTCAACTGCTGCACGCTGAAATTGGCGGAAGAAAGAGCTTTCGTCGCTTCCTACTGGCCGAGCTAGTACGGGTGCTAAACCAGGTTGAGCCAAGCGATTACGATACACCCACCCGCGTTATGGCGGTTTACAACCTAGTTGAATCCCAACTTCACTTGGATTGGCGAGTCTCTGAGGTCGCCAAGCGCTGTTTTCTCAGCGAGGAGCAACTTAATAGAGTGACGTTGTCACTGTATGATTTAAACCCACGCTCATACATCGTAATGCTAAGAATGACTCGAGCTGCAGCATTGCTCGAGCACACTGATTGGTCAATAAAAATGATCAGTGGCCGATTGGGATATCAAGACCCAAACAACTTTTCCCATCGGTTTAAGAAGTATCACGGCATATCGCCCAAGCAGTTTCGTACCAAAGCCGTTGTAAAATAGTGCGAAGGTGAGCTTCAAAGCGTGGCGCTTGCCAATGAAAAGTTGTTGAACTCAATAAACAAAAAGGATATCAGGCAGGGTTGCCTAATATCCTTAAGATACATAAGCTGCAACTTACAAATGTGTGTCACGCAGTAACGATAATATGAGGCGCTAAATCAACCGAGTCCTCTTTACTTGCATAGCTGTGGTCCGCCTTGCTGTTTTTCGCACTGGTTTGCGCCAGTATTAGGGAGACAGTACCACTGCTTCCAGCCAGTAAGTCCGTCACATCCACGTCTATCCAGCTTCCCACCTGTGAAGGTGAGACCGTAAAGCTGTTACCCGCAGCGCCTTTTGCTGGCTTGGTATTCCATGTCACCGTCGACTCGCTCCAGCTGATATCATCACTGCGATAGAGTGTAACCGTCCGTGACTCCGCTGTATTACAATAGCTCACATATAAACGCAGTACTGCAGTGCTGATTGATGCTGTTGCTAGGTCAAATTTAAGTAACGTCTCCCTTTCGTAGGCTCCGTTATCTAATTTAACGGTTAGACGAGCATCGGAACCAAAATTGGTATCCGCGTGCGTTCCACTGCGCACATAACTGTCCTCACTGACCACTACTGTGCTAGTTTGTGGTCCCGCATCGCCGAGGATACCTAAATACCGGCTCGGGAATGCATTGGCGTTGTTCGGGTTAAGACTTGGGAATATCAGGTCAATACCACTATCGCCTAGGCCAAACCACTTACACAGTGTCGCCGCCATCTGTTCAGAAGAGGTGGAAGGGATAAACTTATTACCAATCGCATCATTACCGTCACGAATAAACTCAGGATAGCGACCATAGGCCTTACCCCCCGCAACCGGACCACCCACAATCAGTTGGTTACTACCCCAACCATGGTCGGTACCCAAATTACTGTTATTTTCTATCGTACGGCCAAAGTCTGACATGGTAAACAGTACCGCTTGGTCAGCCATGCCCTCTGCGACAAGGGATTGATAAAAAGCCGTTACGGCTTGGTCGACACCTGAGAGCAAGCCCTCATGACGTCCTTTCTGATTACGGTGGGTATCATAGCCACCGGTTGCGACGAAAAATACCTGACGGCTGTGGCCAAGATCCTGACTGGCCTGCATTAGTTGTTTGACCGCGCGCAATTGTGAGCCAAGCGAGCTATCTGGGATCGAGGTGTCGACTGGGTAACCATCGAATATCGACTCGAGCGTTTGCTGGAAGTCGACCACACCTTTTAGCCTAGCCAGATACTCGCGTGAAAACTCTGAGCCATAAGGTGATGAAACCATATCCTCAAATGTGGTTGTAATGACGCCAGAGTGACCCATGGCATCCATCGCCTTGATACCGCCACTTGATACTTGCAGCGCTGTACGGGTCGAGCCCGTCATTAATTCGTTACTACTGAACGCGAGCTTTTCCGATATGGGAGAGGACAAGTCACCAAGAATATCCATCATCAAACCGGCCCAACCATAGGGGTGGTACTCACTGGTATTCCAGCTGTATTGCCAGGCGAGTTGCTGTTTATTGTGCGCGCCGATATTGGCGGGCCTGCGTACCGAGCTGTAATTGCTTTTATTGGTAGGCTCAAGTAGGGTGCCGACATTGACGACTGGCGCTGCGACACCATCTTGAATTAACTGCGCAATGCCTGGCATCGCAGCGTTCATTTTGAGTGTTTGCCCTTGGTCGTCAACGAAAGATTGAGCTGCCATTGCACTCTCGACAAGGCCAATATCCGGTCTAGAGGCTAGGTAGTTTTGATAGTTAGCGCCTGTGGTGGGCACCACCATGTTAAAGGAGTCATTGCCCCCGTATAAGAAGAGGCAAATCAGCGCTTTGTAATCACCATCCTCAGCCGCGAAGGCAGAGCTAGGAAGAGTGAGACTCAGTGGTGCTAGACATGAACCACTGACGGCAGCGGAGCCTTGGAGAAATCTGCGACGTGAAATTTTCATGAGACTGACTCCTGTATCATAAAGTCGGGTGAGATGATGACGAAGAACAATAGCTTAGGTATTGAATAGACAGGCGTGGCATGCACATCGTAGATTTTCTGCAAGTGTGCGGTCAGTTGCTCAGACATCTGACCATGAAGGAAGCGGTTCTGGAGCAGATTGACAATCCCGGCAAAATCATCGTTGTTGGCGAGCGTTTCAAGGTCTGACGTATTAACGTACATCTCGAGCTTGGTATTACTTTTGTTGCGGTGCTGTCCGTTGGTCCACACTAGTTTGTAGGCAATATCGGCGAATTTTATCGATTGGTTCCAATCTATCAGCTCTAGTTCAGGGGCGGTCAACCCAGCCTCTTGCAGTGGACCTTCTGGGCTATGAGTAGGCGAGAAAAAGTTAAACACAGACGGTGCACCGAGGGGGTACTGATTAAAGGTAGATTGATACTGCATCGAGTTGTAAACAATATCACTGCTTTGTCCTGGGTAGGCATTGAGCGCGCGATAAACATAGGTCATTGCCAGAATGGGCTCTCTGACTTTGGCAACTTGATTGCTGTTTTCCTTGAGTACCTCACTGTCGGTGAGGATCGCTTTGATCACGGCTGCAAGGTCACCATTGGTTTGGTTAAATACGCTGGCGACTCGGGCGATATACGCGCTGCTTGGATTGGACGTCACTAGGCGCTTTATCAAAAGTTGGCTAATGTTGGGCGCCGTGCTTGGGTGCGCCATCAAAAGGTCGAGAAAATGGTTGAGCTCATCCTCGGCGCCAATACCAGCTGGGAAAACCTCATCAAAAACCACCTTTTCATCGAGGTCATGGTATTCATCATCGGCGACCATGGCATCGTACATAACACCATTCGCACCGTTGTTGTCTAAAAACCAACCAGTGAAGATGCGCGCTACATTACGAATGGTATCATCGTCGTAGGTGGCGATAGCTTGTCCGTTCTCGTCCAACTGAGGCGAGCCGTCGATATTTAATACTTCCAGGCCGATTGAGAACAGCTGCATAATTTCTCGTGCGTAGTTCTGGTCAGGGTCGACGCCTGTTATAGAGCGTGGCAGGTTACCCGCCATGGTCAGAAAGTGCCCCATGATTGGTGAGCGAGTAACATGGTAAAGCAGGGTGCGATAGTTACCAAACGCATGCTCAGCAAGCAGGTCATAGTAGTGAGCAAGCTCAACTGGGTAAGGGCTCAGTTGGCTATCGCGATCATTAACCACCACTATTTGGCTAAGCGCGAAAGCAACCCTCTGACGAAGTTGGGCTGGACTGGATAGCGCAATATCGAACCAAGCACACACGCGCATTTCTTGGCTCGGTTGAGACTCTCCTCTTTGCTGCATTTGGTAAAGAGTTTGGTTTTCGTGAGAGGTATAAGCTTGGCTAATTTGATCATCGATCCAAGCCGTTCGGTCATCGATATTTAGGAGGGATTCAATTTCACCATCTTTTATCCCCATTGTCGCCATATCGAGAAACCGAGACGCCTGGCGGTAAGTTAAGTTTTCCATAACATTCACCTTATTTTAGGAGCGAGGGGCGAGGTACACTTAGATTCGGGGCGAGCATTAACCGTAAATGTTAACCTCCCCGTGCCTTATTAGAGGCCGTGCCTGCTGTGTCTATGTCCGCTTTGTTTGATTCTCGCGAGTCAGCGCAGAACCTGATTTAAGTGGGGTGCTACGAAGCTGAGTTTGGTCAAATGAGACACATCCACAAATTTGGACAAAATAATATGGAACCAATATCACATAGAGTTATATAGTATTCCCTACGGTTATTTTTTGGTATTAAGTACGGTTTGATGGTGAAAAAGAATTAATATGCGAGCTATTGATAATTAAACAAGCATCTTAATATTAAAATCATTAATAAATAAAAATAGGCTCGCAAACTTTACTATTTAAGTGATAATGGATTTTGGTGATGCCAAAGAAAGTCAGGGTGTCTTTATTATTAGGTTTAAATAAAACCACTATTCAAAAGAATAAATAATCAACACGCCGTGTTATTAAAATCAAGAAGTGGCATAAAGCGTCAACAAAACAGGACAGGCTAGGGAGAGAAGGACTTTCCGTCGTTGCTCCCCCAAAAAGAGTGATACATTTAGGCAAGAATATTATTGATGGCCGTTAGCTCTTCATCAGAGAATTCTGCAAAGTCTAATGCGCTCACATTATCGAGTAATTGTTGAGGCGAACTGGCGCCAAGCAGAACCGATGTGACACGAGGGTCACGCAGTAACCATACCAAGGCCATTTGGGCTAAGCTTTGCCCTCGGTCAGCAGCAATCGCAGCGAGTTGATTGAGCTTGTTTAGGTGTGGCTCAATTTGCTCGGGTGCGAGATATGAGCGTTGGTTTGCCGCTCTTGAGCTAGCGGGAATGCCGGATAAGTATTTTCCGCTGAGCATGCCCTGGGCGAGGGGGGAGAAGGCGATCATGCCAAGCTCTTCAGCTTGCAGCTCATCAAGAAGTTGGCGTTCGGGCTTTCGCTCTAGCATCGAATAGCGAGATTGATTAATGATAAAAGGTGTCCCTAGATCATTAAATATCGCGGAAATCGCAGCGGTTTGTTCAGCGCTGTAGTTAGATACACCGACGTAAAGCGTCTTACCCTGTTTAACCAAGTGATCCAGTGCTAGTGCGGTTTCCTCAATCGGTGTGTCTGGGTCTGGTCGATGGTGATAGAAAATATCAACGTAATCAAGCTGCATTCGCTTCAGTGACTGCTCAAGGCTAGCAACGAGATATTTACGCGAACCGCCATTACCATAAGGCCCTGGCCACATATCATAACCCGCTTTGGTGGCGATAAGTAGCTCATCTCGATACGGCTTGAAGTCCATACGCAGTAGTTGAGCAAAGGTCTCCTCTGCAGATCCGTACGGTGGGCCATAGTTGTTCGCTAAGTCGAAATACGTAATGCCAAGGTCAAAGGCGGTGCGCAGAATGCTTCTGGCATTGGCCAAACTGTCATGTTGACCGAAGTTTTGCCACAGCCCTAAAGAAAAGGCAGGCAGGCGCACGCCGCTTTTGCCGCAGCGGCGAAAGGGAAGGGAGTCGTAACGCTCGTTTTTGGCGTGATACATTTCAACGGGTGCGTGATCATTAATTCGCATAAACTAATCCCTGTTGTCATTGAGTCAAATAGATCGAGAAGGAAGGCAACTAAATCCAGAATACGGTTTGTCATGACTCATTGATATGAGCCATGACACAATCTGTTATCAAACCCAGCCTGTTACCAAACCTTAAATCGATTTATGCCTGAAGTGAGGGTTGCGAACGGTCCAATCGCATTATTTGGTGTGCGTGCGTTATCGAAAAAGTCGCTATCAAGCGTCAACGCTTGGCCATCGGTTGTCTCAAACAAGCCTTCCGATAATCGCGTCTGTCCTAACGTGTAAGTAGAATGGATCGCGCCTTTGAGACCGAGTAAGCCGTTATCAGCATCAAATTGAAGATAGACATTGTCGTTGTCTTCAATCACCGTCACGTCAGGATTGAAATCGGCACAAACATGTTTGGAGCGCTCTAATTGGTAGCTAGCTGAGCCGTTGTAGTAGACATTATTGTCGATATAGACCGGCTGCTGGGTCGAGACATACTTCTCTTCGTCTAGATTGCCCTTAGAGATGATTTCATTGAGGTAGGACTCATAATTAGAGTGATTTTGGTTATAGCCACAAGTGCCTTGATTTAATTTATCGACGTTATTTTCAGTACCAACAAAAATATTGTTGTAATAACGATCATCACCGCCATAGGTAAAGGCGTAACCGGCAACAGAGGTAGAGTGAGGGAAGTGATAAGGCGTCGCTCTATCGAGAACCTTGACGTTGCTCATCACGCCGCAAAAGAGGTTATTAACGAACGCGGTACCTTGAGCGTGATTATCTAGATTGTATTCAGAGGCAAAAATATTGTTGTCTACCAACAGCGGGCCATGGGTCACCTCAATGGTGCAGTCGCGGTCATTGCGATACAGAAGGTTTTGGCTGACACGTGCTCCCTGTACCTGCCAATCAAGCCAGATCCCGAGGGTGCAATCGTGGATGCGGTTCTTGGTTATCACGGTATCGATCGGGGCGTGGAATTTGATGGCGGCGATTTCCCAGCCAAAAAATTCATGCTTAGTGCCAATGTTGTAGATGTGGTTGGCGTAGATTTCACTAAACGCGCAGCCCATATGCCCAACAATACCATTTTGGCCGCAATCATAGATGGTATTATTACGCACGATATGGGAGCCAATGGTTTCTTTGCTCCAGCCTAACTGAATGGCTTTGAATACCGATTCTAATTGATTTTGGTAGCCGGATTTATGTTGGTAACGGGCACAGAAGTTATCACCCGTACTTGATTCTTTACCTAGGCTGATGGCACTGCATTTAGAATCATGAATAATGTTGTTTTCAATGACCCAGCCTTTGCTCCAGTGAGTACCGATAAGGCCTGGTTGATCGGCCGTTGGCGGTGTCCATGGCGTCGCGGCATGACACATTTCCAGACCAGATACGGTAATGTAGTTCACACCGCGCTTATCGGGATAAAAACAGCAAGGCCGGATGTTGACCTCAACGAACTCTTGGTTGGGATCGTACTGGTGGAAATTGGCGTAGATAGTGGTGTACTCGTCGTCCACCTCGACATACCAGACATAAATGGTCGTTTCAGGCTGATGTATCTGCTCAACACGATCGCTCAGCGGCATATTGAAGCTAGTTCTTACCTGCGGATTTTTGACCTCTTCTAGTGAGCGCGCCTCAAACAGAGAGCGGCCATTCAGATAAACATCACCGGTATGCACCTCAAAGTCTTGCGGGTAGACAAACCAATCACCAAAGATGCGTTTTTCGTACGGATTTTCATGCTCAAAGCGTTGATTTGAGATCTGAGTTTTCCATACTGAGCCCTCAACATGTTGCCAATCATCAAACACTTCAGAGCCCTTAATCACCACTTTTGCACCGTCTTTTGCTTGATAGGTGATGCGATTACACGGCGTCGTACCCGAGTTTTGTGGGCGAACCCACTCACGATATACCCCCTCATCGATAAGGACGGTGTCGCCAGCTTCGGCAATGCGAGCGGCGTGTGAAATGGTGGCAAATGGCGCGTCTTCACACCCTGAGTTGGTGTCACTACCGTGTTTGGCAACATGAATAATATTGGTCATAGGTGCATCACTATCTTCAAATTGATCGGATATCATTGCTTACAATGATATGAGCCCAAGAGGGTTGAGATAACTTGAGCCCAGTAATTTAAGTGTTGATTAACTAGCAGGGACGAGGCGCCACTTTTGGTCTTGATGTTCAGACTCTAAATCAACATACATCAGGCTATTGTTATCGTCGTAGGCCATTGCGGGTTGTAATATCAGTTCATTGTCGACATAACCCACTCGTGAACGTCTCTCGTTACCTCCGGGATGGAGGTAGAATATTCCATCTGCATTGGTGTGCGCTGCTTTGCGAATGACCCAAGAGGGGGCATTAATATGGCCAGCATCTATTTCACCATCAGCATAGGTGTAGTTTTTAATTGAAAATTTCGGGAAGTCATCTTGATGGTAGTGGTTGGCAGTAAAGCCTTGATCGACTTCCCAGAAAATATCTGAGTCGGCCACGTTATTGATGGTGAAATTAAAGAAGCGATGTGCACTGTGAACCTTAGTTAGTTGCCACTTGTAATTGGCTGCACTGTCGATAGCGTCTCCAAGGGCGATATGTTGAGCACTTAAGTTTGCGTAAGCGCGCTTACCAGTCTCAACATTCTCAATGTAATAAACCCCTTCAGTGGGGATAAAACCGTCTTCAACCCAGTCTTGGTCATAAGCGTGATGAATAGCTCCATGTATAGTTTCATCGTAATTACTAGGCAACTCGAAGGTAATATCGCCTTTTGTGCCAATTTGATCCTCAAGACCTTCGCCGCGATGATGGAACGAAGATTGGTTGTGAATAAAGTGGTCACCGCTGGCAGTAGAAGTCAGGGTTGTCTTGGTGATGGAAACATTTTGTGCGCTCTCAGCCATAAAAAATCGACCATAGCGCCCATGAATAATTGAGCCACTGATGTTGACATCGTGTGCGGTTTGCAGCTCGAGATCCATATAAATCCCACGGCCGCCAGAGCTATTAAATTCAAACGTATTGTTGTGAATCTCAAAGTTAGATGAGAACTCTTCTAAATGAATCGACTCCATCGATTGAATGCCATCAATGCCTTCACTGTAGGTAAAGGTGTTACCACTGATGGTCAAATTCTGACAACGCGAGCAGGCAAAGCCGGAGTTAACGAAATGCGAATCGATAATTTTAGACCACTGGTAATCCCAAAGATAAGGAAATTCTGAGTTACCAGCATCGAACGAAACAGAGCGGTTTTCCCACGACAGCTTACCGTTGCTGGTATCAGGCGAGAACTTTGAACGGTCAATCAAAATGGGTTTGGCAAGTTTCTCTTTGCCGTGCCTGTCAAACAACACCCCAATGTTTTTGAAGTTACTGATATAGCTGTGGCGGATCGTCCCGCCAAGCCCCGCGCGACCAATCACACCATAGATGCCGCCTTCCAGGTGGACATTGATTAGGTTAACCTGTCCTTCGCGAGCTGTTTGTGTGTCATCATAGATAATAATGCTGCCTTGGGTGTCAGCGGTGATCTTTAGGTTCTGGAAAGTGAGGTTACTTGGCCGGTTTTCAAAGCGAAAACGTGTGTCATTAAGGGTAGTTTCAATCGATTGAACACCAGCACTGGCATCATTGGCATTGTACCCAGAGCTGGTGCCTCGAATACGTAAGTGGTTGTCACGGTTAACGGTGATCGTTCCTAACGCGTTGTATGTGCCAGCTTCGATGTGAATTTCATCAACGGATTCGTCGCTAATCCAGTTAACAAGAGTTGTTTTAGGGTTGGGATCATCGGCGGTCAGTGTTTTAGTCACCACAGAGGAGTGTTTATCGTCCGATTGACAGCCTATGATCAAAAATACCGTTAAACAACAGAGCCATTTTTTCATGCGACTTTCCTTGATGGTATTGGATTCATCTAGCGTAAACTCGCAGCAGTGGCTGACCAAATCTAGCTATTAAGTAGGGAGTTTATTGTTATTTGTTAACCAATATCTTAATTGGTTAAGAATTTAGACGATATTGGCGGTGGTGTCGATGACTCTGTTCACACTTTCGGTAGCCGGGTAGGCGTAATTAATATTTTTATCGACGAGAGGGAAAAGGGTAAACCACGGTCAATATGGTATATAGACTGCGACTTGATTTAACGGATGAAGCGGAGTAATGCCATTGGTTGTTAATGGTAGTAGGGTGGGGCAAAGAGTTTTATTGACTAAGTCTTATCATTTGGGGGTAGGAACTTGATGCTATCTCATAGACCGAAAAACCAAAGCGTTTATACAGTGAAATTGCCAAGTGGTTGTCCGGATGTACACCGAGTCTTATCCCTGTATCCAAGCAACGCGTGCGGACCAAAAGCTCATCCAATAATGCCGAGGCGACGCCTTGCCCCTGATATTCCGGTAGAACAGAGATGGCAAGCTCTGGGAAGCTTGAAAACTGCTTGGTCGGACAGGATTTGTAACGAATTTGCACCAAGCCTATTGGCTGTTGATCAATATTTAGCGCAAACAGACCAAAATCGCCCTCTCGACCCCAGTCGTGGTAATACTCTTTAATCGTCGGCAGTTCGAGTATCGAGACATCATGGTCGGGCTGATCGTCTGGCGTCCAAAGTGCGACGAGCAGCATGGTTTTTTGCAACGTTTCGTCACCGGCGGTGATCTCTCGAAAGTGGATATTTTTACGGGGCATACCGATACTTGGCTGGATGTACTTTAATACAGACATTTAACCATTGCTGTGGGCAATTAGAAAGAGGCTTTGCGTGATATTGCATACTAGCTATCAATAACCTAGCACCTTTGGACTGACTAAGTTTGGCATTAATCATGTGAGAGTTTGAAGGAACGGAAAAACACTTCTAAGGTTTTGTGTAAGCACAGCCAAACGCAAGAAGTGAAAAGATTTTTCGCTGAAAGCCAGATATCGAAGCCACAACAAGGGGCTCGAGTTATCGGGCACCAGCATGACAAGATAATTGAGGAATAAAGCATGGGTAAACTAAGTCCGCTAGCGCTGTTTGTTTCGCTTCTTTCAGCTGGACTTGCGGCAGTTCCTGCTAGTGCGTCAGTAAAGCTGGGGATGGGTGTTGATCTTGGTCTCGGGCTAAATCTGAAAGTTGATGACAAGGTCAATGTCTTTATTGGTAATGATGGATTTGCCGTAGACTACCATTTTAAAACCGGTGTATTTTCAAGTGGTGAACCAGTTCGCTATTTTGTTGGTGTTGGCGGTTGGACAGACTGGGATGATGACTTTGGTGTGCGCGTGCCTTTAGGCTTAGACTGGCGTTTTGCTCCCAATTGGAACCTCACCGGTCAATTAAACCCTGCGTTACAAATTCAAGATAAAACCAAGTTTAAGATAGGCGTGGGCGTTGGCATAACTTATCAATTTTAGTTTCTATACACCTTGTAGTCTTTGAACATAATGACGATCCCTCAATGTATTTACCACAATCTTTGTTGCCTCAATCTCGCTGAGAAAAATTAACACTACACTTAAAGCGGGAGTATGATTTGAGGGGCAAATTATGCGTCATTACTATTGGCTAATTGGTCTGAGTGGATTTATTGCTGTAAGTCTATTTTTTACTTACCGTCCACAACCTGAGTGGAAGGGTGTATCACTTGAACAGCCGCAAACCGAAAATTACAGCGATACCGTTGACAGCCAAAAACCGATACCCAGCCACGAGGTGGCGGACTTCAACCTAGAACATCAGGTTACCCCTATTGAGCCAGAGCGTGAGCAATTAATATCGGTGTCGCAACCGGTTGAGTTTGGCAACGATATTATCTTTGCCAAACAAGCAAAACTAGAGGCCGATAAAGCCGCAGCCTCAGAGCTTCTATTAATTGATGACTATCAACGCTACCTTGAGCAGACCTATTCTGAAGCTAATATCATTGAGTTTTATCAGCCGCATGTCCCGGAGGTTGTGCTGCTTGCCTTGTTAGAATTGCGTCATGCTTTAGATGCGCATGGCAAGCATGATTACCTTTATTCACTGCCTCATGCCGCAACATATCAATTACTCGCTGAAGAATTGATGTTGCAATACCAATATCACCAGAGCTATGGCACAGGGCAATCACCCGAACAGATGCTCGCACAGGCCCAACAAAATCTTGGATTAGTTTACGGAGATGAACTTGCCACTGTGATCAACTGGTTTGGGATAGAAAACCTGCCCAAATATAGCCAGTTACTCATTCTCAGGCCGAGCGAGAGCGTGTATGGAGGGAGTGACGATAATTTTGTTACCTTCTCACAAGTCATCGATCAGCTATTTCCCGACTATGCCATCAGCTATGAAGATCTAAAATCTGTCAGGCCAATTAACAGCTATATTGATATACCCAATTGAACATTTGGGTGCCTAAACTGACTGGTGGTAGTGCAACATAGCCTTTGACAAGCAGTTAGAGGATTAGGATGAAGTGAACGTTAAATTGGTTAAGTTTGCCTAAGATAGCAAGCGCGGCGAGTTATTCTGTTAATTGATTATAAAAATCGCCCTGCATTATATGCAGGGCGATTAATTTTACATGCTAAATAGCATTAGTGTTAGCTAAGCTACTCATCACAACAACTTGATGTTGTTTTATTTCGCTGGCACGTACGGATCGGGCGTACCAGGTGCGATTGGCGGTTCAATTGCGAAAGACTTGACGTGCTCGGCGAGAATATCACTCATCGGCCAGCGAACCCAGAAGTTACCCATCGTATCGCCCGTGTATGGGTACATTTCTTTAGGGTCTTCGTACAGGTTGTAGAATCGTGGGAAGTCAAACTCACGTTTCACGTCAGATCCAAGATCAACCTCTTTAAACATCATTTTCCAGTTGCGCCATTTGATACCGAAGACATCACTACCCACATAGATCATAAAGCCTTCACGGTTAGACTTCTGCTGTTTGCCAAGGAAGAAGTTAGTTTGGTCGACGCCATCAATGATGCGGTCTGTCGGTACTTTACCACCTACGATGTTTGCAAAGGTTGGGAAGAGGTCCATCTTGTGGATAATTTCATCAGAACGGCTACCAGCTTCGATTTGGCCTGGCCAGCGAACGATGAATGGAACACGCAATGATCCTTCGAGTCCAGTGAAGTAACTGCCGCGCCACGGGCCGCCCCAGCCTTGTTGACCTGGTAGGAATTCAGGGCCATTGTCTGAGGTAAAAATGAAGATCGTGTTATCAGCAATGCCAGCTTCTTCAACCGCATCAAGTAGTTGACCTGTGTATGCGTCCATCTGCATTAGCACATCACCCCAGCGACCACGGCCACTCTTTCCTGCAAACTCTTTACTTGGTTCTACCGGGTAGTGAGTTTGAGTGTATGGGATGAATGTGAATGAAGGAGTACCTTCTTTGGCATTTTTCTGAATAAATTCAATTGCACGCTCTGTAAGTTGACCATCGAGTTCATGACGAACGTCACGGTCGTAGATTTCAATAACCTCAGGTTTTTGATTGGCAAAAGCATGCTTAACATATTGAGGTTTGGCAAAGTCATTGACGCCTTCTTGCCACACTTCCATAAACTGAGCGCTTTCAGTCCACAGACTCTCATCAGAAGAGTTTGGAATGCCGTACCATTCGTCAAAGCCCTGATCAGTTGGGTAACGACCTTCTGTGTGACCTAGGTGCCATTTACCGAACATCCCCGTTGCGTAGCCAGCATCTTTAAACATTTCTGGCATTGCGTATTCCCATTGTGTTAAGCCATACAATGGGGTTGTCACAGGGACAGATGCAGTACCACTTCGGATTGGGTAACGCCCTGTCATCAGAGACGAGCGACTTGGTGTACATTGAGCCTCAACGTTAAAGTTGGTCAGCATCATGCCTTCACTGGCAAGTGCATCGATTCTTGGAGTCGGTGCACCGCGCAACTCGCCACCACCGTAGATTCCAACTTCGCCATAACCCAAGTTGTCCATGTAGATCATGACGACGTTTGGTTGTGATGTATTTGGGTTGATAGCCGCTTTTGATGCCGCTGCTTCAGCGTCGAGTGACGCTGAAGCAGTTAAGACAGTTGCAAGAACACTAAGCTTGAAGCTTGTGCCCTTTAAATCGAAATTATTCATGGTTAAGCCCTGAATCTATTTATTTTTCCCTACATTTGTGTCACACGATGAAACGGCACTTCGCGAATCCTTAGCTAGTGACAATTCCACTCAGATCGAGTAATTACCACCGTGCGAACTCAAGGTATCAATAGTTATGGGAAAGGTAGGAATTCAGTGCTTGCTTCAGATTCAAGATTCAAGGCGAAACCTTTTTCCGAGCCGACTTTGCTTGAGTAGAGTGAATAGATATTGGTATAGAGGATTAGAACGATTCACTACGCTAACACTGGTGGCGAACTTCACATCCATCTCAATATAGCTTGGAGATTCAATATACAAAAAGTCAGAGTCAAGTAAGCGCTTTGGCAGCACACAGGCGACGCGTTCTTGCCTCATCAATGAGTGAGCAAAAGCGATAGCCTCAGTTTCATATTTATAATTTAGAGGGGCATCCAGGTTATTGATGTAATTAAGGTAATGGCGCTTGTATTCACTCCAACCATGAGACTTGAGCCGGATAAATGGCCATTTTTGGATTTGTTCCCAATCTAGATCGGCGCCGTGTTCACGAGAGATACACACCACGAGTTTATCCTCAGATATTACTTGCTGGTAAACATCGACTGGGCGCTCCTCATTCCAAAGGTGGACTGCAATATCTATCTGATTGTTAATAATGTCGGCTGTTGAGCTTTCATCCCACACCTTAAAGTTAATGCTGGCTTTCGGGAAGTGTCGGGTAACTAAGTTGTAGAGCTCCATACCAATGATGTCGATCATCATGGATGGCATAGCAATAGAAATCGGTTTGTCATACATCTCAGGTATGAACTTTATCGGTTGGAATATGTTATCCAACGTCTTGATTGACTGTGCTACTGAGGGGAGTATCGAAACGGTCAGTGCAGTCGGCTTAAGACCGGAAGACGTCCGTTCAAACACAGGGTTATCAAAGGCTTCTCTGAGTTTTGATAACTGTTTACTGACCGCACTTTCCGTTATTCCAAGCTTGACGCCAGCAAGCTTCAAATTACGCTTCTCATTAATAATGAGCAGTGTTCTCAGTAGGTTTAGATCGATCATCTCAACTCTCCAAATAGGTTATGAGCGATAATCATAGAATGCTTGGCTTGAAACACATGCAACTACTACTTTCCCAAGGGGAATGTAGTTCATTAATTCAATGGCCGCGAATTCACGTAGTACAAGTGAATGATTGTGCAGTGAATGAAATTCATCTAGATGACGTATCTGTAAACATGACTCGTTTGCACTCTTGATTGACGTCAGATTACAGTAAGTGCTCAGCTCGGGCGTTGTTCACCTAGGGTATCGCCCGGTTTAATTTGTGCACTAATATGACAATCTTCTACACTTACTGCAGTAAATTCATGTAATCAAAACTCTTGACCTTACCCTAGGGGTAGAGTTTATATTTGACACCGTTTCGACAGCGGAAGTGTTATGAACAATCAATGGCAGACAATTTGGGTTACCTTTATTAGCATTTTGGCAATGCTGATGTCTGCTTATGCGTCGAGCTCACCGCAGATGTCATTGCACATGCCGGAGACTTCATATTCGGCAAGTGACTCACAACAGCAAACAGACTGCCACTCGATGGATTCAGGTATGCATCACACGGTGGTGGAGCAATCCAATGACACTAAAAGCCACTGTAGTACCAGCAGTGGGGTTCATCTGTGTTGCACCGCAGCGTGCAGCAGTGTCCATTTTGCGCTAATGCCAACCAGCGAGCTCGCACCCGCCGAGTCTTCGCTCGCACTTCACAGTAACATCATCATCGGCCACAAGGTGACGCGTTTACAGACGTTGTTACGGCCACCCTCAGCATAATTTTTCCTACGCGTAATTTGTTGAACTCGACAGAGTTCGCTTAGCATTTTTTGACGCCCCCCATTTGCCTAATTAGTTCAATTTGTTTGACTGGTTCGCGTTGCAGGCGGCGTTATTACGAGGAATGTTATTCCGAGGGATAAGTTGTGAAAAATCAATTAGCAATGAGTGCAGCTGTGCTAAGTGTCTGCGCTTCATTTGTCGCTATTGCAAGTGATACAAGTGTAAAACCTATGTCTGTGCAAGAACAAGCGCAGGCGAAGGCATACTTAGATTCACTGGTTCAATTAGCGCTGGATAACGATCATGGGCGCAAACAGTACTTTGCGCAATCTCAAGCCATGAGAGAGACAGGTGTCGCTCAATCAACATTGATGGACCCGAAATTAAGGGTGGGTTTTGGTGGTCTTCCAGTCGATAGCTTCAGGTTCGACGATGACCCGATGACCAATATTTCTGTCGGCTTGATGCAGCAGTTTGAGCGTGGCTCAACGTTGGATTTACGTCATAAACAAGCCAATCAAAAAGCGGATGCGATTGGGCTACAAGTACAAAATCGAGAGCTCGATGTCACGCAGAGTGTGTCCCAGCTATGGCTTGAGCTCGGCTATCAGCAATATGCTCAACATACGCTCAAAGCCAATCGTGCGCTGTTGAACGAGTTAGAGCGCTTTATACAAACTAACTACGGCCTAGGTAAAAGCGAAGCGCAAGATGTGCTGAACGCCCAGCTGAAAATCAGTCAGTTGGATGAAAAGCTACAAAGCAACGCCCAGATGCAAAGACGCTTACTTTCACAACTGTCTGAGTGGTTAGGCGACGATTGGGCGATCGAAAATAGCGAGCTTAAAGCGAGTAATCAACTTGCATGGCCGATACTTGATGATTATCTCGCGCGCCACATTAACTCAAGTAAGCATTATCAAAAACTCAATCAACACCCCATGGTCAAAATGGTTGATGCCAACATCGCGGCCACTGAAACGCAAGTGGAGCTCGCCGAGCAGGCCTATACCCCCCAATTTGGCGTGGAGGTGATGTATGCCTATCGTCAAGCAGACAATATGTCTGGTCCAGCTTCTGATCTGGTGAGTGCTTATCTCACCATGGACATTCCGCTGTTTACCGATAATCGTCAAGACAGAGACCTCTCTGCTGCCCAGTACCAGGTGGGGGCGGCGCGTTCGCAAAAAGATGTGTTACTGGCACAGCTTAATGCTCGGGTCAATGCGCTGATTGTTGATCGTGTCAATTTGCAGCAGCGTCTAGAGCGCTATCAATCAACGCTGTTAAGCCAATCACAAGCCCGAACTCAAGCTGTCGAGCGGGGCTACCAGAATAATACCGCGCAATACAGTGATGTGATCCAGGCTTCGATGGATGAGCTGACCTTACAGCTAGAGTATCAGAGACTCATGACTGACTTAAGTGTCGTCAACAGCTCACTGGCGGCATTGCTGGGCGGGTTTGAGTACCAAGTCGCATCACCACAAGTAAAAATTGAAGAGTAAAAAAGGCAAAATAAAATGAATAAAACTCATCAAGTTGCAGTTTTAGCCCTGATTATAGGCGGTGCGATTGGTTACTCCGCTAGTCACTGGTTGCCAATTTCTGGTTCTGGACACGACATGTCACAGATGAACCCAGCAGATCAAGCGAGTAATGAGCCACTCTATTGGGTCGCGCCAATGGATCCCAACTATAAACGCGATCAGCCGGGTAAATCACCCATGGGGATGGATCTTATTCCGGTATATGCAGAAGACTTAGCGGGCGGCAATGATAAGCCTGGCACCGTGACGATTGACCCTGCGGTTGAAAACAATCTGGGTGTGAAAACAGAGTTGGTGCAAAAAAAGGCCCTGTCACCACAAATAGAAACCGTGGGTTATGTCGCCTTTGACGAGAGTCTACTTTGGCAGACCAACGTGCGCGTGGCCGGTTGGGTCGAAACCCTCAATGTCAATGCGGTGGGTGATCATGTCAAAACAGGTGATACGCTGTTTACCCTCTATTCACCGGATTTGGTTAAAGCACAAGAAGAACTGCTTAACGCCTATCGAAGCGCTCGAAAAGGGTTGGTGCAGGGCGCAACGGAACGTTTAATGACTCTGGGCGTGGATAAAAGTCAGATTGAGAGCATCAAGCGCCGTGGACGCGTGGTGCAAAATATAGCGATTAAGGCTCCCGCCGATGGCGTCATCGCGAGTTTAAATGTGCGTGAAGGCGGTTATCTCTCGCCGGCGCAAGTCGCCATCAGCGCTGGACCTCTGGCAGAGGTATGGGTGGATGCTGAGGTGTTTGAGCGTCAATCGCACTGGGTGGAGTCAGGCAGCCTCGCAACCATGACCCTTGATGCACTACCAGGCAAGGAGTGGCAAGGTGAAGTCGATTATGTCTACCCCATTCTTGACCCTAAAACGCGTACGCTTCGCGTCAGACTTAAGTTTGCTAACCCAATGGGCGAACTTAAGCCCAATATGTTCGCCAATATTGCGTTGCGCCCCCAAATTTCACAGCAGGTGTTGACGATACCGCGTTCATCGGTGATTCGCTCTGGTGGCATGACGCGAGTGGTGCTAGCAGAGGGCGCAGGTAAGTATCGCTCTGCCAGAATTGAGGTAGGTCGCGAAGCGGGCGAGCGTATTGAGGTGACACAAGGATTGACACTGGAAGACAGAGTCGTCACATCCGCTCACTTTATGCTTGATTCAGAGTCCTCGCAAACCGCAGACCTTGAACGAATTAATGGTGTTGAGGCGCCAATGGAAACGGTTTGGGCCAAGGGTGAAATCACGGATGTGATGTCCGATCATGCCATGTTGACCATCAACCACCAACCGGTACCTGAATGGAATTGGCCGGGAATGGTGATGAATTTTAATCTCGCAGACAGTGTCAGTGCCGAAGGGTTAGAGGCAGGACAAGCGATAGAGTTTGAGATGCAACAAACCCCGGATGGGATGTATGAAATCATCGAGCTCAAAGCGGACCAAGCACCGGTCGTTAATGAGGTATGGGTACGCGGCAACATTACCATGCTGATGGCGGACTTTGGCATGATCACACTATCGCACGAGCAAGTGGAAGCCTGGGGATGGGCGGCTGGTGAAATGAACTTCATGGCCGATTCTAGAGTTGATCTAGCCGATTACGCTGAAGCTGATAGTGTCGAGTTTTTAATCGAGAAGCAAGGCGCGGAGTATGTGCTTAAAGCGCTAAAAAAAGCAGAGGTTGAGCAATGATTAGTGCCATTATTCGTTGGTCTATCCGCAATCGCTTTTTAGTCATTCTAGCAACATTAGGCTTAGTGCTAGGAGGGCTATATAGCGTCAAAAATACCCCGGTGGATGCGATTCCGGATCTGTCGGATGTCCAGGTGATCGTCAAGACCAGTTACCCCGGGCAAGCCCCGCAAGTGGTCGAAGATCAAGTGACTTATCCTTTGACTACCGCCATGCTCGCCGTCCCTGGCGCCGAAACGGTGCGCGGATTCTCATTCTTTGGTGATTCCTACGTGTATATCATCTTTAATGATGATACCGATATCTACTGGGCGCGATCACGTGTCTTGGAGTATTTGAGTCAGGTAGCGCCAAATCTCCCCCCGAGCGCCAAGCCAATATTGGGGCCCGATGCCACGGGTGTCGGCTGGATATTTAGCTATATCTTGCAAAATACAGCGGGCCGTCACGATCTCGCTGAGTTGCGCAGTATTCAAGATTGGTTCTTGAAGTATGATTTGCAAACAGTTGACGGCGTATCAGAAGTAGCGACTGTAGGCGGTATGGTCAAGCAGTACCAAGTGCAGATTGACCCCGCGAAGCTGCGTGCCTATGACCTGACCTTACAACAGGTCAATATGGCGATCAAAAATGGCAACCAGGAGACCGGTGCATCGGTGATCGAAAACGCCGAAGCCGAACACATGGTGCGTACAACGGGTTACCTGTCGGGTGTTGAGGATATTCAATCGCTGCCGCTGAAAGTGACGGAGAAGGGTACGCCGCTTTTACTTGGTGATATTGCTGATATCAATCTGGGCCCACAAATGCGCCGGGGTATCTCGGAGTTTAACGGGGAAGGGGAAGCGGTTGGCGGTGTCGTCGTGATGCGCTTTGGCGAGAATGCTAGCGAAGTGATCACTAAGGTCAAAGACAAACTGGAGGATCTGCAGCGAAGCTTGCCAGATGGGGTCGAGATTGTCACGACTTATGATCGCTCGACCTTGATTGATGCTGCTATCGACAATTTATGGCAAAAATTAGCGGAAGAATTCATCGTCGTCGCGCTGGTTTGCGCCCTGTTCCTATTCCATATTCGCTCTTCCTTGGTGATCGCGCTTAGCCTACCGGTTGGCATCTTGTCGGCGTTTATTGTCATGCACTGGCAAGGGATCAATGCCAACATCATGTCATTAGGTGGTATCGCGATTGCCATTGGTGCCATGGTGGATGGTGCTATCGTCATGATTGAAAATGTGCATAAGCATATTGAACGAACCCCGCTAGACGATAACAACCGTTGGCAGGTGATCACCAAGGCAGCCGAAGAGGTGGGTGCTCCGCTGTTCTTCTCACTGCTGATCATTACATTGAGTTTTGTACCGGTATTTGCTCTGGAGGGACAAGAGGGCAAGATGTTCTCTCCGCTGGCGTTTACCAAAACCTACGCCATGGCGGCCGCTGCGGGCCTTGCGATCACGCTAGTGCCGGTTCTGATGGGGTACTTCATCCGCGGTAATGTACTGGCCGAGCACAAGAACCCGGTCAATAAAGGGCTTATTTCGCTCTATAAGCCGATGCTCAATGCCAGTTTGAAATACCCAAAAACAATTATTGTGTTGGCGTTAGCCTTAATGACATCCGCCTATTATCCGGCCTCCAAACTCGGCAGTGAGTTTATTCCCCCGTTAGACGAGGGTGACTTGATGTATATGCCAACCACTTACCCAGGCGTCTCGATAGGCAAGGCGAGAGAGCTGCTACAGCAGACCAACAAGCTAATCAAAACTGTGCCCGAAGTGGAAACTGTTTGGGGCAAAGTCGGTCGTGCTGAGACGGCTACCGATCCTGCGCCGTTAACCATGATTGAAACTGTAATTCAATTGAAACCGCGCGACGAGTGGCGCGAGGGTGTCACCACGGATTCATTGCGCCGCGAGTTTGATAGCCTTATTCAGTTCCCTGGGCTGACTAACGCATGGGTAATGCCAATCAAAACCCGCATCGATATGTTGGCGACCGGTATCAAAACGCCAATAGGTATCAAGATAGCCGGTCCAGATCTGCAAATCATTGAAGGCATTGGCGCACAGCTTGAACCGCTGCTTAACACCATAGAAGGCACGGCCTCGGTTTATGCAGAGCGCGTGGCTGGTGGACGTTATGTAACGATTGATATCAATCGTCGCGCGGCGGCGCGATACGGGCTAAACATCAAGGATGTGCAGCAGGTGATCTCGACCGCGATTGGTGGCATGAATGTCGGTGAAAGCATAGAAGGTCTTGAGCGCTATCCGATCAATGTGCGCTACCCACAAAGCTATCGAGACTCGGTCGATAAACTACAAAACCTCCCTCTGGTTACGCCCAATGGTGCGCGTATTGCACTCGCCAATGTGGCTGAAATCCGTTACGAAGATGGTCCGCCGATGATAAAGACCGAAAATGCACGACCGAATGGTTGGGTGTTTGTCGATATTGATGGACGGGATTTAGGCTCTTATGTTGAAGAGGCCCGGCGTTTAGTGGCTGAGGAGCTTGCACTGCCAGCGGGGTACTCCCTTAACTGGTCTGGTCAATATGAGTACATGGAGCGCGCCAAACAGCGCTTGAGTATCGTTGTTCCGATTACCATCGCGATCATTATGCTGCTGCTCTATTTCAGCTTCCGCCGTGTGGGAGAGGTGATGATTATCATGCTCACCCTACCTCTGGCATTGGTTGGCGGGCTGTGGTTGATGTACCACTTAAACTACAACTTTTCGATTGCCGTTGGCGTTGGCTTTATTGCCCTTGCCGGGGTCGCGGTCGAGATTGGCGTCATTATGCTGGTTTATCTCAATCAGGCTTGGCATTACAAAAAACTCGAGGTGTTGGAAAAAGATCAAGCTTTGAGCCAACAAAACCTGATCGAGGCGATCCGCGAAGGCGCTGGCTTACGGGTGAGGCCCGTGATGATGACAGTGCTGACGGTGATCATCGGTCTTATTCCAATCATGTACGGTGAAGGTACTGGCTCAGAGGTAATGCAGCGTATTGCTGCGCCGATGATTGGTGGAATGGCTTCCGCGTTAGTGTTAACGCTGGTGGTGATTCCGGCCATTTTTAAACTGTGGAAACAGCGTGAAATCGCACCTTCCTCTGCTACAAATTAAAACCCGACTTTAGAAATTTAGTGCGGCAGCTGGCGTGTTGGCTGTCGCCTTCATACTCACAAAAAAGGACACTACTATGAAAATCTCTCTTATTGCACTAGCACTGACGATGGTGAGCGCCAGCGTCATGGCAAGCTCAGACCATATGGACCACAGTAAGATGGATCATTCAAACATGGACCACTCGACAATGAACCACGCAAGTGTGGATCACAGTAAAATGGACCATTCAAATATGAATATGGAAGGCATGTCTGCTGTTGGAATGCCGGCGACCGGCGCTAAACCAGACAAAGTGATCCATGTGGTTTTGAGCGATGATATGAAGATCGAATTCAAACGCGACGTGAAAATTGAGCCGAATGATATCGTGCAGTTTGTGGTGATGAATACGGGCAAGGTCAATCATAAGTTTGTGATTGGCTCGCCAAACGAGCAGCACGAACATCGTGAAATGATGAAGAACATGTCGGGTGATCACACGCACGATAGTGGCAACGCTGTGACGGTTGGGCCGGGTAAAGCCAAGCAACTCCTATGGCATTTCCACGGAGAGAGTGAGATTGAGTTTGCTTGCAATATTCCAGGGCATGCGGAAGCAGGTATGGTAAAAAAAATCGATTTGTAGTGACTCATTCAAACTAACCTTTACTCCATCGTTTATGCTTTTAAAACACGGTCAATTGATTGGTTGGATCCAATCAATTGACCGTAGTAGTGTTGATTTCAAAGGTTGTCAATTTGAGTAAGGTAAAGAGTTTATGTGGTGGATTATAACCAAGTATGCAATAACAGCAGGTGTTGTGGTGCTTATCTCTGAAGTCGCGAAAAGAAGTGACAAAGCAGGCGCTTTGATTGCTGCTCTACCAACAGTGACGATCCTCGCTCTAATCTGGATGTACCTCGAGGGGCAGGGGCAGCAAAAACTTATCAACCATGCCTACTATACCTTTTGGTATGTCTTGCCGACCTTACCTATGTTCCTATTATTTCCCCTATTAATCTCAAGATACCCATTTTGGATCACGCTGTTGCTCTGTGCCTTGGTCTCTTTCATTTGCTTCATTGCGACATCAGCAGTAGCGAAACAGTTTGGTGTGACACTAATGTAACCGTGCTGTGGGTTGATGTTTGTGTTTTGTTATATTATAACAAACGTAGTTTAGCTCTGGCTTGACCGGGATCTTACACAGAACATGGCTCAGGCTTAGCGGCACACTGTAGGCTTTTGGCTGTGGAAATGAAGTGAGTTTGTGTTGGTCACTCAAGCGGTGGTTCATCCGTAATCTATTCAAAGTTGAATCACCGACTAGAGCCTCATTATTTGTCTAATCATGGCCGCGCTTAGCGTCCAATTCATTGTGTAACTAATTATGGAGTTACTATGAATGTGTTATGCATAGCTGAAGGTAGCAAGTGGTCTTTAGTGTGTCACGAAATAACGCGTAAGGGGTTTATCTATCTCACACTAGCCCTGTTGATGATTACCAGCTCGGATACGTTTGCACATGCTGTGGCGCAAGGTGATAAAGGCTATATACAAGAAATCACTGGGACAAATTTGGTCTCATTTGTGTACCTGGGTGCAAAGCATATGGTGACTGGGTATGACCACATCCTGTTTTTGCTGGGTGTTATTTTCTTCCTCTACAAAATGAAACACATTGCGCTCTATGTGAGTCTGTTTGCCCTAGGGCACTCATCAACAATGCTCTTTGGCGTCTACTTTAACATTGGCATCAATAGCTACATCATTGATGCCATCATAGGTTTATCTGTGGTTTATAAAGCGATGGATAATATTGGCGCTTTTCAGCGTTGGTTTGGTGTTCAGCCCAACACCAAACTTGCCACCTTGTTATTCGGTTTTTGTCATGGTTTTGGCCTATCTTCAAAAATTATCGACTATGACATCTCACCGGATGGACTCATCCCAAACCTGCTTGCTTTCAATGTTGGTGTTGAGATTGGCCAACTAATGGCCCTTGGCGCCATTCTAATAGTGATGGGGTTTTGGAGGCGTCAGGCAAGTTTTTATCGCCAAGCCTATTCAGCCAATATCGTTCTGATGAGTTTAGGTTTTATGCTTATTGGATATCAGTTAACAGGGTATGTTGTCGCTCAATAAGTCGAGAAGGAATCAAACATGTATAACAGAGATAAACCAAGTCAAGATGAGCTGCCGACAACCAAACAGCTGGTCCGCTCGACTGTGATCGCACTCACCAGTGCGATCGTTTTGTTGGTCACGGTGATCCTGCCCGCAGAGTATGCGATTGATCCTACAGGTATAGGTAAAGCGATTGGTTTGACAAAAATGGGTGAAATCAAAGCCCAGTTGGCCGAGGAAGCATTGGATGATCAAAAGTGGAGTCACGCGGTCGTTCCGACAGCCTCAGCAAAGGCAAACCCGAGTAAGGTTGAGGGCAAAGCCGGTGTTGTCTCAGCAGTGGGGCAGAGTGACAGCGGTGTGGACTCTGAGTGGAAAGATAAAATTTTGCTTACTCTCAAACCTGGCGCTGGCGCTGAAGTAAAACTAGTGATGGATGAAGGCCAAATCGCTCAGTTTGAGTGGGTATCGAAAGGTGGTCCAGTGAACTATGACGCTCATGGTGATGGCAATGGTCATTCAATTAGCTATCAGAGAGGACGTGGCGTACCCAATGACGAAGGTGATTTAGTTGCTGCGTTTACAGGAAACCACGGATGGTTTTTTAGAAATCGCAACGAAAACGTAGTGATGGTAATTCTTCGCACCAGCGGCGAATACTCAGAGGTGAAACGTGTGTTCTAGTCTAGCCCTCGCTTCGGTAAAGTGTTTTTCGTTAGAGAGCGGCGAGTGGCTTGCGCAATGCTAACCTTAACCAGGTCGGTCCGGTTGAGCGAGTTTTCCAACGAGCCGTTAGCCAAAATCAGACAGTGGAACCGATATGAAAGAGATAAAGAGTGTATTCCCCAATCTAGAAAGAATGCTCAATCAAGCGAGTTGGTTTGATGATGTTGCAAAACTTGATTTAGGCAAAACTGACTCTTACCTTTCCAAATTAATCAAGGGGGCATGGTTTCTTTGACGGTATCTTGTGACCCTGGCTAAAAACCACGTTGCTTGAATTAAAACATCAACCACCCCAATAGAGGTGGGGACAAAAATAGATGAATTATGGTCACACAACCCCAATATACCTTGCTGATTATCAATAAAACCTTTAAGAGAATCGCTCATCATTTGTGATAAGGAATCAGCTTATCGGAAATCGAACACCTTTAGGTGCAGAAGAGGCGGATCAATTTGAATGTTGCTACCTTATATATTTTTTCAGGCTTACCAGCCTCTGGAAAGTCAACGCTTGCTAAATTATTAGCAGTAAAAGCAGGGGCCATGTATCTGCGCATTGACACTGTAGAGCAAGGTCTGCGAGACCTTTGTAACTATAAAGTTGAAGGCGAAGGTTATCGACTGAGTTACAGGATTATTCAGGATAACTTGAGGCTCGGCATGAGTTGTATCTCGGACTCTTGTAACCCCATCGAACTCACTCGCCGAGAGTGGCAAGAAGTGGCGGAAACTGCAAATGCTAAGTTCGTCAACATTGCAATTAGTTGCTCTGACCGTGCTGAACACAAGCTGAGAGTCCAAACTCGTGAATGTGAAATCCCAAACTTGAAATTACCGGATTGGCACCATGTGCAAAATCGTTATTACGAGGTTTGGCAAAAAGAAATAATCACAATCGATACCGCGGGCCAGAGTATTGAAGCATCATTTACCGAGTTGGTTGATAAACTCGGCTTGTAACGGCGGAGGAGCATGAACCAAAATTGCCCCAAACGGAGTTGTTAGCGGCTTTCAAACCATTTCGTCAATCAATCCTCTGATTTAGTTGTCTTTATACCCTTAACCTCATGATAGTGATAAATGAAAGGAAGCAGCAGGTATGTGCAATACGGTCTTATTACGAAGCGATGGCGATTTATCCGTAAAGGATAGGGTATTCGGCTTATCTCTTTTCTGGAAAGAAGCCAGCTATAATTTCGCCTACTTTCATCAAGTGCCAGAACTGGATTTCGACAAGGCATATTGTGAATATTTAACCAGAGCAGTAGAGCCACAATCGACCTTTCAATATTACCAGTTGCTAATGGAGTTTTGTGCACTACTCAAAGATGGACATACAAATATCTACATGCCCCCTGAGCTAGAAAACCAATTTGTAGACTGGCCACGTATTGAGTTAGAAGAGGTTGCGGGTCAAGCTGTGGTGATTTGTGTTGCTGAAGAG
Organism: Vibrio glycogenivorans; assembly: GCF_051660965.1. Classification (NCBI taxonomy): domain Bacteria; kingdom Pseudomonadati; phylum Pseudomonadota; class Gammaproteobacteria; order Vibrionales; family Vibrionaceae; genus Vibrio; species Vibrio glycogenivorans. The sequence goes on along the minus strand of NZ_JBPVIS010000003.1, from coordinate 15,668 downwards.
CTTATCCACTTGATCCCGCTGGGCTCGGTGCTTACCCACATTGATGGTCATGAAGTGATGGATTATTTACAGGAAAATATCCTTCGCTACATAGCGGCATCATCGCCACATGTTCGAGTTGATTTGGCAATATTGAGAGCGTTACATGGTAAACCCTGCTCAAGCGTAAAGATTAATTTCATTACTCCAAGTGGTGCACATCGGCAGCAACTGCTTCAGCGCAATGGGCGAACTTATGAAGGAGAACATCAGTCACTAAAGCTTCAATCAGTAAGTGGAACTGCTGTGACTTTTGAGAGAGTGAGCGATGACGTTGCATATGTTGGTTTAAATCGTTTTGATGGGCCTGAAATTGTGGACGATTTTGTATCACTGCTACCACAATTGGAGCACCTCTCTGGGCTAGTGATTGATCTCAGATTCAATGGTGGCGGAGATACGCGAGTTGCTGCTGAGATACTATCCCACCTGACAGATTGTGAGTTGCTCGGTTCGAAATGGTATACACGGCAACATGTAGCAGCGTATCGAAGCTGGGGAACCATTTTAACTGAGTATCAGGCTTACGCTTCAGATGATGCGTGGGTAGAGGGCTCAAGTGGTCCAATTAGCCCTCAAGGCAAAGGATACCCTAACTTACCTATTGTTATCTTGATAGGCAGGCATACCGCCTCCGCAGCAGAGGACTTCTTAATCTATGCGAGCGCAATGCAGAATGTGACAACGATAGGCGAAAGAACGTGTGGTAGTACGGGTCAACCTGTTTTTGGTGAACTCCCGGGAGGTGGGTGTTTTAGAATTTGCGCCAAGCGCGATACGTACCCAAATGGTGAAAATTTTATCGGGACTGGTATCGAGCCGGACATATACCTAGATAAAACTCTTGAGGATGTCTTGAATAAAGTTGACACAGTTAAAGAGAGGGCACTTCAAATTTTGCAAGAGATAACCAGTGAGAGCTAGATGTTTTCTCCAACAGGTTGGTAACGAGGGACAAACTAGCCTTTTAACAAATGTTGATTCTATTCCGTATAGCGCTGGTTAATTCGTCCTGTCAAACGAACCTAGCTTGACTTAAATTTCCTCGTGTCTGTAAGGTAATTGAGAAATGATACTTTTAGCGCAAAGGATGAATATGCAAGACAAGTACTGTGTTGAGACAGCAAAATTGTTAATGGGAATTAAGGGACCTGCCGAACGCCTGCTTTTTGACCTTAAAAGAGATAGATTCAATCTCTCGCACAGCATTAAGACAAGCGTCCGCAGAGACTTAAACGCGAATTTCATTGCCGTTGATGGGCTTAATATAGCTATCGCGACTCAGTATCCATACCCGCATCAAGTCGAGGCACAGCTGCAGTTGTTGGTAGACAATCGCACACCGGCTTTAGTCGTGCTTGCAAGTAGTAACGACATCTTTAGTGACAACTTGCCGAGCTATTTTTCACGTTCAGGCAAATATGGCGAAATATCTACAAGATGTACGCATGAAAGTTCAATTTCCTTAGCTATGGCGACTAGATTGGAAATCTATCAGTTGGAAATTTCAGGCTATAAAGCTACCGTCAGTGTCCCTGTAATTCATGTGCATAATTGGCCAGACCATCATACGATTGATCTGAATGCGACACTGGAACTCGTCGATATCATTAATACGATCGTGCGTGATAAGAAAAACTTTTACGAACAGAGAAATAGCCGCGCAGTCGGTGATGCCAAAAGAATGTTGCCGGTATTACACTGTCGTGCAGGTGTTGGCAGGACGGGCCAAACTATTGCCGCGATGATAATGAGAAAGAGACCTCAGTTGAGTCTATCATCCATTGTGAGGGACTTAAGGGTTTCCCGAAACAACCATATGATCCAAACTCAGGTGCAGATGGAGACTTTGGTCAGGTTGAATAAGCACTTGCAGAGTCAATCGGATATGGTTTGCAGCCAGAGTTAAATATGAAGAAAATCGCAATTATAGGCTCTGGAGGCGCGGGGAAATCGAAACTGTCAATTATTTTGGGTAAAGAGCTTGCTTTGCCGGTACACCACTTAGACTCATTGTACTGGCAGCCAGGTTGGGTTCGGACACCCAAAGATGAGTGGTTGGCAGTACAAAGAGAATTGTGTCGACAGGAAAAATGGATCCTAGACGGTAATTATACTGGCTCGATTGACCTGAGGCTGGCGCATTGTGATACCGTGATATTTCTAAACGTGAATAAATGGGTCTGCATTTTTAGGGCTGTCAAAAGGTCACTCTCAACATCAGTGCGGCCTGACATGGCAGTGGGTTGCCCTGAGCGAATAGACATGAGTTTTATCAAGTTTGTATGGAGCTTCCCTAACAGAGTGCGTCCTTCACTGCTAAACAAGTTAGAGTCTTTGAAAGACTCGAAAAGAGTTATCATAGCTAGCTCGGTAAAAGAGGCACTGTTGATGTGTAAGTCTAATCAGCTTTGAGCAGAGTTGTGGAGAAACACTGCAGGTCAATAAAGGCGCTTATAATACTTTTTTCCTCTGCAGTTTAGTTGTGATTGGGCTGGTGTTTTTGCTGTTGTAGTGGTCAATCAAGGAGAGACAAATGTCAGAGTGTGAACAGGTCATTCAGACACTGAAGAAACAGTTAAAATCACACGGTGTGAATTATCAGGATGTTGCAAAAGCGCTGGATTTGAGTGAGGGTTCGGTTAAGCGCCTTTTCTCGAATGGTGGCAGTATGAGCCTGGAGCGTTTGTCTGCGGTGTGTGCTCTGATTAATCTGGAAATGACCGCACTGTTTAAACTAGCCGCAGAAGAGAGTCAGAACCTTTCCTCATTGACCTGGGAGCAGGAAAAACAGTTAGTGGCGGATAAGGCGTTACTGCTCGTCGCTGTTTGTATTACCAATGGTTATCGTTTTGAACAGATCCTGACTCAATACAATCTCAATGAGCCTCAATTGATTCAAAAACTAGCGCATCTTGATCGCATCAAAGTGATTGAGCTAATGCCGGGCAACCGCATCAAACTAAAAATATCACCGTCTTTTTCGTGGATTGCAGGAGGGCCTATCCAGCAATTCTTCCAGCAACAGGTGATAAGCACCTTCTTCCGCACGCACTTTTCCAATAATGACGAGAAACTGGTGATGTCAACCGGGCTGATGTCTTTGCCAACCAATCATAAGTTCCAACAGCGTATTCAGCATCTGGTGAAAGAATTCTATGCATCGTGCAACAGCGACAGCGATTTATCCATGGAAGAGCGGCATGGTACCTCGATGGTGGTCGCGATACGTCGCTGGAGCTTCCCTTTGTTTGATGAATTCGAAGTTTGATGAATTCGAAACTGGAGACGACACAACGAAAAGTCGCACCGGGTAACACCGGCAGTATTACTATTTGCCACTTTGCCTGCTGAGCTTTGGGGCTTTTCAGCCTTCGTGCATTCTATTGGGCAACCGGAGAAAGACTCTCTGCTGATAGAAGATAAAGGAGGCAATGATGTCAAACCGACTGAAAATGAATGCACAACAGGCCCTTTGGAGTGTTTTGTTTATTATTGTGCTTATCGCTACGCTTTCATCGAAAGCGCTAGCGGCGGGATTACTCAAACCCATTAACAGCCAATATAAAGATCTGCAGATCCAATCCCACCATGTTGATGTTGTGATTCAGGATGGCTACGCCACCACATCAATTGAACAAACGTTTTACAACCCTAATGATGCAGAGTTGGAAGCTTTGTACTCGTTCCCCGTTCCGCCAAAAGCCGTTGTGGGCGAGTTTATCTATTGGATTAACGGCTCGCCGATCATTGCTGAGGCCGTCTCCAAGGAAAAAGCCCGCCAGATTTACGATGACCAAAAAGCGCAGGGCAACGCTACAGCACTGACAGAAAAAGACCAATACAAAACCTTTGATATTCGGGTGTACCCAGTGCAACCGCAACAGAGCGTGAAGGTGAGGCTAGTATATATGCAGGACGCCTTGTTAGACCATGGTATTGGACGTTATGTCTACCCCTTGGAAGAAGGCGGAGTGGATGAAGCCAAAGCCAGCTTTTGGACCCGAAATGACAAAGTGGAACAGGATTTTTCATTCAACGTGACATTACGCTCCTCCTATCCCATTGATGGCGTCAGGATGCCTGGACATTCCTCGACGGTGATTTCCCAGCAAACGGATGGAGAACATAGTACCTGGAAGGCAAGCATCAGTAATCATATGGCTAATATCGAGCAAGAAGAGTCTCACCAGACTACTCAAGCGACAATGAGGCTCGATCAAGACGTGGTTGTCTACTGGCGTTTGCAAGAAGGCTTACCAGGTCGTGTTGATATGGTGGCTTACCGTGACCCAGAAACATCTAAGCGCGGTACGGTGAAGTTGACCTTTACACCGGGTGATGATCTGACCCGAGTAGCTCAAGGACGTGATTGGGTGTTCGTGCTGGATAAGTCAGGCTCAATGTCTGGCAAGTATTCGACGCTAGTAGAGGGCGTGCGTCAAGGCTTGACTAACCTGCCTTCGCAAGACAGATTTCGCATCGTGATGTTCGATAACAATACCTATGATTTAACTGGCGGCTTTGTGGCGGTCAACCCGTCTAATGTCAGCAACGCGCTGCTATCAGTCGAGCAGGCAACGCCAAGTAATGGCACCAATCTCTACAAAGGTATGTCTGCCGCTATTCGTAAACTCGATGATGATCGTCCTACTGGTATTGTGCTGGTGACCGATGGTGTGGCAAATGTGGGAGTGACCGAAAAGCGCCGTTTCTTCGACTTGATGGAAAAGCATGATGTGCGACTGTTTACATTCATTATGGGTAACAGTGCTAACACACCATTACTGGAGCCTATGACCAAGTTGTCGAACGGTGTCGCGACCTCAGTATCTAACACGGATGACATTATCGGCCATCTTATGAACATCACCAGTAAACTGACATTTCAGGCTTACCGAAATATCAACATCGATGTAAAAGGCGTGAAAATTAAAGACTTGACACCAGAGCAGATCAGCAGCCTGTATCGTGGTGAGCAATTGACCGTGTTTGGCCACTACTTCAACGGCGGGGAGGCGGATATCAAGCTAACCATGGATGTTGGTGGCGAATCCCGCCAATACCGAACTAAGGTGATGCTGCCGGGTACCGCGATTGAGCATCCGGAACTGGAGAGAATGTGGGCGCTCTCAGCAATTCGTGACCTGCAGGAACAAATGGATTATCTGGAGCAAAAAGACAGCGATAAGGAGCAAGCAATTGAAGATATTGCGCTGGAATACGGACTATTAACCGACTATACCTCTCTGCTCATAGTAGAAGAAGCTGTGTTTGAGCAACTAGGAATGGAGCGCAAAAACCAATCGAGAGTACTGAAAGAGCAAAGCGCTCGAGAGGCTAAACAGAACAAGCCGATTAAACCAACTCGCGCTGACAATAATCAACCGATGTTTTCCCAGCCAGCGCCAACGCACTCAGGGGGAAGTGGTGGCAGTATGCATAAATTGGCATTGCTTTGCATGATATTTTTCGGGATAGGTCGAGTGGGGAGAGACCGAGCGAACAAAAACAGTTAAGCCTACAAGAAGGCAACATTATGCCTATGACCTATCAAAAGTTTTCATGATTTAAGGGTTATGCGATTGCAGTTCATCACTTTCATCTACACTGCCAGCTTGTTAGATCTAATAAGCTGCCGGTTTTCGCCGCCTTTACGAGTAAGAAATATTTGATATATATCAGGTTGTTGGATCGAGTAACAGACTTGTACATGAGATCTAGTTTAAGATAGTTGGCCGCAAGGATAGCGAATGGTGTTTGGATAAACCAAGCCTACAGTAATCGATAGTTAATGATATGAGTGCCTTCAATACTCAATAGTGATTTCCAAGGTGTAGAAGAATCACTGGGCGAGAAACCTATGTCATTCATTATAGAAAAAGGATTTGCAATGAGTAACAAGAAGTTGATTTTTGGTCCAAGTATTTTTCTAGTTTCAATTGTATTTACAATGGGTGCAGCGGTGCTCAATGCCCCTGCACTGTTAATCTATTTGCTAATCGTTAAAATGCTATATGCATTTGTAGTATCGATGATAGTAGAGGGTTGGCGAAAAAATGACTCCGCATTGGTTGAAACATCGGAAACACGATGGAATGTAAACATTAACGGAATTCCGGTGACAGAGGTTTCTAACGCTTTGTTTAACTTACACTTTACAAACTAACGAGATCTCAGAAATGCATATCTTAAACTGCTAGTTCCAAAATTTATTATTATGTGCTTTTTAATGGCATTTTCAGTATATAATATTTTGGAGAGTCTAGAGCTGATGAAGCAATCCCCATTTTATGCTGTGTCAATAATAGTCGCGATTGTTATCGCAATAAAAATGTTCGATTTACTGAGGTTGTTAGCACGACTGAATAATGCGAAGTGGTATATTCACAGCACAGACTTTGGTACATATACATATTATTCAGCATATACTGAAAGAAAAGGCTCGTTGGAGCCTTATTTAGTAAAAGTCTTTGAATGATGTTTCTACAGTAATGTGAGGTTAGGCGCTGCGCAGTCAGCGCTTAAGCGTTCAACAAGCCCTGTTCGGAACATGTGAGTTGAGCAATTAAACTCATTTCAGCCCCAAAATGTTTTGGGTGAAGAACAATAAGGATATTGAATGATAAAACTTAAAAGTATGGCTGCACTGTGTGTATCTATGATTTGTGCGAGTGCTTTTGCGGGAGCACATGAAGATGCGGCAAACAAACTACTCGACACAATGAACATCAATGCTCTGACAGCGGAGTCGATTAACCATATGTTGGCACTGCAAATTCAAGCTCAACCTCACCTTGCGCCATATGAGCACACGATGCGAGAGTTCTTTCATACTTATATGAGTGGTGAGAGCCTACGTGAGGACTATGTCCGTTTATACACTGACGCTTTTACTACTGAAGAGCTAGAAGAAATGACCGCATTTATGGCAACACCAGTAGGGCAGAAATCCCTAAAGGTATCGCCGGTATTAATGGCTAAGGGCGCGGCGATCGGGCAAAAGCGAGTGATGGATAACGCGTATATTTTAGATGTAATGATTGAGGAAGAAGCTAAGCGAATTCAGGCGTTACAAGCAAAGTAGGGGAATAGTGTGTAGGGCGCTTGGTTTAAAACTCTGGTTCTGGTATCGGGGGGGTATCATCATCCATAAAGCTAAGAGAAAATGCTCCCATATAATTATCTCGTTGTGAGTTTACCCTGACACACTAATGAGACGTTACTGTTGCTGACCAAAGAATCTCACATTTTCTAACGCGCACTGACTTGGGTAGGTAGTAGCATACATGATTCTGCCCCAAACTGCGCTACAGGCTGTGATAGATACAGAAGCCTGAATGGAATTTGACCAAACCTGACTAATGTGAGTTACTAACATCATCTTTAACTTGCCGGTAGCAATCTAATGAGAGCGATGAGCAAATGTTACTACTCTACTTGTTAGTCATTGGAGCGCTCATTTTTGTTGCATTCTACATAGCGCTAACTGCTATAAGAATCATTTCTTTGAGACCAAATATAAAGCTTGGTAGTTATGATACTTGCTTCAATTTGGCTAGGGCCGAAGTTCTCCGCTCTCAAATTGATGATACTGTGACTTTCGAGCAATCCTTTGTTGGTCAGAGTGATAAGACCAGTTTCGCACCTGGGTACCCCGCAATAGAGATAATTTGTAGTCACGTTACTAAATGGGTACACGTGGTTGAAACCAATGGTCAAAGACAATATTGCGGCAAGAACTCCTCGCTTTGTGATAACCACAATGAGGCTTGGGTGTTCGTAGACGTTAGTGAGGAGTCTAGGACTCAAGGTTGCCCATTTTACGCCAGTGGCAGTACGTTTAGAGATAATCCCGCTTGGGGGATTTTGCCACACAAAAACTTCTACTGGAAAGGCAGAGTCTTTGGTTTGGTAATGCAAGATGGAAAACTATATCCATTACTCGGGCTAGAGTGGGGGTTTCGATTTAGTTGTTGGTCAGTAAGGCCAACGCCAATATGTCCGCGGCAATTGAACAGTTCTGATTGGAGGAAGCTCCTACCAAGTTTGAATAGTTGCTACCAACAACAATTTGGTTTACGAGATAGTCACTAAAGTCACCGGTGACTTTACGGTCCTAAATCATTCTTGCCCCATTGTGAGTCAGTGGTAGTTAACCCGACATATCATAGTGAGGTTATTTGACATACTTTTCCTTATCTGTGTAGGGTATACTAAGGAATATCGGGATAGCCAGCAAAGTGGAGAGCAGGACATGTGGCTATTTCCCGTGTATTAAGTGTTATTTTTCAAGGAGAGAAAATGTCACGTTTGATCAAGTCAGTTCTTCTAATGATTTCTTTCATCTATTTGTCTGGATGTAATTTTCAAGCAAAAGATGTACAACTAATCGAGATTAATGTATCTAACGATAAAGAAAAGAATGACCAAATAGCACAGGCTTTAATGTTTTATTCTCCTTTGTACTTTGTTAGCAACATACCTACCCTTACAGAGAAAAATTATTCTGGTATTCAAGTAGGTTATGTCAGGGCAAAAGACTTGAGTCGTTCAAACTTTCGTGTTTTTTATGTGCTCAACAACAGTGAGCTTACCTCTGCTGACATAGCAGCAATTAAACAAGAGTTCGAGATTTTTATTCCAATTATGGCTGAAGAACATGCTTCAAAGTATGAGGTTTTTGAGTCTCAATCAAAGATAAAGGCTCAATGGTTGAAGGTTTTTTTAAACAATAATGGTGAAGCTAAGTATATGAATAGCTTATCAAGATTAGTTTTAAACGAGTTCGGACAGCAACTACAAGCTATTCCTGGTCAGGTATCTGCACAGTTAGGAAAAGTAGAGCAAGTAGAATACCTTCGACCTCAATATTATAGAGCGTTCAATGGTTTTCAAGAACAAGTAGTGCTAGTTTATGAGGTCACATTTAGAAGTGGATCAAAATCTCTTGTCCAGGTTGCCTTAGATGGAAGCAACAAGGTTATCCATCTGGAATTTAATCAAATAATGACGTGATAAATTAGGAATAAATACCGCTAAGCCAGTTATAAATTCTGATTGTTTAACAAGCTAGATATATCCTGTTCTAGTAATCTAGGACACATGGTTAAGCCAATTTGGCCGTAATTAAGATAAGTAATGCTGTGTAAAATTAGAAAAAGTGTAGTGTAAAGGAGCCTAGTGTTGCAAGGCGGAATGAAGCTCACTTTTGCCCCATAACGACTTTGGGGCGTGCGGTTACTCAAAATACTGAGGTGCGGTTTGCACTACTTAAATTCATATGTTGCAGGTGTCTAGATAGCCGGGTTCATATCAACCCACAACATTGGTGATTTAAATTTTCGTATAGTGATACGATTGCATAAAGCCTAGATTTTCTCACAAAAGGGGTGAACGTTTTCGCGTCGGGTTTACTAGTCACGTTGGTTAAATGGAGTTTAGGTCGCTGGCTAATTGGTAGATGGCAATGTGTATTATATTGCGAAGCATGTTTGATTTAGTTGATTGATAACTGGCTGAAATGTAATAATTATGTTGCTCTAAGTTTGTTTTTGGTGGTAGGTTAGGTAGCGATCCTAATATGCGTTATGCACCTATGGTGTTGGAGGTTGTTTGTGTTTTACATTGGCATCGCTGTGATAATTATATCAATGGTTCAGTTTTCGGGACTGTTTATACATTCGATATCTCCGAACTTAGGTTTTGGCCATCAATTATCTCTGTCAGCAGTCTCATTGTTCGTCGGCTTGCAAATATGCTTGTCGCGCTCTACGACTTAACTTGACACCCATGATACTGGTGGAGTTGTCGACCCTCTCCTACACTTAAGTAGTGCTCAATTCTCAGGAGAATTACGATGCCCAAAGCTCGCTCTGAACAAGTTAGTCTGGATGATACGGCCTACTACCACTGTGTTTCACGCTGTGTGCGCAGGGCCTACTTGTGTGGTGTTGATGAGGTTACTGGTAACAGTTATGAACATCGGCGGGGTTGGGTTGAAGCGCGTCTGCTCAAGTTGGCGCGGGTGTTCGCCATTGATGTTTGCTCGTATGCGGTTATGAGTAATCATACCCATGTGGTGCTGCATGTTAATCAGGTGATGGCTCTGGGTTGGAGTGCGAATGAGGTCTTGGAGCGTTGGCATCAATTGCACAAAGGAACGCTGCTAACCACTCGTTATCTTAGTGGAGAGCAGCTCGATGATGCGTCATTGAAAGCAGTTATGGATATTGTTGAGGTGTATCGCCAGCGTCTGTATGACATCAGCTGGTTTATGCGTAATCTCAATGAGACCATAGCCCGTCAAGCTAATAGAGAAGAGGAGTGCACTGGACGATTTTGGGAGGGGCGTTTTAAGTCGCAAGCGCTACTTGACGAAGCTGCCTTAGTTGCCTGTATGGCGTATGTCGACTTAAACCCAGTCCGCACCCAGATAGCGCCAACCCCTGAAGAGTCTGAATATACCAGCATCAAGACTCGGGTGGATACACTCCGAGAGTCTGACGGCTGCGACTCGCGCCAACCTGAAGCCTTATTTCCCTTTGTCGGTGACCCTAGGCTTGAGATGCCTGAGGGGTTGCCGTTCCGACTTGAAGACTACTTGTCACTGGTGGATTTCAGTGGTCGCGCAATACGTGAAGATAAACGTGGGGCTGTAGCTGAGTTCCAGCCGCCGATTTTGTCCAGACTAGGAATCGATGAAGCGGTTTGGGGAGCTTTGATTGTTTCGCTTGAAAAGGAGTTCACCGGACCTATCGGCGGTGAACAGTCTCTGCGCCAATATCAGCAGCATCACGGCTTGCAGCGAATGAAAGGCATAACTTCCGCAAGGCGTTGCTTTAAAGCCGCGTAATTCACTTTTGACCTTTCTTTTCACTACGGTGACAGCTGTGGTGGGGAGAGGTATTGTCAGTAGCGATACAAAGCTGATAATGGGCGAAACCGTGATTCCAACATCAGATTTTGATACTCGATTTTAGTTAACCTCTGCTATGCAAACTTGAAAGGTTGGTATTTACTGACGATTTATCATGGGAGCGATTGTTTTAAATATAATATGGGTGTCTTAGTATAAGTAGCGAATGAAAGGCGTAATTTCCGCAAAGCGTTGCTTTAAAGCCGCATAATTCACTTTTGACTTTTCTTTTCACTACGGTGACAGCTGTGGTGGGGAGAGGTATTGTCGGTAGCGATACAAAGCTGAAAGTGGGCGAAACCGTGATTCCAACATCATATTTTGATACTCGGTTTTAGTTAACCTCCACTCTGCACACTTGAAAGATTTGTGTTTACTGACGATTTATCGTGGGGAAGATTGTTTTTTAAGTTATTATGGGTGTATTATGAAAAACGACTTAACTTGACACCCATGATACTGGTCGAGTTGTCGACCCTCTCCTACACTTAAGTAGTGCTCAATTCTCAGGAGAATTACGATGCCCAAAGCTCGCTCTGAACAAGTTAGTCTGGATGATACAGCTTACTACCACTGTGTTTCGCGCTGTGTGCGCAGGGCCTACTTGTGTGGTTTTGATGAGATTACTGGCAAGAGTTATGAGCATCGGCGGGGCTGGGTTGAAGCGCGTCTGCTCAAGTTGGCACGTGTGTTCGCCATTGATGTTTGCTCGTATGCGGTGATGAGTAATCACACTCACGTGGTTCTGCATGTAAATCAGGTGATGGCTCTGGGTTGGAGTGCGAATGAGGTCTTGGAGCGTTGGCATCAATTGCACAAGGGAACGTTGCTAACCACTCGCTATCTCAGTGGAGAGCAGCTCGATGATGCATCATTGAAAGCCGTTATGGATATTGTTGAGGTGTATCGCCAGCGTCTGTATGACATCAGCTGGTTTATGCGTAATCTCAATGAGGCCATAGCCCGTCAGGCTAACAAAGAAGAGGGGTGCACTGGACGATTTTGGGAGGGGCGTTTTAAGTCGCAAGCGCTACTTGACGAAGCTGCCTTAGTTGCCTGTATGGCGTATGTCGACTTAAACCCAGTCCGCGCCCAGATAGCGCCCACTCCTGAAGAGTCTGAATATACCAGCATCAAGACTCGGGTGGATACACTCCGAGAGTCTGACGGCTGCGACTCGCGCCAACCTGAAGCCTTATTTCCCTTTGTCGGTGACCCTAGGCTGGAGATGCCTGAGGGGTTGCCGTTCCGACTTGAAGACTACTTGTCGCTGGTGGATTTCAGTGGTCGCGCAATACGTGAAGATAAACGTGGGGCTATAGCTGAGTTCCAGCTGCCGATTTTGTCCAGACTAGGAATCGATGAAGCGGTTTGGGGAGCTTTGATTGTTTCGCTTGAAAAGGAGTTCACCGGACCTATCGGCGGTGAACAGTCTCTGCGCCAATATCAGCAGCATCACGGCTTGCAGCGAATGAAAGGCATAACTTCCGCAAGGCGTTGCTTTAAAGCCGCGTAATTCACTTTTGACCTTTCTTTTCACTACGGTGACAGCTGTGGTGGGGAGAGGTATTGTCAGTAGCGATACAAAGCTGATAATGGGCGAAACCGTGATTCCAACATCAGATTTTGATACTCGATTTTAGTTAACCTCTGCTATGCACACTTGAAAGGTTGGTATTTACTGACGATTTATCATGGGAGCGATTGTTTTAAATATAATATGGGTGTCTTACTATAAGTAGCGAATGAAAGGCGTAATTTCCGCAAGGCGTTGCTTTAAAGCCGCATAATTCACTTTTGACTTTTCTTTTCACTACGGTGACAGCTGTGGTGGGGAGAGGTATTGTCGGTAGCGATACAAAGCTGAAAGTGGGCGAAACCGTGATTCCAACATCATATTTTGATACTCGGTTTTAGTTAACCTCCACTCTGCACACTTGAAAGATTTGTGTTTACTGACGATTTATCGTGGGGAAGATTGTTTTTTAAGTTATTATGGGTGTATTATGAAATTTTCTAAAATTTTAATTTCGACAACATTTAAACAAATTGGTGTGACATATAACAAACTAGAACAGTTGAATCTTTGATTAAACATGTAATAACCTATACCGAGTAATTTGGCACAAATTGCATAATTATAGTAATGAGGCTCACAATGATCAGAGATACAGACTTCAAACTAGATGAAAGCACTCTAAAATTCAAGAGTGATGAGTATTCAATAAAAAGAATAAATCGTGTGCGTGTGAAAATCAATACTGCTAGTAATCACATTTGGCGTGTGCTTCTCTTAGGTGGACTAGTTTCAAGTCTTGTTTGGGTCATCGCCCCTCCAACAATGGGCTTATATATGGCTCCTGTTGCTTTGGTTATTGGCTTTCTGATAGCTCTCGCTGGGCTGAAAAAATATGAACTCCAAATAGAGTTTCAACATAATGATGGTACTGGGACACAATGGGTCTCAATTGCCAAGACTAATGACCATAACGTGAAGGGTTTACTTGAAGAAAAGTGCAAACAAATTGAGAGCTTGCTAAATACTGACTAAATAGTGGTATAAAAAATTTCCCTAATGAATGTTATACAGTAAACAGGTTTGATATTCGCGCAGAAGATGACTTGCCGACTGCAATGAATAAGTTAATTTAGCCAATCGACAAGAGGTTTTTAAATACCTAAAATTATCCATCAAATGCCAATTTAGTACAGTCACTGACAAGGTTTTGTCCAAAAATAATCTACAACTCTTGGTAATCACACAACGATAACTGGTCTAATTCTGATCATCTATGATGACTGTTCGCGTCCACTACTAGCTTTTGCCCCATCGAGTAACTGTGAAACATACTCGAAAGTGCTTTCCCAAGTTGCACAAGAGATGTCGAGAGGGGACGATGCAGTGATGCCTTCGTAAATGAGCATCAGGAGATTAGATAAAGCGGGTTGAGAAATACCGTCTTTTCCAAGTCGAGAGCAAAGATCCTGTTCTTGGCGCAGTTTATTGTCGCGAACATACTGCACGATCTGTTGATCTTTGCCCTGATATTCAGAAAGTGCATGCCAATAAAAACAACCATTGCAGTTTTGTTGTTCAAACCAGTTTCTGAGCGCATAAAATGGCACTAATGAGTGCCAACCTTCGTTGAAAGTGCTGTCCAGTTCTTCAACACTTTTCCAGTATCTAGCTTCTCTTTGCTCCATGATCGCCAAAATTAAGCTCTCTTTGCTAGGAAAGTGTTTGTAGAGCGTTCGTTGGGTTGTATTTGCCTGCTGGGCGATTTTTGCAACGCCGGTACGATGAAAGCCTTCCTGATAAAACAAGCGTTCAGCGGCTTGAAGTAAGTCATCTTTCTTTGACATTCTTTTCCCACAATGAAAGTATAGTGATCACTATACTTAAGCATAACAACTCAACGTTGTATTGCAAGCGCATGCAGAGGACGATGAATTTGAAGCAAACAAAAACGATGAAAGCGGTGGTGACAATCGCTCAAGGTGGCCTTGATAAGCTTGTCTACCAAGATGTGGCGATACCGGAGCTTGCTGAGGGTGAAGTCTTGATAAAGGTCTTGGCAGCGGGGGTTAATAACACTGAGATCAATACACGCATGGGTTGGTACTCAGGAGATGTCAGTACTTCGACCAATAACATGGCAGAGCAAGATGATTTCAGTACGCTCAGCGACGGCGGTTGGAGTGAGGAGACACCTTTTCCGCTCATTCAAGGAACAGATTGCTGCGGTATGGTCGTCGCTACAGCGAGTGAGGCAGACTCAAAGCTAATCAATCAACGTGTTTTGATTAGAGCATGTATGAGAACCAATGGGTTTGAAGACCTAGATAATATATGGATGGCCTCTGATTTTGATGGTGCGTTTGCTGAATACGTGAAAGTGCCTGCAAGTGAAGTATTTCCAGTGCAAACTCAGTGGAGTGATGTGGAGCTCGCTAGCATTCCTTGTGCTTATGGAACAGCAGAGAACATGTTGCATAGGGCGAACGTCAAGTCGAGTGACACGATTTTAGTGATGGGTGCTTCCGGCGGTGTTGGCTCTGCTGCGGTACAACTTGCTAAACGTCGCAGCGCAACGGTTTGGGCGGTGGCATCACAAGCGAATCATGCGGCACTGCGAGCGTTAGGTGTTGATCGGGTTTTAGACCGCCATGAAGATCTGACCACAGTATTGGCTGAAAGCTGTGTCGATGTGGTGATTGATAATGTTGCTGGTGAAAACTTTGGTCAACAATTAAGAGTGCTAAAGCGAGGAGGGCGCCTAGTGACATCGGGTGCGATCGCAGGACCGATGGTGAATATAGATTTACGCCAGCTGTACCTCAAGGACATTACGTTAATTGGCACTACTGCATGGGACGAGCCTGTGTTCCCAAACTTGGTCAGTTATATAGAGCAAGGCCAAATTAAGCCATTAGTGGCTAAAACTTTCCCTCTATCGGAAATCAGACAAGCACAAACCGAGTTCTTGCAGAAGAAGCATTTTGGGAAATTTGTTCTTATTCCATAGACTCTCTGGTTGAACTGATATTCCAGTTTTTAACACGCAGAAATAAAAACGTACACGCGGGTTGTGGAGACTGTCCTGAATTCTGTGTAACTGTCTACACTTAAGCCGTACTGGCTAAGGATGGACAACATGGATAAAAAAGCACTTGAAGCTTTTGCTCGTGAAGCTGCTAAGTCAATCAAGAC